>NZ_JBITVX010000007.1:0-259928 GCF_044543345.1 Pseudomonas sp. NPDC077451 | reverse complement strand
CCGTCCAAGGCCAGGGAGGCCAAGGACGGTGAAGATTTCCAAAACCCGGTATCCGGTGGATCGTAAGGCTGCTCCGCTTAAGTGAACAGCATTACGGCTTCGGACGGGGCTTTTTCTTGCGCAACCGTTGGCGTCTTGCTGTCGCAGCTGATTGCGTCCGGAACCCCATGACCCCTAATCGGGAGACGCTCATGGCTATACGCGTTTCTTTAGCCGTTTCAACATTGATGGCTGCGTCGTTGGCAATCGCCGCCGGCACTGGTCCGACGCACCCTGAGAAAGCCCGCGAACATCCACTGGACACGCGCGAGCCGCGGCAGGATGTAATCGAGAGCGGAGATGACAGCCAAGGCCATCCGAGGCCCCCAACGCTGGAAGTACCGCCTGAGGTGCCGCCCGTTACGCCTGCCGAGCGCCCATCATCGCCGGATCGGCAGGATCCACGTTCGGGCGAAAGCGGCGATTCAGCCTCAGCCAGCTGAACAATCGTGCGAAACCGTGATAGTCATGCGGCAAAACGAAAACGGGAGACCTAAGCCTCCCGTTCGATACTGCCAGTGCAGCGCTTAGAACAGCACGCGGCTGCGGATGGTGCCGTTGACCTGCAGCAGTTTTTCAAGCGCCAGGTCGGAATATTCCTTATCTACATCGATGACGACGTAGCCAACCTTCTCGTTGGTCTGTAGGAACTGGCCGCAGATGTTGATGCCGTTGTCGGCGAACACCTTGTTGATCTCGCTCATCACGCCCGGGATGTTCTGGTGGACGTGTAGCAGGCGGTGCTTACCGGGGTGCGATGGCAAGGCCACTTCCGGGAAGTTGACGGACGATACCGAGGTGCCGTTGTCGCTGTACTTGACCAGCTTTTCCGCCACTTCCAGGCCGATGTTGGCCTGTGCTTCGGCGGTCGAGCCGCCGATGTGTGGGGTCAGGATCACACGATCCAGGCCACGCAGCGGGCTTTCGAACTCTTCATCGTTGGATTTGGGCTCGACCGGGAACACGTCGATGGCGGCGCCGATGAGGTGCTCGTCCTTGATCGCAGCGGCGAGGTGATCCAGCTCGACCACGGTGCCGCGGGCGGCGTTGATCAGGATTGCGCCTTTCTTCATGGCGCGGATTTCCTTCTCACCGATCATCCACTGAGTGGATGGCAGCTCGGGGACGTGCAGGGAGACGATGTCGCACATGCCCAGCAGTTCGTACAGCGAGCCGATCTGAGTGGCGTTGCCCAGCGGCAGCTTGGTCACCACGTCATAGAAGAACACCTGCATGCCGAGGCCTTCGGCGAGCACCGACAGCTGCGTGCCGATGGAGCCGTAGCCGATGATGCCCAGCTTCTTGCCGCGAATTTCGAAGGAGTTGGCTGCCGACTTGATCCAACCGCCGCGATGGCAGGACGCGTTCTTCTCCGGAATGCCCCGCAGCAGCAGGATGGCTTCGGCGAGCACCAGCTCGGCCACCGAGCGAGTGTTGGAGTAGGGTGCGTTGAACACCGCAATGCCGCGCTCACGGGCGGCATTGAGATCGACCTGGTTGGTGCCGATGCAGAAACAGCCGACGGCGATCAGTTTTTTTGCTGCTTCGAAGACGTCCTCGGTGAGTTGAGTGCGCGAACGAATCCCGATGAAATGGACGTCGGCGATCTTCTCTTTCAGCTCCGACTCGGTCAGCGCGGTCTTGAGGTACTCGATGTTGGAGTAGCCGGCGGCCTTGAGGGTGTCGACAGCGTTCTGGTGCACGCCTTCGAGAAGAAGGAACTTGATCTTGCTCTTGTCGAGAGAGGTCTGGCTCATCTGCATTTAAACCTTAAGGCCGAAGGGTAGAACGAAGTGTCCAGCGAAGGCTGGCCGACCCGGTATCAGCGGTGTCGGGAGTCTGCCGAGGCACGTTTCAAAAGGGTGCGTATGCTAGCATACGCACCCCTCGAAACACCCATGTCCTGAGCTGAAGCGTACTCAGGGTGACCATGAATCGAATGAGAGTTCCCATGATGACCGACCCCGCCCTGATCGACGAGCTGAAGACCCTGGTCGAGCCTGGCAAGGTGCTGACCGATGCCGATTCGCTGAACACCTATGGCAAGGACTGGACCAAGCAGTACGCCCCGGCACCCTCGGCCATCGTGTTCCCGAAGACCATCGAGCAGGTGCAGGCAATCGTGCGCTGGGCGAACGAGCGAAAGATCGCTCTGGTGCCCTCGGGCGGCCGCACTGGCCTTTCCGCTGCCGCGGTGGCGGCCAATGGCGAAGTGGTGGTGTCGTTCGATTACATGAACCAGATTCTCGAATTCAACGAGATGGACCGCACCGCGGTCTGCCAGCCGGGCGTGGTCACCGCACAGCTGCAGCAGTTCGCCGAAGACAAGGGCCTGTATTACCCGGTGGACTTCGCTTCCGCAGGCTCCAGCCAGATCGGCGGCAACATCGGGACCAACGCAGGCGGGATCAAGGTGATTCGCTATGGCATGACCCGTAACTGGGTGGCGGGTCTTAAGGTCGTCACTGGCAAGGGCGATCTGCTCGAGCTGAACAGGGACCTGATCAAGAACGCCACCGGCTATGACCTGCGCCAGCTCTTCATCGGTGCCGAGGGCACGCTGGGCTTCGTCGTCGAGGCGACCATGCGCTTGGAGCGCCAGCCAACCAATCTGACTGCGCTGGTGCTGGGCACGCCGGACTTCGACTCGATCATGCCGGTGCTGCACGCCTTTCAGGACAAGCTGGACCTGACTGCCTTCGAGTTTTTTTCCGACAAGGCGCTGGCCAAGGTGCTCGGCCGCGGCGACGTGCCGGCACCGTTCGAAACCAGCTGCCCGTTCTACGCGCTGCTGGAATTCGAAGCCACCACCGATGAGCGCGCCGATCAGGCGTTGGCGACGTTCGAGCATTGCGTTGAGCAGGGCTGGGTGCTCGATGGCGTGATGAGCCAGAGCGAGCAGCAGCTGCAGAACCTGTGGAAGCTGCGCGAGTACATCTCCGAGACCATCAGCCACTGGACGCCGTACAAGAACGACATCTCCGTCACCATTGCCAAGGTGCCGGCCTTCCTCAAGGAAATCGACGCCATCGTCGGTGAGCACTATCCGGACTTCGAGATCGTCTGGTTCGGCCACATCGGCGACGGCAACCTGCACCTGAACATCCTCAAGCCCGATGCGATGGACAAGGACGAGTTCTTCGGCAAGTGCGCGACGGTGAACAAGTGGGTGTTCGAAACCGTGCAGAAGTACAACGGTTCGATCTCCGCCGAACATGGCGTCGGCATGACCAAGCGTGACTACCTCGAGTACAGCCGTTCGCCGGTGGAAATTGAGTACATGAAGGCAGTTAAGGCAGCCTTCGATCCGAACGGCATCATGAATCCGGGCAAGATTTTCGCTGTTTGAGCAGACAGGAACTCTCCATGACCTACAAGCACCAGTACACCGACGGCACCACGATCCATTACCCGTTGGGCAAAGTCGTCTGCATCGGCCGTAACTACGCCGAGCACGCCAAAGAGCTGAACAACCCGGTGCCGACCGAGCCCCTGCTGTTCATCAAGGCCGGCAGCTGCACCGTGCCGCTGGACAGCGGCTTCAGCATTCCCTCTGACCGTGGTGCCGTGCACTACGAGGCGGAAATCGCCGTGCTGATCGGCAAGCCGTTGTCGCGCAAGCCGAACGAAGAAGAGGTTCGCGACGCGATTTCCGGGTTCGCCCCAGCCCTCGACCTGACCCTGCGCGACGTGCAGGCCAAACTGAAGGAAAAGGGCCATCCATGGGAAATCGCTAAAAGCTTTGATGGTGCCTGTGTGCTGGCACCATTCGTGCCGGGCGATGCAGTGGAGGATCTGACCGATATCGGTGTGCGCCTGACCATTAACGGTGAGGTGCGTCAGGACGGCAACAGCAACCAGATGCTCAACGCCATCCTGCCGCTGCTGCAGCACATCGCCGGACACTTCAGCCTGCAGCCGGGCGACGTGGTCCTGACCGGCACGCCTGTGGGTGTAGGCCCCCTCCATCAGGGTGACGAGCTGGTACTGGAACTGGTCGGGTTGTCTCGCTTCGAGAGTCGCGTGCTTTAACCCAGCATGGCCCGGGTACGTCTGACGTATCCGGCCTGCAGCGCTATATCCTGCCTGTAAAGGTCATGCTGTAATTGCACGCTCTACTTGGGTTCGCCTACATGCCTGACGCCGCCGTCCGACCGTCCCGCCTCCGCTTGCTTCTGTACGTTTCCCTAATCCTAACCATCGCAATGGCCGTGCTGGTCGGCTGGATGCTGCATTGGGACGACCAGCTGAAACTCTACTGGCACGAGCAATACGTCGATTCTCAAGAGCGCGCGGCGAGCATCTGGTTGCCAGATTATGAGCTGGCACTGGAGACCACATTGTTTGGCCTGGAAGACGACGAAACTTCTGGGCTGACTTGGAATGCAGCGACCGGGACGCTGTTTACTGTCACCGGCCAAAACCCGCAGCTCGTGGAGTTTTCCCCTGGCGGCGTCGTGCTGCGGCGCATCACCCTGACCGGATTCTCTGATCCTGAAGCGGTCGAAGCGCTGGATGACGGGCGACTCGGTATCGTCGACGAGCGGCGTCGGCTGGTTGCTGTGTTTCGGCTGGCGCCAGGGGTGGAAAGTCTCGATCTTGATGATCTCGCAACCTATGACTTGGGTTTCGACGGTGCAGGTAATAAAGGCTTTGAAGGGCTGGCCTGGAATCCGCGCACCAAACGCATGCTGTTGGCCAAGGAGCGCGATCCGCAGGGATTGTTCGAACTGCCTTTTCCCGGGGAGGACGGCGCCGCCGGCATCCTTGAGGCCTGGCCCGAGCAGCCGCTGCTGGTGCGTGACATCTCATCGGTGACTATCGACCCGCGTACCGGCCACACCCTGATGCTGTCCGATGAATCGCGCCTGCTGGTCGAGCTCGACCAGCGAGGCCGGCCGCTCAGCTTCATCAGGCTGCTCGGCGGCCTCAATGGTTTGGTTGAGGGAATAGACCAGGCCGAGGGCGTCGCCATGGACGAGCACGGCGATATCTACGTCGTAGCCGAACCCAATCTTCTCTACGTGTTCAGGCGCAAGCGGTAACAAGCAGGGGCCAGCGAAGTCCATGCATGCGCTGCGCCGCCAGCAGCCATTAAGGCTCAGCTAAGCCTGGGCGGGCACACTTTCAGTCCCGTCCTTGAGAAGTGAGCATGATGCGCCCTGTTTTGAAATGGATATCAACCGCCCTGGCCGGTGCGGCATTGCTGCTGGCTGTGGCTGTCGGTCAGCACCTTCACCTGTTCGAGCAAACCTTGTTTCACTTCAGCCAGTGGCGGCAGGCCGATCGGCTGCAGGAGGTATCCCTCTGGCTGCCGGGCTATCGCGCGGACATCCAGGCGCAGGTGGTCGAAGGGATCGATGACGACCTCTCGGCGCTGACCTTCGATCCCGACCGCAACAGCCTAATCGCCATCACCAACGGCAAACCGCAGCTGCTTGAGCTCAGCCTCGATGGCAAGCTGTCACGGGCGATTCCGCTGGTGGGCTTCGGTGACCCGGAGGCGATCGAGTACATCTCGCGCGGCGTCTATGTGATCAGCGATGAGCGCCTGCAGCGTCTGTTGCGAGTTGAGGTGAGTGAACGCACCGAGTCGATCGATGCGGCCGCCAGTCAACAATTGTCGTTGGGAATCGGGCAGAACGGGAACAAGGGTTTCGAGGGGCTGGCTTACGACGTGGCCGGCAAGCGCTTGTTCGTGGCGAAGGAGCGCGATCCGGTGCGCATTTATGAGGTCGAGGGCTTTCCCTACGCCGAGGATGACCAGCCGCTGGGCGTACACGTCAGCGAGGACCGCGAGCGCGACGCCGATCTGTTCGTGCGGGATCTGTCCAGCCTGCAATATGACCAGCAGACGGGCCACTTGCTGGCGCTTTCGGACGAGTCTCGCTTGGTGGTCGAACTGGACATCCATGGCAAAGCTATCAGCGCATTGTCGCTCAAGGCCGGCGACCATGGGCTGGAGGCGGATGTGCCTCAGGCCGAAGGCATCGCCATGGGCCCGGACGGCACGATCTACCTCGTCAGCGAGCCCAATTTGTTCTATGTATTTCGCAAGGCCGACTAGCCAGCATTGGCTCGGCTGGCTCGGCTCAACGCTTCAGGGTCTGAACGCCATCTTTGGTGCCCAGCAGCAGAATGTCGGCAGGGCGTGCAGCGAAGAGCCCGTTGGTGACCACGCCGACAATGTTGTTGATCTGCGCTTCCACATCCGGGGCGAAACCGATCATAAGGTTATGCACGTCGAGAATGACATTGCCATTGTCGGTCACCACGCCTTCACGGTAGACCGGATCGCCACCCAGCCTGACCAGTTCACGTGCCACGTGGCTGCGGGCCATTGGAATCACTTCGACCGGCAGGGGAAACTCGCCGAGGCGCTCGACCAGCTTGCTGCCGTCGGCAATGCAGATGAAGGTGCGGGCCACTGCGGCGACGATCTTTTCCCGGGTCAGGGCTGCGCCGCCGCCCTTGATCAGTTCCAAATGGCTGTTGGTCTCGTCGGCACCGTCGACGTAGAACTCAAGGTCCGATACCGAATTCAGGTCGTAAACTGGGATGCCGTGGCCTTTCAGGCGCTCGGCGGTGGCTTCGGAACTGGCTACCGCGCCGTCGAAGAAGCCTTTGTGCTTGGCCAGCAGATCGATGAAGAAATTGGCGGTGGAACCGGTGCCAACGCCGACGATGCTGCGGTCGGTGAGCTGCGGCACGATGAAGTCGACAGCGGCCTGGGCGACAGCCTGCTTGAGTTGATCCTGAGTCATGGCGTAAAGGTCCGGGCGGTGAGTGAGTCGAAGGGCAAGAGTATAGCGGGGGCTCATCGGCGGGTCTTGCCTGCTAAGGCTGTACTGCTGTTTTGCGCGCCGATTGACGGTGGTCGCAGGGTTTTTCGCAGAGTAGACTCGTCTGCCCCGCAAGGCCCGCCAAGATAGCTCACGATGCTCGAACAGTACGTCAAGAAGATCCTCACCTCGCGCGTCTATGACGTTGCGGTGGAAACCCCGTTGCAGCCTGCCCGCCAGCTTTCCGAGCGGCTGGGTAACCAGATTCTGCTCAAGCGCGAGGATCTGCAGCCGGTGTTCTCCTTCAAGATTCGCGGTGCCTATAACAAGCTGGCGCAGCTGTCACCCGAGGAGCTGGCGCGCGGCGTGGTCACCGCATCGGCCGGCAACCATGCGCAGGGCCTGGCCTTGGCGGCCCGTGAGCTGGGTATCAAGGCGACCATCGTCATGCCGCGCACCACGCCAGAACTGAAGGTGCAGGGCGTGCGAGCTCGCGGCGGCAAGGTGGTGCTACACGGGGATGCCTTTCCCGAGGCGCTGGCCTACTCGCTGCGGCTGGTGGAGGAAAAGGGCTACGTCTATATCCACCCCTACGACGATCCGCACGTCATTGCCGGGCAGGGCACCGTGGCGATGGAAATTCTTCGCCAGCATCAGGGCCAGCTGGACGCGATCTTTGTGCCAGTGGGCGGCGGCGGGCTGATCGCGGGCGTGGCCGCGTACATCAAATATCTGCGTCCCGAGATCAAGGTCATCGGTGTGGAGCCGGACGATTCCAACTGCCTGCAGCAGGCGATGGCCGCTGGCGAGCGCGTGGTACTGCCGCAGGTGGGGTTGTTCGCCGATGGGGTGGCGGTGGCGCAGATCGGTCAATACACCTTCGATATCTGCCGGCACCATGTCGATGAAGTGATCACGGTCAGTACCGACGAAATCTGTGCGGCCATCAAGGACATCTACGACGACACCCGCTCGATCACAGAGCCGGCCGGTGCCCTGGCGGTGGCCGGGATCAAGCGCTACGTCGAGCGCGACGGGGTCGAGAACCAAGTGCTGGTCGGTATCGATTCGGGTGCCAACGTCAATTTCGACCGCCTGCGCCACGTGGCCGAGCGGGCCGAGCTGGGCGAGAAGCGCGAAGCGATCATCGCCGTGACCATCCCCGAGGAGCCAGGAAGCTTCAAGGCGTTCTGCGAGGCCATCGGCAAGCGCCAGATCACCGAGTTCAACTACCGCTACCACCAGGACCGCGAAGCGCACATCTTCGTCGGGGTGCAGACGCATCCAGAAAACGATCCGCGTGCGGCGTTAGTGGAAGGGTTGCGCGCCAAGGGTTTCCCGGTACTCGATCTCACCGACAATGAGCTGGCCAAGCTGCACACACGTCACATGGTCGGCGGCCATGCCTCGGCGGTCAGCGATGAGGTGGTGTATCGCTTCGAATTCCCGGAGCGTCCGGGCGCGCTGTTCAACTTTCTCAACAACCTCGGCGGGCGCTGGAATATTTCGATGTTCCACTACCGCAACCATGGTGCTGCCGACGGTCGAGTAGTGGCCGGCTTGCAAGTACCCGCCGAGGACCGTCACCTGTTGCCCGCCGCGCTGGACAAGATCGGTTACCGCTACTGGGACGAAACGGACAATCCGGCCTACCAACTGTTTCTCGGCTGATCAGCCGTACCGTGAGGATCAATGGAACATTACCAACTGCTGAACATCACCCACGCCGTGCTGGCGATATTGCTCACGCTCGGGCTCATCGCCCATATCGCCATGCTGTGGAAGGCCTGGCGACGGGCAGATCCGGCCGTATTGCAGAATAAACTGCGGCGGACCCGGCTGATGTCGCTGCCCTTGCTCGCCGTGTTGGGATTGCTGCTGCCGGTGACAGGTTGGTGGTTGGCCCATCTGGCAGGCTTTCCGCTCGGCCAGCTGTGGCTGCTGGCCAGTTCGGTGCTGTTCCTGATCCTCGTACCGCTCACGCTGCTGCTCAGCGGCCGCCTGCGTGCCTGGCAGCAGGTGGGTGACGGTCCTGCTCCGGCGAAGCTGCCGCGTTTTGCGCTGGTCTATGCCGGTCTGATCCTGCTGATTCTTGTCGCAATCATGGGCCTGATGGGAGCCAAACCTGTCTAGCGGCTCCCGTGGGGCGGCTGGTGTTCAGCGCAGGCTTATGATCTCCCAGCCTCGCTGCTGCGCGATCTCCCTCAACGTCGGGTCAGGATCGACCGCGACTGGATGGCTGACCCGCTCGAGCAATGGCAGGTCGTTGCGCGAGTCGCTGTAGAAATAGCTGTCATCCAGGCTCTGGTCATTATCCCTCAGCCAGCGTTCGATCCGTGTCACCTTGCCTTCCTGAAAGCACGGCACATCGGTCAACCGACCGGTGTAGCGTCCCTCCTGCATCTCGCATTCGGTGGCCAGCAGGGTATCGACGCCCAGCCGTTTGGCGATGGGCCCGGTAATGAAGCGGTTGGTTGCGGTGATGATCACCACCCGGTCACCGGCGTCATGATGCTGGCGGACCAGTGCCTCGCCTTTCGCCAGCAC
This sequence comes from Pseudomonas sp. NPDC077451, assembly GCF_044543345.1. Taxonomy (NCBI): domain Bacteria; kingdom Pseudomonadati; phylum Pseudomonadota; class Gammaproteobacteria; order Pseudomonadales; family Pseudomonadaceae; genus Pseudomonas; species Pseudomonas sp. NPDC077451. Next base: position 250,560 of record NZ_JBITVX010000007.1, on the reverse strand, counting down.
GATGGGTTCGATGTGGTCGCGCATGAACTCAGCATGCCATTGCTGAAGCTGCGGCATCTCGCTGCGCCCAAGCAGCTCCTGGCAGAAGTTTTGATACTCCAGCACATCCAGCGCGCCGGCCAGGTAGTCCTGATAAAAAGCATCGTTGCGGGCGCGATAGGCCTCGGCGTCGACCAGCCCGCGCTGGCAGAGAAATTCGCCCCAGGCGTGGTCGCTGTCGCCGGCCAGGAGGGTGTTGTCGAGATCGAATAGAGCTAGGCGCACGCTGCGTTCCTCGGGCGATGAAGGGGGGCGAAGCATAGCGGGATCGCTCGATAGATGGCAGATGCCAAGCACTTCGATGGAGCGCCGCTTCCGGTTGATCAATGGCCCCCATGCGCGCTTTCTGCTTTTCACGTTTTTGTGGAACAATGCCGCGACATGCGTTTGCGAGGTTGTTGCCGTGATCGACTCCGATGGTTTTCGCCCCAATGTCGGCATCATCCTGACCAATGATGTTGGGCAGGTGTTGTGGGCTCGGCGGATTAATCAGGATGCCTGGCAATTTCCGCAAGGCGGAATCAATCCACGCGAGACGCCGGAAGAGGCCCTCTACCGCGAACTCAACGAAGAAGTCGGTTTGGAACAGCAGGATGTGAAAATCCTTGCTTGCACCCGCGGCTGGTTGCGCTATCGCTTGCCGCAGCGTCTGGTGCGTACTCACAGCCAGCCGCTGTGCATCGGTCAGAAACAGAAGTGGTTTCTGCTGCGCCTCACCGGCGCCGAAGACCGGGTGCGCATGGATCTGACTGGCAAGCCAGAATTCGACGGTTGGCGCTGGGTCAGTTACTGGTACCCGCTGGGCCAGGTGGTCACCTTCAAGCGCGAGGTTTACCGTCGCGCCTTAAAAGAACTCGCCCCGCGCCTTCTGGCGCGGGATTGACGGGAGAAAGCCCCTGAGCATGCTCGGCACGCTTCGCAAGATCGTCCAGGAAGTCAATGCCGCCAAGGACCTCACGGCGGCGTTGGGCATCATCGTGCTGAGAGTTCGGGAGGCCATGGCCAGCCAGGTCTGCTCGGTCTACCTGCTCGATCCGGAATCCGGACGCTTCGTGCTCATGGCCACCGAAGGCCTGAACAAGAAAGCCATCGGCAAGGTCAGCATGGCGCCCAACGAGGGTCTGGTCGGTTTGGTTGGCACCCGCGAGGAGCCGCTGAACCTGGAGCATGCCTCCGAGCACCCGCGCTATCGCTACTTTGCCGAGACCGGTGAAGAGCGCTACGCCTCTTTTCTCGGCGCACCGATCATCCACCACCGGCGGGTGATGGGCGTACTGGTTATCCAGCAGAAAGAGCAGCGGCTATTCGACGAAGGCGAGGAAGCCTTCCTGGTTACGATGAGCGCGCAGCTCGCCGGGGTAATCGCCCACGCCGAGGCAACCGGCTCGATCCGCGGCCTCGGCCGGCAGGGCAAAGGCATTCAGGAAACCCGTTTCATCGGTATTCCGGGTGCGCCCGGGGCGGCGGTAGGCACGGCAGTCGTCGTGCTGCCTCCTGCTGATCTGGACGTGGTACCCGACAAAGCCATCGATAACATTCCAGCCGAGCTTGAGCTTTTCGAAGCAGCGCTCGCGGCTGTACGTGCCGACATGCGTGCCTTGTCCGACAAGCTAGCGACGCAGATGCGCAAGGAAGAGCGCGCACTGTTCGACGTCTATCTGATGATGCTCGATGACTCTGCCCTTGGTGGCGAGGTGTCCAAGGTCATTCGCACCGGCCAGTGGGCGCAAGGCGCGTTACGCCAAGTCGTTGCCGATCATGTGGGTCGCTTCGAGATGATGGACGATGCCTACCTGCGTGAGCGCGCCTCCGACGTCAAAGACATCGGCCGCCGTCTGCTCGGCTATCTGCAGCAGGCCCGGCAGCAGACGCTGACCTACCCGGACAACACCATCCTCGTCAGTGAAGAACTGTCTCCGGCGATGCTCGGCGAAGTGCCTGAAGGCAAGCTGATGGGCATGGTGTCGGTGCTGGGTTCGAGCAACTCGCATGTGGCGATCCTGGCCCGGGCAATGGGCATTCCGACGGTGATGGGTGCGGTCGACCTGCCGTACTCGAAGGTCGACGGCATCGAGCTGATCATCGACGGCACCCGTGGCGAGATCATCACCAATCCTGCCAAGGTGCTGCGCGAGCAGTATCTGGTCTTGGCCGAGCAGGAGCGGCAGCTATCCGAAGGCCTGGACATCCTGCGCGAGCTGCCTTGCGAAACCACCGACGGTGTGCGCATTCCGCTTTGGGTGAATACCGGCCTGCTCGCCGATGTGGTGCGGGCGCAGGAGCGTGGCGCCGAGGGCGTCGGCCTGTATCGCACCGAAGTGCCCTTTATGATCAAGGAGCGCTTCCCCAGCGAGAAGGAGCAGATGGCGATCTATCGCGAGCAGCTCCAGGCCTTCCACCCGCTGCCGGTGACCATGCGCAGTCTCGATATCGGCGGTGACAAGAGCCTGCCGTACTTCCCGATCAAGGAAGAGAATCCCTTCCTCGGCTGGCGCGGCATCCGCGTCACCTTGGATCACCCCGAGATTTTCCTGCTGCAGACCCGCGCCATGCTCAAGGCCAGCGCCGGGCTGAACAACCTGCGCATTCTGCTGCCGATGATTTCCGGCACGCGCGAGCTGGAAGAGGCCCTGCACCTGATCCACCGCGCCTGGGGCGAGGTGCGTGACGAAGGCACCGATGTCGAAATGCCGCCGGTAGGGGTGATGATCGAAGTGCCGGCTGCGGTCTACCTGACCCGCGAACTGGCGCGCCAGGTGGACTTCCTCTCGGTGGGGTCCAATGACCTGACCCAATACCTGCTGGCGGTTGACCGCAACAACCCGCGTGTGGCCGATCTCTATGATTACCTGCATCCGGCAGTGCTCGAGGCCTTGCAGCGCGTCGTCCGTGAAGCCCACGGCGAAGGCAAGCCGGTCAGCATCTGCGGTGAGATGGCAGGTGACCCCGGTGCGGCCATCTTGCTGTTGGCGATGGGGTTCGACAGCCTGTCGATGAATGCCACCAACCTGCCGAAGGTGAAGTGGATGCTGCGTCAGATCAGCTCGGTCACGGCGCGCGAGCTGCTGGCCAAGGTCATGGTCATGGACAGCCCTCAGGTGATCCATGCCACCGTGCAGTTGACCCTGCGCAACCTGGGGCTGGATCGCATGCTCAACCCGTCGGCGGCGCTCTAGATCGGATCCGAGCGGCTTACCTGGCTGGATGAAGGTACGTCGATGCGGCGTTGATCCAAGACCCCAGCCGGTCCGAAGCGGCGCTCGGTGATATGTGCGGAGCCGTCCGCGCGGCGAATCAGTACAGTGCTGGCGCGAGTGCCGTAGTCAGCGCTTGATATGAATACGCTGGACAGCTTCTTCTCCCATTCGTAGGGCACGCCGGTGCTTGGCATATCGCCGTCGGCGGCGGGTTGGGGGTCGCTCAACACCTGCAACAGGGTGTCCACCTCCGGTGCGTCGATACTGGCCTGCAACTCGGCGCGGGCGCGAACGAGCTTCGGCCAGGGCGTATTCAGCGCTGCGTTGGACAAGCCGTAGACACCGGCTTGCAACCGTTCCGGTGTGGCGGACTTTGAATTCAGATACCACAGCTCACGCGCATCCCCGACCAGAAGGTTGAAACCCGAGTAATGCTCGAGGTGGCCAGTCAATTCGCTCAGGTAAGCCTGGGGTGACAGAGCACTGCGCAGATAGCGCTCGGGCAGCTCGCCTCGTGAGCGCGCACCGGCTGGGGTACCCGGTGCGCGGATGTTGGTCAGTGCCGCGAAGCGTCCCGCTGCACTGATTCCCATCCAGGTCCCGCCCGCCAGGAGGTCGCGCCCAGCTACGATGTCTGGCGCGTCGTCCCAGTGACCCAGCGGCAGACTGGGACGCGCATGAAATTCGTCTCGGTTGGCCGCGACGATGAGCGGCAATGCGTGGCACGGGCGCCAGGCGAATACGATCAGGCACATGGTTAGGCTCAGCTGGGTGCGAGAGGCGAAAGCTTGAAGCCAAGCCGCCCGGCTCGGCAACCCGCTTTCAGCTTCCGGGCAGTTTTTCCGCTAACATGCCGCTTTGTTTTGGTCAGGATGGCCCGATGGAGTTCGCGCTTTATCTCGTGCTCGGCGGGTTTGCTGGTTTGCTGGCCGGGCTGTTCGGTGTAGGCGGTGGGATGATCATCGTCCCGGTGCTTGTTTTCAGCTTCACTCTCCAGGGTTTCGATCCGTTGGTGCTGACCCATCTGGCGGTTGGCACGTCGCTGGCGAGCATCGTTTTTACTTCGCTGAATTCGATCAGAGCTCATCATCTCAAAGGCGGAGTGCTCTGGCCCGTGGTGCTATGGATGACCTTCGGTATTCTGTTTGGCGCTGCCTTGGGCAGCCTCACGGCGGCTGCGATTCAAGGGCCGCTACTGCAGAAAATCATCGGGGTCTTCGCCATCGCTGTGTCCGTGCAGATGGCGTTTTCGCTTCAGCCTAAGGCCAGCCGGGGCGTGCCCGGTAAGCCGGGGCTCACGCTGGTTGGTGTCGTGGTTGGCTGGGCGTCGGCGATCTTCGGAATCGGTGGAGGTTCTTTAACGGTGCCCTTTCTCAGCTGGCGCAGCGTGCCCATCCAAAAAGCCGTGGCGACATCCGCCGCATGCGGCCTGCCGATCGCCGTCGTCGGCGCGTTGAGTTTCGCAGTGGTCGGCTGGCAGGATCCGCACCTGCCGGCTTGGAGCTTTGGATTCGTCTATTTTCCAGCGGTGCTGGGCATCGCGATCACCAGTATGTTTTTTGCCCGCATCGGGGCGCAACTGGCCCATCGGCTGTCGGCACTGATGCTGCGGCGCCTGTTTGCGCTGTTGTTGCTGGGCGTTGGTATCAATTTCTTGATTTGAGGAAACCCGGATGCTGCCTTATCCGCAGATAGACCCTGTGGCCGTTTCGCTAGGCCCGCTGCAAATCCACTGGTACGGCCTGATGTACCTGATCGGCATAGGCGGGGCCTGGCTGCTGGCGTCCCGCCGCCTGCACCGCTTCGATCCCAGCTGGGACAAGGACAAGCTCTCTGACCTAGTGTTCTGGGTGGCGATGGGCGTGATCGTCGGCGGGCGGCTGGGTTATGTGCTGTTCTACGATCTGGCGTCCTATATCAACGATCCGACACTCATCTTCCAGGTCTGGAAGGGAGGTATGTCGTTTCACGGGGGCTTGCTTGGCGTGCTGCTGTGCACCTGGATTTTCGCCCGGCGCAATGGCAAGAAGTTCTTCGAGCTGATGGACTTCATCGCGCCTTTCGTGCCGATCGGGCTGGGGGCAGGGCGCATCGGTAACTTCATCAATGCTGAACTGTGGGGCAAGGCGACCGATGTGCCCTGGGCAATGGTCTTTCCCACCGACCCGCAGCAGCTGGCGCGGCATCCCTCACAGCTCTATCAGTTCGCCCTGGAAGGCGTGGCATTGTTCGTCATTCTCTGGATCTACTCGAGCAAGCCGCGGCCGACCATGGCAGTCTCCGGCCTGTTTGCCGTCTGCTATGGCATCTTCCGTTTCATCGTTGAATTTGTGCGCGTACCCGATGCGCAGCTCGGCTACTTGGCGTTCGGTTGGCTGACCATGGGGCAGGTTCTGTGCGTGCCGATGATCCTGATCGGCCTCGGCATGATCGCCTGGGGCTACCGCCACGAGCCGGCCAAGGCATCAGCCTGAGTTGCAAGGCCCGGCTTGTCGCATAAGCGCGACAAGCCGAGCGCCAAACTTTTACTATCTGCAGGATCTCTTCCACAGCGCCACGGCGCCCGCTTCGAGCCCATCGATGAAACAGTATCTCGACCTGATGCGCCATGTGCGCGAGCACGGCACCTTCAAGAGCGATCGCACCGGCACCGGCACCTACAGCGTGTTCGGCCACCAGATGCGCTTCGACCTGAGCGAAGGCTTTCCGCTGGTGACCACCAAGAAATGCCACCTCAAATCCATCATTCACGAGCTGCTGTGGTTCCTGCAGGGTGACACCAACATCAAGTACCTGCAGGAAAACGGGGTGCGTATCTGGGACGAGTGGGCCGACGAGAACGGCGAGCTCGGCCCGGTCTACGGTTATCAATGGCGCAGCTGGCCGGCACCCAACGGCGGGTCGGTCGACCAGATCAGTAAGCTGGTGGAGATGATCAAGAAGAACCCGGATTCGCGACGCCTGATCGTTTCAGCCTGGAACCCTGCGCTGGTCGACGAGATGGCCCTGCCACCGTGCCACGCGTTGTTCCAGTTCTATGTTGCGAACGGCAAGCTCAGCTGCCAGCTGTACCAACGTTCAGCCGACATCTTCCTCGGTGTGCCCTTCAACATCGCCAGCTATGCGCTGCTGACGCTGATGGTGGCTCAGGTCTGCGACCTGCAGCCGGGGGAGTTCATCTGGAGCGGTGGCGATTGCCATCTCTATGCAAACCACCTGGAACAGGCCGACCTGCAGCTGACCCGCGAACCGCTACCGCTGCCGACGATGAAGCTCAATCCCGACGTGAAGGACCTGTTCGCCTTCCGCTTCGAGGATTTCGAGCTGGTGGGGTACGAGGCCCATCCGCACATCAAGGCGCCCGTCGCCGTCTGAGTGTGTCGCCGCTCGGCTTGCGAGCGGCGCTATCGATTACTGCTCGCCGAGATAGCGCGTCTGCACGTCGTGCCAGCGCGTACTGTTGGTGATGTCCAGAATCGCTTGGCTCAGCGGCTCCCGGTAGGGGCTGCCAGCGGGCACCGCAAAGGCGTAGGACTGTTGTTCGAAGGTGCCGGGCAGCAGCCGTAAGCCTTTGCCCAGCAACTCGGTGTTGCGGAACTGCAGGATGGGCTGGTCATACACCACCGCCTCTGCTTCTCCTTCGAGCACGGCTTTAATGGCTTGGCTCACATCAGGGAACGCGGTGGCGCGGATGCGGTGCTCTTGCAAGTAGCCTGCGCTTACGGTGCCGTCCACTGTCGCAACGTGTGCACTGCGCAGATCGTCCGGCCCTTGCAGGCCGCTCTGCAGGCTGCCGACCGTCAAGGTGCTGGTCACGGCGGCAGTGAAGGTCGACACCATGATCAATGCCGCGAACATCCAGACGATTGCAATCAGCCGCCCGCCGAGAGTCACGGGTGCCTTGTCGCCGTAGCCGACCGTGGTCATGGTGACCGCCGCCCACCAGAAGCTGTTACCGAGTCCTTCCACCGAACTGCCGCCGAACTGTTCGCGGTTGCGCTGGCGCTCGAACAGCCAGAGCAGTGCGCCGACCAGTAGCAGCAACGCGCCCAGGCCCAGCACCAGGCTTGCGAATTGCCAGGAGAACAGCGCACGGACGGCGCCCCAGCCGGCACCCTGTTGATCCTGGGGAACGCCAATTGCCAGTCCGGTGCGATAGAACGGGTGCGTGAAGTCCACCAGTGCCTCGCGCTCGGCAGTCATGGTCAGGGCGCCGACCACCACATCCAGCCGATCGTCCTGCAGGCCCGGTAGCAGCTGGTCGAATGGCAAAGGTCGCAGCTCATAGCGATAACCTTCCTGCTCTGCGATCGCCTCCCACAAGTCAATGCTGATACCGCTCCAGCTGCCATCGGCCTCCTGGATGACGAAGGGTGGGACCTCCGTGATGCCTACCCGCAGCACGTCGCCTTGTGATTGGGCGGCGGCCTGCTGGCTCAGTAAGGCGAACAGCAAAGCGATCAGAAACCTCGGCACAGGTCTTTCCTCATTGTCGTAATGCGCCAAGGGTAGCAAAGCTGAACGGTGGGACTGCGGCGCCTTTGGTCCATGAAAAGTCGCCAGAGTGCCATCTGCGTTGTATAGACTCCGGTGAAAACATGATCAGAGGACGGAGCATGCGACGGGTCGTATTCAACCAAAAGGGTGGTGTTGGCAAGTCCAGCATTGCCTGCAACCTGGCAGCAGTCAGCGCAGCGCAAGGTTATCGCACGCTGTTGATCGACCTGGATGCGCAGGCCAATACCAGCCATTACCTCACCGGCCTGGCCGGAGACGAACTACCGACCGGCATCGCCGATTACTTCAAGCAGATCCTGGCGGGAGGGCCGGCAGGCAAGAAGGCTCGCCCACCGATCACCGAAACCCGTTTCGAAAATCTGCACCTGATTACCGCCACCGCAGAACTGGCCGATCTGCAACCCAAGCTCGAAGCCAAGCACAAGATCAACAAGCTGCGCAAACTGCTGGAAAGCCTTTCCGAAGAATACGAACGCATCTATCTGGATACGCCACCGGCCCTCAACTTCTTTACCCTATCGGCCTTGATAGCTGCGGACCGCTGCCTGATTCCGTTCGATTGCGACAGCTTCTCCCGTCAGGCGCTGTATAGCCTGCTCGACGAAATCGAAGAGCTGCAGGAAGACCATAATGAGGCGCTGCGAGTCGAAGGCATCGTCGTCAACCAATTCCAGCCGCGCGCGGCCCTGCCGCAACAGATGATCGACGAACTGCTGGCCGAGGGGCTACCCGTGCTTCCGGTGCACCTGATGAGTTCGGTACGGATGCGCGAGTCACATCAGGTCTGCACGCCGCTGATCCACCTCGACCCGCGGCACAAGCTGACGCAGCAGTTCGTCGAGCTGCACACCTATTTGGAAAATGCGGGCTGATCGAGTGGGCGCGCTTCGTGTTCACTCGATGCGGCGGACGATACGCGTAGCGTAAAGTCCTAAAGCGCGCCACTCAGGCTAGCTGACATGACGGTGGCGCCCCAGCTTGTAGCGTGTCACGCAGGCGGTTGGACTGGGAGCGCGCATGTCGCCCGCCTTGGGCCGGTCAATGAGAGATCAACACATCGCAGGGCGGCAGGTCGAGGTATTGCCGAGTCAGGCTGCCGAGCAGCGCGTTGCTGATTTCGCCACGGCTGTGGCTCCCCAGTGCGAGTAGTTGCGGTTGCAGCGCGGCGATGGCCGAATCGAGGCAACTATTGCGCTCACCGTGGCGAAGGCTCGAATGAAGTCGCGCGCTGGAATTGTCCAGACCCGCTTGAAGGTCGCTGAGCAACTGATCGAACAGTTCGCGCTGCAGTGCCAAGTCAGGCTCGCTCGGCTGATCGAGGTCCGGCATTTCGTAGATGTTCAGTGCGGTCAGATCGCTGGCAGCCGGCAATAGTTGCCACGCGGCCTGCAGCGCGCGGTTGGCGCAGCTGGAGTAATCCAGCGCGGCGAGCGCTTGTGAATAGGGCGCTGCCGGCGCGACAGCCAGAAGCAGCGGTGCGGGACAGTTCTGCAGCACTTGCTCCAGTGTGGTGCCAGCGAATCCTTGCGGGGATTGACGGTGGTGGCGGCCCATCACCAGCAGATCGATTTCCAGCCCAGCGGCCTGGGTAAGAATTTCTTCAGCGGCGCGGCCCTTACGAATCCAGGGCTGCAGCTGGGCAAGGCCGTGGCGCTCAAGCGTTGTCTGCAGATAGCTCTGTGCGTTTCGCTGCTCCGCTGCCCCTGGGTTACCGGCCAAAACGTGTAAGACGCTCAGTCGTGCCCCGGTCTGCCGCGCCAACTGTGCGGCGCGGCCCAGCGCCAGGTCGGCATCGGGACTGAGATCGTGGGCGACAAGAATGTGCTGAACCATGAAGGCCTCGCGTTTTGCTGGGCGAAATACCTGCAGTATGCCGGCCAGATCCAGCCGTGTCCTGATCGGGAGCAGGCAGCAGCCGTGCATACGGTAGGAGGCTGACCGCTGCTTTGATCTGGAACGCTTTTTTCGTCGGGCTGCTAACGCTATGCTGGCGGCCATTCAAGCAGGAGCGAGTGATGAGCAAGGTCAGTGTGCTGGTGGTGGATGACGCGCCCTTCATTCGGGATCTGATCAAGAAGGGGTTGCGCAGCCACTTCCCGGGGATTCGTATCGAAGACGCTGTGAACGGGCGCAAGGCCCAGCAGATGCTCGATCGGGATTCGTTCGACCTCATTCTTTGTGATTGGGAAATGCCGGAAATGTCCGGCCTTGAACTGCTGACCTGGTGCCGTGCCCAGGAAAAGCTCAAGACCACCCCGTTCATCATGGTCACCAGCCGTGGCGACAAGGAGAACGTGGTCCAGGCGATCCAGTCAGGTGTGTCCGATTTCATCGGCAAGCCATTCTCCAACGAACAGTTGACTACCAAGGTACGCAAGGCGCTCGGACGGGCCGGCAAGCTCGACGCATTGGCCGCCAGTGCACCGGCACGGCCGACCAATACCGGAATGGCCAACGATTCCCTGGCTGCGCTGACGGGCGGTAAAGCTGAAGTTGTCAAACCGGCTTCTGCGCCGGTCGCCTCGCCGGCACCCGGGTTCGCCGCGCCGCTCGCTCAGCCGGGAGCAGCCAAACCGACTGCGGCCAGCGGCGGCCGCGGCCAGGGCCAGTTGCGTTTGCCGAGCGGAACGCTTGCCTGTGTAATCAAGGCCCTCAGCCTCAAAGAGGGGCTGCTGGTGGTCAAGCGCGGCGAGACGCTGCCGCAAGTGCTGGAAAGTGCCGTGCTTGATCTGGAGCAGGGCGAAGGCGGCGAGGTGGCCCGCCTCAACGGTTACCTTCACGCCGTCGCGGCGCTGGAGCCGAAGCCGGACAGTGAATGGTTGCAGCTGACCTTCCGCTTCGTCGATCGTGATCCGCAGAAGCTCGATTATCTGTCACGCCTCATCGCCCGCGGGACAGCACAACGGCACTTCGTCCCAGGCGCCTGAATAGAGACGACCACCGCATAGGTCTGCAAATAGAAGCTCCGGTCATCTGAAATTTGCAGTGCCGCCGGAACAATTTCACAGGCCGACGGTCGGTGGCTCGCGTGCGCACCGTTGCGCTGCTAGTCTGCAGCCCTCTTACTACATAACCCTATGAAGTCTGCCGTTATGTCGTGGCGCATCATTCTCGTTCTCGGGTCGTTCTGGCTGGCCTCGTCCGCGTCGGCCCTGACCATCTACAAATATACTGACGCCAACGGCGTGGTCACTTACAGCGACCAGGCTGCACCAGGTGCGAGGGTATTCACCTTCAGCGATCGCATGGTCGAGAAACTCGACAACCAGGTAAAGCTTGAAACCCGCAAGCATGCCGCGGGCGAGACGCTGCTAGTTCGCAACGATCTGTTTGCACCGGTGGATATCGAACTCAAGTTGACCGGCGTACAGAATGCCGTCGGCGCACCGGATAAACCGATCCGTTGGGTACTGCCGCCGCGCAGCCAGATCCGATTGGCAACACTCGCGCCGCTCGACCCATCAAAGCCGCTCAAGTACACACCCAAGCTACGTCATGCGCTGGGCGATCCGCGTCTGCTGCCCAAACCCTACCGGTATCCGTTGCCCTGGCGAGGCGGTCCGTTCCGCCTGACTCAGGGCGCCAACGGCAAGTACAGTCACTTCACGCCGAAAGGTCGCTACGCCGCCGATATCGCCATGCCGGAAGGCACGCCCATCGTGGCGGCGCGCGGCGGCATGGTGGTAAAAATCGAGAACGCGCAGAGTGGGCGGGGCAACAACCCGGCCGGCAATTTCGTCAGGGTCCTGCATGATGACGGCACCATGGGCGTCTACTTGCACCTGATGAAAGGTTCGGTGAGCGTACGCGAAGGCCAGCACATCGAAGCCGGCAGCTTGCTGGCCCGCTCCGGAAACACTGGCAACAGCACCGGCCCGCATCTGCATTTCGTTGTCCAGCGCAACGTCGGTTTAGCCGTCGAATCGATTCCCTTCGATTTCGCCCAGCCGGTCAACAGCTTGCCCAATTTTGCGGTGGGTGGGGACTAAGGGCAGCTACAAGCCCATCAACTGATAGCAAAACGCCCGGCGCCACCACTCTGCGCCGCATGACGGCTCCATGCGGGCTTATTCCTGCTTCAGTACCTTGGCCAGAACGATCTTCGGTCCGCGCATCTTCTTGACCACGATCTGTAGATCATCCACCAGCAGCTCTTCGTTTTCTTCCGGGACGCGCTTCAGCGTCTCGTAGATCAGTCCCGCCAGCGTGTCGGCCTCGATATGATCCAGGTCGATGCCAAGCAGGCGCTCCAGTTTGAACAGTGGCGTATCTCCCCGTACCAGCAGTTTGCCTGGCTGATAGGCGAGAATGCCGCGCTCGGTTTTGCGGTGCTCGTCCTGAATGTCACCCACCAGCACTTCCAGCACATCCTCCATGGTCAGGAAGCCCACCACCTTGTGGTCGCCTTCTTCAACCAGCACGAAATGCGCACCACCTTGGCGGAACTGGTCCAGCAGTACGTTCAGCGGCAGATAGCGTGGCACCCGCTCCAGCGGCCGCAGTATGTCGCTGAGCACGAAATGCTCAGCCAGCTGCTCGTCGCCTGCAATCGCCAGTAGCAGATCCTTGATATGCAACAGGCCAATGTAGTCGCCCTGCTCACTGTCATAGACCGGGTAGCGGCTGTACTTGTGGCGCCGAATCAGGTCGAGGATGTCGGCCAGCGAAGCATTGTGTTCCAGTTGCAGCAAGTCCTCACGGGAGTTGGCCCAGTCGGCCACTTCCAGTTCGCTCATCTCGACCGCCGAAGCAAGCACCTTGATGTCCTGGTTGGCCGGATCCAGCGCCCGGTTCGAATGCAGGATCAGCTTGAGCTCGTCGCGGCTGTAGTGGTGTTCGTGGTGGCTCCCCGGCTCGCCCTGGCCGGCCACACGCAGAATGGCGTTGGCACTGGCGTTGAGCAGGTAGATCGCGGGATACATCGCCCAGTAGAACAGGTAGAGCGGCGCGGCCGTCCACAGCGACAACAATTCGGGCTTACGAATCGCCCAGGATTTTGGGGCCAGCTCGCCGATGACGATGTGCAGGTAGGAAATGATGAAAAAAGCCGTGAAAAAGGCGATGCCATGTACAACCGCCTGGGATTGCACGCCTGCGGCGGCCAGTACCGGCTCCAACAGGTGGGCAAAGGCCGGCTCACCGACCCAGCCGAGGCCCAGCGATGCCAGGGTGATACCCAACTGACAAGCCGATAGGTAGGCGTCCAGCTGGCTGTGTACCTTGCGCAGGATATGCCCGCGCCAGCCGTGCTGCTTGGCGATCGCCTCGACCTTGGTGGAGCGCAGCTTGACCATGGCGAACTCGGCCGCCACAAAGAAGCCGTTGAGCAAGACCAGGAAAAGTGCAAACAGAATCATGCCGAAATCGGCGAAGTAGGATGAAGCGGCGTAACTAGCGGGGGAAGGGTCCATTAGGGTGTCGGGTAGTCAAAGACGGCCCAAGGATGGGGCCGCCTCGGGGTTATTTCAAGGTGCCGTTGAGGCGCCAGCTGCCGGCCGGTTGCACAGCGGTCACGGCACCGTGGCCTGGGTCAGCGGGAAATGACAGGTGAAGGTGCTGCCCTTGCCGGGCGTGCTGTTGATATCCAGACGGCCCTGATGCCGCAGCAATACGTGCTTGACGATGGCCAGGCCGAGGCCGGTGCCGCCGGTACTGCTCGCGCGGCTGGAGTCGACCCGGTAGAAGCGTTCGGTCAGACGCGGCAGGTGCTTGGGTTCGATGCCGATGCCTGAATCCTGCACGGCCAGGTGTGCACCATGTTCGTTGCACCACCAGCGGATATGCACCTTGCCATTGTGCGGCGTGTATTTCACCGCATTGAATACCAGATTGGAGAACGCGCTGCGCAGCTCACTCTCGCTGCCCTTGAGTAGCAGGGTAGGATCCGCTTCCAGGGTGATCTGGTGGTTGCGCTCGGCCGACAGCGCCAAGGCATCGCTCTTGATGGACTGCAGCAGTTTGGCGATGGCCACCGGCTGGGTATTGGTCGGTGGGTTGGTCGCTTCGAGCTTGGCCAGTAGCAGAAGATCGTTGAGCAGGAGCTGCATGCGGCTGGCCTGCTGGCTCATCTGGTTCAACGCCCGAGGCCAGCGCGGAGGCATTTCGTCGGTATGTTCGAGCATCGTTTCCAGATAGCCAGCGATCACCGTTAACGGCGTGCGCAGCTCGTGGGACACATTGGCAACGAAGTCCTTGCGCATCTGCTCCAGCAGATGCAGGCGGGTGATGTCGCGTACCACCATCAGATGCTCGCTGTTGCCGTAGCGGGTAATGGTGATCTGCAGCCAGAGGCGATCGTTGACTGGCGACGACAGCTCCAGCGGTTCCTCGTGGCGACCTTTGTCGAAATATTCTTTGAAGCTCGGATGACGCACCAGGTTGGTCACCGGATGGCCGGTATCCTGCGGTTTCTTCAGGCCCAGCAAGCGCTCCGCGGCAGGGTTCCACCATTCAAGATTGGCATCGCTGTCTAGCATGATCACCGCATCCCGGAGCGCAGTGGTTGAGCCTTGCACCCGGTCGATCACTGATTGCAACTGGGCTCGCAGACGCAGATCGCGGCGCTGGAGCTGGTACAGGTTGTCGAAAATCTCTCCCCAGATGCCATGACTGTCCGGCGGAGGCTGATCGGTTTGATCGCTCTTCAGCCACAGCAACAGGCGCCGGATCTGGTGCAGCGTCCAGCCCAGGTAACCGGTAAGGCCGATCACCAGTGCCCAGGCATATTCGCCCGTGACCAGGCCCACCAGCAGGCATCCCGCCAGTATCAACAGCAGGCGGCGCGCCAGAGCGCCTTGCCAGTCTTGATTCACCGCTAACGCTCCTTGAGGCAGCTTGAGGCCGGCCGGAAATCATCTACAACGCCAGCTCATGCCCGGCGGTTGCGGCTTGTTCAGCTCTTGGTGGAAAAACGGTAACCAGTGCCACGCACGGTTTGCACCAGGTTTTCATAGGTTTCGCCCAGTGCTTTGCGCAGGCGGCGGATATGGACATCCACCGTGCGTTCCTCGACATACACATTGCCGCCCCAGACCTGATCGAGCAACTGCCCTCGGGTGTAGGCACGCTCCTGATGGGTCATGAAGAACTGCAGCAAGCGGTATTCGGTCGGGCCCATGTCTGCGGGTGTGCCGTCGATAGTCACCCGGTGGCTGATGGGGTCCAGTAGCAGACCGCCGATCTCGATAGGTGTTTCGTTGTCGCTGGTTCCGGCGCGGCGCAGCACAGCCTTGAGGCGTGCCACCAGTTCACGAGGCGAGAAGGGTTTGGTGATGTAGTCATCGGCGCCCACTTCCAGGCCCTGGATCTTGTTGTCCTCGGCATCCTTGGCGGTGAGCATGATGATCGGTGTGTTGGCTGTCATCTCGTCGCGCTTGAGGCGCCGAGCCAGCTCGATGCCGGATGTGCCGGGCAGCATCCAGTCGAGTAGGATCAGATCCGGTTGGCGATCGATGATCAGCGCATGGGCCTGCTGGACGTTTTCCGCTTCAAGGCATTCGTAGCCGGCCATCTCCAGCGCCACCACGATCATTTCCCGAATCGGCGCTTCGTCATCGACGATCAGTATGCATTTACCGTTCATGTCCGCTCTCGGTCCGTTTTATTGTCGCTCGGCATTAGATAACGGAAATGTTGCAGCCATGTGACAGGAATTGGCGCCTCTGCGCCACAACGACTGCCGCCCAACCCCGTCTAGCAAGCGTCTCGAAGCTGCGGGGTTCGGTCATGCTGCGTGCTGGGGCGCACTAGCCCGCTCTTGTAGCGTAGTCGAGCATGATCCCCGCAAGAATCGCCAGCCCTGCCCAGTGGTTATGCAAAAAGGCCTGGAAGCACACCTGTGGCTTGCGCGAGCGAGTTTTCCAGAACTCCCAGGCAAAGCAGGCCGCGGCGATGGTCAGCCCAAGATGAAACCACTGCCCGAGCTCGAAGCGCACGCCAGCGAGAATCAGGCAGAACAGGGCGAGGCCCTGTAGCGTGCCGATGATGACCCGATCAGCCTCGCCAAACAGGATTGCCGTAGATTTGATGCCTATTTTTAGGTCGTCTTCGCGGTCGGCCATGGCGTAGTAGGTGTCGTAGCCGACCGTCCACAGCACATTGGCGATGAACAGCAGCCAGGCTTCGGGGGGCAGCTCGCCTCGCTCGGCGGTAAAGGCCATCAGCATGCCCCAGGAGAACGCCGCGCCGAGCACAACCTGTGGGTAGTAGGTGTAACGCTTCATGAATGGGTAGAGCGATGCGACACCGAGCGCGCCAAACGATAGCCAGACGGTGGTCGCGTTGGTTAGCAGGACGAGGCCGAAGCTCAGTGCGACAAGGACGGCAAAGAGGATCCAGGCCTCCTTCGAGGTGACCCTGCCCGTCGCGAGCGGACGGCCCTTGGTACGGCTGACGTGCCCGTCCAGGTTGCGGTCGGCGAAATCATTGATTACGCAGCCGGCGGCACGCATGAGGATCACGCCAAGCACAAAGATTGCGACGTTTTTCACGCTGGGCGACCCCTCGCCGGCGATCCACAGCGCCCAGAGCGTTGGCCACA
Source organism: Pseudomonas sp. NPDC077451 (assembly GCF_044543345.1). Lineage (NCBI taxonomy): Bacteria > Pseudomonadati > Pseudomonadota > Gammaproteobacteria > Pseudomonadales > Pseudomonadaceae > Pseudomonas > Pseudomonas sp. NPDC077451. The sequence continues at coordinate 234,267 of NZ_JBITVX010000007.1, read as the reverse complement.
GCAGTAGATAGGTGCCAATCGGGCGATCCAGGCGCATCAGCTGGATAAAGTCCCAGGCGCGCGGATGAAGGCGATTGCTCGATTGCAGAAGCTTTTGATACATCGGCGGGGCTCCGGTCGGTGAGCGGCGGTTACGGGCAGTCTGTGCCGCGTTCAGGTGGTGATCCGTGCGGCCTGCCACAGTGCTGGCAGAAACACTTCGGTCACCAGCACGCGCAGCTTGTCCTGGCTGAAACAGGAACGGCGCGCCCACAGCTGCGATTGGCGAACATCCTGCGGCAACCAGGCGGCCGGGTAGCGTCGAGCTTGCAGTGGGCCGCGGCTGAACGCCGGGTCGCTGAACAGCAGTTCGCCGAGCGAGCGGCTACCCAGGTGTGGCAGATCCAGTCCGGACTGTTCCAGGGCCTGGCGGGCGGCGACACTGCGGGCGAATACCCAGGGCTCATGGTGGCCACGTAGATAGACCTCGCGAACCCAGCCTTCACTCCCTTCAGCTACGTCCAGCGCGGCGCATTCGTCAGCGCGCATGACCTGCCAGCCTTCATTCAGGGGCTCGACGCTGAACGCGCCGTCGGCCAGCTCGGTCAGGCGACGGGTGAGCGACCCCTTGTCGAGGTAAAGCCAGTCGTGCAGATCAGGTGCGGGTGGGGCGCAAAGGCGGTCGGCAGGCAGCCAGGCTTGAGAATCGGGCACGGGCGGTAACAGGTAGCGGAAAGAGGCGGCCAGTCTAGCATGGGGGCTATTAGCAGGCTTAAAGGCGTAGGGTTTGCCTTGGGCACCAAGACCGTTTAGCACTGCGACGTGAGCGCTCGAGGTTGAGCGCCTTGTTGACCGAAGCGTCGGCGTCTGAGCGCATGTCACAGTTTCACGGGTGGCGTGAGCCCCGCCTTGCAGCCTGTGCCGTAGGCGGGGCTTGGTGCGAACCGAGTCCTAGGATGGGGTTAGCTTTGCTGGAACAGGCTCCGCAGGATCTGCGCAAGCTCGGATATGTTTTTATGAACGGCGGGATTGAACTGCTCACCAAGGGCGTAGGTGCGCCATTCCGCCTCTGCCATATCATTTAGGCGGTCCAGCTCCTTCTCCAGGGTGTCCAGGCGCTGCTGAGCCTGCTGCAGGTTCTGCTTGTTGACGTTCATGCCGTCCATGTCTTGCAGTGCCTGAACCAAGTCCTCGACGGTTTCCTGCAAGTCATCCACCTGATTCACGACGTCGGCGCTGTCGATTTCCTGCATCTTCTGACTTGATGCGCCGCTGAGCATTTTCGCCACTTCGTCCAAGTTGCTGGCCAGCTCGTTGACCTGTTTGCTTACGCTGACCTTGTAGTCCTCGCCTCGTATCCAGGCGGTCCACTTATCGTCAGTACGCTCGGCTTTTTCGTCCAGCCTGTGCTCCATCTGCTGATTGAGCTGTTGTTCCATCTGCGCCAGCTTGCCGTCGCTCTGCTGCCAGTTGGTCACGCCCATGGATACCCCGGACTGGCGCAGCGAGCCGATCAGATCGGCAACGTTCTCGCGAACATCGTCAACGGCATCAACGACATTATGGCCAACTCGAATGGATGCGCCTGCCTGCTGCGTCTGCATGCCCTTTTGCGTCTCTTGGGCGGCGGCGGGCAGCGCTAGGCTGGCGGCCATCAGGGCGGTGGCGAGTGCTAGTGGCTTCTTGTTCAATGCGTTCATCGTTCATTCCTCACAGGTAATGGTTGGGGTTTTGCTGAGCAATCACGGTTTAGTCGTCAGGCGCCTGATCGCTCCGGCTGGCGAGACGGGGGTGATTGTTTCGCACGGGTCCTCCTCAGTAAGGGCGCTATCAAGCCCGGTGCTTCCAGGGGCTATCACTCGGTGTCGACGTCCACGTTAGGAAGTGGCACGGATCGTTCTTTGATACCGACATCGACGTCAGCGTCTTTAACGTCGTACTCAGGCATGTTGCCGCCCTGCACATCTACGTCGGGCAACTGACCGGATTCTTCCTTCTCGATGGTGCAACCACCTACTCCGAGCATGAGCGCAAGCAGGCTGCTGCCGAGTGCAAATTTGGCTGATCTGTTCATGCAACATTCCTCCGAATGACTGGCTAAAGACGCGGAATTGCCGAAGCGGCAGCGCATATGCGCAACCTGTGACGGTTCGTCCGCGCTTAATAAAGTCGACAGGGAGCGTCTTTCACAGTTCAGCAATTAGTCGGAGCCAGCCACGACCGGTGCGCGCGCTGGACTACAGGGCTGACAGCCCTTGGGAGCAGCGCAGGGAGTCATGCATCGGAGGGATGGGCAGGGTCGGCGGATATTTCCTGGCGTCTGGTAGCGTGCTTTGAGGACTCAATTGTTTCTGCCGGGGTGGTCGTCAGCCCCAGCCTTCCAGGCGCATAGTCGCCCGCACCAGCCGCTGCTCCTCTTGTTCGATCTCCTTGAGGTTGTCGCGAATGCCGTGGATATGGTCTCTCGCGGCGCGCTGGGCCTGATCCGGCAGGCGCTCGGTAATGGCGTGAAATAGCCGCGAGTGCTGCCGGTCGATCTGCCGCTTCTGCATCGGTCGGTGATAGAGGTTGTTCACCGAGGCGAACACGGTGGAGAGCATCAGATCGGTCAGCGACTGCAGCGTATGCACCAGCACCGGGTTGTGCGACGCCTCGCTGACGGCCAGGTGAAAGGCGTGGTCGAGGCGTGCATGCTCGCGCGGGTCGGCCTCTTCAGTGGTGTGCGCGGCGAGCATTTCCTCGTAGCGACGGCGCAGCAGGATGAAGTCGGCATCAGTGCCGCGCAGCGCGGCCAGCCGGGCCGATTCGCCTTCGAGCAAGGCGCGGACCTCAAGTAGGTCGTAGAGGGTGCGCGGCTGCGAGTTGAACAGGTGCATCAGTGGGCTCGCGTCCTGCTCACCGGACAGCTTTGCCACATGGGAGCCTCGCCCTTGGGCGGTCTCGATTATCCCGCGGCTGCGCAGCACGCGCAGCCCTTCGCGAAGTGCCGAGCGCGATATGCCCAGCTTTTCGCACAGGCGCCGTTCCGATGGTAGCGCCTGCCCAACCTTGAGCACGCCGTCGACGATCAGGCGCTCTATACGCTCGGCTACTACGTCCGACAGCTGGCGGCGATCCTGGGTGTTTTCAATCAGCATGGTGGGCTCCGTTACTGGTAGGACCAGTTGGCCGGATCTTACAACAACTTTGAAACGCTCCGCTAAAGGCCCGTATATCCGGTGCTTGTGGCCATTCCCGCTGAAAGGCTAATGAAAGAAACTGGTAGGACCAGTGGTTTTTAGTGTGGACGGCAGGAAGGTGTCGGGCTAATGATGCGTCAAACCACCGCAGCTGGCCGTGCGCGCGGTGAACAATGAGAGCACCGACTGCCATGAATATCCTCTACGACGAACGCGTCGATGGTGAGCTGCCCAAGGTCGACAAAGCGGCATTGCTTGCCGACCTCAAGGCGCAATTGCCCGACATGGACATTCTCCATCGCGGCGAAGACCTCAAGCCTTATGAGTGCGATGGCCTTTCCGCTTACCGCACCACGCCGATGCTGGTCGTGCTGCCCGAGCGCATCGAGCAGGTCGAAACCCTACTGAAGATTGCCCACAAGCGCGGCGTGCCGGTTGTGGCGCGAGGCGCGGGAACCGGGTTGTCGGGCGGTGCGTTGCCGCTGGAGCAGGGCATCCTTCTGGTCATGGCGCGCTTCAACAAGATTCTCGAAGTCGACCCGGCCGGTCGCTTCGCCCGCGTCCAGCCTGGCGTGCGTAATCTGGCGATTTCCCAAGCGGCGGCGCCCTATGACCTTTATTACGCCCCGGATCCCTCGTCACAGATCGCCTGCTCCATCGGCGGCAACGTCGCCGAGAACGCCGGTGGTGTGCACTGCCTGAAATACGGGCTGACGGTGCATAACCTGCTCAAGGTCGAGATCCTCACCGTCGAGGGCGAGCGCATGGTGCTGGGCTCAGACGCGCTGGACTCACCCGGCTTCGACCTGCTGGCGCTGTTCACCGGTTCCGAAGGCATGCTCGGCATCGTCACCGAGGTCACGGTCAAGCTGCTGCCCAAGCCGCAGGTGGCCAAGGTGCTGCTGGCGGCATTCGATTCGGTGGAAAAGGCCGGCCGAGCGGTCGGCGACATCATCGCCGCCGGCATCATCCCTGGTGGCTTGGAGATGATGGACAACCTGTCGATCCGCGCCGCCGAAGACTTTATCCACGCCGGCTATCCGGTTGACGCCGAGGCGATTTTGCTCTGCGAGCTGGATGGTGTCGAAGCCGATGTGCACGACGACTGCGCCCGTGTGGGCGAGGTGCTCAAGCTGGCCGGCGCCACCGAGGTACGGCTGGCCAAGGATGAGGCCGAGCGCGTCAAGTTCTGGGCCGGACGCAAGAACGCCTTCCCGGCGGTCGGGCGGATTTCGCCAGACTACTACTGCATGGACGGCACCATCCCGCGCCGCGAGCTGCCGGGTGTACTCAAGGGCATCAGTGATCTTTCCGACGAATACGGTCTGCGTGTGGCCAACGTGTTCCACGCCGGTGACGGCAACATGCACCCGCTGATCCTCTTCGATGCCAACACCGAAGGCGAGCTGGAGCGCGCCGAGGCGCTGGGCGGCAAGATTCTGGAACTCTGCGTCAAGGTGGGTGGTTCGATTACCGGCGAACACGGTGTCGGTCGCGAGAAGATCAACCAGATGTGCGCTCAGTTCAACGCTGACGAGCTGACCCTGTTCCACGCCGTGAAAGCGGCGTTCGACCCCAGCGGTCTGCTCAACCCCGGTAAGAACATCCCGACACTGCATCGCTGCGCCGAATTCGGCGGCATGCACGTGCATGGCGGGCAATTGCCCTTCCCTGAACTGGAGCGCTTCTGATGACGGTTTCCTTCGACGACAGCCAGCAGCTGCTCGACCAGGTCAACCAGGCGTTGGCCAGCAATACCCCGCTGCGCATTCAGGGCGGCGGTAGCAAGGCGTTTCTCGGCCGCGAGGTGCAGGGCACGCTGCTCGACACCCGCGCCCATCGCGGCATCGTCACCTATGACCCTACCGAACTGGTGGTTAGCGTTCGCGCCGGCACCCCCTTGGCGGAGCTGGAAGCCGCGCTCGACGAGGCCAACCAGATGCTGCCGTGCGAACCGCCGCATCTGGGCGAAGGCGCCACAGTTGGCGGCATGATCGCCGCTGGCCTGTCCGGTCCGCGCCGGCCCTGGAGCGGCTCGGTACGAGACTTTGTGCTCGGCACGCGCGTAATCACTGGCCTCGGTAAACACTTGCGTTTCGGCGGCGAAGTGATGAAGAACGTCGCCGGCTATGACCTGTCGCGCTTGATGGCTGGCAGCTTCGGCTGTCTTGGCGTGATCACTGAAGTCTCGCTGAAGGTGCTGCCCAAGCCGCGTCTGTGCCGCAGCTTGCGCGTGGAGATGCCGGTCGAGCGTGCACTGCTCAAGCTCGCCGAGTGGGGACAGCAACCGGTGCCGATCACGGCGGCGAGCCATGACGGACAGGCGCTGCATCTGCGTCTCGAAGGCGGCGAAGGCTCGGTTAACGCCGCTTGCGACCGTATCGGTGGCGAGACGCTGGACGTTGGCTACTGGAATGAACTGCGCGAACAGCGCCTGGGCTTCTTCGGTGACGCCCGTCCGCTGTGGCGTCTGTCGCTGCCTACCGATACCCCGGTGCTGGCGCTACCCGGCGAGCAGCTGATTGACTGGGCCGGCGCCCAGCGCTGGCTGAAATCCGATGCCGATGCGCAAACCATTCCCGCCATCGTCAGTGAAGTCGGGGGGCATGCGATCTGCTTTACCGCTGGCGCGACCACCAGCCCGTTTCAGCCATTGGGTGAGCCGCTGCTGCGTTACCACCGCCAGCTCAAAACGGCGCTCGACCCGCAGGGGGTTTTCAATCCCGGCCGCATGTATTCCGAGGTCTAGACCTAACTATGCAAACGAATCTGAGTGAGGCCGCGAAGAAGCTGCCACGGGCGGAGGAGGCCGAAAGCATCCTCCGTTCCTGTGTGCATTGTGGCTTCTGCAACGCCACTTGCCCGACCTACCAGTTGCTTGGCGATGAGCTGGATGGCCCGCGTGGGCGCATCTATCTGATGAAGCAGATGTTCGAAGGCGGCGAAGTTACCGAGGCCACCCAGACCCATCTGGACCGCTGCCTGACCTGCCGCAACTGCGAAACCACCTGCCCGTCCGGCGTGCAGTACCACAACCTGCTGGACATCGGTCGTGACTTCATGGAACAGCAGGTGCCGCGCTCGGCGGGCGAACGCCTGCTGCGCACCGGCCTGCGCACCGTGATTCCGCGCCCAGGTCTGTTCAAGGCGCTGCTGGGTGCCGGTAACACGCTGCGTCCGTTGATGCCGGCGACGCTCAAGGCGCACATGCCACGCCAGGTCACCCCGGCCAAGCCGCGGCCCCAGGTGTTGCACGCACGCCGCGTGCTGATCCTTGAAGGCTGCGTGCAGCCGAGCCTGTCGCCGAACACCAATGCCGCCACGGCGCGCGTGCTTGATCGCCTCGGCATCAGCGTGACGACAGCGCGCGAAGCCGGCTGCTGCGGTGCCGTGGACTATCACCTGAACGCCCAGGAAGCCGGCCTCGACCGCGCGCGCCGCAACATCGACGCCTGGTGGCCCGCCATCGAAGGCGGCGCCGAAGCCATCGTTCAGACCGCCAGTGGTTGCGGTGCCTTCATTAAGGACTATGGTCATCTGCTGCGAGGCGATCCGGCGTACGCGACCAAGGCCGCGCGGGTCAGCGAGCTGGCCAAGGATCTGGTGGAAGTGATGCGCAGCGCCGAGCTGGAACGGCTCAAGGTCGAGACCGACAAGCGCATGGCCTTTCATTGCCCGTGCACCCTGCAGCACGCACAGAAACTCGGCGGCGCGGTCGAAGACGTGCTCACCCGGCTCGGCTTCCATCTCACCGCGGTACCGGATGCGCATCTGTGCTGCGGTTCTGCAGGCAGCTATTCGATCACCCAGCCGGAGATCTCTCACCAGCTGCGCGACAACAAGCTCAACGCGTTGGAAAGCGGCAAGCCGGAAGTCATCGTCACCGCCAACATCGGTTGCCAGACGCACCTCGACGGCGCCGGGCGGACACCGGTGCGGCACTGGATCGAAATCGTCGAGGAGGCGATGCAATAAACACAATTATTGACCGTTAGGATGGACCGGGTGCGCTCTGCGTTAGATCACCATCTCAGCTGACCTGAGCCATTTGGTGGGCTAAAGCCCACCCTACAGGTTTGACGGAATCGCCTAATAGGCGGATGCGGCGAGGCGTGAACAGGCCCCGGACAGGAGCTGCAAAAGCGCCCCGACGTAGGGTGGGCTTTAGCCAACCAGCCAGCTGCCTGACGAATTTTTTGATGAGCTGGATCGGAGCGGCAACGGCCCACCCGACATAGCGAACAACCGAATATCAAGACAGGAGAAACCATGAAAACCAAAGCCATGCTGACCCAGACCGAAGTGACCGCCATTTTGGCCGCCGCGCGCAGCGAAGCGCAGAACAACGGCTGGGCCGTGACCATTGTGGTTGCTGACGACGGCGGCCATCCGTTGGCGCTGGAACGTCTGGACGGCTGTGCGCCGATCGCCTCCTACATCGCCACTGAGAAAGCGCGCAGCGCCGCGGTGGGTCGTCGCGAAACCAAGGGCTACGAGGACATGGTCAACGGCGGCCGCAATGCTTTCCTGTCCGCGCCGGTGGTCTGCTCGCTGGAAGGTGGTGTGCCGGTGATCGTCGATGGGCAGGTAATCGGTTCGGTCGGCGTCTCCGGTGTGACCGCTGCTCAAGATGCACAGGTCGCCAAGGCCGGCGTCGCCGCTGTCGCCAACTGATTCGGATAGGAGAACAACATGACCGAGCGTGTAACCCTGGGCCGTCTGCAAGTCGCGGCCAACCTGCAACGCTTTATCGAAGACGAAGTATTGCTGGGCACCGGCGTCGAGGCGGCCGCTTTCTGGAGTGGTTTCGACCAGCTGGTGCATGACCTGGCGCCGAAGAACCGTGCCCTGCTTGCCGAGCGCGACCGCCTGCAAGTCGAGCTGGACAACTGGCACCGCAGCCATCCCGGCTCGATCAGCGACATGCCGGCCTACCGCAGTTTTCTCGAGTCCATCGGCTACCTGCAGCCCGAGCCGGGCGAGGTGAAGATCAGCACCAGCAACGTCGACAGCGAAATCGCCACCCAGGCCGGCCCGCAGTTGGTGGTGCCGATCGGCAATGCGCGCTATGCACTGAACGCCGCCAACGCCCGCTGGGGCTCGCTGTATGACGCGCTCTACGGCACCGACGCCATCAGCGAAGAGAACGGCGCGCAGAAAGGCCCCGGCTACAACGAAGTACGTGGTGCCAAGGTCATCGCCTTCGCGCGCAACTTCCTCGATCAGGCCGCGCCGCTGGCCGAAGGCAGTCATGCGGATTCGGTCAGCTACCGTGTGCAGAATGGCGAGCTCAAGGTCACCCTGGAAAACGGCAGTGTCACCGCGCTTAAACAACCCGAGAAGTTTGTTGGCTTCCAGGGCGAAGCAGTCGAGCCGACTGCGATTCTGCTGAAGAACAACGGGCTGCACGTCGAAATCCAGATCGATCCGAACAGCTCCATCGGCCAGACCGATGCCGCTGGGGTTAAGGATCTGCTGCTGGAAGCCGCCGTCACCACCATCATGGATTGCGAAGACTCAACCGCCGCGGTCGATGCCGACGACAAGGTTTTGGTCTACCGCAACTGGCTGGGCCTGATGAAGGGTGATCTGGTCGAAGATATGGAGAAGGGCGGCAAGCGCATCACCCGCCGCCTGAACGAAGATCGCGAGTACACCGCCGCTGATGGCTCCAACCTGAAGCTGCATGGCCGCTCGCTGCTGTTCATCCGTAACGTCGGTCACCTGATGACCAACCCGGCGATCATCGATGGCGAAGGTCACGAGATCCCCGAAGGCATCATGGACGGTGTGGTCACCAGCCTGATCGCCAAACATGACCAGCAGCGCAAGGGCAACTCGCGCACCGGCTCGATGTACATCGTCAAACCGAAGATGCACGGCCCCGCTGAAGTCGCGTTCACCGATGAGTTGTTCGGCCGCGTCGAAGACCTCATCGGTCTGCCGCGTCATACGCTGAAGGTCGGCATCATGGACGAGGAGCGCCGTACCAGCGTCAACCTCAAGGCCTGTATCGGCGCGGCGAAAAACCGTGTGGCCTTCATTAACACCGGCTTCCTTGATCGCACTGGCGACGAGATGCACACCATCATGGAAGCCGGCGCCGTGCTGCGTAAGGGCGACATGAAGAGCACCGCCTGGATCCAGGCCTACGAGCGCAACAACGTGCTGGTCGGTCTGAACTGCGGGCTGCGTGGCAAGGCGCAGATTGGCAAGGGAATGTGGGCCATGCCGGACCTGATGGCCGCCATGCTCGAGCAGAAGATTGGTCATCCCAAGGCCGGTGCCAACACCGCCTGGGTGCCGTCGCCGACGGGTGCGACGCTGCATGCGCTGCACTACCACCAGGTCGATGTGCAAGCCGTTCAGGCTGACTTGGAAAAGGTCGATCTCGCCGCCGAGCGCGACAAGCTAACCAACGATCTGCTGACCATCCCGGTCGCGCCCCAGCGCAACTGGTCGACCGACGAGATTCAGCAGGAACTGGACAACAACTGCCAGGGCATCCTCGGCTACGTGGTGCGTTGGGTCGAGCAGGGCGTCGGTTGCTCCAAGGTGCCGGACATCCATGACGTCGGCCTGATGGAAGACCGCGCCACGCTGCGTATCTCCAGCCAGCACCTGGCCAACTGGCTGCATCACGGTGTGGTCGATGAAGCGCAGGTGCGCGAGACCCTGGAACGCATGGCCAAGGTGGTCGATCAGCAGAACGCCGGCGATCCGGCCTATCGCTCGATGGCTGCCGACTATGCGGGTTCGGCTGCTTTCCAGGCGGCCTGTGACTTGGTGTTCAAGGGCCGCGAGCAGCCCAGCGGTTATACCGAGCCGCTGCTGCATGCCTGGCGTCAGCGCTTCAAGCAGCAGGTCGGTTGAACGGCATCAGCAAGACGGTCGGCGGTCAGCATGAGCTGATCGCCGACGCGATTTGATGAGCCCCGGGCGCTTTCAGCGTCCGGGGCTTTCGAGCAAGAGGGGCGGGCTAACATGACTTGCTAGTCAGCTTCTCGGACTGAGGTGATTCTTCATTTCAGCCATGCGTGGGACCGGGCTTTCCCGGATGTAAGCGGTTCACAACAAAAAACAAGGAACCCAACAATGAGTCAGACACTGCTGTCCATTCTGGCCTTCGTGCCGCTGGTGCTGGCGGGGGTACTGCTGATCGGCTTTCGCTGGCCGGCCAAGTACGCAATGCCGCTGGTTTTCGTGCTCACTGCGTTGATCGGCCTGCTGGCCTGGGACATGACCTTCAACCGGGTCCTGGCTTCCACGCTGCAAGGCTTGATTCTCACCGCCGCGATCCTCTGGATCATCTTTGGCGCCATCCTTCTTCTGAACACGCTTAAACACTCCGGGGGTATCGCGTCGATTCGTCGGGGCTTCGCCAATGTGAGCCCGGACAAGCGCGTCCAGGTGTTGATCGTGGCCTGGCTGTTCGGCTGCTTCATCGAGGGCGCCTCGGGCTTTGGTACCCCAGCAGCGGTCGCTGCGCCGCTGCTCGTCGCACTGGGCTTTCCGGCGCTGACGGCGGTGGTGCTTGGGATGATGGTGCAATCCACACCGGTGTCCTTCGGTGCGGTGGGTACGCCAATTCTGGTGGGTGTCGCGGGTGGTCTGGACCAGGCCACGCTCGGCGGTCAGCTGGCAACCGTGGGCAGCAACTGGGAAGTGTTCTTCCAGCTGATCTACTCCCGTGTGGCGATCATCCATGCGCTGTGCGGCATCCTCATGCCGCTGATCATGATCTGCATCATGACGCGCTTCTTCGGTCGCAACCGCTCCTGGGGCGAAGGGCTGGCGATGGCGCCGTTTGCCATTTTCACCGGTCTTGCGTTCGTGATTCCGTACGCTGCGGCGGGTGTGTTCCTCGGTCCGGAATTCCCTTCGATGATCGGCGCCCTGGTCGGTCTGGCTATTGTGGTTCCGGCGGCGAAGGCGGGCTTCCTGCTGCCCAAGACCAGCTGGGATTTCGCCCCGGCCAGCGAGTGGCCGGTTGAGTGGATGGGCAAGATCGAGATGAAGATCGATGACGTTGCCGGACGCACACCGATCTCCGTGCCGATGGCCTGGGCGCCTTACCTGCTGTTGGCGATCTTCCTGGTGATGTCGCGGATCTTCCCGGACCTCAAGGCGGCGTTGATGTCGGTGAGCTTCGGTTGGCGGGACATCCTCGGTGAAACCGGTGTGTCCGGCACGCTGGAGCCGCTGTATCTGCCAGGCGGGATTCTCTGCATGGTAGTGCTGGTGACCTTCTTCCTGCATCGGATGAAAGCCGCTCAGCTGGGCGCTGCCATCGCCGAATCGAGCAAGACGCTACTGGGCGCTGGCTTCGTGCTGATCTTCACCATTCCGATGGTGCGGATCCTGATCAACTCCGGCGTCAACGGTTCGGATCTGGTCTCCATGCCAGTGGCCATGGCACAACTGGTGGCCAACAGCGTAGGCGGGGTCTACCCGTTCTTCTCGCCTGCGGTTGGCGCACTGGGTGCTTTCATTGCCGGCTCCAACACAGTGTCCAACCTGATGCTGTCGCAGTTCCAGTACAACACCGCTGGGCTGCTGGGTATCTCCGGCGCGTTGATGGTAGCGCTGCAATCAGTAGGCGCTGCGGCTGGCAACATGATCGCTATCCACAACGTTGTCGCGGCTTCGGCCACGGTCGGCCTGCTGGGACGTGAGGGCATCACGCTGCGCAAGACCATGCTGCCGACGCTGTACTACCTCGTACTGGCTGGCACTATCGGCCTGATTGGCTTCTATGTGATGGGTATCAGCGATCCGCTGGTGGGCATCGCGACCGCTAGCTGACAGCTGCGTACGTGAACCCGGACGGGCGGCCTAGGCCGCCCGTTTTGTTTTGCCCTGAAATCTTTCGCAGGTGCGGGGTCTATCACCGAGGCGCCAGGGTTTGGCGCTCATCGCGTTCTGGTATAGCGTGCAGCGCAACCGAGACTGATCGAGGTGAATAATGAAAAAGTGGCAATGCGTGGTGTGTGGGCTCATCTATGACGAAGCCGAAGGCTGGCCGGACGACGGCATCGCGCCAGGCACTGCCTGGGAAGACGTGCCCGAGGACTGGCTGTGCCCTGACTGTGGCGTCGGCAAGATGGACTTTGAAATGATCGCGATCGGCTGATATGAACGACTCGAACCCAAACGCACCGCTGGTCATCATTGGCACCGGGCTGGCGGGCTACAACCTCGCCCGGGAATTCCGCAAGCTGGACAGTGAAACGCCGCTGTTGCTGATTACCGCTGACGACGGCCGCTCCTATTCCAAACCCATGCTCTCGACCGGCTTCGCCATGAACAAGGATGCCGATGCGCTCGGCATGACGGTGGCGGGCCCGATGGCCATTCAGCTCAACGCCGAGATTCGCACCCATACTCGAGTGACGCGTCTCGATCCGGCCAACCGTCGCGTTTGGATCGGCAACGAGCCCGTTCCCTACCGCGATCTGGTGATCGCCTGGGGGGCGCAGACCATTCAGGTGCCGGTCGACGGCGGTGCACAGGACGCCGTCTTCCCGATCAACGATCTGCTCGATTACGGGCGCTTCCGCGAGGCCGCACACGGTAAGCGGCGCGTATTGATCCTCGGGGCCGGGTTGATCGGCTGCGAATTTGCAAATGACTTGCTGCAAGGCGGCTATGAGGTCGATCTGGTCGCGCCGTGCGAGCAGCTCATGCCGTCACTGCTTCCGCCCGAACCCGCGGCTGCGGTCCGCCGAGGGCTTGAGTCTCTGGGTGCGCGGTTTCACCTGGGGCCGGTGCTCGAGCGGCTGGAACGTAACGGTGACGTCCTGCAGGCGCAGCTGTCAGACGGCCAGCGCCTGGAGTGCGATCTGGTGGTCAGCGCGGTGGGATTGCGTCCCCGTATCGAGCTGGCCGAGGCGGCAGGCTTGAAGGTCAATCGCGGCATTGAAGTGGACCGCCTGCTGCAGACTTCGACCGAGCATGTGTATGCATTGGGCGATTGTGCAGAGGTCGACGGGCTCAACCTGCTCTATGTAATGCCGTTGATGAGCGGCGTCCGTGCACTGGCCAGAACGCTCGTTGGCCAACCGACGCCGGTCACCTACGGACCGATGCCTATCACTGTGAAAACACCGGTATGCCCCCTTGTGGTGTCCCCTCCAGCTGCCGGTAGTCACGGCAGCTGGAACGTTGAAGGCGAGGGCAACAACCTCAAGGCAACCTTCCGTGGCCCTGACGGCAAGCTGCTCGGCTACGCACTCACCGGAACGGCTGTGCAAGAGCGTCTGGCGCTGAACAAGCAGTTGCCACCTGTGTTGGCGGAACTGCCTCAGGTTCTGTCGTTAAAGTCTTCGTAATGATTCGGCAAAGCGCTGGCGAGGACTGGCGCGAGTGCTAGCAGCGTGCCATGCTCCCAGAGGCCGCTGCCGCAGCCTAGAGCTGTTGCAGCGCTTCGGACGCTGTTCGGAGAACAGCGGATCACAACAACAAGAAAGTCTTAGAGGCTACCTATGCGCAAACCGGAACTCGCAGCCGCTATCGCCGATAAGGCCGATCTAACCAAGGATCAGGCCAATCGTGTACTCAACGCCGTGCTGGATGAAATTACCAGCGCACTCAACCGAAAGGACAGCGTGACCCTGGTGGGTTTCGGCACCTTCGTACAACGTCACCGCGGGGCCCGTACGGGCAAGAACCCGCAAACGGGCGAACCCGTCACCATCAAGGCCAGCAACACCGTGGCTTTCAAGCCGGGAAAGATGCTGAAAGACGCGATCAATTAAAATCGCGCCGCCCGGGGCCGCCCAGGCTCCGGGTCAGCCTGACTGAACAGTCCACTCCAGACCCTTCTGTTCTCCTGCTTTCCCCGCTCAGACCAGCCGCTACAATGCCGCTTTTCTTGCCAATGGTCGGCCAATCATGAAATTTCGCTTTCTTCTCTGGATGCTGGGTCGCCTGATGACCAAGGCCAGCCGCAACAACCCCGATTTCCAGAAGCAACTCGGTGACAAAGACCTGACCTTCCAGCTGCACACACTGGACGGCAAGGTGGCTCGGCATTACAGGGTCAAGGATCAGCGCGTCACCAGTCACGGCGGTCCAGCAAACGAGTCAGCATTCGCCATCGGCTTCAAGGACAGCGCCTACGGCTTCGCCACCATGAACGCGAAGAACAAGCAGCTTGCGTTCATGCAAGGTATTCAGAACAAAGACATCCAGATCCAGGGCAATCCAGCGCTGGTGATGTGGTTTCAGGGCCTGACCAAATACCTCAAGCCTCGGAAGAAAAAGCCGGAAGCGGCGTGAGGTGGGGTGGCTTTTATTGCCTATAGCCAAAAGGCCTTGTGCCGCCTCAGCGCGGCGTGACGCGGGTAATATCGCCGCATCTGCTGTGGCTCCGCTCACCAACTGCCGTAGGGTACGCCGAACTTTTCGACGTATCGTTTAGATGCCTTAGGTTGTGGATAGTAATTGCCGCCGGATTTCCCAAGGTGCGGCCCAAGTGGCTCTATTTCGGCTTGCCCGCGAGCGATCTTTACTGGAGATCCGCAACTGTCTATCGCCCATGCCTGTACAACCCCTCCAGGAGCTAGCCCAAGATACAGGGCCGCCATATAACGCGCGGTGCGCTCGGGTGTCTCTTCGCAGCGTCGATGCGTGGAGTCGTACATGATCTGCCTGGCTTCTTCGCCTATATCGATCCAGGCTCGGTAGGTTTGTGGCTCAACCGCAGATTGCCAGCGTACATAGATCCGTTTCGGTAGGTCTGCACCTGCGACTGCCCTACTGTTTCCTCCTACGCCGCCGACCCAACCCCGAGCAGTCTCCGTCGCATCTCCAGGGTTCCCATTCCCTATAACGCCGCCGCTTCCGTGGTCGAAGGTCCGACCGTTGACGTCTTCGACCAAGCTGGCTTCGACCCAGCCGGTCATGTAATTGGGCCCAAAGAACTCCAGGCTCCACCATCTGGCTTTGGGGTCGTTCTCCCCGGGCGAGGTATTGCTGGTTTGGCAACCGAAAGTAAGCGTCGCCGATAGTGCGACGAGGAGAATTTTTTTCAAAATAAGGACCACTCAGATACGTGAGAATGGTGACGACGAATCCCATCAGTAGTTGGAGCATTGATGTAAACCAAGCTTGCCCCGGTATGGGTGCGTTTACCGAGAGGGTTGTTCCAGTGTGCGGATATATGGATGTAACGGTTTCTCAGCATTGCCTCTTCAGCGGCGGTCGTTTGGTAATCACCAACTGAGAAGCGCGCGTAGAGCGGATCAAGTTCGGTTGGCAGAGCGTAGTAAGGATCGTGCTGATCGATCTCATCGAACTGAACTCCACCCCGCTTAGCCAGTTCATACATGACACGTAGATACACTCGCGATAGCTCTCCCCTGACTTGGCGTCTGAGTTGCAGTCCGGCATAGATTCGCTGTTGGCGAGGCGCCAGGCGATCCTGCGAGTCGATGGGAAGCAGTTGAGCTTCTGGCGTAACGATCTCGAGCATAGAAGCTGGCCAGCCATCGCTAATCAGTCGCTGTTTGGCTAACTCAGCGTCCCGGTAAATTGATGATGCTGTAACATCAACGCCTTGTGCAGTTGTCAGTGCCTGCATCGGGGCGATGAGCACACGCTCTTCAGTTTCGGTCAGATACCCTCCGCCGATGTCGGAGTGCGCGCCGGGCAAGACGATTTCGGTGTGATCCGGTTTTACGGTACTCAGCGGAAAGTTCGCGCGTATCTCATCACGGGCTACTAGGTGCACCACGTTGCTGAAGTGCTTAGGAGAGAGGTAAAGGTTCAGCCATGGAGTTATCGAACTTCGAATGTAACCGAGGTTGGTCAGTCCTCCGACTGACGCAACGGTATCAAAAAGGCCGATGAACCCCATGTTTATGTCTTGCTGATAGCGAGCCCTGAACGTTGAGCTAAACGCTTTGGTGTTATCAAGTGCTGTTCGCAGCGGACCTTGGTTGCCTCGAACTATTTCGTTGGCGAAGTGGCGCGCCGCCGCTGCGCCGCGGCTAAAGCCGAAGCTATCGAAAGTTAAGCCGCTGATCTCGCAATTTGGGTTCTGGCCGATTATCTCGTCAACTAGGCCCCGAATTCGACTAAAGGCTTCCTGCACTTTCCCGGACACGCCTGTAGCCCCTCTCCCAGCGCCAGCACCTATGAGACTGTCATCCTTTCCTACATCGGTGCCGATGCCCTCGATATATAGCTTTCGATAGGCCTGTTTCTGCGGTCCGGTTCCTACAAGTGATGGTGGAGCGGAGTAAAGCTCGCTGAGCTTTTTGATATTCGTTATGTCATTCCCATAACTGCTATCCGGGTTGGCCATGTACGGCTTGCAGCTGGTGTCCAGGTCTTCCTTCTGGATCGGATGCTGCGCGCCGCAGGCCAGGCCGAGGGCAGTGTTGGTGGCGTTGTTGCCTGTGCCGTCGAAGAACACGCCGATGCGTAGAGCCAGCTTGATCTTCTCGGCAGGCTTGACGGGTTCCCTGGCGTGGCGTTCGTATTCGGACCAGCGCTCGGCGTGTATATCGACCGGTTCGATGTTGCGCAGCTCGGCTTCGCGCTTGGCTTGAGGAATGTTTGGGACGTAACCGCTCATGCTTCTACCTTCCCTGGCAAGTGAGGCTGGATGATCTGGGTTGACACGCCGTTGAGCTACATCCTGTTGGTCACGGCGCGGGCGTCAGTAGGAACCACCGTTAGGGATGATTCAAGCAGCCGGTTCACAAAGCGCACGGTCGGCCTGGTGGTTTCGGGGTGGCAATGGCATTTCAGTGCGATGCAATCGGACCCTGCTGCGCCAGCCATGCGCGGGCTTCGTCGAGCAGCCAGTCACGAAAGGCGTTCAAGGCCGCCGACTCTACGCGACGTTCCGGGATCATCAGGTGGTAGGCCTGGTTCTCACGCCGGAACGAGTGTGGGTGCGCAATCACCAGGCGTCCCTCGGCCAGTTCGCGCTGGATCAGGAACGGCGGAATCAGCGCCACGCCCATCTGGTGCTCGGCGGCCTGGGCGAGCATCGAGAACAGCTCCAGGCGGGGGCCAGTCATATCCCGGGCGACTTTCATGCCCAGCGAATCGAACCACTGGCGCCAGGCATAGGGGCGTGTGGTCTGTTGCAGCAATGGCATCTCGCCAATGGTCTGTGGCGCCAGCGCATTCGCACCGTCCAGCAGGGCCGGGCTGCACACTGGCACCGACTGCTCCGGCATCAGGGAATAGGCGACCGTACCGGACCAGTCGCCGTCACCGAAGTAGATCGCCGCATCGAATTCGGTATCGGCGAATAGGAAGGGGCGGGTGCGGTTGGTCAGGTTGACGGTGATTTCCGGGTGCAACGCCTGAAACTGCCGCAGCCGTGGCAGCAGCCATTGCGTGCCAAAGGTCGGCACCAGCGCCAGCTCGATGGTCTGCGCGCCTTGCTGGCCCATTACCGAAAGCGTATCGCGCTCCACCGCATCGAGCTGCGTGGCGACCCGCCGTGCATAGGACTGCCCGGCCTCGGTCAGTTTCACGCCGCGGCGGGAACGGCGAAACAGCTCCAGCCCGAGGAATTCTTCCAGCCCGCCGATCTGTCGGCAGATTGCACTCTGGGTCAGGGCCAGCTCTTCGGCAGCACGGGTAAAGCTCTGGTGGCGCGCGGCCGCTTCGAAGGCGACAAGCGCGGCTGTGCTGGGAATCTTGCGACGCATTATGCGGCTGTCTCACTAATGGGCGGGTATTCAGTACATTTAGCATAGCCTGTAGTGAGTAAATCGCACAGATCATTGCGAATTACTCGTTTGCCGGCTGGCGCCATAGCTTCTAGGATCAATGCATTCGAATGCTGCACCGGGCGCTGAGTCCGGTTCACCGTCTACGACAAGAGGACCACCCATGGCTGGCAAAGCAAGCTTCAACTGGATCGACCCACTGCTGCTCGATCAGCAGCTCACCGATGAAGAGCGCATGGTGCGCGACAGCGCTCAGCAGTTCGCCGCCGACAAGCTGGCGCCACGGGTGCTTGAAGCCTTCCGTCACGAGCGCACCGATGCGGCAATCTTCCGTGAGATGGGCGACACCGGCTTGCTCGGCGCGACCATTCCTGAAGCGTACGGTGGCAGTGGTTTGAGCTACGTGTGCTACGGCCTGATCGCTCGTGAGGTCGAGCGCATCGATTCCGGTTACC
Organism: Pseudomonas sp. NPDC077451; assembly: GCF_044543345.1. Classification (NCBI taxonomy): domain Bacteria; kingdom Pseudomonadati; phylum Pseudomonadota; class Gammaproteobacteria; order Pseudomonadales; family Pseudomonadaceae; genus Pseudomonas; species Pseudomonas sp. NPDC077451. The sequence continues at coordinate 215,958 of NZ_JBITVX010000007.1, read as the reverse complement.
GCTCGATGATGAGCGTGCAGTCGTCGCTGGTGATGGTGCCGATCAACGAGTTCGGCAACGAGGAAACCAAGCAGAAGTATCTGCCCAAACTGGCCAGCGGCGAGTACATCGGCTGCTTCGGTCTGACCGAACCGAACCACGGCTCCGATCCGGGTTCGATGGTCACTCGCGCAAAGAAGGTCGACGGTGGCTACCGCCTGTCCGGGGCGAAGATGTGGATCACCAACAGCCCGATCGCCGACGTCTTCGTGGTCTGGGCGAAGGACGACGAGGGCGCGATCCGCGGGTTCGTGCTGGAGAAGGGCTGGGAAGGGCTGAGCGCTCCGGCGATTCACGGCAAGGTCGGCCTGCGCGCTTCGATCACCGGCGAGATCGTCATGGACAACGTGTTCTGTCCGGAAGAGAACGCCTTCCCCGATGTGCGCGGCCTGCGCGGTCCGTTCACCTGCCTGGATTCGGCCCGTTACGGCATCAGCTGGGGCGCGCTGGGCGCCGCCGAGTTCTGCTGGCACACCGCCCGCCAATACACGCTGGACCGCCAGCAATTCGGCCGCCCGCTTGCGGCCAACCAGCTGATCCAGAAGAAGCTGGCCGACATGCAGACCGAGATCACCCTGGCCCTGCAAGGCTGCCTGCGCCTTGGCCGGATGAAGGACGAAGGCACCGCTGCGGTGGAAATTACCTCGATCATGAAGCGCAACAGCTGCGGCAAGGCGCTGGACGTAGCCCGCCTGGCTCGGGACATGCTCGGCGGCAACGGCATCAGCGACGAGTTCGGCGTGGCGCGGCATCTGGTCAACCTCGAAGTGGTCAACACTTACGAAGGCACCCACGACGTGCATGCGCTGATCCTCGGCCGCGCGCAGACCGGCATTCAGGCGTTCTTCTAAGCGGTGCCGTAGGGTGGATGGCGCTACTTCATCCACCTTCGGCTACGCCGACAACTTCAGCTCCGCTTGGTGGATGGGTAACGCGTCAGCTACGCGCCCCGATCCACCCTACGTTTTCCTCGCACAGCTGCAGGCCCATTTCCCGCGGTGGCGATAATCTCTTGAGGCTTCATCATGCCCGGCGCCCTTTCCCATATCCGCGTCCTCGACCTGTCGCGTGTGCTCGCTGGCCCGTGGAGCGGGCAGATTCTTGGTGATCTTGGCGCCGAGGTGATCAAGGTCGAGCGGCCCGGCACCGGAGACGACACCCGTCATTGGGGCCCGCCGTACCTGAAAGATCAGGAGGGCGAGAATACTTCGGAAGCGGCGTATTACCTGTCTGCCAACCGCAACAAGCAGTCTCTGACCCTGGATTTCACCCAGCCTGAGGGTCAGCGGATTATCCGTGAGTTGGTATCGCGGTGTGATGTGCTGCTGGAGAACTTCAAGGTGGGAGGGTTGGCGGCCTACGGACTCGATTACGAAAGCCTCAAAGCAATCAACCCCAAGCTCATCTATTGCTCGATCACCGGTTTCGGCAGCGATGGTCCCTATGCCCAGCGTGCCGGTTACGACTTCATGATCCAGGGGCTTGGCGGCCTGATGAGCCTGACCGGTCGCGCCGAAGACGAAGAGGGCGCCGGTCCGGTCAAGGTCGGCGTGGCGCTGACGGACATCCTCACCGGTCTCTACGCCACGGTTGGCGTGCTGGCCGCGCTCAATCATCGTGAGCAGAGCGGCGTCGGCCAGCACGTGGAGCTGGCGCTGCTGGACGTACAGGTGGCCTGTCTGGCTAACCAGGCGATGAACTACTTGACCACAGGCGTCGCGCCCAAGCGCATGGGCAACGCACACCCCAATATCGTGCCCTATCAGGATTTCCCCACCGCCGACGGCGACATCATCCTCACCATCGGCAACGACGGGCAATTCCGCAAATTCGCCGAGGTGGCCGGCCACCCCGAGTGGGCGACTGATCCCCGTTTCGCCAGCAACAAGGCGCGCGTGGCGCATCGCAAGGAGCTGGTGCCGATGATCCGCCAGGTCACGGTCTTCCGCACTACGCCTGAGTGGGTCGCCGTGCTGGAGGAGGCCGGAGTGCCTTGCGGCCCCATCAATGATCTTGCCCAGGTCTTTGCAGATCCGCATGTTCAGGCGCGAGGGCTGCGCGTGGACATGTCGCATCCCTTGGCCGGCAGCGTGCCGCAGGTCGCCAGCCCGATCCGGCTTTCCGAAACGCCAGTCGAATACCGCAAGGCGCCTCCCCTGCTTGGCGAACACAGTGAGGCCGTGCTGCAGCAACTGGTGGGGCTGAGTTTCGAAAAGATCCTTTCCCTGCGGCAGTCCGGGGTGGTCTGAGCTGGGAGTGGCCTGAACTCTCGAGCCGCTTGGCTATCCTTATTCCTGTACCCTGGTTTTTTGGATGGACGAGCACATCATGCAGACGCAGCGTTTACGTATCACCTGGCAGCTTTCGGTTGTCTTGTTCATGTCCTGGCTGCTGGCCGGTTGCGGTATCAACAACATTCCCCAATACGACGAGCAGGTAAAGTCCGCCTGGTCTCAGGTGGAAAACCAGTACCAGCGCCGTGCCGATCTCATTCCTAACCTGGTCGAGACGGTCAAAGGCTTCGCCCGCCAGGAGCAGGAAACCCTGACCGCTGTCACTGAGGCTCGCTCAAAGGCCACCTCCATTCAGATCAGCGCAGAGGATTTGGACGATCCCGAAAAAATGCAGCGCTTCCAGCAGGCACAGAATCAGCTGACGGGCGCTTTGAGCCGATTGATGGCCGTCTCCGAGCGCTATCCGGATCTGAAGTCCAACCAGAACTTCCTCGCGTTGCAATCCCAGCTTGAGGGCACCGAGAACCGCATCGCCGTTGCGCGCCGCGACTTCATCACGTCGGTCGAGCGTTACAACACCGAGATCCGCACCTTTCCTGGCCGCATCTGGCACACCCTGATGTACAGCGACATGCCGATCCGCGAGAACTTCGAGGCGACCACTGAGAACGCCGATCAGGCGCCACAAGTGCAGTTTCAATGACTCGTCCGCTCTCACTGATCCTGGCGCTGCTTTTCTGGGCGAGCGGCGTTGTCGCCCAGGAAGTCGAGTTGCCGGCGTTGACCGGCAGGGTGGTTGATCAGGCCGAGTTGCTCGACACCCAGGCCGAAGCACGCCTGACCAGCATGCTCGCCGCCCATGAGCAAGCGAGCGGGGAGCAGGTTGTCGTCGTCACCGTGCCGGACCTTCAGGGGCGAAGCATTGAGGAATATGGCGTCGACCTTGGCCGCGAGTGGGGCATCGGGCAGAAAGACGAAGACACCGGCGCGCTGCTGATCGTCGCTCGCGACGATCGCCTGGTGCGTATTGAGGTTGGCTACGGCTTGGAAGGCCGGCTAACCGATGCGCAATCGTCGGTCATCATCAATCGAATCATCACGCCTGCCTTCCGTGAAGGTGACTTCACTCGCGGGATCACCGAAGGCACCGCCGCGATAATCCAGGTGCTTGGCGGAGACCCCTTGCGTACCGCCGGCATGCAGCCGGCGATGCCCATGGGTGCGCAGGAACCCGGCGGCCTCGGCATTCTCGGCTTCTTCCTGATGCTGGTCGCCATCTTCGTGATCGGCGGGGGGCGAGGCGGTCGTGGCGGCGGTCGTGGCGCCGGGCGAGCGCTGCTGCTGGGCGCATTGCTCGGTGGCATGGGTCGCGGCGGCGGTGGCGGCGGATTTGGTGGCGGTGGTTTCGGCGGTGGCGGTGGCGGCTTCGGCGGCGGTGGTGCTTCCGGTGGCTGGTAACCGATTGATCACATCGCCATTTGGGTGGAGCAGTCCGAGCCTCCAGCCGATCCAATCAGCACAACGAGAGCCTTCAGCGAAGATGAGTACGCAATGACCCTACTGTCCGAAAACGAGCTGAAACAGGTATCCGATGCGATCGACCTAATCGAGCGGGATACCGATGCTGAGCTGGTGACCGTCCTTGCCGCCCAGGCAGACGACTACCGCTACATTCCGCTGCTCTGGGCGAGCCTGCTGGCGCTGATATTGCCTGGCGCGTTGCTGTTCTTCACCGGATGGCTGGCTGCTTGGCAATTGCTGCTGGTGCAGTGGCTGACCTTTGTCGTGCTGGCGGTGGTGTTTCGCATTCCGAGCGTGACCAGTCGGCTGATTCCACGCTCGGTTCGGCACTGGCGCGCCTGCAATCTGGCGCGGCGTCAGTTCATCGAGCTGAATTTGCACCACACCGTCGGTGGGACGGGCATGCTGATCTTCGTCTCCGAAGCCGAGCGCTATGTGGAGATCCTGGTGGATCAGGGGATTTCCAGCCGCATCGATGACAGTGTCTGGCAGTCGATCGTCGATACCTTTACCGAAGACGTGCGCAGCGGTCAGGTGCTGGAAGGCTTTCTAAGCTGTATCGAAACCTGCGGTTCGCTGCTCAAGCAGCATGTGCCGGCAACCCATGAGCGCAACGAGTTGCCGAACCATCTCGTAGTTCTTGAGTGACCATGGGAAGAGCGCATAAGGCTGGGCGGCTGAACCCAGAAAGGGATGGAGCCTGGCGTGGGTGTAAACCGACACAGCGTTAGCCACGGACGGCAAGGGTTGTGCCCACCCTATGTGGCTGCAGTAGCAAAGCCAGCTGAAACCGCGACCACCCTAGTATGCGTTTTTCAGCTCGATCACGATCTCAGTGCCGCGGCCTTGGGCTGCAGAAAACAGAACGGCGGGGCAACGCGATTCACCATCGCACTGCCTCCGCCGTTTTGCGTCATGGCCTGGGTCAGGCCATTCCGGGGCCTTCGTCCTCGGGTTGCTCCACCGGAGCCAGTTCGAGGAACGGCGCGTTTTCCATGGCGCTGGCGGCCACCCGGTCGATGGTGCTCATGGCATGGCCGATGATCGAGCTGACGCTGGCCTGGTGATGATGCTCAGGCAAGCGCTCGATGGCTGCGAGGACGTCCTCTCCGGGCACGGTTTCCTCGGCCAGCAGCTGGTCAGCGATCTCATCCAGTGCCGGTTTGAGCCGCTGCAGCAGGGCCATGCATTCACGGTCGAGCTGCTTGAGCAGAGTGTCGGCCGCACGGATGGATTCGCCGGAATCGAACTCGATGTGCGCGTCGCGTACCGCCTGCAAACTCAGCAGCGAACCGTTCGGGCCCATCCCCAGTGCGCCAACCATCGACAGCGCGATCTTCGAGGCTTCCTGCAGGTCCTGACCGGCACCGGAGGAGACTTCATGGAAGTACAGCTGCTCGGCACCACGGCCGGCCAGCAGCATCTGGATGCGGTTGCGCAGCTCGGACTCCATGTGTAGACGCTTGTCTTCTACCGGCGTTACCAGCGTCACGCCCAGGGCCTGGCCGCGCGGCAGGATGGTGACTTTCTCTACCCGACCGGTTTTCAGCGCGGCGGCGACCAGCGCGTGGCCGGCCTCGTGCACGGCGATGCGTTTGCGGTCAGTGGGCGACATGGGCGTCACACCCGACGGCTGCTCGCCGATGCGGCAGGTTTCCACCGCGTCGACGAAATGCGCCATGGTCACCGTCTTCGCTGCGCCACGTGCAGCAAGCAGGGCGGCATGGTTGGCGATATAGGCAATAGCGGCGGGCGTCAGGCCCACGGTGTTACGCGCCAGCTGGGCGAAATCCAGATCCTGCTCGGACCGGACTTTGTCGGCGTACAGGCGGAACAGCGCCTCGCGGTCGTTCAGCCCCGGCAGGCCGACGGCGATCGAGCGATCGAAGCGGCCCTCACGGACCAGAGCGGGGTCCAGCGAGTTTGGGAAGTTGGTGGCACCCAGTACCAGCACGCCGCTTGCACCGTCGAAGCCATCCATTTCAGCGAGGAACTGGTTGATGATGCGGTTGCTTTCGGCATCGCTGGAGCGCTGCTGTTCGGCGCGCTTGCCGATGCCATCGATCTCGTCGATGAAGATGATGCACGGCGCCTGTTTACGCGCGGTACGGAACAGCGCCTTGACCTTCTGGATGCCGACGCCGAAGTACATCGATGAGAAGTCGCTACCGGTGACCTGAATGAAGCTGGCGTTGGACTCGGTAGCCAGGGCCTTCGCCAGCTGGGTCTTACCGGTGCCGGGCTCGCCGGTGAGCAGCACGCCCTTGGGAGGACGGGCACCCAAGGCGGCATAGGCGGAGGGGTCACGCAGATAGGCAGTGACGTCGCTCAAGGCCTGCTTGGCTTCGCTGGCACCGATGACGTCGGCAAAGCTGATGCCGCTGCCCTTGCGATGCACCTGAAACGCCTGGCTCTTGATTGCCAGGTAGGTCAAGGCACCCACCAGCAGCAGTATGAATGGCGCGTAGGGCAACGCACTCTTGTACCAGGGCGCCTCGGCGTCTGTCTCGAACAATGTCAGCGGGAAAAGCTGACCTTCGCTGCTGGCGTACTGATCGAGCAGGAGCTGGGCAACGCGCCCGGACTGATCGGGCACCCAATATCGCAGCCCGTCGTGCAGGCTGATGTAGACCGCATCTTTGCCCAGCGCGGCGCTGACGATGGCGTCGCCACGTAAGTCGCCCATCAGCACAGAAAGATCACGGCGATTGGCTTGCCAGGGGGCGGTCGACTCCTGCAGGGCTTCGAGCATGCTGGCCGCCGCACCCGTCGCGGGCGTTGACGGTGCGGCTGGCCACAACTGCCAGAACGCAACGCAAGCGGCAACCAGCAGCAGGAAAACGGAGAGCACAGGGCCGCGGCGACCTTGTAGCAGACGTGGTGTTTTCATTTCACATCCAATCGGGAAGCCCGATGTTCGACAAACAACCGCCGAAGGGCGGACCACAGTTGTTCGCGGGGAAGCCCCGCGGCGCCAATCACATGGCGCGACACAGTACGGGCTCGTTGGATGCGATTTATATGCCGGACTGCGAATCGGGTTGCTGAACTCCGATAGCCGGCGAGAATACGGCAAGTGCCACCATACAAGTGGCAACACGACGAATGGCGGGGCGGTTTGCGACGAATGACCGTTTGGTCGTGGAACCGAAACGGCGTACGACGTTCGTGATTTCGAGCCTTGACGCAGCATCGCTTCGACGCAGGATACGAATGGGCTGGCGCCGCGACGGTTCAACGCTGCCCATCAACGCCCTTCGCCTATGCGAAGGGCGTCGCGGCTCAGCCCGCCCTTAGGTCAGTGCCCGCCGTTACGTCGCTCGGCGATGGTCTCCGGCGTCAGTTCGCCACGCTGCGAGCCGAAATGGCTGAGCATGAAGTTACCCAGAGCCGACACCTCACGGTTATTGAAGTGGCGGTTGAAGGCTGGCATCAGGTGATGTCCGTTTGGTCCGTGCAAGGCATCACCGTTGAGGATCACCTGGACCAGATTCAGCCCTTGCGGATCGTTCAACGTGCGCAGGCCGCGCAGCGAGGCATAGTCACTCTGACGACCGCTGCCGTCCCACTGATGGCAGCTGGCACAGGTTTCCGCAAACAGCTTTTGCCCCAGCGGATAGGCGCTGTCGGTCGGTGGCCCGCTCGCCAGTTGCTGCGCCGATGGCCGAATCACGTCGGCCGGGCGCGCCGGAACCGATTCGAGGTAGGTCACCATGGCCTGGATATCCTCGGGCGTCAGGTGCCGCAGGCTGTAATTGACGACTTCGGCCATTGGCCCGCCGGCGACGCCGTAGCCGGGCGCTACGCCTTGGGCGAGGTAGCGCGCCAAGGCGTCATCCGGCCAGCCACCGATCCCAGCCTGCTCGTCGGACGTGATATTCCAGGCACTCCAGCCCTGGATCGTCGCGCCCGCCAAGTGCTCGGAGCCGTTCTTCGCCTGCATCAGATTTCGCGGTGTGTGGCACTCACCGCAGTGCCCTGGCCCCTGAACGAGATAGGCGCCACGATTCCACTGCTCGGACTGCTCCGGGTCGGGCTCGAATCGTTCGTCATCAAGGAACAGCAGGTTCCACAGAGCAATGCCCCAGCGTTGGTTGAACGGGAAACCGATGTCGTTCTCCTTGTTCGGCTGGTTCACCGGCTCCAGGCTGAACAGATAGGCCTTGATCGCCAGGATGTCCTCACGTGGCATCAGCGTGTAGGAGGTGTAGGGGAACGCCGGATAGTAATGCTTGCCATCTGGCCCTACGCCCTGCTGCATGGCCTCGACGAAGTCATCGTCGCTCCAGGTGCCGATGCCGGTCTCGTTGTCCGGTGTGATGTTGGTGGAATACAGCGTGCCGAACGGCATTTTCACCGGAAGGCCGCCTGCGTAAGGCTTGCCGCCTTCGGCTACGTGGCACGCCAGGCAGTCGGCCGCATGGGTCAGGTATTCGCCGCGTTCGAGCAGTGCGCTATCGGCAGGTTGCGCGGGGGTTGCGCCAGCGTAAAGCGCAAGCGCAGCGCCCAGCAGGCTGCCGAGAGAAAGTCGAGTCATCATGCTGGGCTCCTCAAATCACGTAATAACCGGCACGTGCCAGCGGCAGACGGCGGATTCGCGTGCCATTGGCTGAAGCCAGGGCGTTGACCAACGCGGGGGCGATCATCGCCGTCCCGGCCTCACCTACCCCACCAGGCGCCTCGCGACTTTCGACGATGAAGGTCTCCACCGGCGGCGCTTCGCTGATCCGTAGCTGGCGGTAATCGTGGAAGTTGCTCTGCTCGACACGGCCTTTGCTGACGGTGATCTCGTTGAACAGTGCAGCCGAAAGGCCGAATAGCGTGCCGCCTTCGATCTGCGATTTGACGGACACCGGGTTCATCACCTGACCGCAATCGATGGCCACGACCAGCCGCTTGAGCTTGATGCCCTTGTCTTCGCTGACCTGCAGCTCGACCACGGTCGCGAGGAAACTGCCAAACACCTCCTGCACCGCGACGCCGCGGCCATGCCCGGCCTCAAGCGGCCCGCTCCAGCCAGCCTGCTCAGCGGCGAGGCGCAGCACCGCCTGGGCACGCGGGTGGCTGCCGAGCAACTCCATGCGGTACTCCACCGGGTCGCGGTCGACGCTACGTGCCACTTCGTCAATGAAGCTTTCGAGCATGTAGGTACTGCGCAGTGGTCCCACTCCGCGCCACCAGGATTGACGCAGGGCTTTGGGTGGCACCGGTACATAATTCACCCGCAGATTCTGCATCGCATAGATCGGATGAATCGCGACCTCTACCGCGTCACCATCCAGCCCGCTATCGGGGACCGCGGCTGGAGCAAAGCGGGCCAGCACCGACGCACCGGCAATGGTGTGACGCCATCCTAGAAGACGGCCCTCGGCATCCATCGCCGCGGCGAAGCGGTCGATGTAATGCGGGCGGTACATGTCATGAGTGGTGTCTTCCTCGCGCAGCCAGGTCAGCTTGATCGGGTAATCGACCTTCGCTGCGATGGCCGCGGCTTGATGGATGAAATCCACCTCCAGCCGACGTCCAAAGGCGCCGCCAATGAGCTGATTGTTGACGATGATCTGCTCTGCCGGGCGGCCCGAGGCTTCGGCAGCAGCCGTCTGCGCGCGTACCGGCACCTGCGTTCCGACCCAGAGCTCCACAGCGTCAGGGCGGACCTGGGCGACGCAGGTCATGGGCTCCAGCGCGGCGTGGGCCAGGAAGGGCATCTGGTATTCGGCTTCGAAGGTCTTGGCGGCATCCTTCAGCGCCTTGTCAATGTCGCCCTGTTCGTTGGCGAGGGCGCCGGGTTTGTCCAGTGCTTCTTTGATCTCACGCTCCATCTGCGCGGAGTCGATATTGGCGTTGTCGCCGTAGTCCCATTCGATTTCCAGCGCGCGCACACCGGCAAACGTAGCCCAGGTGTGCTCGCCTATGACTGCAACGGCATCGCCAAGGCGAATCACGTCGATGACGCCGGGCACCTTCCGGGCAGCGCGGTCATCGACACTGCGAACGGTGCCGCCGATGACCGGGCAGGCGCGTGCTGATGCGTACTTCATGCCGGGCACCACGAGGTCGATGGTGAATCGCGCCGTGCCGTTGACCTTCGCCGGTGTGTCCAACCGCCGGGTGGGTTTGCCGATCAGCTTGAACTGCTCGGCAGGCTTGAGCGCAATATTTTCCGGCACCGGCAGCTTGGAGGCGTCATCGACCAGCTCGCCATAGCCGAAACTCTGACCATTGGGGCCCAGCACGCGGCCGTTCTCGGCACGCAACTGATCGGCGCCGACCTGCCAGCGTTGGGCGGCCGCCTGTATCAGCAGCAATCGTGCGGCCGCGCCGGCCTGGCGCAACGGCTCCCAATTACTGCGGATAGAGGTCGAGCCGCCGGTCGCCTGGAAATTCAGCAGTTTATCGTTGTAGATCGCCTCGTTCGGCGGCGCCTCCTTGAGGGTGATCTGATCGAGGCCAATTTCCAGCTCCTCGGCAATCATCACCGCCAGGCCGCTCTGCGCGCCCTGGCCCATTTCGATCTTCGGCACGGTGAAGATCACCTTTCCATCGCGATCGATGCCGATAAAAGCGTCCAGTGCCGTGGCGTTGGACATCGGCTGGTCTTCCGGTCCTTCGCTGAGCACCTGTTCGGCGAAGCTGCGACCCGGGAAGGGCAGCGAAAAGCCGATCACCAGCCCACCAAGGGCCAAGCTGCCAACCTTCAACAGGTTGCGCCGTGAGCGGGATTCAAGAGTCGTGTCTGGGTGGGCCATTTCGCGACTCCTCATGCTTGGGCGACGCGCTTGATGGCGCTCCGAATGCGGGTGTACGTGCAGCAGCGGCAGAGGTTGCCGGCCATGCCCTGATCAATGGTCTGGTCATCGGGCTGCGGGTTTTTCTCCAACAGCGCGACGGCTGACATGATCTGCCCGCACTGGCAGTAACCACACTGCACCACTTCGTCTTCCAGCCAGGCCTGTTGTACCTGCTGGCCGAGGTCGGTGTTGCCGATGCTCTCGATGGTCACGACCTTGCGACCCTTCACTTCGCCGACCGGCAACACGCACGAGCGCGCCGCCTCGCCGTCGAGATGGACGGTGCAGGCGCCGCACTGGGCGATGCCGCAACCGTATTTGCTGCCCGTCAGCGCCAGCACGTCGCGTAGAACCCAGAGCAGGGGCATGTCCTCGGGAACGTCGACCTCAAGGTCGGCGCCGTTGATTGAGAGTGTCAGCATGGAACAAGAACCTCACGTCAGGCGTTAAAGCGGCGCGCTTATGGTTGGTTTGATGCGCGCTCTAGAACGAGACAACAGGCGGGACGAAAGTTGCCAAACAAGCCTGAAATTCACCGATCCGATGAGCGGCCTGCTAAGCGTCGGCCGCTTCGCGCAATGAGCGCCTATTCGTAGTAAATAGCCTGGCTTTTCGCACCCAGAGCATTACCCGCACCATGTCCACCTTGACCGAGTTGGCGCAGCAGATTGCCGCGCTCTATCCATTGCAAGACAAGACCGCAGGCAAGCGTTACCGCATCGTCAGCCAGCTCGCAGGCATGACGGAGCTGGAGGAGATCGGCGGCATGCCGCGTTACGTGGAATCCTGCCAGCTCGACGACAAGGATCTATGGGATGGTCGCGTCGCTAGTTGATAAAACGCTGGCGGCTGTCAGGTCCCGGTTGCAATCGGGCGCTGCAGAAATTCGGTGATATCTACTTGGTCGAGTTGCTCGGGCCTGAGATGTCGGTCGCCATAGCTGAGGTGCAGTCCTGATGAGAGGAACAGCGCGAAAAGGTCGGCATCGATATGGCCACGGTCGCGCAGCCGCGCCAGGATGCGGATCGACTCGCTCAGCGGTTTGGCCTTCTTGTAGGGGCGATCACACGCGGTCAGCGCCTCGAAGATGTCGGCGATAGCCATGATTCGCGCGGGTATCGACAGCTGATCTGGCCCCAGTTGTCGCGGATAGCCGGTGCCAAGCAAGGTTTCATGATGGGTTCCGGCGTATTCCGGAACGCGCTGAAGGTTCTTGGGAAACGGCAAATTCTCCAGCATGACGATGGTCTGCACGATGTGTTCGTTGACCTTGAACCGCTCCTCGGCAGTTAGCGTGCCGCGGCTGACGCTGAGGTTGTAAAGCTCGCCAAAGTTGAACTGATGCTCGGGCACGCTCATCTTGAAGCCGTACTTGGGATCCAGTGCCTTGGTCTCGACGCGCGGCATCAGGTGTTCGGGCTTGTCGTCCAACAGTTTCTCGGACACCGGCAAGTGTCTGGCCGGGAAGCCTTCCAGGCGTGTCACTTCCTCGTGAGACAAGCCCAATCGGTCATCGAAGTGGCGCATCCAGCGTTGCTCGGAGACGCGCTGCAAACGTTCGATCCGCTCTGGTGCCATCAGTTCGCCGCCAATGTTGCACTCAGCGACAAAGGCAAATTCTTCGTGCAAACGCGCCACAGTAGCGGCATGGCGAGCCTCGACGGCTGCCGATGGCGCACCGGCAGTCAGGGCTTCGAGACGCTCGATCATGGCGTCGCGGAGCAGTACCTCGAAACGCATGCGGATCTCATGGATGCGGTTGTAGACCGTTTCCAGCTTGGTCGCCTTGTCGACGATGTGCTCGGGTGTGGTGATCTTGCCGCAATCGTGCAGCCAGGCGCCGATGCGAAACTCCCGCCACTGCTCCTCCGTTTCGAAACTGAAGTCCGCCAGCGGTCCTTCTACCGCTGCACTGGCTTGTTCGGCCAGCATCAGCGCAAGTTCGGGGACGCGGGCACAATGCCCACCTGTATAAGCGCTCTTGGCGTCGATGGCCCCGGCCAGAATCTCAATCATCGAGTCGATCAATGCGGTTTGCGAGTCGATCAGGTTGTGATTCTCCAGCGCAACGGCCGACTGGGATGCCAGCGCTTCGACGAAGCGGAGGTTCTGCCTGCTGAAACTGGTGACGTCGCCGCTAGCGGGGTCGGTCGCGTTCATGAATTGCAGGACGCCGAGGACTTCGCCGCTGTGTGCTACTAGCGGCACGCAGAGCATCGAGACCGTGCGGTAGCCGGACTCCATATCGAAGCGCCGTGTTCCCGAGAGGTCGAAGCGCGTCTCGCGGTAGACGTCATCGATGATCACGGTTTCCCTGCGCAGGGCCACATAGGTCGACACGTGCCGTTCGTTGGGCGTGCCGGTTTCCGGATCATGCAACGGCAGTTCGAATGCCGGTAATTGGTCAGCCTTCGAGCGCAGGGTGAAGCGCAGGCTGTCGTGATCGGTCATCAGGTAGAGCGTGGCGGCATCTGCGTTACAGATCCGCTTGCCTTGCATCAGGATGTGCTGGAGCAGGCGGTGCTTATCGCGCTCGGAAGACAACAGCATGCCGTTTTCGACCAGACCCGCCAGTTTCTCTTGGGCCGTTTCCAGTGCCTGGTTCTGTGCGCGTATTGACCGTCGCATGATGTCATGCTGACGGTGCAGGTCGTCGAGCTCGCGGATGGGCGAGCGGGGGCTGTTGCGTGGGCTGAAATCGAGCTCCCGGATGCGACGGGTGTCTTCTGCCAGAGCGCCTAATGAGCGACGAATGCTCGTTAGGCATACGAAGAGCAGGGGTAGGCAGACAAACATGAACAGCAGCTCAGCGAGCAAGATTTCGCGCAGGCCGAGCCACTCGAATCCGGCCAGGAGGAGTACCGGTACGGTGGGTACGAGAATGAACATCGTCACCAGTGCTGCGGCCCAGGTCTCGTAGCTGAGCTTGTATTTGCTAGAGGTCATACTGCATCCTGCGGCGATTACTTGACGGGAATGCCAGGAAAACATCGGTGGCCGAAGCCAGAGGCGCTGTGCACCGATCCGCAGGCCATTGGCCAGCCACGGAGGTTACATTGATCATGGTGACTAGAATCGCCCCAGTAGCAAAAATTGCCCGAACTGTGCTGGTCCTTGGCTTTTTGACGGCCTCAGGATTGGTAGCCGCAGCCGAAATCAGCGAGCCCATTGGTTACATCATGAAAGTGCAGGGCGAGGCGACTATGACCAGCCGTGGACAGACCATCGATGCGCGGGTGGGCCAGGCAGTGATCATCGGAGCGACGCTGCGCACCGGTGCCCAGGGTTCGATGGGGGTCACGCTGAGCGACAATACGGTGATCTCGTTCGGTCCCAACAGCGAGTTCACCTTGGACGAGTATCAGTTCGAGCCGGCCCACGAGGAGCTGAAACTGAGCGCCCGCATCAGTCGAGGCACGCTGAACTTCATCTCGGGCGTGATTGCCAAGCTCAAGCCCGAGGCGGTCGAACTGAAAACCCCAACCGGTACGATCGGTGTGCGCGGTACGCATTTTCTGGTGAAGGTTAGCGAGTGAGGCGAATGCTACAAAAAACCTTTGCGCTGTTGTGTTTCGCCCTGCTGACCGGGTGTGCGACGGGTAATTACGTCGTGCTATTGGAAAGCCCCGATGGCACCACGGGTGCGGTGGTCATCGAAGATGCACAGGGCCAGACGCGTCTTGATCGCAAACATCAGGGCGCCGTGATCGGTTCAAGGGGCTTCGGCTCGGGGCCGTTCGAGGTTGGCAACCTGCGCATCGCACGTGACTTCTCGGCCGCCCTGGCCGCGCAGCCAGCGCTGCCGCAACGTTTCCAGCTGTATTTCAGGATTGGCAGTGCCGAACTCACCGAGGAGTCGGAGCAGGCTATCGAGGATGCATTCGAAACGATCCGCCAACGTGGCCCTTCGGCGGTATCGGTTATAGGTCACACCGACACACTCAGTGGCCAACGCTGGAACGAGCAGCTGGGGCTAATCCGAGCCAAGGCTGTGGCCGAGATGTTGCGAAAGCGCCATATCGAGGTGATTGATCTAAGAGTCTCGTCGCATGGCGAGCGCAACCTGCTGATCAAGACGCCTGACGGCGTGTCTGAGCCCCGCAATCGGCGAGTCGAGATCAGCGTGCGCTGAGACGCCTTATTTATCAGTCATCACGATATGCTCACCGCGCTGTCCGCTGCGCAGCCGCGTTAACTGAAAGCGCACCAGCTCATCGCCAGGCCGTTGCGCGTGCAACTGTTCGAAACTCGCGAGAGCGCCTTCGTCGCCATCGGTCATCAATGTATAAGCCGCCTCATACGAATCATCCGCCTCCGTTTCGCAGGGCTCGTAGAGCCGGATAGCCCGTTCCTTGCCTTTGAGCAGTACATTGCCGACAGGGCGCATTGGGGTGTGCGGGTTGGCTTCGCGTATCGTCTCCGACACGCAAAGCTCGGTACCCAGATAGCGGTTCAGGCCTTCGAGCCGCGCGGCGACATTGACCGCGTCTCCCAGGGCGCGGTAGTCAAACAGTGTGGAGCCGCCAAAGTTACCCACTACCACTTCGCCGCTATGCACACCGATGCGGGTCCGTCCAAAGGCGACGCCTGCCGCTCGCTGGGTGTTCGCATGCTGGCGCGTAAACTGGCGAATTTCCAGGGCGCAGGCGAGGGCGCGGTTCTGGTGGTCGCTTTGAATCAGCGGTGCAGAGAATAAAATGGCCAGGCCATCGCCCATGATCCGCTCGAGCGTCCCTTCATGGCGAAAAGCGATCTGGATGATGCCCTCCAGGTACTGGTTGAACATGCTGACTAGCTGTTCGGGTGATTGCGCCTCCATTAGCGCAGTAGAGTCGGTGAGGTCGGTGAACACAAAACTGCAGTGCCGACGTTCGCCTCCCAGCCGCAACTGCGCGGGGTTGCGGACCAGGTGTTCGACCAGATTCGGTGAGATGTAGCGAGAAAAAGCCGCGCGCACCCAACGCTGCTGCCGTTCACTGGCGCGATGGCGCGCAACGCTGGCGCCCAGGTAGGTAATGGCCAGGCCAATACTGGGGCTGATCGCATCGAACAGCAATCCGTGGCGCGAAAAGGCCCACCAGGCAATCAGATTCAGGGCGAGCAACAATCCGCCGGAAACCAGAGCGCCCGTAAGGGCACCGGTGCTAAGCGTTACGCCGCACAGCAACAGCGCAGCGAGCAGAAGCGTCAGCGCCTCGAGCGGGCTGGCCCAGTATGGGCGCTGCAGCGGTGTGCCGAACAGCGCTTGCTCGACTGCCTGCGCATGCACCTCGACACCGGGCATCATGCCGCCAAGCGGGCTGAAGCGCAGGTCCTGCAGCCCTTGCGCCGAGCTTCCGACCAACACGATCGCGTCTTGCAACCTGGCGTCCGGCCGTTCCTCGAACAGCTGCCAGGCGGGCAGGCTTTGTGCGCTCATGTCTGATCGGTAGTGCACCCAGAATTCGCCGTGGCGATTTGTTGGAAGGCTTATACGGCCAATATGGAGCTGCTCAACGGCGCTGCGCGCATTGGTATCGATGCGGTAGAGCGGTTGCTTCAGGTAAACACGTATGGCTTCGGCTGTCAGCGATGGCAGCAGGTGGTCGCCCACCCTGATCATCAGCGGCACGCGCCTTACCACGCCATCCCCGTCCGGCTGGAAGGTCATCGCGCCGCTCCCCGCCGCAGCGCTGTCGAGCAGCGGCAGCGCGGTGGAGGTCCCGGCATAGGCGGGAAACTCAGGCGTTTGGGTATCGGCACGCAGCTGCACGGCAAAGCGGCTCACGGGAGTGTTTTGGCTTGGTTCGCGGGTTGCTGCAAAACCAAGGACGCTGGGCTGGCCCTCTAGCGCGTTGGCGAACAGCTGGTCGTGGTCAGGTAACGGCTGCAGTTGCGCTGCCAGCTCGGGGGCAAGCTGGCCGAGCAGTTGCGTCGGAGAGTTGCGGTCCGGTTCGGCGAACAACACATCGAACACCACAACAGCGGCACCGGCCTCACGCAGTCGATCCGTCAGCTGCGCCAACAGATCGCGAGGCCAGGGCCACTGTCCGATACGCGTGAGGCTGTCCTCGTCGATATCAACCACCAGCACTTTGGTCTGTGCCGGTTCGGGCCGCGGCTGCCAGCGCTGGTACTGGTCGAACAGGCTGTTGCGCAGCGTCTGCAGCAGCATTGGCTCGGTGAGGTAGAGCGCACATGCTGCCAGCAGGCCGCTGCAGGCAAGGAGGAGGCGTAGTGCCACGCGCCCGGGCGGAGTCATCAGTAGCGTTCCCTGCGACCGCTGATTGGCTAGCTGGGTATCACTCGAGCACCATGATGGCGTCCATTTCAACTTGTGCAGCCTTGGGTAGCGCGGCGATGCCAATGGCTGCACGGGCGGGGTAGGGCTGCTCGAAATAGCGGCTCATGACCTCGTTGACGGTGGCAAAGTTGCCGAGGTCGGTGAGGAAGATGTTCAGCTTGACGATGTCCTTGAGCGAACCGCCAGTAGCTTCGGCGACGGCCTTGAGGTTTTCGAAGACCTGTACGGTCTGTGCTTCGAAGCCTTCCACCAGTTCCATGGTCTTGGGGTCCAACGGAATCTGACCGGACATGTAGACGGTATTGCCAGCCTTGATCGCTTGGGAATAGGTGCCAATGGCGGCGGGTGCGTTGTCGCTGTGGATCACGGTCTTGCTCATGGGGTGCTCCGATAGAAGAGTGCGGCCCCAGAGGATACGGGCAGAAGCGAGCGGGCAAAAGCCCCGGTGCGTTGCCGTGTGGACCTAGGCTTTCATGCGCGTGATGCGCATGACGCCCTTGATCGCACGAAGCTTCTTGATCACGCGCGCCAGATGTACGCGGTCATGCACACTGACCACCAGCTGAACGACGCTAATGCGGCCGTCGCGCTCGTCCATGCCGATCTTTTCGATGTTGCCGTCCGCCGCATTGACGCTGCCAGCCAACAGGGCGATCAGGCCGCGCTGGTGCTCCAACTCAACGCGTAGCTCGACGTTGAACTCACCAGTGACGTCCTTGGACCAGGACAGCTGGATACATTTATCCGGGTTGTGCCGCACGTCCGCGATGTTGCGACAGGTGTCGAGGTGCACCACCATACCCTTGCCCGCGGACAGGTGGCCGACGATAGGATCGCCAGGAATCGGCGTGCAACACTTGGCGTAGTTGAGCACCAGACCTTCGGTGCCACGGATAGCCAGTGGCCCTTCAGCGCTTGGTGCCTGTTCGCCTTCACTGGCCAGCAGACGTCGGGCAATGACATAGGCCATGCGATTGCCAAGGCCGATATCCTCGAGCAAATCTTCGATGACCTCCATGTGGTACTCATTGAGCACCGTGCGGATGCGCTCCGGGGCAACGCCTTCCAGGCTGGTTTCGAAACCAGCCAATGCCTTGTTTAGCAGGCGCTCGCCGAGGTTGATCGACTCCGAGCGACGCTGCAATTTCAGTGCATGGCGGATGTGCGTTCGCGCCTTTCCTGTGACCACGAAGTTCAGCCAGGCCGGGTTGGGGCGCGCGCCCGGAGCGGTTACGATCTCAACGGTACAACCGCTTTCCAGCGCCTGCGAGAGCGGCGCCAGGCGCCTATTGACGCGGCAGGCAATGCAAGTGTTGCCGACGTCGGTGTGCACGGCGTAGGCGAAGTCCACCGCGGTGGAGCCCTTCGGCAGTTCCATGATGCTGCCCTTGGGCGTGAAGACATAGACCTCGTCCGGGAACAGATCGATCTTCACGCTTTCGATGAACTCAAGGGAATTGCCAGCGCGTTCCTGCAGTTCCAGCACGCCTTTGAGCCACTGCCGTGCGCGGGCGTGGGTGCCTTTCGCGGTTTCTTCCCCGTTGGACTTGTACAACCAGTGCGCCGCGATACCGTTGTTAGCCATCTCTTCCATCTCGCGGGTGCGGATCTGGATCTCGATGGGCACCCCGTGCATGCCGAACAGCGTGGTATGCAGGGACTGGTAACCGTTGGCCTTGGGGATCGCGATGTAATCCTTGAAGCGGCCGGGCAGGGGCTTGTAGAGACTGTGTACCGCGCCGAGTACGCGATAGCAGGTATCGACTTTGTCGACGACGATCCGGAACGCATAGACGTCCATGATCTCGTTGAACGCCTTTCGCTTGCCGCGCATCTTTTTGTAGATGCTATAGAGGTGCTTCTCGCGGCCTACTACTTCGCCTTCCAGGCCGTCGCGTTCGAGGCAGTGAATCAGCGACTGCTCGATCTTTTCGACGATTTCGTTGCGATTGCCGCGCGCGCGACGTACCGCAGCGCGTATCCGCTCCGAGCGCATCGGGTGCATGGCCTTGAAGCCCAGATCTTCGAATTCCACGCGCATCGCGTGCATGCCCAGCCGGTTGGCAATGGGGGCGTAGATTTCCAGGGTTTCCTTGGCGATGCGCCGGCGCTTTTCACCGGCCAAGACCTCGAGCGTGCGCATGTTGTGCAAGCGGTCAGCGAGCTTGACCAGAATCACGCGAATGTCGCGCGCCATGGCCATGGCCATCTTCTGAAAGTTTTCCGCCTGGGCTTCGGCCTTGGTTTCGAACTTCATCTGGGTCAGTTTGCTGACCCCATCCACCAACTCAGCGACGGTTTCGCCAAATTGCGCGGTGAGTGCCTCCTTGGCGATACCGGTGTCCTCGATGACGTCATGCAACATGGCGGCCATCAGGCTCTGATGGTCCATGTGCATATCAGCGAGAATGTTGGCTACCGCGAGGGGGTGGGTGACGTAAGCTTCACCGCTGCGCCGACGCTGGCCGTCATGGGCCTGCTCGGCGTAGAAATAGGCACGACGGACCAGATTGACCTGGTCAGCGCCGAGATAGGTCGACAGGCGATCAGCAAGAGCGTCTATGGCTGGCAAGGGATTGCTCCTTGCCGGCGGGGCGCTATGGCTGCGGTTCGACTTCGACCTGGCATTTAATCAGAGGGCCT
The DNA here is from genome assembly GCF_044543345.1 of Pseudomonas sp. NPDC077451. Lineage (NCBI taxonomy): Bacteria > Pseudomonadati > Pseudomonadota > Gammaproteobacteria > Pseudomonadales > Pseudomonadaceae > Pseudomonas > Pseudomonas sp. NPDC077451. The sequence goes on along the minus strand of NZ_JBITVX010000007.1, from coordinate 196,447 downwards.
CGTTGGGCTCTTCCTCGTACTGAACGAACAGTGGCTCGTCATCGACAATTTCGTCCTGAGCGATTACATCGTAATCCACCAGGCCGGAGGCGATTTCACGCAGGGCCACGACGGTCGGCTTGTCATTTTCCCAGGCTACCTTGGGCTCTTTGCCACCGGTGGCAAGTTGGCGCGAACGCTTGGTAGCGAGCATGACCAGCTCGAAGCGGTTATCTACGTTGTCCAGGCAGTCTTCAACGGTAACGCGGGCCATGGTGTTCCTCATCAATAACGGTAAAGCGTGCCCGAATGGGCGAGCGGACGGGATAGTCTAAAAAATCACCAGCCAATAGGGAAGCGGTAAAACAGGAAAGCAGCTTCAGGCTACCAACCCGGAAGTAGACGCAGCAAAGCTTTCTTGCGTTTCGGTGCCAGCCGTCCCGTCCATCGAGGGAGGCTTCGCAGCTGTTTCAGGCCAGCAATTGCCCGAGCAACCCTTCGAAGCGTTGTTGCTGAGCGGCCTGCAGAAGCTGGTTAGCACGGAAGATTGCCTGCAGGTCAATCAACGCGTGGGCGAAGTCGTCGTTGATCACCAGATAATCATATTCGACATAATGGGTCATTTCGCTGACCGCTTCACGCATGCGTGTTTCGATCACATCGTCGCTGTCCTGGCCGCGGTTGGTCAGGCGCTGGCGCAGGGCTTCCTGGGTTGGCGGCAGAATGAAGATCGACTTGGCCTGCGGCATCAGGCGGCGAACCTGCTGTGCGCCTTGCCAGTCGATCTCGAGGATTAGATCGAAGCCTTCGTTCAGGGTCTGCTCAAGCCAGCGCTGCGAGGTGCCGTACAGGTTGCCGAAGACCTCGGCGTGCTCGAGGAATTCGTCATGCTCCAGGCGTTGCAGAAACTCCTCACGGCTGACGAAGTGGTAGTTCACGCCATCCACCTCGCCTGGGCGCATCGGCCGGGTCGTGTGTGAAACCGAAACCCGAACCTGCGGTTGCGCATCGAGCAGGGCCTTGACCAGGCTGGTCTTGCCGGCCCCGGAAGGCGCGGAAACGATGTAGAGCGTACCGGTGGAGGCTGCCATGTAATTCTCTTAGCGGATTGCTGACTTAGGATCTGGCGGATTGGCCCGTCAAGTCAGGCCAAGCTTAGTTGCTATTCGATGTTCTGGACCTGTTCGCGCATCTGTTCGATCAGCACCTTCAGATTGACCGCCGCCTGGGTGCTGCGCGTGTCGAACGCCTTGGAGCCAAGCGTGTTGGCCTCGCGGTTTAGTTCCTGCATGAGAAAATCCAGGCGCCGCCCGGCCGCTCCGCCGGACTTCAACACCCGGCGCACCTCGGTGACATGGGTTCCAAGACGATCGAGCTCTTCGGCGACATCGCTCTTCTGCGCCAGCATTACCAGCTCCTGCTCGAGGCGCTGAGGGTCCAGTTCGACACGCATCTCAGCGCAGCGGTCGATGAGTTTCTGGCGCTGTGCCGCGAGCATCTGCGGCACCTGACTGCGAAGCGTGGCAGTTTCCGTACCGATGGCATCAAGGCGTTCGTTGATCAGGTGGGCAAGCTCTTCGCCTTCGCGTAGACGGCCAGCCTTCATCTGTTCCAAGGCCTGATGAAACAACTGCAGTGCGGCGTTGTTGAGTGCTTGCGGGTCCGTCGAGTCGCTGACCAGAACGCCTGGCCAGGCGAGAATCTCCAGCGGGTTGAGCGGTGCGGGCTGCTTAATCAATGCCGCAACCTTTTCAGCCGCGCTGATCAGCTGGCGAGCCCGCTCCGGGTCGACTTGCATCGATCGTCCAGCGGTCTCTTCAGCGAAGCGCAGGGTGCACTCAACCTTGCCGCGCGACAGCCCCTTGCGCAGCGCCTCCCTGACCGCGCCTTCGAGATCGCGGAAAGCTTCGGGTAAGCGCAGGTGCGGTTCAAGGTAGCGATGGTTGACCGAGCGGATCTCCCAGATGAGGGTGCCGTGCTCGCCGGCCTGCTCGGCGCGGGCGAAAGCGGTCATGCTGTGAATCATGGGGAAACCTCTCGGTGCGATGACGAAAGGCGGAGGATTGTAAAGGAAAATGCAGCCAGTGACGGCGGTGCGTCGTCTTCTATAGTGGCGTCGTTTGGCGAATCAGGTGCTCGATTGGCATGGCTGACTACTGATCCGAGTGGCTCGACGGTGGCCCTTAGCGTAGGTCAGGCCTCTATAATGGCCGTCAATTCACTCAGACCAGGATAAGCCTCATGAAGCGTCCCAGTGGCCGCGCCGCCGATCAGCTGCGATCGATCCGCATCACTCGCAATTACACCAAGCACGCCGAGGGCTCAGTTTTGGTGGAGTTCGGCGACACCAAGGTGATCTGCACCGCCAGTATCGAAAATGGCGTGCCGCGCTTCCTCAAAGGACAAGGGCAGGGCTGGTTGACCGCCGAGTACGGCATGCTGCCGCGAGCGACCGGCGATCGTAACCAGCGCGAAGCCAGTCGGGGCAAGCAGGGTGGACGTACGCTGGAAATCCAGCGGTTGATAGGTCGTTCGTTGCGTGCCTCGCTGGACATGAGCAAGTTGGGCGAAAACACTATTTACATCGATTGTGATGTGATCCAGGCCGATGGCGGTACTCGCACTGCGTCGATCACCGGGGCGATGGTGGCCCTGGTCGATGCGCTGAAATTGCTGAAGAAACGCGGCGGGTTGAAGAGCGGCGATCCACTCAAGCAAATGGTCGCGGCTGTGTCGGTAGGTATGTACCAGGGCGAACCGGTCCTCGATCTCGATTATCTCGAAGACTCGGCGGCCGAGACCGACCTGAACGTGGTGATGACCAGTGCTGGCGGCTTCATTGAAGTGCAAGGCACCGCAGAAGGTGCGCCGTTCCAACCAGATGAGTTGAATGCCATGCTTGCGTTGGCGCAGGCCGGTATGCAGGAGCTATTCGCTCTGCAGGTTGCCTCGCTGGCTGATTAATCCGGAGGAGAGCGTCATGTCTGATCAGGAATTGGTTCCGCAGCCCTCTCCGCAAGCGCGGCAGTGGGCCATGTTCTGTCATTACTCGGCGTTCTTCTGGTTTCTGGTGCCAATGATCGGGAATGTACTGGGCCCGTTGATCGTCTGGCAGTTGAAAAAGGATATGGATCCCTTCGTCGACGAGCAGGGCAAGGAAGCGCTGAACTTCCAGATCACCTTTAGCATCCTGCTGATGATTTGCGGGGTGCTTGCCTGGGTTCTGATCGGCTTTCCCTTAATGGCGCTTATCAGCGTGGTGGCATTGGTGCTGGTGGTGATCGCCGGCATCCGTGCCAACGAGGGGAAACCCTATCGCTATCCGTTTTGCTGGCGCATTGTTAAGTAGCGTCTAGCTCAGGTCGGCACGGCAAGAACATGCCCGCTTAGGGCTGTTCTAGCGGATAGCTCAGAGGCTCAGCGTCCAGTCGTAATCCACGACCAGTGGGGCATGTTGGGAGAAACGTGGCTGGCGCGGCAGGCGCGCGTTGCGGACAAAGCGACGCATGCCGGACGTGAGGATCTGATAGTCGAATCGCCAGCCCAGGTTCAGCATCTGGGCCTGTTCGGTGTCGGGCCACCAGCTGTACAGATCGCCCTCACGAGTAACTTCGCGTAGGGCATCGATGTAGCCCATGTTGCCGAAGATCTCATCGAGCCAGGCGCGCTCCGGGGCCAGAAAGCCGGTCGTCTGCTGGCAATCGCGCCAGTTTTTGACGTCCAGTTTTTGGTGAGCCACATATAGCGAGCCGCAGTAGATGTATTCGCGACGCTTGCGGCGCTGCTTATCAAGATAATGAGCGAAATCGTCCATGAACTTGAATTTCTGGTTCAGGTCTTCGTCCCCGCCGCGCCCGGTTGGCAGCAGCAGCGTGGCAATGCTGACCTTGTCGAAATCCGCTTGCAAATAACGGCCGTAGCGGTCGGCAGTTTCGAACCCAAGACCCATGATGACAGCCTTTGGCTGCAGCCTGGAGTACAGGGCAACACCGCCTTGTTCGGGAAGTTCGGCATCAACGGTATAAAGGAAATAGCCGTCGAGCTGGTAGGCCGGATCGTCGAGTTCTACTACGGAGGCGCGGGTATCCTGCAGGCAGATGACATCGGCATTCTGCGCTTGCAGCCAGCTGAGCAAACCCCGCTGCGCCGCCGCTTGAATGCCATTCACGTTGACGCTGATGATCCGCATAAATGGCCCCTAAAAACACGTGCGTGTATGATAACCCAAGCTCTTCGCAATTAGCTAAGTCAGTGTCTTCCGGGAATATCCTTCATGCAGGCGTACCAGCGCGAGTTCATTCGCTTCGCCATCGAGCGCGGGGTTTTGCGCTTCGGTGAGTTCACTCTGAAGTCTGGGCGCATCAGCCCCTACTTCTTCAATGCCGGGTTGTTCAACAGTGGATCGGCGCTGGCTCAGTTGGGGCGCTTCTACGCGGCCGCAGTCGCCGATAGTGGTATCGATTTCGACGTGATTTTCGGCCCCGCCTACAAGGGCATTCCTCTCGCTGCTGCGACGGCGATCTCTCTGGCCGAACACCATCAGCGTGACCTGCCCTGGTGCTTCAACCGCAAGGAAGCGAAGGACCATGGCGAAGGCGGTACGTTGGTCGGTGCGCCGCTCAGCGGTCGCGTGCTGATTGTCGATGACGTGATCACTGCCGGAACCGCGATCCGCGAAGTCATGCAGATCATCCGGGCACAGGGCGCGCAAGCTGCCGGTGTGCTGATTGCGCTGAATAGGCAGGAGCGGGGTCAGGGTCAGCTGTCCGCCATTCAAGAAGTGGAACAGGACTACGGCATGCCCGTGGTGAGCATCGTTTCACTGGCTCAGGTATTGGAGTTCCTTGGCCAGGATGAGCAGCTCAAGTGCCACTTGCCCGCTGTCGAGGCCTACCGGGATCAATATGGCATCTAAGGCCGGCTCGTCTGGCGACTCATCGGCCGGTGCAGGTCTCGCGATAATTCACCGCTGACTATGGCTGCGCCAGCTGTTGTGCGTTTTGTCAGCAACTGACGAATTGTGACGGTTTCAGCGTTAGGAGGGCCGTCGGTGGCGTGCTGCTACCGGCAGCCGTCCGGTTCTTCTGAACTCCGCTATCCGGGTTGTTTCGCTCGGGCGCTGCCAATCTAAACCCTTGCGAGTCGCGGCGTGTCGCTTGAATCAGTCATGATCAAGCGGTTCATTCTCGCAGTTGGTGTACTTATTGCTGCACAACTGTGATGGGGTTTGTATAAGCTGAGACCCTTCGGGCAAGAACAATCAGGCATTTCGACGGGCAGTGCCGCAAGCACCGAATACGGAAGAGGCTGAAGTATGCGAATAGGGAGCAGCGCACTGTTGCTGTTGGGTTTACTGGGCGCGACGGTAGCGCAAGCTGAGCTGTATCGGTATGTCGATGACAAGGGTGTAGTGGTCCTCGACCGGCACGGTGTGCCACCGCAGTTCATTGGACGCGGTTATGAAGTCCTCAACGACCAAGGCCGTGTGACGCAAGTAGTGCCGCCTGCGCCAACTGCGCAAGAGCGCCAACTTCTGCTGGAAGCCAAGGCCCGAGCTGAGACCGATGCTCAACTGCTGCGGCTGTATGCCAGTGTTGCTGATGTCGAGCGCGCCAAGGCGCGCAGGCTATCAGAGCTCGACAGCATTATCGGTATCACTCGCGGCAACCTGCAATCGTTGCGGACACAGCAGGCGAATCTTCAGAGCCAGGCGGCAAACCATGAGCGCGCCGGACGGACGGTGCCTGAGCAGCTGCTGGTACAGATCGACAATCTGGCCAAAGAGCAGGCCAGCCTGAAACGGGACGTCGAGCGTTACAGGCAGACCCGCAAACAGGCCGAAGTCAGCTATGGCCGAGAGCGTGAGCGAGTGGCCGAGTTGCTTGGTCAGTCCGAATAGCGCTTTGAACAAGGCGAAAAAAAGCCCGGCTCTCATTATAGAGGCCGGGCTTTTTCATGACCGTATCAGTGAGAAACGGACGTTTTGCGATTGGTGATCAGCGTGCCGACGCCGATGTCGGTAAAGATTTCCAGCAACACGGCATTCGGTACACGGCCGTCAATGATATGCGCGCTGTGCACGCCGCCCTGGACGGCTTCGAGGGCGCAGCGAATCTTCGGCAGCATGCCGCCATAGATGGTGCCATCGGCGATCAGTTCGTCGACCTGTGAGGTGGTCAGCCCGGTCAGTACCTGGCCCTGCTTGTCCATGAGGCCGGCGATGTTGGTCAGCAGCATCAGCTTTTCTGACTTCAGCGCCTCGGCGACCTTGCCTGCGACCAGATCAGCGTTGATGTTGTAGGATTCGCCGTCCGGGCCTACGCCGATTGGCGCAATGACCGGGATGAAGTTGCCGCGCACCAGCATTTCCAGCAGCTCGGTATTGACGCCGGTGACCTCGCCAACCTGGCCGATGTCGATGATTTCGGGAGATGTCATCTCTGGCGTTTGGCGTGTGGCTTTGAGCTTTTTCGCCCGGATCAGATTGGCATCTTTGCCGGTCAGGCCAATGGCCGCGCCGCCGTGCTGGTTGATTAGGCTCACGATGCTTTTGTTGACCTGGCCGCCAAGGACCATTTCCACCACGTCCATTGTCTGGCTGTCGGTGACCCGCATGCCATCGATGAAGTGGCTTTCGATGTTCAGGCGCTTGAGCAGGTCGCCAATCTGCGGGCCGCCACCGTGGACCACCACCGGATTGATACCCACAGCCTTCATCAGCACAATGTCGCGAGCGAAGCCGGTTTTCAGCTCCTCGCTTTCCATCGCATTACCGCCGTATTTGATGACCAGCGTCTTACCGACGAACCGGCGGATATAGGGCAGTGCCTCGGACAGAACCTGGGCGAATTGTGTGGCGGCTTCACGGCTGAGGGTCATGCAAGGCTCCGCAAGTCAGAACGGCAGGGTGAGGTCAGGCGCGACAGTATAAAGCTGCGCGCGGAAGACTTCCTGTATGCGCTTGAGCTCTTCCTCGGTTTCGGCTTCGAAACGCAGCACCAGCACCGGTGTGGTATTCGAGGCGCGTACCAGGCCCCAGCCTTTCGGGTAATCGACCCGCACACCATCGAGGGTGGTGATGTTGGCGTCGCCCCAATGGGCGTCGCGATGCAGCGACTCGATGATGGTGAACTTGCTCTCCTCGGTGACCTGAATATTGATTTCGGGCGTCGAGATGTCGTTAGGGAAAGCCGAGAAGACCTGTTCCACGTTGCGCTTGTCCTGGCTGAGGATCTCCAGCAGGCGCACGGCGCTGTAGATGCCGTCATCGAAGCCGTACCAGCGCTCCTTGAAAAAGATGTGGCCACTCATCTCGCCAGCGAGCAGCGCGCCGGTCTCTTTCATTTTTTTCTTGATCAGCGAATGACCCGTCTTCCACATCACCGGACGGCCACCGTAGCCACTGATCAACGGTGTCAGGCGTCGGGTACATTTGACGTCGAAGATGATGTCGGCGCCTGGGTTGCGCGAGACTACGTCCTTCGCGAACAGCATGAGCAGACGGTCTGGATAGACCACAGTTCCCGCATTGGTCACCACGCCGACGCGGTCGCCGTCGCCGTCGAACGCCAAGCCCAGGTCGGCATTTTCGGATTTGACCTTGGCGATCAGGTCCTCGAGGTTTTCCAGCTTGCCCGGGTCGGGGTGATGGTTGGGGAAGTTGCCATCAACGTCGCAGAACAATGGTATGACCTTGCAGCCCAGTGCTTCGATCAGTTGCGGCGCGATCACGCCAGCGACGCCGTTGCCGCAGTCCACCACCACCTTCATCGGCTTGGCCAGGGCGATGTCGTCACGGATGCGCTTGAAGTAGCTCTCCAGCACGTCGACCTGCTCCGCTTGGCCAACGCCTTCGCTGAGATTGCCGGTTTCGATGCGCTGGCGTAGCGCTTGGATCTGCTCGTTGGCGAGGGTGTCGCCCGCGATCACGATTTTGAAGCCATTGTAGTCCGGCGGGTTGTGGCTACCGGTGAGCATCACGCCGGATTTGCCTGCCAGGACGTTGGCGGCGTAGTAGAGCACCGGGGTCGGCACCATGCCGACGTCGCTGACGCTGCAACCGCTGTCCACCAATCCTTGGATCAGATGCTGGACCAATTCAGGTCCGGACAGTCGGCCATCGCGGCCGACCGACACGTTCGGCTCACCTTGGGCCAGGCTTTCGGAGCCTACTGCTCGGCCTATCCAATAAGCGGTTTCGGTGGTCAGGCTGTCGCCGACAACGCCGCGGATGTCATAGGCGCGAAAGATGCTCGCGGGCAGTTGCGGGGCTTTAGGGGCGCTCATTGCGTTTTCTCGCTCCTTGGTATCGAGGCCAAGCCAATCCTGGTCCTCGTCGAGAATGTCGATGTCGAGAATGTCGGTGTCCTGGAAAAGAGGGTCGACATATTCGGTAGATGGGGGTTGCCGAACCGCGGGCTGCTCTGCAGTCGGGGCTTTGGTCGATGACATCCCGGCGGTGCGGAGCGGCAGTCGGACCAGACTCTTGGCCAGTGCGTCGAGCGCCGGCAGGCTCAAGGTCGGTGTTTTGATGGTCTTGCCGTTGGAGAGTTCCTGAACCATCTGGCCCAGATGCAAGACATCTTCACGGAGCCTTCTTTGCTGTGCGCTAAGCACTGCCTGCAGGCCGAGCAGCAGCCCGCAGAGGGCCGCCAGGGCCGCCCCCAGTATCGGTAATGGCGAGTGGCCCGCGGTGCCAAGCTCCGATGCAGGCAAGAAACTGATCTTCCAGTTCGGGTTGTTGCTTGGCAGCTCTATTGACGCCTGATCCAGGCCGGCCCCGCCACGCTGAACCAACAGCTGTGTCGGAGCTCCGTTGAATTGTTGCACCAGCCGCAATTGCCCGGCTTCGGTCGGCAACTGCGGCAGGGTCGCCAGGAAGCGCTCCAGGCTGGTTACCAATAGGAGGGTGCCCTGAATCGGCTGCTCGGGAGCCATGCGCAACGGCGCCGCGCTGTAGAGCAACCAGCGGTTGCCGACCTTGAACGCTTCGGTTGCAGGCGTTTGCCCGTTCTCGGCGCGCTGCAGCATATCCAATGCGGAAAAATTCAGCGGTCCGGGCCGGCTGGCATCCGTTCGCGCCTGGCCGCGCAGACTGAGATGCGCATCGATGACGCCGTCCCGGTAGCCGAGCTCACGTTCGACGGCACGTATCTGTTGCGGCTGCTCGCTACGCAGTGCTTCGAGCAGTTGCGGATCGCTGGCGGCAGCGCGCGTGTCTTCGGCCAGTTGGCGGAGCGCCTGATTGATCGCCGAAGCTTGGCTCTGACCCCACGCGTGGGCGAGTTCGCCGGCTTGCTGCTGTTGACTGCTCTGCTGGGCGGTCCAGAGCAACGCGCCAGCGACCACGAGCCCCAGCAGCCCAGGGATCAGTCCGGGTGTGAGCGTCTTCAAGCCAACGCTACGGCGCGGGCGGGAGGGGGCGGTATCGGCGGGGTTGAGAACGCCGTCGTCCTTGGCGGTGCGCTTGAAGAGTTTCATGGAGCTCCTCGGTTCGTCCTGAAAAAGGCGAGAAATATCTCAGTGACTGCCAGAGTGGCCGAAGCCGCCGGCGCCACGCTCACTGCTGTCGAACTCGTTCACCAGTTCGAACTGCGCTTGGATCACCGGGACAAGCATCAGCTGGGCGATGCGCTCCCCTATGGCGATGTTGAAGCTGGTCTGGCCGCGGTTCCAGCAGGACACCATCAACTCGCCCTGATAATCCGAGTCGATCAGCCCGACCAGGTTGCCCAGCACGATGCCGTGCTTGTGCCCCAAGCCAGAGCGCGGCAGGACTAGCGCCGCCAGGTTCGGGTCGGCGATATGGATGGACAGGCCGGTAGGTATCAACAGTGTCTGCCCCGGTTCCAGCGTCGTATCGGCTTGCAGCATGGCGCGCAGGTCGAGCCCGGCGGAGCCGCTGGTGGCGTACGCGGGCAGCGGGAAATCCGTGCCAAGACGGGGGTCGAGAATTTTTGCTTGAAGTTTGTGCATGGTCAGGCCTGATGGTAACGGTCGGCGATGAAGGCAATCAGCTGACGAGCGATGTGCCCTTTGCTGGCCTGGCTGAAACGGGTTTCGTGCTGCTGGCGGTCGATCACCGTGACGGCGTTTTCTTCGCTGTTGAAGCCAATGCTCGGGTTGGCGACGTCATTGGCCACGATCAGGTCGAGATTTTTGTCCCGCAGCTTGCGCGTGGCGTACTCCAGCAGGTTTTCGGTTTCGGCGGCGAAGCCGACGCTGAACGGCCGATCCGGCCGTCCGGCTAGCGTGGCGAGGATGTCGGGGTTGCGAACCATCTGCAGCAGCAGGCCGTCGCCCTTGGCGGGGTCCTTCTTCAATTTATGCGGCGCAACCACTTCAGGGCGGTAGTCGGCAACCGCTGCAGCGGCAATGAACAGGTCGCAAGGCATCGCCGCTTCACACGCAGCGAGCATATCGCGGGCGCTGACCACATCGATGCGCTGAACGCGGTCGGGCGTAGGCAGGAACACCGGCCCGGCGACCAGGGTCACGCGCGCGCCGGCCTCGGCGGCGGCTTCGGCAAGGGCAAATCCCATCTTCCCGGAACTGTGATTGGTGATGTACCGCACCGGATCGATGTTTTCCTGGGTCGGCCCCGCGGTGATCAACAGGTGCTTTCCGGTTAACAGGCTGCGTTCGAAACAGTCAGCAGCGGCCTGAGCCAGGTCATCCGCTTCGAGCATACGGCCAAGCCCCACATCGCCACAGGCCTGGCTACCGGAAGCCGGGCCGAACAGGCGGATCCCTCGCTGCTCCAGTAGCGCGCGGTTGGCTTGGGTGGCGGGATCTGCCCACATGGCCTGATTCATCGCTGGGGCCAGCGCAACCGGTGCGTTGGTCGCCAGTACGAGCGTGGTCAACAGGTCGTTGGCGACGCCCTGGGCCAGGCGTGCCATCAAATCGGCCGTAGCTGGCGCGACCAGTACCAAGTCGGCCCACCGTGCCAGCTCGATATGGCCCATCGCGGCTTCTGCCGCGGGATCCAGCAGGTCGAGGTGAACCGGATGGCCGGATAGGGCCTGGAGGGTTAGCGGCGTGATGAATTCACGGCCGCCGCTGGTCATCACGACGCGCACTTCGGCGCCCTGGTCGCGTAGCCGGCGCACCAGCTCCGCGCTCTTGTAAGCGGCGATGCCGCCGCCGACGCCCAGGACGATGCGTTTACGATAAAGCCGCTGCATAGGCCTGCCTTGTTACGGGGTGAGAACTGGTTCCGATGAGGACCGGTTGCCGTGGATAAAAGGCCGCTAAGATAGCACAGCGCCCTCAGAGGACGAGGGGCACGCTCGACATGGAGGTGGCATGAGCATTCGTGACTGGCCGGCGGCGGAACGGCCGCGGGAAAAGCTATTGGAGCAGGGCGCATCGGCGCTGTCCGATGCGGAGCTGTTGGCGATTTTTTTGCGCACCGGCGTGGCCGGGAAAAGCGCGGTGGATCTGGCGCGCTACCTGCTCAATGAATTCGGCAGTCTGCGTGCGCTGCTGGAAAGCGACCGCGAACAATTCAGCGCACACCTGGGGCTAGGGCCGGCCAAGTTTGCTCAACTGCAAGCCGTGTTGGAAATGGCAAGACGGCATCTGGCTGAGCGCATCCGCCGTGACTCAGCGCTGGAAAGCCCGCAGGCAGTGCGTGACTATCTCAAGGCGCGTCTGCGACACGAGCCGCACGAGCTCTTTGCCTGTCTCTTCCTTGATTCCAAACACCGGGTGTTGGCCTTCGAGGTGCTGTTCCACGGCACTATCGACGGAGCCAGCGTCTACCCCCGCCAAGTGGTCAAGCGCGCGCTGGCGCAGAATGCCGCAGCCGTCATCCTGACCCACAATCATCCATCCGGTGTCGCCGAGCCGAGTCAGGCTGACCGTCAGCTGACCCGCAGGCTCAGCGATGCCCTGGCACTGATCGATGTGCGGGTGCTCGATCATTTCATCGTCGGGGATGGCGAACCATTGTCGATGGCCGAATACGGCTGGATGTGAGCCAAGGTTGCTCATGCCAGTAGGGGTATTAACAGCAGTGGGATCAATACGCTGAGGACGAAACGCCCATTCCAGCCGACAGCGATGCGCCAGGGTGACAGCTGGGCGTGGCGGGCCAAGAGTACGGCTGAGGGGCCGTAGGGCGAGAGCAGCATGGCCAGTGAAAACCCGAACAACAGCGCCACAGCCGGTTGCGTCACCGTCAGGCCCTGGCTCGCCAGTTGCGCCAGTAGCGCGGCGCAGAGATTCAACGAGATCAGCGGCGCGACGCCAAGCAACGCCAATGCCATGACCGCCAACGCGCCGACCGCACCCAGCCCGAACAGTGCCATCGGCGTGCTTCCGAGCTGATCCGCAAGATGATGCACCGGCAAGACGGCTGCAACCAACCCAGCCAGTAATGCCGAGCTGGCAAAAATGAATGTCTCGTTGCGCATGCCGATCAATGTTTCGCTGACCTCACTGAGCACCTGGCGCGGCGCGGTCCGCTGCCAGAGCAGGACAGCGATCACGGCGGTCGGCACCGTCAGCATCGCGGCCTGGGTGGCGGAGAGCCAGGTAAAGGCGGCCAGCAGGGCGATCAGCGCGATGCCGATCAGGCTGCCTAACAACAGGCCATTCAGGCGGCCACCGGCTTGCTGGGTGTCCAAGCCGGCATCGACGACCGGGTAGTCCGCCAGCTGCTGCAAGCGACGGTTCTCTACCGGCCAGCCGAACAACAGCAGGATCAAACCGCCTAGCAGGCCGAAGGGTAGTAACGTGCTCCAGCTAATGCCGAGCTCGCGGGTGAGGATCGCCACCGCAACGCTCGTCGGCGCCAGCAAAGGCACCAGGGCGAACCCTCGCAGAGCGGTAACCATCACGCCGCGGCGGCCTTCGCGGCGCTGATGATCGCTGTATGGACGGCGTGCAAGATGATTTTCCAGTGAGCCACATATCAGGTTGAGCATGCCGAAACTGAGCACCGAGCTGATCGCAAATGTGCTCAGCAGATAGCCCGGGTAGAGCCATGTGCGAGGGCCGGCCAGCAGGAGGCGATGCAGCTCGCTGAGTTGCTGCAGACGCTTGACCAGGCAGTGCATCAGACCCAGCGCGCCAATAAAGGCTGCGTAATAGGCGGCTGACGACAACATTCGCGCGCCTTGCTGCCAGGTTGCTTCGCCAGACAGCAGCCAGTAGCCGAGGAGTGCAGCGGTGACGATCCCGAGTCGCCGTGGATAGGGCATCAGCGAGCGCCAATGCCAGATGAAGAACAGGCTCAGCAGGGCGCCGCTGATAACGCTCATCGGCTGAATTCGGGTGATTAGAGCCAGAAGCTCAAAGAACAGCGCCAGTGGCAGCAGCGCGGTCATCTAGGCCGGGAGCTCCCGTCGAAGCGAGCCGCGCTTGAACACGCCCTCGCCGAACGCGATTAATCGATCCTGCTCATCCAGCAAGTCGCAGCTGGCCATAAACACCTTGTGCCCGGACGAGCGGCAACGAGCCTGCGCTCTGATGCGACTTCCCGCTGCAGCAACTGCGCTGAAGTTGATATTCATCGACAGCGTCATCGCGACACGACGGTCTGCCGGGTCGGCTTCCCAGGTGCCGCATAGGCCCATCGCAACATCCATCAAGGTCGCCATGACGCCGCCGTGCATGTTGCTAGCATTGTTCAGATGGCGCGGCAGCAGCGTCAGGGCGAGCGTGGCGTGCTCCGGACCGTAGGCGAGCAGCTCGCTGCCGATGTCTTGAAAGAAACCGGTAACGGAGGCGTGGACTTGCTGGAGTTGGGCGGAAGAATAGTCGGAAGCGGACATGGCGCTCGATCACGGATGGCTTGCTATGGAGTCTGGCAGTCTTTAGGCTCAGGTTCAAATAGATGGAACATGGTTTCGCACTGCGGAATATTGGTTGATCATATTTCAGAATCGCAACGCCATCCACTGAGGAGGTTCCCATGTTTTCCCGTATCGGCATTATCGGCGCCGGCGCCATGGGGCGCGGTATCGCACAGCTATTTGCCAGCGCCGGTCAGCAGGTCTGGTTGTATGACGCTCGGCCCGAAACCATCGATCAAGCCCTGCAGTTCAACCGTGAACTGCTTGAGCGCAGCGTGGCCAAGGGACGTTTGGGCGCCGATGAGCTACCGGCGATTCTGGAGCGCATGCAGCCAGCCCATCAGCTGGCCGAGCTGTCCGGCTGCGATCTGCTGATCGAAGCCATCGTCGAAAACCTGGAAGCCAAGCAGAGCCTGTTTGTCGAGCTTGAAGGTCTGGTTGCGGCCGACGCGGTCCTTGCGACCAACACTTCCTCGTTGTCCGTGACCCGCATTGCCAGTGCCTGCGCGCGGCCTGAGCGGGTGGCTGGGTATCACTTCTTCAATCCTGTGACGCTGATGAAACTTGTCGAAGTGGTGCGCGGCGAGCGCACCGCCCCGTCGGTCATTGAGCGGCTGGTGCAGCTAGCCGAGCACGCCGGGCACTTCCCTGCGATTACGCCGGATACTCCCGGGTTTCTGGTCAATCACGCCGGTCGTGCCTATGGCACCGAGGCGCAGCGCATCCTTAGCGAGGGCATCGCCACGCCGGAACAGATCGACCGAATTTTGCGGGACGGGCCCGGGTTTCGAATGGGCCCGTTCGAATTGTTCGATCTGACCGGGTTGGATATTTCCCACGCGGTGATGGAGTCGGTGCATGACCAGTTCTACTACGATCCGCGCTATACACCGTCTTACCTCGCCGCGCAGCGGGTGGCGGCCGGTTTGCTCGGTCGCAAAACCGGCCAGGGCTTCTATCGCTACGAAGACGGCCAGCAGATCCGCACGCCTGAGCCCCGCTTCGAGCCGGTAAGCATCGATCGGCCGTTTTGGCTCGACAGTATCGAGCCCGACCTGCGCAGCTCCATCAGATCGATATTGCAGCAGGCCGGTGCGATCCTCGAGGAGGGTGTTGAGCCTTCGGACCAAGCAATCTGTCTGATCACGCCGCTAGGAGAAGATGCGAGTAGCTGTATCGAGCGCCTGGCGCTGCCCGGCGCGCGTACTGTGGCGCTGGACCTCTTCAGTGACCTTGAAAAACGCCGCGTGCTGATGCGTCAACCAGCGCTCGACCCAGCATTGGAGGCTCAGGCACGCCAGGCGTTGGGCGCCGACGGCGTGCCGGTCGAGGTGATCAACGACTCTCCGGGGTTCGTCAGCCAGCGCATCGTGGCCAGCATCGTCAACCTTGGCTGTGAGATTGCCCAGAAGGGCATTGCCTCCCCAGAGACGCTCGACCGCGCGGTCATGGTGGCCCTCGGCTATCCAAGGGGGCCGCTGGGGTTCGCCGCGCATTACAACCCGGCTCGAATCCTGACTATCCTGGAGGGCATGCAGCGCTGCTATGGTCACGAACCGCGCTATCGTCCGAGCCCCTGGCTACGCCGCCGGGTACAGCTCGGTCTGCCGCTGACGGCTCCGGATCAGGCTCGCTAAAAAGCGGGGCCTGACGTACGTTCAGGCTTGAGGGCAGCTTAAGGTTGGCCGCGTCCAGCCGCTAACCCGGTAACTCGGCCATGCCGGGCGGCAACGGGTGTGTAATCGTTTCCAGTCCGGCAAGACCATGTGCCACCAAGGGACAATGTTCTTTGTTGGCAGAGGTGGTACAACGCCTTTTTACCGGACGAAAACAAGAGGCCACCGATGCGCCCTACCTTCCGCCTTCACCCCAAGGCCTGTCTGTTGCACGCAGCGGGCCTGCTGGGCCTGCTGTTGTTTCATGGCTGGATGGAGTTGCCGTTCTATCTGACCGCGATCTCGATCCTGTTGCTTGCCCTATGGCCTTGGTTCGGCCCTTGGCGCAGGAATACGGGCACCCCGGTTGCAGAGGACGCCGGCGAGCTGAGTTCCGCAGCCCTGAGCAAGAGCCTCTCCCGGCATACCTGTCATAACGCCCTGTCGGCAGCTCAAGTGTCGTTCAGCGCTGAGCAACTGGCGGCACGGTTGCAGTCACAGCTGGTTGCGGTCAGCGAGATCGCCAATGGCGCCGAGGCGATGACGGCGACCGAACAGGACAGCGCTGCCCGAGCACGGCAGGCGTTAGAAGCGGCCGAAGCCGTGCGGCGCAGCAGCGATAGTGGGCGTATCGAACTCCAGCACGCCATCGAACGCATGCAGCAGCTCAGCGCACAGACCAAGGCCAGCCGCGAACTGCTCGACGGACTCTCAGCGCGCACCGAAGAAATCCGCCAGATCACCGATGTGATTCAGTCCATTGCCAGCCAGACCAACCTGCTTGCACTCAACGCGGCGATCGAGGCGGCACGCGCCGGTGAGGCCGGGCGGGGCTTTGCCGTGGTGGCTGATGAGGTGCGAAACCTGGCCGGTCGCACCAGCAGTGCTACCGAAGAGGTAGGCCGGATGGTTAGCGATATTCGTGAGCAAAGTGGCGCAGTGGTCAGCCATATCCAAAAGCAAGCCAGCGAACTGGACGAAGCCGCCGCACAGATCGCAGGAACAGGCGTTCAGCTCAGTGGAATTGCCGAGTTGGCTGGCAATGTCGAAACCCAGGTGGCGGAAATCGCTGCCGGCACGGCAAGCAATCATGAGCGACTCGCGCAGTTGTTCGTCGCGGTAGAGCAGCTGCGTGGAGACGCTCTGGAGAGCGAGACCCAGACCCGCCAATTGGAGCAGGCCGCAGAGAAGCTAGTAGGGCAGGCGGAAACCGTCAGCGAACAGCTCGCCGAGGTACAGCTCGATGCCTACCACCAGGATGTATACGACCTCGCGCGCGAAGCGGCGGCCGCCATCGGGGCGCGTTTCGAGGCGGATCTGAAGGCCGGGCGCCTGGGTGTCGACGATCTGTTTGATCGCAATTACCGGGCGCAGCCGGGCACCAATCCGATCCGCTACAACACCCGTTTCGACCGTTACGCCGACGAGGTGCTGCCGGCGATCCAGGAACCCCTGCTCGCGCGCAACGATGCGTTGATTTATGCCATCGCGACTACGCCGGATGGCTACGTGCCGACCCACAACCGTGCCTTCAGCCAGCCCCCGGTCGGCGACCCGGAGATCGACAAGGTCAAGAGCCGCAGCAAGCGCTTGTTCAATGACCGTACCGGCGCGCGCTGTGGCAGCCACGAACGCAAGGTGCTGTTGCAGACCTACAGCCGCGATACCGGAGAGCTGATGCATGACCTGTCGGTGCCGATCATGGTGAACAGCCGTCACTGGGGTGGCCTGCGATTGGGCTATCGTCCGGAGCCCTAGCTGAGCCGCTGATTGGCGCAAGCGCCATGACCTTTGGCGCTCAACCACCACTCGACACCGCGCGGCACCTTGCCGAGCTGGCTAAGCTTGCCAGTCAGGCTATTCGGAGCTCGTCCCCATGAAAACACTCACCGATCACCTCGCCCAATACGCGGCCTATCACCGGGACCCGCGCAATCTGCTCAGCCATTTCATCGGCATTCCCATGATCGTGCTGGCTGTCGCAGTGCTGCTGTCGCGTCCAGGTGTGGAGGCGTTCGGGCTATGGCTGAGCCCGGTTGCGCTGGTCGCCTTGATCTCGACGCTGTTCTATTTTCGGCTGGATGTGCGCTTCGGCGTGCTCACGGGCGCGGTGCTGTTGCTCTGCGTCTGGGTCGGTGCAGCCCTTGCGCAGCAATCGACGGCGCTATGGCTGAGCGCCGGTGGCGGTTTGTTCGTAGTTGGCTGGATTATCCAGTTCATCGGTCACTACTTCGAAGGACGCAAGCCTGCGTTTGTCGACGATCTGACCGGACTGATCATCGGGCCACTGTTCGTTGCTGCTGAGCTTGGCTTCATCTTCGGTCTGCGCGAACCCCTGCGCCACGCGATCGAAGCGCGTGTCGGCCCGGTTCAGCTGCGCCAGCAGCCGGCCGATGCCTGACAGGAAGGTGCTCAGTCAGGGGCGAGCGCCATCCATTGATCGCTGAGGCTGCGCGCGTGGCGATCAACCATGATCGGGGCGAAAGCGCGGCCTGACGCAGTGTTGAAGCTGTTGTTGCCGCTGTTCATGTCTTCGAGCGCCACCTTGAGGAACTCCCAACGTGTTTTGAGCTTGGCAATGGCCACGTTCGATTTGCCATCCAGCGCAGCCAG
Organism: Pseudomonas sp. NPDC077451; assembly: GCF_044543345.1. NCBI lineage: Bacteria > Pseudomonadati > Pseudomonadota > Gammaproteobacteria > Pseudomonadales > Pseudomonadaceae > Pseudomonas > Pseudomonas sp. NPDC077451. Next base: position 178,398 of record NZ_JBITVX010000007.1, on the reverse strand, counting down.
TTGCTCGTCGATCGACGGTACGAGGCGGCGCTCGTCCTGGCCGAGGTAGGTATCCGGTTGTTCGCGGGCGGTTTCGAATGAGCCTACATAGGCGCGGCTGAGGTACTGCACAGTGAGGTATTCCACCTTGGCGGGCAGCTCGGCGCGAACGTTGGCGCCTTGCTGGCTGCGCACAGCCGTTAGGAAATCGCGCAGCGCTTTGCTCATCTGCAGCGGCCAGCCCCAAGGCATGTCGTCTTCCTCGCGGCCGAAGCTTGCGCCTTCGCGAAGCGTTGTCTGTAAGACTTGATGCAATGGGTGCAGATCGTTGCGGGCGCCGGGAAAGCTGTCGACCCTGTCGGCTAGCGCTTTGAGGTCGCTTTCCATTCGGGCCAGGTGCGCCTTCTGGAAACCTTCGCCTCGATAGAGCAATAGGCTGCTGGTCGCTCGGTTGGCGTGGATCTGCATGCTTTCCAGCGCAGTATAGGTTTGAGCATGGGCAGGATTGAGCAGAGCTGGAAACCAGCACGCCAGCAAAACCACCATCCATAGCCATTTGCGATGATTCATGTCGCGCTCCTTTTTATTTTTATAGAAGCAAAGTGCCAGGCGGTTGTACCAGCACGGCATCAGCTCGGCAGCCTAGCCAAGAGGTGGCGCTCTGGTATCACACAAAAGAGCTATTTTTAGATCGGCGGCCGTTTGCGCGGCAAGATTGGCCGAAGTGACACGAAACCCCTTGCGCTAGTTGAAGTCGCTCAGAGCATCCGTTCGAGGCCAATCACCCGGCTGAACCAGGCATTGAACCGTCGCCAAGCACCGCCCGGTTCGTGCAGCAAGACCTTTCGCTGCCCGTCATCCTCGGCGATCCAGATCAACCGCCGCACGCCGTTGCGCTCGATCAGTCGCACTTCATAGCTGACGGCGGGCGAAGTGCCCTCCTGCGAGAGTTTGTGCACCTCGCGAGCCAATTCTGGACTGTCGATAAGGATGCCGACTTCGGTGTTCCACAGGACTGAGCGAGGGTCGAAGTTCAGCGAGCCGAGAAAGACCCGCTCCTGGTCGAACACCGCTGCCTTGCTGTGCAGGCTGGATTCGGAATCGCCACTGATACTGAAGCGGGTCTCCTGGTCCGGTTGTCGGCGCAACTCGAACAATCTCACCCCCGCTTTCAGCAGATCGGCCCGATAGGGCGCATAGCCGCCATGCACGGCCGGCACGTCGGTGGCCTCCAGAGAATTGGTCAAGACCTGTACCGCAACGCCGTTCCTGGCGTGTCCGGCGAGGTATTCAGCACCTTGTTCAGTTGGCACGAAATAAGCGGAGATCAGCGTCAGGGATCGTCGCACGCGGTCCATGTTCGGCTGCAGTTGAGTGGTCAGCAGCAGGCTTTCATCTGGAATGCCGGCTGCTTCGATCTTGTCGGGGTGATCCCAAAGCGCTTCGCCAGGCGCCCAAATCAGGTCGGCCAGCCAGTCGCGCGGTGAAGGCTTCTGAGGCCCGCCCATCAAATGCTGATAGCGGCGCTCGTCCTTTTGTCGTTCGGCTTGGAGGTAGCGGGTGATATCGCGGCGCGCCAGTTCAAGCTCGTCCTTGTTGGGCGGGTGACGCAAGAACTGTTGGATTGGCACGCTCAGCGTGTGGTTCCAGTACTGGTCGAAGCTGACCGCCAATTGCTCGGCGACCGGGCCGGCGGCGAGTAGGTCGATGTCAGTGAAGTTGAAACTCTGATCGGCATCGAAGTATTCATCGCCCAGGTTGCGCCCGCCGACGATGGCCAGGCTGCTGTCAGCCAGCATCAGCTTGTTGTGCATGCGGCGGTGTTGTTGGGATAGGTTGAGCAGCCGCCCGAGCGAACGGGTAATCACAGTGCTACGGCCGATATGCAAGGGATTGAAGACGCGGATCAGGATGTTCGGGTGTGCCGCCAGAGTGGCGATCTGGTAGTCGCTGCCGTCGCTCGTGGTGTCATCAAGCAGCAGCCGTACCCTGACGCCGCGGTCCGCCGCACGCACCACCTCTTCTATGAGCGCGCGGGTGCTCAAGCCATCGTGGACGATGTAGTACTGCACGTCGAGGCTCGTCCTGGCCTGGCGAATCATCTGTGTACGCGCCGAAAAGGCTTCGGCACTGTCGGACAGCAGGCGAAATCCGGAGGTGCCCGCAGGCTGCTTTGCCGCCAGCGCCTCGACTTGCTGGGTCAGTGCCGAGTTCTGGTTGGGCAGCGCGTAAGACGTTGGGGCGGGTGTAATCTGGCCGGCACAGCCAACCAGGAATAGCACTGCCACAAGGAGCAGGTGCAGGCGCAAGGTCACTCCTGTCGATTGTTATGTTCCTCGACAGTTTGGACGCCAGCGCAACGGCGAAATTCAGAACTGGTCTTTAAGCCGGTGCCAGAGCATGCCGAGGGCCAGCAGCGGCGAGCGCAGACGCTGACCGCCAGGGAAGGTCGGGTGTGGCACACGGGAGAACAGGTCGAAGCGTCCCTCAAGCTGCCCGCTGATGGCCTCGCCGAGCAGGCGTCCTGCCAGGTGTGTGGCGTTCAGGCCGTGTCCGGCATAGGCCTGGGCGTAGTAGACGTTGGGCTGGTCTGGCAGTCGTCCAATTTGTGGCAGCCGGTTGGCGCCGATGCCAATCATGCCGCCCCATTGGTAATCGATTCGGGTGTTTCGTAGGCGGGGGAACACCTCGAGCATCTTCGGTTGCATGTAGGCGGCGATGTCCTTCGGGTCGCGTCCGGAGTAGTGGCAGGCACCGCCGAACAGCAGCCGGCCATCGGCCGACAGGCGGAAGTAGTCCAGCGCCACTCGCTGATCGCAGACCGCCATGTTCTGCGGCAGCAATTCCTGTCTGACGTCCTCGGGAAGCGGCTCGGTGGCAATGATGTAACTGCCGGCCGGTAGCACCTTGCCCGCCAGTGATTTGTTCAGAGAACCCAGGTAAGCATTGCCGGCCAGCACGAGCTGACGGGCACTCACGCAGCCCTGCGCGGTGTGCACTCGAACCTGCTGACCGTAATCGATCCGTTCGACAGCGGATCGCTCGTACAGCTGCACGCCCAGCGATAGGGCTGCTGCTGCTTCGCCCAATGCCAGGTTGAGTGGATGAAGATGGCCCGAGCCCATATCGATCAGGCCGCCCACGTAGCGATCAGAACCGATGACTTCGCCCATCGCGTCTCTTGGCAGGAGCCTCAATGGATGCGGATAGCCCAGACGCTGGAGATCGGCATAGTCTGCTTCGAAGCCTTCGACGTGCCGTTGTTTCGTTGCCAGATCGCAGTAACCCCAGGTCAGGTCGCAATCGATGGCGTAGCGCTCGATGCGCTCGCGCACGATGTCCACCGCTTCGAAACCCATACGTTTGAGGCCGTCCACGCCCTTGTTACCCAGCACCGGCTGAAACTGCTCGACGTCATGCCCCACTCCACGAATCAGCTGTCCGCCGTTGCGCCCGCTAGCACCCCAACCGATCAGGTGGGCTTCCAGCAGCACCACGGACAGGCCGCGCTCGGCCAGTTCGATAGCCGTGTTGAGGCCGCTGAAGCCGCCCCCGATGATGCAGACGTCCGCCTCCAGCTCGCCTTGCAAGTGCTTGAGATCAAGGGTGCGATTGGTGGTGGCCGCGTAGTAGGACGACGCGTGGTGCTGCGCGCGAGCAGCTGATTGCGGGGTGGTCATGGTCGAGCCTTGGACGGTTTGCATGGACCGAAGGGTAGACCGGATGTTTATTGCAGAGCAAAAGCCGCGCGAGGCTGAAGCAAAACCTTACGGTTCTCGGTTGGCTAACGGCTGACTCCAAAGACTCGTTCGGCTCTGCTTTTTGATGCACCGGGATTGGGGCTGATCTGGCAGCGAACTCTGCTTGGCTTCCGCTCCTACTCCGGCACCGGCAGTTCCAGCGATTCCTTCACTTCCTCCATCACGATGTAGCTTTTCGACTCACGTACATGCGGCAACTTGAGCAGAATGTCGCCGAGCAACTTGCGGTAGGAGGCCATTTCAGAGATCCGCGCCTTGATCAGGTAGTCAAAGTCCCCCGAAACCAGATGGCACTCCAGCACATGAGGCAGCTTGAGCACGGCACGGCGAAACTCTTCAAAGATATCGCCTGACTTGTAGGCCAGGCTGATCTCGACGAATACCAGCAACCCGCCTTTCAGATGCTGCGGGTTCAGCCTCGCCGTGTAACCCATGATGATGCCTTCGCGCTCCAGACGTCGAACGCGCTCCGTACACGGCGTGGTCGACAGGCCGATGCGCTCGCCCAGCTCGGTAAATGGCATGCGTCCTTCGGCCTGCAACAGGCGAAGGATCTGGCGGTCGATCTTGTCCAGCTCGCGGCGGGTTTGATGCTTAGTGCGCATAGGCGTATCGCCTCTATATATGCAGTTTAAGGCGTGAATAAATCGCAAATATAGCCTGTTATATAGCGAAAACCACTACAAGACGCTTTCTATACTCCGCATTAACAGTGACTCGGAAAAGCCCGGTAGCACGGGTGGGAGACGGCGATGCGTGTTCTGGTAATGGGAAGCGGCGTAATCGGTACCACCGGTGCCTACTATCTGGCGCGGGCTGGCTTCGAGGTCGTGGTGGTTGACCGTCAGCCAGCCGTGGCGATGGAGACGAGCTTCGCCAATGCCGGCCAGGTTTCCCCCGGTTACGCGTCGCCCTGGGCCGCGCCTGGCGTACCCTTGAAGGCCATGAAATGGCTGATGCAACGCCATGCGCCGCTTGCCATCAAGCTCACCGGCGACATTCAGCAATACCTGTGGATGGCTCAGATGCTGCGCAACTGCACGGCAGCGCGCTACGCGGTGAACAAGGAACGCATGGTGCGGCTGTCCGAATACAGTCGCGATTGCCTTGATGAGCTGCGCGCTGAAACTGGTATCGATTATGAAGGCCGGCAATGCGGCACGACCCAACTGTTCCGCACCCAGGCACAGCTCGATAACGCCGCCAAGGACATCGCCGTACTGGATGCTTCCGGCGTGCCCTATGAATTGCTCGATCGCGCCGGTATCGCACACGCCGAGCCGGCGCTGGCGAAGGTCTCGGACAAGCTTAGTGGCGCGCTTCGTTTGCCCAATGACCAGACCGGCGATTGCCAGATGTTCACCACCAAACTCGCTGACATGGCCCGCGAGCTGGGCGTCGAGTTCCGTTTCAACCAGGACATCCAGCGGCTGCAGTTAGCGGGTGACCAGCTCGAAGGCGTCTGGGTCAACGGCAAGCTGGAAAAGGCCGATCGCTACGTGCTGGCGCTGGGCAGCTACAGCCCGCAGATGCTCAAGCCGCTCGGCATCCGCGCGCCGGTGTACCCGCTCAAGGGCTATTCATTGACCGTGCCGATCAGCGACCCCGCGATGGCGCCGGTTTCCACCGTGCTCGACGAGACCTATAAGGTCGCCATTACCCGTTTCGATCAGCGCATCCGGGTGGGCGGCATGGCCGAAATCGCAGGCCATGACCTTTCGCTCAATCCGCGCCGGCGAGAAACGCTGGAAATGGTCGTCGGCGATCTGTTCCCGCAGGGTGGCGATCCGAGTACGGCCGAACTCTGGACCGGCCTGCGCCCGGCCACGCCGGATGGAACGCCGATCATTGGCGGCACACGCTATCGCAACCTGTACTTGAACACCGGGCACGGTACCCTGGGCTGGACCATGGCCTGTGGTTCTGGTCGCTTGCTGGCCGACATGCTGGCGAAAAAGCGCACGCAGATCAGTACCGACGGCCTCGATATTTCCCGCTATGGCACCCAAAAGGAATCGCACAAGCATGCCCATACAGCGCCTGCACACTAACGCTCGCATGAGCCAGATCGTCATCCACGGCAATACGGTTTATCTGGCCGGCCAGGTAGGCGAGGACATGAATGCGGGGATCGAACAACAGACCCGTGAGACGCTCGACAATATCGAACGCCTCCTGCGGCAGGCCGGTACCGATAAGCAGCACATCCTTTCGGTGACCATTTATCTGAAGGACATCGATGCCGATTTCGCCGGCATGAATGCGGTCTGGGATCAGTGGCTGCCGGAAGGCGTCGCGCCGGCGCGTGCCACGGTGGAGGCCAAGCTTTGCGAGCCTGAGATCCTGGTTGAACTGTCGGTTGTGGCCGCATTACCGGCGTAGCCCGATCGCCATCCGGGGCGATCTGTCATTTCGTCCCGTTGTGTTGAAAATACTGAACGCCCTCGCCATCATAGCGACCTCAGCAATCGCTCTTATTGGGGGCTCCCGTATTGGACGTTGGCGTTCGACTGCAAACCATCCGCAAACTCAAGGGCCTGTCCCAACGCGAACTCGCCAAACGTGCGGGCGTCACCAACAGCACGATCTCCATGATCGAGAAGAACAGCGTCAGCCCGTCGATCAGTTCGTTGAAGAAGGTGCTGAGCGGGATTCCAATGTCATTGGTCGAGTTTTTCTCGCCTGATTTCGAGCAGGACAGCGATACACAGGTGGTCTACAAGGCCGGCGAGCTGATCGATATTTCCGACGGTGCGGTGAGCATGAAGCTTGTCGGCAAAGCGCACCCGGGTCGCGCCATCGCATTTCTCGCCGAAACCTATCCGCCTGGCTCCGATACCGGCACCGACATGCTGGCGCACCAGGGCGAAGAGGCTGGCATGCTGGTCGAGGGACGCCTGGAGCTGACGGTGAGCGGCCAGACCTATTTGCTGGAAACAGGCGACAGTTACTACTTCGAGAGCAGCAAGCCGCATCGCTTTCGTAATCCGTTCGATGCGCCGGCCAAGCTGATCAGTGCGACCACGCCGGCCAACTTCTGACCTGTGCGGCTGGCCCAGGCGACGGACGGGTGCCGCTGCGACAAAGCGTCGCTGAGGATGACAGGGCCTTTCGTATTGTTTCGGCGGGCATGGCTTGCCGTTATACTGACCGCCGCTCGCGATACCGTGGCCGCGGGCGTGTCTAGCCACATGAGGGTATAAGGTGAACCTGATTAAGAAGATCCTGGTAGCACAGACTGCCGTATTGGCCCTGTGGGCAGTGAGCGCTCAGGCTGCGACCAACGACGACATCGCCGAGCGCCTCAAGCCGGTAGGCGAAGTTTGTATTCAAGGTGAAGAATGCGCCGCAGCCGGTCCGGCAGCTGCTGCCGCTGGTGGCGGCGCGCTTAGCGGTGAAGAAGTGGTCGGCAAGTTCTGCAACGCCTGCCACGGCACCGGTCTGCTGGATGCGCCGAAGGTCGGCGATACAGCTGCCTGGCAAGCGCGTGCTGATGAGAAGGGTGGTCTCGATGTGCTGTTGGCCAACGCCATCACTGGCATCAACGCCATGCCGCCGAAAGGCACTTGCGCCAGCTGCTCGGATGACGAGCTGATGGCTGCAATCAAGCAGATGTCCGGGCTCTAAGCCTCAGCCGGTCAGACAAAGCCGCCTTCGGGCGGCTTTGTCGTGTCTGGCGGGGAGAAAAGCGGCGCTGCATCGGGTCGAAACTTCAAACCCATTCCCGGGGCCTGCACCGACGTCAGGCCTCCGCACGAAGATGAGGTGCCCATGCCCAGTTCCGCCCCGCATCCCGAGCAATTGCATTTTTCCAGCGACGGTCGTACGCCAAACAGCTCGCATCCGGTGCTGGTGTACCGGCAGTTGCCGCTAGCCGGAAACGACTACGCCAGTGCGTTCGAGAACCTGTTCAATAGCCACCTGTGGCCGGCCCAATGGCGTGCGGGTGTGTACGACTATCACCACTTTCATTCGACCGCTCATGAGGTGCTCGGCGTTTCGCGGGGGGCGGCGCGGCTGATGCTCGGTGGCGAGCAGGGGCAGGAAGTTGAGGTGCGCGCTGGCGACGCGCTGGTGCTACCGGCCGGCACCGGTCATTGCCAGCTCAGCGCCAGCAATGATTTCCAAGTGGTGGGCGGTTACCCGGTCGAGCAGCAGTACGATCTGCTGCGCCCGGATGAAGCCAGCCATGATGAGGCACAGGCGCGCGCTCAGCGGGTCAGCGTACCGGTGAGCGATCCGGTTGCCGGCACGCAGGGCGCGTTGGTTGATCTGTGGCGTAAGGAATAAGCGCAGGGAGTGGCGCGGGGCGCTACTCGACGAACACCACCTGGCCGTCGCTGAGGGCGGCCACGCGAGCTAGGGATTCAACCCGGAAGCCCGCTTCTTCCAGTTCCTGCCGGCCGGCCTGGAAGGATTTCTCGATGACGATGCCAAGCCCGGCGATGCTCGCGCCGGCCTGCTGAATGATCGAAATCAGACCCTTGGCCGCTTTACCGTTGGCCAGGAAATCGTCGATGACCAACACCCGGTCGTTTGGCGACAGGTGATTGGTGGAAATCGCGATGGTGCTCTCGACCTGCTTGGTAAAGGAGTACACCGAGGCCGTCAGTAGGTGATCGGTCAGGGTTAGCGACTGATGCTTGCGAGCAAAAATGACCGGCACGCCCAGTTCCAAGCCAGCCATGATCGCTGGCGCGATGCCCGAGGCTTCGATGGTGACGATCTTGGTGATCTTCTCGTCGCGGAACCGGCGCGCGAATTCCTGGCCGATCTGCTGCATCAGCACAGGGTCGATCTGATGATTTAGGAAAGCATCGACCTTCAGTACGCGGTCGGAGAGTACGATGCCTTCATTGCGGATCTTCTGTTTCAGCTGTTCCACGAACGCGCTACCTCAAGCGTGAGCGGCCGGGTTTGCCTGACCAATCGGGGTGCTGAAAACCAGTTGGGCGCTGCGCCATGGAGGCGAGCGCCCAGCTCGTTTCGATTCTGCATCCGTCCGTCACTGCTTACCGCAGCCTGGAAAGCCGCGCATTCTCGCTCAATTCTGCTCGCAGGTCCAAGTGGACCGTTCAGTCCGGTGTTTCGATCGACAGGCGGCGGAAGCGCGCCGCTTCGCCGTGGTGTTGAAGCACCACGTGGCCTTCGAAGGATTGGGCAAAGCGAGGATAGCCACTGAATTTACTCTGGGTGATACGTTCCCGCAGCGCCGGCTCATCGAGCCGGTAGCGCAGCACCCGTTGCCCGTCTAGCCAGTGCTCGACTTCGCCGTTGCGAAGGCTCAACGCCGCTTCGATGAACTGTTCGGGCTCAGTCTGCGTTTCGATATCAGGTCGCAGCAAGCCGTAGAGCGCGCCGTTGCGCGTTGTCGGTTCGCGGCCATCGGGATGGCCGCGGTCATCGAGCAGCTGCATTTCCGGGCCGCTGTGCCAGCTGAGATCAGCACCTTCGTCGACGCAACAGAACACACCGGAATTGCCGGCAAAGGGCAGGGCGAATTCGAAGCGCAGGATGAAATTCCGGTAGCGTTGCCGGGATATCAGATCGATGCGCCGCGAACCGGCCAAGGCGCAGAGCTCGTCGCCTGCAACACTCCAGCAATCGTGAGGAAAGTCGTCTCCATGCCAGGCGCGCCATTGGGATGCATCGAGCTGGTGGGGCATCTGGATTACCCGAACAGTTGCTGTTTGCGCCGCAGCCAACGGTAGCCGTACGGCCCGAGGCGGATTTTCAGCGGCGAGCCTTCGGGCTGATCGTAGTTGCTGTCGGCGAGCACATCGACCATGTCCTGTAGATCGTCGGCGGTGATTTCCACTGTGGTTTCCTTGTCGGCCAGGTTGACCAGCATAAGCACGCTGGAGCCGTTGTCGTGGCGGATGGCGAACACCGCCGGATCCTCGACTTCCACCGTCTGCCGCTTGCCGATACCGATTTCACGCAGCCCGACCCGCGTGCGGATCATGTTGCCCGTGCGGGCCATCAGTGAATCGCTGCGCAGGGTCTGGGCGAATACATTGATCTTGTCGTAGGCGAAGGGGCCTTCATCGATCAGCGGCGCCGCCAGCTCGCCGGCGGTGCAGGAAAACCCGGCGTTGGGCTCGTTGGACCACTGCATCGGCGTGCGCACGGCCTGGCGCTCAGGGCGCTCCATGTCGTCGCCCATGCCGATTTCCTCGCCATAGCGGATGATCGGTGTGCCCGGCAGCGAAAACAGTAACGCATGCGTGGCGGCGATTCGGCGCTCATCGCCATCGAGCATCGGTGCGAGCCGCCGCCGAATGCCGCGGTTATACGCGCGCATCTTCGGATCGGGGGCGAAGGTGTCCATCACCTCGTTGCGCTCATCTTCTTTCAGCCGATCCAGGCTCAGCTCGTCATGGTTGCGAATCCACAGTGCGTACTGCGAATGGCTGGGCGGCAGCGGTTGGCTGTTCAAGGCGCGGACCAGCGGCTCGGCCTGTTGCCGGGCCAACGCCAGGAAGAGGTGGTTGTTGGTCCAGAAGTCCAGCAGCAGGGTGACGCGGTCCGCCTCGTCCCCGAAGTACTCGACATACTTTTCCGGGTCGGTGTCGATCTCGCCGAGCAGTACGGTTTCCGGGCGGCGCATGGTGACGAAGTCGCGCATGTGTTCCAGCAGCCAGTAGCCCTTTTTCAGATCCCCACCACCGGCCTGGCGCACCATGTGTACCGCGGCGTCGATGCGAAAGCCGGACACGCCCAGGCGCAGCCAGAACGACATGATCCGCTCGATTTCGTGAATGACCCTTGGGTTGGCGAGGTCCAGGTCCGGCTCGTGCTTGTAGAACAGGTGGCGGTAGTACTGACCGGCTTCCTCATCCCAGGTCCAGATACTGTCTTCGACCGTCGGAAAGATCGGCGCCATCGAAGTGTCCGGCTCATCTGCCCAGATGTAGTAGTCGCGGTACGGCGAATTTCGGTCGCGGCGCGCCTCCTGGAACCATTTGTGCTCGCTGGAGGTGTGTTGCACCAGCAGTTCGACGATCACGTGCAGGCCGAGCTCCTCGGCCTTTTCCAGCAGCGCCACCATGTCAGCCAGATCACCGAATTGCGGGGCGATCTGCAGGTGGTCGGTGACGTCGTAGCCGGCGTCGAGGAACGGCGAAGCGTAGCAGGGCATGATCCAGACGGCGGTGGCACCCAGGCCGCGGATGTAATCCAGTCGTTCGGTGATGCCGCGCAAGTCGCCGCAGCCGTCGCCGTTGCTGTCACGGAAGAGTGCGGGATCGACCTGATAGATCACCGCGTTGCGATACCAGAGTGGACGCATGCTCAGCTCTCCGCCGGGCGCAGGACCAGCGCCTGCCCGGCTGACAAATTGCCATTAAAGGGTTCGCCTTCCCCGACGCCATCGCTGGCGATCTCCACCAGCCAATGGGCGCTTTGGGGAAACGCGTGTGGGTGATCGGCAAAATTGATACAGACCAGGCGGCAGTCGTCGCCCTGCTGTCGGTGGTAGGCCAGAACATCGGGGTGCGATGGCAGCTCTGCAAAATCGCCGTGATGCAGCGCCGGGCTGGCCTTGCGCGCGGCGAGCAGGCGCTGGTAAAGCGCAAACATCGAATTCACCGCGCCGGTCTGGCGCTCGGCCGCCAGTTCGTCGGCCTCGGGTGGGAAGGGCAGCCAGGGTGCAGCGCCGTCCCAGCCATGCGGCGGCTCAGCTTGCCAGGGAATCGGCGCCCGGCAACCGTCACGGCCGCCCGGATCGACACGGGTCTCGGCAGTGATCACCGCGTCTTCCAGCCCCAGCTCCTCGCCCTGATAGATGAAGGGTGTGCCGCGCAAGGTCAGCAGCAGCACTGCGGCGGCACGGGAGGCCCGTTCGGAGCCTTGATAGCGGCTGCGCTGGCGCACATTGTCGTGGTTGGACAGTACCCAGGTGGGCCAGGCGCCGGCCGGTTGCAGCCAATGCTGCACGTCGCGGATGCAGGTGCGAAACAGCACCGGGTCCCAGGGCGCGTCGAGCGGGTTGAAGTTGAAGGCCAGGTGCAGCTCGTCGCCGGCGCCGTAGTACTGCAGCACGCGTTCGGTGGAGCGGATATTCACCTCGCCCACCAGCATGCGGTCGCCGGGGTAGCTGTCGACCAACTTGCGCAAGCCGCGCAGCACTTCGTGGCTGTAGGGCTGGTCATTGAAATCCGACAGCGGTTGGCCGGCCTGGCAGCGCGGGTCGTCAGCAAAGCTCGGGTCCTTGCCGGTGCAGTGGATGACGTCGATGCGAAAACCGTCGATGCCGCGATCAAGCCAGAAGCGCAGCACGTCGTGCATCGCCTCCACCACTTCGGGGTTGCGCCAGTTCAGATCCGGCTGCTTGGCGAGGAACAGGTGCAGGTAGTACTGCTGGGTCTGCTCGTCCCAGGTCCAGGCGCTGCCGGCGCCCAGCGCGGCACGCCAGTTGTTGGGCTCGTCACGCCAGATGTACCAGTCCCGCTTGGGGTTGTCCCGCGAGCTGCGCGACTCGACGAACCAGGGGTGTTCATCGGAGGTGTGATTGGGCACGAAATCAAGCAGTACGCGAATGCCGCGGGCGTGGGCTTCGGTGATCAGCCGGTCGATATCGCTCAGCGAACCGAACAGGGGGTCGATGTCGCAGTAATCGCTGATGTCGTAGCCGGCGTCGGCCATCGGCGAGCGGAAGATCGGCGACAGCCACAGTGCGTCGACGCCGAGCTGCTGCAGATGGTCGAGATGCCGCAGTACGCCGTTGAGGTCGCCAATGCCGTCACCGTTGCTGTCAGCGAAGGACCTTGGATAGATCTGATAAATGGTGGCGCCTTTCCACCAGGGTGCTGGGAATGACTCGCTCATTGCTCGTGGCCCTTCTCCTGAGTGCGGCAAGCCCGGCGTAACGGGCCTGTGAGAGTTACGACTGACGAGCGGTGCCTGGGTTTCCCCGATTCATTGATCTCCGTCGGACGGTACTGAACGCCACCGCGGATACTCCGACTAACCTTCACCAGCCTCAACGACCCAGGAGAGCACCATGTTGCGAGTTGCTATCAATGGTTATGGCCGTATCGGCCGAGCTGTACTGCGAGCCCTGTTCGAGCGAAACCTGGAAAACCAGATCCATATCGAAGCGATCAACGACCTCAGCGAGCGCTCGGCGATGGCGCATCTGACGCGCTTCGATACCACCTTCGGCCGTTTCCACGGCCAGGTCGACTTGCGCGATGACGTGATGCAGATCCGTGGCCAGTCGATCCGCCTGCTTCAGGAACGCGATCCGACGCAGCTGCCGTGGAAACAGCTAGGTGTCGACGTGGTGCTGGAGTGCTCGGGGAAATTCAAGAAGCGCGACCTGATCGATCAGCACCTGCAGGCCGGTGCCCAGCGGGTGTTCGCCTCGCACCCACTGGACGGCGCGGATCTGACGGTCGTCTACGGCGTCAACCATGAGCTGCTCGACAGCAGCCATCGTGTGATCTCCAACGCCTCCTGCACTACCAATTGCTTGGCACCGCTGGCCAAGGTGTTACATGAGTCAGTGGGGATCCGCCAGGGCCTGCTGAACACGGTGCACTCCTATACGAATGACCAGAGCCTGCTGGACAAGGCGCACAAGGATCTCTACCGCGCCCGTGCCGCAGCCGAATCGATTATTCCGTCGACCACCGGTGCGGCCAAGGCTATCGGTCTGGTGTTGCCCGAGCTGGCCGGGCGTCTGGACGGGTTGGCGGTTCGGGTGCCGACACCGAACGTGTCGCTCGTCGACCTTACCTTCACCTCCGAGCGAGCTCCGGGAAGCGTTGAGGCAATCAACCAGATCCTCCGCGAAGGCGCCCAGAAAATGCCGCTCGGCGTCATGGAGTGCAACGACCTGCCGCTGGTCTCGCGCGATTTCTTCGGTCACCCGACCTCGTGCGTAGCCGACCTCAGCCACACGCGCGTACAGGGCGACCTGGTCAAAGTGCTGGCCTGGTACGACAACGAATGGGCCTTCTCCAACCGCATGCTCGACGTGCTGCTCCATTGGGGCGACGGTAATGCGCAGGCTAGCTGACGGATCGACCGGATGAGCGATGAGGCGAGCATCTGGACGCAACGGCTGGCCGATTTCCGGGCGGCTACGGCGGCCAACCAGCCAACGCCCGGTTGCGGTGCGGCCGCTGCTGTTACGGCCGATATCGGGCTTGCGTTGGTGCTCAAGGGTCTGCGTATCAGCGAGGCCCACGGGTCCGATCCGACTCGCCGCGCGCTGTTGCAAGCGGCGGAAGCACTGTCGGGCAGGCCCGGCACGTTCGCGGATGATGACGTCCAGGCTTTCGGGGACTACCTCAATGCTGCTCGGAACGGTGAACCCGAACAGAAGCAGGCCGCGTCTCGTCAGGCTTGTGCCGTGCCGCTGGCTTTGGCGCATTGCTGCCTGGAGGCGCTCGAGCTGGCGGTTGATGCTTGGCCATGTACCGACCCGAACGTGCAAAGCGATGCCCAGGCCGGCGCCGTGCTCATTCATGCCGGGCTCAGCGCAGCCTTGATCAACGTGGATGCGGATATGGCAAGTCTCGAAGACGCCGCCACCCGTGATCAGGCCGTGCAGACTCGCACGCGCTTGCAGGCTGAGGGCGACGACCTGTTGCAGCGTCTGTTCGGTCAGGCGTTGTCCCGTTCTTAGTGCAGATTGATCGCCAGCAAGCTGGCTCCTACGAAAGCCTGCGTCGACGGCCACTCGTGGTCTGTACGTGCCCCCGCGCTGACGATCTCACCAACAATGAAAAGGCAGGGTTCAGTGCGGCAGTGGCATAACTAGCCCCACATTCCGGTAGGAGCCAGCTTGCTGGCGATCCGGTCCCGCTCCCTCGTCACGTTCATCAAGTAGCCATACGGCCCTGACACACCGGTTCTCACGATAACGAGAATAAACGTCTCGTTTTAGGTTGACGCCTACCGTCATTGTTTCTAGTCTCCAGCCACCTGAGACGAACTTTCTCAATCGAGACCTGAAGTTTTCTTATGCAATCCGTTCATATAGCGCCTCATCTGGCTGGCCTTTAGACCTGTCCGAGCGCAGCGCGAAACCTAATCGGAGAAGCCAATGAGCCATCGCATCGTCCTGCCGCGCCTGATGGAAGTCGGCGCCGGCGCCAGTCAGCAGATCGTCTCTGTGCTGCATAACCTTGGCTGCAAACGACCACTGATCGTGACCGACCGGATGATGGTCGAGCTGGGCTATGTCGCCCGAATCAGCGAGATCCTGGCCAACGCGGATATTCCCAGCGACTGCTTCGCCGACACGCTGCCGGAGCCGACTGCGGCATCGATTCGTGCCGGCGTCGAGATGGTGCGTCAGGGTGATTACGATTCGATCATCGCCCTCGGTGGCGGGAGCCCCATCGATTCGGCCAAGGCCATCGGCATTCTTGGCAAATTCGGTGGCGAGATGCGCGACTACCGTTTCCCGCGTGACGTCAGCGAGGCGGGTCTGCCGCTGATCGCTATTCCGACTACAGCGGGCACCGGCTCGGAAGCGACCCGTTTCACCATCATCACCGACGAGACCAGCGACGAGAAAATGCTCTGCGCCGGCCTCGGTTTCATGCCGGTCGCCGCGCTGATCGATTACGAGCTGACCCTGTCGCTGCCGCCGCGGGTTACTGCCGATACTGGCATCGACGCGCTGACCCACGCCATCGAGGCCTATGTCAGCCGCAAGGCCAGCCTCTACAGCGATGCCCAGGCCCTGCAGGCCATGCGCTTGCTGGCGCCGAATCTGCGTGCGGCCTATCACGAGCCGAGCAACCGCCAGGCCCGCGAGGCAATGATGTTGGGTGCGACCCTGGCTGGCATTGCCTTCTCCAATGCATCGGTGGCGCTGGTGCACGGCATGAGCCGGCCCATCGGTGCGTTTTTCCATGTGCCGCACGGGCTGTCCAACGCCATGCTGCTGCCGGCGATCACCGCGTTCTCGATTCCCTCCGCGCCGGAGCGTTATGCCGACTGCGCGCGTGCCATGGGCGTGGCGGGCGAGGGCGACAGCGTCGAGGCAGCCAACGAAAAGATGCTGACCGAGTTGCGCGCAATCAACAAGGAGCTGCAGGTGCCCAGCCCCGAGCAGTTCGGCATCACCCGCGAGCGCTTCTTCGAACTGCGCGAAACCATGGCAAAGCAGGCGCTTGCTTCGGGTTCGCCCGGCAACAACCCGCGAGTGCCCACGGAAGCTGAAATCATCGACCTCTACGAAATCGTCTGGAACCAGGAGTGACCCATGCAGACCCTCGGTAATCTGATCAACAACGAGGCGGTCGCTGGCCGTTCCGAACGCCATTCGACCGTTTACAACCCCGCTACCGGTGAGCCACGTCTTTACGTCTCGCTGTCCTCGGCCGACGAAACCCGTGAAGCCATCGCTGCCGCCCAAGCTGCGTTCGAAGGCTGGTCCAAGACGCCCCCGCTGGTCCGTGCTCGCGTCATGTTTCGCTTCAAGGCGCTGCTCGAAGAACGGCGCGACGACGTCGCGCGGCTGATCTCGCTGGAGCACGGCAAGGTGTTCTCCGATGCCCAAGGCGAAGTGACCCGCGGCCTCGAAGTGGTGGAGTTCGCCTGCGGCATTCCGCACCTGCTCAAGGGCGAGTTCTCGCCCAACGTTGGGCGCGATATCGATTCCAACTCGCTGATGCAGCCGCTGGGCGTCTGTGTCGGCATCACACCGTTCAACTTCCCGGTCATGGTGCCGCTGTGGATGCTGCCGGTGGCCATCGCCTGCGGTAACACCTTCGTCCTCAAGCCGTCGGAAAAGGACCCGAGCGCAACCATGCTGCTCGGTGAATTGCTGGCCGAAGCCGGGCTGCCCGCAGGCGTGCTGAATATCGTCAATGGCGACAAGGAGGCCGTGGACGTGCTGCTGACCGACGAGCGCGTGCAATCGGTGAGCTTCGTCGGCTCGACGCCCATCGCCGAATACATCTACAGCACTGCGTCGGCCCACGGCAAACGCTGCCAGGCGCTGGGCGGGGCGAAGAACCACATGGTGATCATGCCCGACGCCGATCCGCAGCAAGTGGTCGGCTCGCTGATGGGCGCCGCGTATGGCTCGGCCGGTGAGCGCTGCATGGCGATCTCGGTCGCGGTCTGTGTCGGTGATGAGGTGGCGGACAACCTGGTCGAGATGCTCAAGGGCGAAATCAGCCAGATGCGCACCGGCCCAGGCACGGGCGTTGAACCCGAGCCGCACATGGGGCCACTGGTCACACGCGAACATCAGCAGAAGGTGTCCGGCTACATCGATCTGGGGGTGGAAGAAGGCGCGACCCTGGTCTGTGACGGGCGTGGGCTGACGGTCGAGGGTTACGAGAACGGCTTTTATGTCGGCCCGACACTGTTCGACCGGGTGACACCGCAGATGCGTATCTACAAGGAGGAAATCTTCGGTCCGGTCTTGGCGGTCGTGCGCGTCAACACCTTCGACGAAGCGTTGAAGCTGGTTAACGACCACGAGTTCGGCAACGGCACCTCGATCTTCACCCGTGACGGCGACACCGCGCGACAGTACGAGGAAGAGGTCAAGGTCGGAATGGTGGGCGTCAACGTGCCAATCCCGGTGCCAATGGCCTTCCATTGCTTCGGTGGTTGGAAGCGCTCGATCTTCGGCCCGCTGAACATGCATGGCCCTGACGGTGTGCGTTTCTTCACTCGGATGAAGACCGTGACTCGGCGCTGGCCGACCGGTATCCGTGCGGGTGCGGATTTTTCGATGCCGACTATGAAGTAGACATCGCGGCGTCGTAGGGTGGGCTTCAGCCCACCGATCGGCAGCGGCAAGGCGTAACTGCTGACGAAGCGTGCTCGTTCTGATTCGCGTGCCGACGCGCATGGTTTTTGCGGCTGGTGGGCTGAAGCCCACCCTACCGATTACGCTGCGGGCCCCGCGCTCCGTGCTGGTCCGCGATCTATCCTTTAGACTTTGCCGCCCTTCGGGCGGCTGTTTTCTTCTACTGCAACGGGATTGACCATGCGCAGTACCCCCCGTGAAAAAGGTTCATCCATTACCCGCGTGCTCGAGATCATCGAAGCCGTAGCCAGCGCCGCGGAGCCGCTGACCCCAAGTGCATTGGCGGACAAGCTGGACATTCCCAAGCCCAGCGCTCACCGCCTGGTGCAGACGCTGGAGAAGGAAGGTTTTCTGCAATTCGGCCTCAAAGGCGGCCTGCTGCCGGGCGATCGGTTGCATGCGACGGCGGTGAATATCCTCGGCAGTGGTCGTCACAAGGCGTTGCGCCAGGCGATCCTGCGGCAGTTGTCCGATGAGATCGGGGAAACCTGCGGCTTGTCGGTGCCCGATGGTCTGGACATGCTCTATTTCGACCGCGTGCAGACCAACTGGCCGCTGCAGATCAACCTGCCCATCGGTAGCCACACGCCGCTCTGGTGCACCGCCAGCGGCAAGCTTTACCTGGCCTCGCTGCCGGACGACCAGCTGGAGCGCATCCTACCCAGGCTGCCGATCCGGCAGATGGCGCGCAACACAGTCACCGATTTGAGTGCCTTGCGTGACGACCTGGTGCGGATACGTGAAGAGGATCTGGCCACCGATTCAGAGGAGTTCATCGACGGGATGGTCGCCTGCGCCGTGCCGGTGCGCGATGCCCGCGGCGAATTGAGCGCCTGTTTGTTTACCCATGCACCGGTGATTCGTTGTTCGATGGAATCGCTGCTCAGCTTCGTACCGCGCCTGCGTGCGGCGGCGAAGGAGCTCGAGGCGATCGTCTCCGGCTGATAGTCCACGCTGTATGCCAAACGACAAGACGGCCCCAAACTGACTGTAGGAGCCAGCTTGCTGGCGATCCGCGGCCCCGCGAATGCCATGATCGCGAGCAAGCTCGCTCCTACATAGAGCGCAGCAGCGCCGTTCGATGTTGCGGGTGTCGCCAGCAGGTAGGGTGGATGACGCTCTTTTCATCCACCGTGATCCCGCTCGGTGGAGCGCCACTCCACGAATGGGTAAAGCGCCACCCGGTGGATCGCCATCCGGTATATCGTCCCCAGTGAATCGGTGAAGCGTGATCCGCCCTACGTCTGCATGAGCCACGCTGGCGCTGCTACTTCTTCAACATCGCCCGCATCGCGGCCAGCGCGTCGTTGCCGCGGGCAGCTTTCACCTCCACCGGCGCGTCTTCCTGGCCTTCCCATTCCAGGTCTTCCTGCGGCAGTTCGTCGAGGAAGCGGCTGGGCATGCACTCGATGATCTCGCCGTACTGCTTGCGCTTGGCGGCAAAGGTCATCGCCAGGTTCTGCCGCGCCCGGGTGATGCCCACATAGGCCAGGCGGCGCTCTTCCTCGATGGTGTCAGCCTCGATGCTGGAGCGGTGTGGGAGGATTTCTTCCTCCATGCCAAGGATGAAGACATAGGGGAATTCGAGTCCTTTGGACGCGTGCAGGGTCATCATCTGCACGCCGTCAGCGCCTTCTTCCTCTTCCTGCTGACGTTCGAGCATGTCGCGCAGCACCAGTTTGGCGATGGCTTCCTCGATGGTCATCTCGCCTTCTTCGTCTTTCTCCAGCGTGTTTTTCAGCGCGTCGATGAGGAACCAGACATTGCCCATGCGGAAGTCGGCAGCCTTGTCACTGGACGTCTGCTGGCGCACCCAGGTTTCGTAGTCGATATCCATGACCATGCTGCGTAGCGCGGCGATGGGGTCGTTCTGCGCGCACTGCATGCGCAGGTTGTCCATGTAGCGCTTGAAGCGGGACAGCCGGTCGGTGAAGCGGCTGTCGAGGTGTTCACCAAGACCCAGCTCGTCGCAGGC
Source organism: Pseudomonas sp. NPDC077451 (assembly GCF_044543345.1). Taxonomy (NCBI): domain Bacteria; kingdom Pseudomonadati; phylum Pseudomonadota; class Gammaproteobacteria; order Pseudomonadales; family Pseudomonadaceae; genus Pseudomonas; species Pseudomonas sp. NPDC077451. Next base: position 158,894 of record NZ_JBITVX010000007.1, on the reverse strand, counting down.
GGTGTACATGGAAATCTTGCGCGTGGTGGCGTAGTTGCCGAGTTTTTCCAGAGTGGTCGAACCGATTTCCCGGCGCGGCACGTTAATCACCCGCAGGAAGGCGTTGTCATCGTCCGGATTGACCAGCAAGCGGAAGTAGCTCATCAGGTCCTTTACTTCCTGGCGGGCAAAGAAGCTGGTGCCGCCCGACAATCGATAGGGGATCTGGTGGTGCTGCAACTTCAGCTCGATCAGCTTGGCCTGGTAGTTGCCGCGGTAGAGGATCGCGAAGTCGCTGTAGGGCCGCTGGGTCTTCAGGTGCAGGGTGAGAATTTCCATCGCCACGCGCTCGGCCTCGGCTTCCTCGTTGCGGCAGCGAATCACCCGGATCGCGTCGCCATGCCCCATCTCCGACCAAAGCTGTTTCTCGAAGGCGTGCGGGTTGTTGGCGATCAGCACGTTCGCGCATTTAAGGATTCGGCTGGTGGAGCGGTAGTTCTGCTCGAGCATCACCACCTTCAGCGAGGGGAAGTCGTCCTTCAGCTGCATCAGGTTTTCCGGCCGCGCGCCGCGCCAGGCGTAGATCGACTGGTCGTCGTCGCCCACCACAGTAAAGTGGGCGCGCTCCTGCACCAGCAGCTTCACCAGCAAATACTGGCTGGCGTTGGTGTCCTGGTATTCATCGACCAGCATGTAGCGGACCTTGTTGCGCCACTTCTCCAGCACCTCGGGGTGGTTCTGGAACAGCTTCACCGGCTGCATGATGAGGTCGTCGAAATCCACCGCGTTGTAGGCTTTGAGCGTGCGCTGGTAGTGGGTGTAGACGATGGCGGCGGTTTGTTCCTTCGGGTTGCGCGCGTTGGCCAACGCTTCTTCGGGAATGATCAGGTCATTCTTCCAGCTGCCGATGTAGCCCTTGATCTCGTCCACGCCGTCATCGCCGGCGTATTCCTTCTGCATGATGTCGGTCAGCAGCGCCTTGATGTCACCTTCGTCGAAGATTGAAAAGCCGGGCTTGTAACCCAACTTGGCGTATTCCTTGCGAATGATGTTCAGGCCGAGGTTGTGGAAGGTCGAAACCGTCAGACCGCGGCCTTCGCCGCCGCGTAGCAGGCTGCTGACACGCTCCTTCATTTCGCGGGCGGCCTTGTTGGTGAAGGTCACGGCGACGATGTACTGGGCACGGATGCCGCACTGCTGGATCAGGTAGGCGATCTTGCGAGTGATCACGCTGGTCTTGCCGGAGCCGGCGCCGGCGAGCACCAGCATGGGGCCGCCGACGTAGTTCACGGCTTCCTGCTGCCGGGGATTGAGTCGGGACATCGTCGTTTGGTCTATCGAAACGGGGGCGAGAGTTTAGCAGGGCTATGGCTGTGAATTGGTGCTGTCGACCGGCTGCGGCTACCGGTCGTCGCCAGCGAGGCTGGGTTATCCATTGCAATGCTCTAGTCTATGCGCCGCGGCGCCCGCTTTAGGCTGCTCAGCTTGCCGCCCCGCTTCACACAGGGAGGTGTATCCGTCGAGGTGGCATTGCCACCTTCTGCTCCGTACGAACCGGGGAAACACCGTGACATCTTCTATACAACCCATGCGTCTGGTTCTGCTGGCCGATGTGCCCACGTGGACCGAAGAGCTTCAGGTTGCCCTGTCGTCCGTGCGCGGCCGCCATCGGCTGAGCGTGGCTGAAGACTGGTCGGCCGCCATTGATCTGCTTGCCGAGTCCGGTCACGCCTTGTTGATTGCCACGCCGGGCTGTCGCCCCGCCTCGGCGCACTTCCCCTGGCCTACCGTTCTGTTGCTCGAAGACGAACCCGCGGAGCTGCCGGAAGGTGTCATTGACTGGCTTCCCGGCCCCCGTTTGAGTACCGACATGCTGCGGCGTTGTGTGCGCTATGCCCGCGAACGGTGCAACTTGGAGGGCGCCCTGCAAAGGCTGGCCGTGCAGGACCCGCTGACAGGCATTGCCAATCGCCAAGGCTTTCAGGCATTGCTTGCATCGCGCCTGGCCGAGCACGAAGGAGAAGGACTGACGCTTGGGTGCCTGGATCTGGATAACTTTCGCCGGGTCAACGATGCCCTGGGGCATCAGGCTGGCGACCGCCTGATTCTGCAAGTCGTGGCGCGCCTGAAGGCACAGCTGGAGGTGGGTGACACCCTGGCCCGCCTGGGTGGCGACGAGTTTGCATTGTTGCTCGATACCGAGCGGCAGCCTGATCGTGCTGGTCGGATCGCTGACCGTATTGTCGAGGCACTGGCCGAGCCCTACTGGATTGACGGCGACACCCTGATGCTCGGCTGCAGTCTTGGGCTGGCGAATGCGAAGGCCGATACGGACCCCGACCAACTGCTCTGGCTGGCGCAGGTGGCCATGCGTCAAGCCAAGGCGAGTCAAGGCTGTTCCTGGTATCTGTACAACGAGCGGGTCAACCGCAGCGCCAGTCACCTTGCTGATCTGGAAGGCGAGTTGCGCCGTGCGCTGCGGCGCGATGACCTTGAGCTGCACTATCAGCCGCGACTTTGCATCGACACCGGCCGCATCGTTGGTATGGAGGCGCTGGTTCGCTGGCCGCATGCCGAGCGTGGTCTTCTCGGGCCAGACGAGTTCATCCCCATGGCCGAAGAAAGCGGCTTGATTGTGCCGCTCGGCTACTGGGTGATCGCACGGGCGCTGCGCGACATGCAAAGCCTACGCGAAAGCGGTGCAGGCGAGCTGCACATGGCTGTCAATCTATCGTTCCGCCAGTTTCAGGACAGCCAGTTGCTGGCAACCCTGAAGCGGCTGATCGAGGAACGCGGCGTGGATCCGCATTGGCTGGAGTTCGAACTCACCGAAACCGCAGTGATGCGCCGCAGCGATCAGGTTCGCGGCACCATGAACGCCCTGGCGGCACTAGGTGTGCGCTTCTCGCTGGATGATTTCGGTACCGGTTTCTCCTCGTTCGTACACCTGAGTCGACTGCCGATCAGTCTGCTCAAGATCGACAAGAGTTTTGTCGGTCAGATGGCGGCGCGCCCGCAGAATGGGCGGCTGGTGCGCGCGATGATCAGCCTCGCGCATGACCTGGGTCTGGAGGTGGTAGCCGAAGGGGTGGAGGGCGCCGCTCAGCTCGGTCAGCTGCGTCGCTTCGGAGCCGATCAGGTTCAAGGCTATCTGATCAGCAAGCCGCTGCCGCTTGCGGAGCTCAGGCCCTTTCTCAATCGTGGCCGGACGGCCGAAGCCAGTTGCTGAAACGAAGCGCCGGGCTTAGAGCCCGGCGCGTTGTTGCTTAGCGAACCATGTGCAGGAAGTGCATGTGCTTCTCGTACTGGTCCAGGATGTCGCCAATCACGCCATCACGGCTCCAGCCCATCACGTCATAATTTTGCCCGCCTTCCCTGAGGTGAACCTCGGCGCGGAAGTAGGTCGCCTCGTCAGAATCGCCCTCTTCGGTGGCGACAAAACTCGGCATCGGATAGCCGCGCGGGCGGATCTGATAGATGAAATCAGGCGCGCCCTCATGGGTGATCTGCAGCCCGGTGCGGTTGTCTTCACCGCCTGTAAGCTCCACGGCGTACCCCTGCTTGCGCAGTTCTTCCGCCACTTCAGCGCACGCGGGCGCCGCAATTGCAACGATGAAGCGCTCCACGTCGCGACGGCGTGGGTACTTGGTCAGGTTCTGCACTCGACGGCGCCAGCCACCTTCAGACTGTGGCGCTGTGGGCGTGGTGCTGACCGTCTGATAGCGCAAGCCTTGCTTGGTGGCATCCACGCGCAACGCCTTGAGCAAACCCCACATGGCGCAGAGCAGCACGATGGTGAAGGGCAAGGCACTGGCAATGGTTGCGGTCTGCAGCGCGGTCAAGCCGTCCGCGAGCAGCAGGGCGATGGCGACCGCTCCCATGGAGCCGGCCCAGAAGACGCGCTGCCACACAGGTGTCTGGCCCTGACCGCCGGAGGCGAGCATGTCCACGACCAGCGCACCGGAGTCCGCCGAGGTGACGAAGAACACCACCACCATGATGATTGCGATCAGCGACAGCAGCGAGGCGAAGGGGAAGTACTCGAGGAAGGCGAACAGTGCCAGTGAGCTGTCTCGCTCGATGGCTTCGCCCAGGCTGGTGACGTGTTCCCAGAGGATCATGTGGATCGCTGTATCGCCGAACACTGTCATCCACAGCAGGGTGAAGGCTGTCGGGACCAGCAGCACGCCGGTGACGAATTCACGGATGGTGCGGCCTCGCGAAATGCGCGCGATGAACAGCCCAACGAAGGGCGACCAGGCCAGCCACCAGCCCCAGTAGAACAGCGTCCAGCCGCCGATCCAGTCGTTCGGCTCGTAGGCGTAGAGGTTGAAGGTCGCAGTGACGATCTGTGAGAAGTAGTTACCGGTGTTCTGCACGAATGTCTGCAGGATGAACACGGTCGGCCCGGCGATCAGCACCAGCAACAGCAACAGAACGGCCAGCGTCAGGTTCAGTTCCGAGAGTCTCCGTACGCCCTTGTCCAGGCCAGTCACCACCGAGATAGTCGCCAGCACGGTGGTGCCCGCAATCAGAGCGATCTGCACCGGGACGGAAATGGGCACGCCATACAGGTGATTCAATCCAGTGTTGATCTGCGTGACGCCCAGTCCCAGCGAAGTGGCGACGCCGAGGACGGTGCCGATAATGGCGAAGATGTCTACCGCATGGCCTATCGGCCCGTAGATGCGTTCGCCAATCAGCGGGTACAGGGCGGAGCGCAGCGTCAGTGGCAAGCCCTGGCGATAGCTGAAGTAGGCCAGAATCATCGCGACGATCGCGTAGATGGCCCAGGCATGCAGGCCCCAGTGGAAGAAGGTGATCTTCATGGCCTCGCGCGCAGCCGCGACGGTGCCGCCTTCGCCAACCGGCGGCGAGAGGAAGTGCATGACCGGCTCGGCGACGCCAAAGAACATCAGGCCGATGCCCATGCCTGCCGAGAACAGCATCGAAAACCAGGTCAGATAGCTGTAGTCCGGCTCGCTGTGGTCAGGGCCCAGCTTGATCTCGCCATAACGGCTGAGCGCCAGCAATACAACCATCAGCAGGATGACGGCGACTGCAAGAATGTAGAGCCAGCTGACATTGGCGATGATCCAGGCCTGGACGTCGCTGAACATGCCTTGAGCATGTTCCGGAGTGGCGACGCTGTAGATCACTAGCAACAGGATGAGCACGGCAGAACCGTAGAACACCGGGGGATTGAGGGTGGGAGAGGAAGACTTGTTGGCCTCCATGCTGCGCTCCTTGATAACCGATTGGGGAGTGGCCGCCTGTGGCGAAGAGGACGCAATCTAACATACTGGTCAGCTTTCGACCGGGCCCGCTCCGCGGCGATGGGGTTGGACCCTTGGTTCTGACCGCACCAAGCAGCAAGTTTCGGCGTATTTTTCTCACCTTGTCGGGAGGCTGTTCGAGCCCTGCCGACGCCCGTTGCGCCGGGCAGGAAGCTGTTCGGGTTTCAGCCCGTCTGGTTGCCGGGTCGGTATTGCAATGCCTCGGCCAGGTGTGCGCGACCAATGGCGTCGGCCGGCTGAAGATCCGCCAGTGTGCGTGCGACCTTCAGGATCCGATGCGCAGCGCGTAGCGACAGTCCCAGGCGTTCGCAGGCGCGCTCGAGCCATTGCTGGTCCTCCGGCTGCAATGAGCAATGGTTGCGCAAACCGGCAAGATCGAGGAAAGCATTGGCGCAGCCCTGTCGCTTGAGTTGAATACGCCGCGCTTCGGCCACCTGCGCTGCGACCCGCTGCGTGGTTTCGTTGCCAGCCAGTGGTGCGTTCAGCGCCGTGGCTTCGCGAGCGACCGTCAGATGCAGGTCGATGCGGTCGAGCAGCGGCCCGGAGAGCTTGCCGCGGTAGCGTTGAATCTGGTCTGGCGAACAGCGGCAGCGACCGGTGGAATCGCCCAGGTAACCACAGGGGCAGGGGTTCATCGCCGCGACCAACTGGAAGCGTGCTGGAAAGCGCACCTTGTCGCGCGCGCGGGCGATGACGATACAGCCTGATTCCAGGGGCTCGCGAAGCACTTCCAGGACCTTGCGGTCGAATTCCGGCAGCTCATCGAGAAACAGTACACCTTGATGCGCCAAAGTGATTTCCCCCGGCCTTGGCCGACTGCCGCCGCCAACCAGGGCTGGCCCTGATGCGCTGTGATGGGGCTGTCGAAAAGGGCGCTGTGGCCAGTGCGCCAAGGGAGACTGGCTGGCGACAGACTGAATTGCTGCGACTTCCAGCGCTTCCTGTTCTTCCAGAGGTGGAAGCAGGCCGGGTAGCCGGCTGGCAAGCAATGTCTTGCCGGTACCAGGCGGACCGGATAACAACAGGTTGTGGCCACCCGCGGCGGCCACCAGCAGCCCACGCTTGGCGGCAGCCTGGCCCTGTACATCTGCGAGATCAGGGTAGGGCAGCACCTGGCGCAACAGGCCTTGGGCTTGAAACGGTTCGATGGGAGTCACGCCGTTGAAGTGCGCAGCGACTTCCAGCAGGTGGTCGGCGGCGTAGACCACCAATCCCGACGCCAGGCTGGCCTCCTCGGCATTGGCTCGCGGCACCAGCAGGGCGCGCCCGGCCTGGCGGGCCGCGAGCGCGGCGGGCAACACGCCTTGTACCGGCCGCAGTGCGCCGGAAAGCGCCAGCTCGCCCAGGCATTCGAGCGTGTCCAGCCGGTCCGCAGGGATCTGGCCACTCGCCGCCAATATGCCCAGCGCGATGGCCAGATCAAAACGGCCACCATCTTTAGGCAAATCGGCTGGCGCAAGATTGAGCGTGATTCGTCGGGCCGGGAAGTCGAAGCCGGACGTCAGGATCGCGCTGCGCACGCGGTCTTTGCTTTCCTTGACTGCCGTTTCCGGCAGGCCGACCAAGGCCAGCGAAGGCAGGCCATTGGCAAGGTGCGCCTCCACCGTCACGGTGGGCGCTTCCACGCCGACCTGGGCGCGGCTGTGGACGATTGCGAGGGACATCCGATCACTCCTTTGATCGTGACGCCAGCCGGTCTATTCGGACGCGGGTGGCGCGAGTTTCTCTTCCAGCTCGGCGACCTTGGCTTCGAGGGCTTCAAGCCTCGCCCGGGTGCGTGCAAGCACGATCATCTGGCTGTCGAATTCTTCACGGCTGACCACATCGAGCTTGCTCAGCGCACCTTGCACGATGCCTTTGAGCTGGGCTTCGACTTCCGCACGGGGCAGGGGATTTTCACCGCTGAATAGCCGCGAGGCCTGGGCGCCGACGGCGTCGAGAAAAGCTTTGGGTGGGAACATGAGCATTACCTGTTTCTGAGCGACGCGCAGTGTAACACGGGCTATTCGACCGTCCTGCCGACGCGCGTGCACGTTTGCGGGCATGCCGTTGCGGTGTCGTGCACCGGCATGGTGCGCTATCCGGGCGGGCGAGCCGTGATGTGGCCGCGCACGCCCTTTGCGAAGCGCCACACGCCGGGCATTGCAAAAAGCTGGCATCGATTCTGCTTAGCTCCTCACGACGCATGCACCAGCAGGTAGCGGTGCAAAGGCGATTCGGGACGTTTCGTCGGATCGGTTGATGGTGTCGGATGGTCGCTCGGCAACGCCGGCGCGTTACAAGAGCCAGACACTGCGCTTAGACTTGAGCCGGGTTCGTACTTCTGGGGCAAGTCCACCTAAACGGGAGAAGTTTCATGAAACTAGTCACTGCCATCATCAAGCCGTTCAAGCTGGACGACGTACGCGAGTCGCTGTCCGAGATTGGCGTCCAGGGCATCACGGTCACCGAGGTCAAGGGCTTCGGTCGCCAGAAAGGCCATACCGAGCTCTATCGCGGGGCTGAATACGTAGTCGATTTTCTGCCGAAGGTGAAGATCGACGTAGCAATCGCCGATGACCAACTCGATCGCGTGATCGAGGCGATCACCAAGGCGGCCAACACCGGAAAAATCGGCGACGGCAAGATCTTCGTCGTGAATCTGGAACAGGCCATTCGCATCCGCACAGGCGAAACCGATACCGACGCAATCTGACGGCCCGACGCGTAGCGCGCGTTTGAGCGGGCGGCAACGCCCGACACGTCGCCACGCACCGCCCAAGCATTTGCGATTGCCTGCCTAGCAGGCCTACGAACCCCCACGCCCCAGGAGTAAAACCATGACTCTGCGAAAATTCGCAGGGCTAGGAGCCCTTTTGTCTCTGATAAGCCCAGGCATCGCCATGGCGCAGGAGGCAACGCTTGATTCCGGCGATACGGCATGGATGCTTACGGCCACCGCGCTGGTGCTGTTCATGACGATTCCGGGCCTGGCGCTGTTCTACGGCGGCATGGTCCGCTCCAAGAACATCTTGTCGGTGATGATGCAGTGCTTCGCCATCACCGGGCTGATGAGCATCCTCTGGATGGTCTACGGCTACAGCCTGGCGTTCGATACCACCGGCATGGAAGCAGGCGTCACCAACCTCAATTCCTTCGTTGGAGGCCTGGGTCGCGCCTTCCTCAGCGGCCTGACGCCTGACAGCCTCACCGGTACCGTACCGGAGAGTGTATTCATTACCTTTCAGATGACCTTCGCCATCATCACCCCGGCGCTGATCGTCGGTGCGTTCGCCGAGCGCATGAAGTTCTCCGCGATGCTGGTGTTCATGGGCGTCTGGTTCACGCTGGTCTACGCACCGATCGCGCACATGGTCTGGGGCGGCGATGGCGGCCTGATGTGGGACTGGGGCGTGCTTGATTTTGCGGGTGGCACTGTGGTGCACATCAATGCCGGTATCGCTGGCCTAGTGGCGTGCATCGTGCTCGGTAAGCGCAAAGGCTTCCCCACCACGCCGATGGCGCCGCACAACCTTGGCCTCACCCTGATCGGCGCGGCGATGCTCTGGATCGGCTGGTTCGGTTTTAACGCCGGCTCCTCGCTGGCTGCTAACGGCACAGCCGGAATGGCCATGTTAGTGACCCAGATCGCAACCGCTGCGGCTGCGCTGAGCTGGATGTTCGCGGAGTGGCTCACTCACGGCAAACCCAGCGCCCTGGGCATTGCTTCGGGCGTCGTGGCCGGTCTGGTCGCCATCACACCAGCCGCCGGTACGGTCGGCCCGATGGGCGCGCTGATTATCGGTCTGGCCTCCGGCGTCATCTGCTTCTTCTGTGCCACCAGCCTGAAACGCAAGCTCGGTTACGACGACTCTCTGGACGCTTTTAGCGTGCACGGAGTCGGCGGCATCGTGGGTGCGTTGCTGACTGGCGTGTTCGCGGCCCCGGCACTGGGCGGCTTTGGTGAGGTGGAAAACATCGCACTGCAGCTGTGGATCCAGTTCAAGGGCGTGCTCTTCACCGTCGTCTACACCGCCATCGTCACCTTCGTGATCCTCAAGGTGATCGATGTGGTGATGGGGCTGCGGGTCACCGAAGAAGAAGAAGCCATAGGCCTGGATCTCAGCCTGCACAACGAGCGCGGCTACAACCTGTAAGCACACGGAGTGCGCCCGGAGCCAACCCGGGCGCCTTAACCGAACAGCGCTGCGAGGCGCTCGGCAAAAGGTGATAAAAAATGGATAGCACAGCTTTGATACCCGTCCAGTACGGACTCGATACCTTCTACTTCCTCATCTGCGGTGCGCTGGTGATGTGGATGGCGGCCGGTTTCTCCATGCTCGAAGCCGGTCTGGTTCGGGCGAAGAACACTGCGGAGATTCTGACCAAAAATATCGTGCTCTACGCCGTGGCGTCGATCATGTACCTGCTGATCGGTTACTACATCATGTACTCCAGCCCGGACGGCGGCATCCTGCCGAGCCTGGGCTTTCTGATCGGTGATGAGAACGCGGTGGACGTGGTTGCCGCTGGTGGCGAAGACGCACCGTACTACTCGACCCGTGCCGACTTCTTCTTCCAAGTGGTATTCGCCGCCACCTGCATGTCGGTGGTGTCGGGCGCGGTGGCCGAGCGGATGAAGCTCTGGGCGTTCATCGCCTTCGCCGTGGTGATGACTGGCGTGATCTATCCCGTACAGGGCTTCTGGAAGTGGGGTGGCGGTTTCCTCGATGCGGCCGGTTTCCTGGACTTCGCGGGCTCTGGCCTGGTGCACATGGCGGGTGCTTCGGCGGCCCTGGCAGGCGTGCTGCTGCTCGGCCCGCGTAAGGGCAAGTACGGTCCGAACGGCCAGATCAATGCGATCCCTGGCGCCAACCTGCCGCTGGCGACTTTGGGTGCGTTCATCCTGTGGATGGGCTGGTTCGGCTTCAACGGCGGTTCGCAGCTGAAGATGAGCACTATCGAAGACGCCAATGCCGTCGCTCAGGTGTTCACTAATACCAACATGGCGGCCGCTGGTGGCCTGGTTGCGGCATTGATTACCGCCCGTCTGCTGTTCGGCAAGTCGGACCTGACCATGGTCCTCAACGGTGCGCTGGCCGGTCTGGTCGCCATTACCGCTGAACCACTGACCCCGAGCGCGCTGCAGTCCGTATTGATCGGCGGTGTGGGCGGCGTACTGGTCGTGTTCAGCATCCTCGGCCTGGACAAACTCAAGCTTGATGATCCGGTCGGCGCCATTTCGGTGCATGGCGTTGTGGGTATGTGGGGGCTGCTGGCGGTGCCGCTGACCAATGCGGACGCGACATTCGGCGCGCAGTTGCTGGGTCTGGTGTCGATCTTTGCCTGGGTATTCATTGCCAGCCTGATCGTTTGGGGCATCCTCAAAGCGGTCATGGGGCTGCGTGTCAGCGAAGAGGAAGAGTACGAGGGTGTCGACGTTGTCGAGTGCGGCCTCGAGGCCTACCCCGAGTTCACCAACAAGCGTTGATTTCTCCGCTGTCGACAAGGGCGCCTCAGGGCGCCCTTTGTTTTTTCTGGCGCCGCGCTAGAATGCGCGCGTTCAGGAGCCGAAGGGGTCTTTGAGAATGTGGCGACAGACACTCATCACGCTGCGCCCGAGGCCGCGAGGCTTCCATCTGATAACCGACGAGCTGCTTGCACAACTGCCGGAACTGCAACAATGCGAGACCGGTCTGTTACACCTGTGGCTGCGTCATACCTCGGCTTCATTAACGGTCAACGAGAATGCCGACGGCGCAGTCCGGCGCGATTTCGAACGGTTTTTCAACCGTCTGGTACCGCAGGGCCAAGCTGGCTACGAACACGATTACGAAGGACCGGACGATCTACCGGCGCATTTCAAGGCGAGCCTGCTGGGTTGCCAGGTAAGTTTGCCCGTCAGCGAGGGGCGGCTGGCATTGGGGACTTGGCAGGGTATCTACCTGGGTGAGCACCGGGATGAAGGTGGCGCCAGGCAGGTTCTGGCCACGTTGCACGGGATGGCAAGTTGAATTTTTTTTGGCGATGGCGAACAAAGCACATCGCTGGGCTATAACTTCCGCTTTGGCAAGGTACGAGGTTGAACATGAGCGACGAAGAATTAGAACAAGACGATCTGGACACGAACGACGAGGACGAAGGCGAGGAGCTGCCTGCTGCCGATGACGGCGAAGCAGATAACAGCGCCGACGACGAAAGCACCGACAGCGACCGTGCTGCGCCGGCCAGTAAAAAGAAAGCGAAGGCGGTTGTGGTAGAAGAGCTGCCGAGCCTGGAAGCCAAGCAGAAGGAACGTGACGAGTTGGCTCGAGCAATGGAAGAGTTTCTGGCACGCGGGGGACGCGTACAGGAAGTCGAACCCAATGTGGTCGCGGATCCGCCCAAGAAGCCCGACAGCAAATACGGCAGTCGTCCTATCTAAGGTCGCAGTGACCGGGATCGGACAACCCCCGCGAATCGCGAAGGCGTGACCGCAACAAAGCCCAACACAGTGGTGTTGGGCTTTGTCGCATCTGCGTTGTCGTTAAGCGGCTATCGCCACCGTGCGAGCAGAGCGGGGAGCTCCGCCAGGCTGCGAGCCTCGGCGTCGGGCTGGCCTTCGTGCTGCCAGGCTTTTCCGCCCGGATTGAACCAGATGGCACGAACGCCGGCGCGCTGCGCCCCGCCAATATCGTCGTCGGGATGGTCACCGATGTGGACCGCGTGTTCAGCGGCTACGCCCGCTCGCTCGAGCGCTTCCTGAAACGGCCTTGGGTCCGGCTTGCCAATGCCCAGTTCTTCTGCACACAGCGTGAACTGAAAATAGTCGGCCAACCCCAGTCGTCGGACGTCCGCGTTGCCGTTGGTCAGCACGCCGAGGGTGTAGTGATTGGCCAGATGCTCCAGCGTTGGGTGAACGTCAGGAAACAGGTCGATGGCGTGCCGTGCTTCGAGAAAGACTTCGAACGCCCGGCCGGCAAGGTCTCTTGCCTCGCCCTCCGGGTAGCCGGCGTCATGCAAGGCGTGGAAAAGGATGCGTCGACGCAGCTCGCTGATGCGGTGCTTCAGCGCTGGTTCGGATTCGATCAGCATGCGGCGGATCGCGGCGAGCGATTCCACTGGAAAGCCCCCCAGCCGAGGTGCTTGCTCGCCGAGCCAGTCGCGCAGAGTGTTTTCTGCACTGTGGATGACTGGGCCGACATCCCACAGCGTGTCGTCGAGGTCAAAGGTGATCAGGCGAATGCTCATTGGTCGCTGCCTTGCTTGCGTTTGGCGCGTGGGTGCGCCTGGTCATAGACCTTGGCCAGGTGCTGGAAGTCCAGGTGGGTGTAGATCTGGGTGGTACCGATGTCGGCATGGCCGAGCAGCTCCTGCACCGAGCGCAGATCCTGGGAGGACTCCAGCATGTGACTGGCAAAGCTGTGCCTGAGCATGTGCGGGTGTAAGTGCTGACCCAGTTCACGCACGCCTGCCTGGCGCACCCGTAGCTGCACCGCTCGCGGACCCAGCCGGCGGCCCTGCTGGCTGACGAACACGGCGCCATCCGGCGGATTGCTCAGCGCACGCATTGGCAGCCACGCTTCGAGGGCTTCGCGTGCTTTGCGGCCCACGGGCAGCACCCGTGCCTTGTTGCCCTTGCCTTGGACCTGAACCAGTCCCGCGGGCAGGTCCAGCTGGTCGAGGTTCAGCCCGACCAGCTCGGCCAGGCGCAACCCTGAGGAATAGAACAGCTCCAGCATCGCCTGATCACGATGGCCGATGAAATCGTCTTCAACGCCGCCATCGAGTAGCTGCATGGCTCGGTCGGTATCTAGCAAGCGCGGCAGGCGCCGCTCGCCCTTGGGTGCGGAAATGCCGGCAGCCGGATCATGGGCGCAGCGGCCCTCCTGGTTGAGGTACCGATACAGCCCGCGTAGCGACGACAACAGCCGAGCGAGGCTGCGTCCCGACTGGCCGTGGCGATGCTGCTCGGCAATAAGCTGGCGCACGTGCGGGCTTTTGAGTTGCCCCCATTCGGCCAGCCGCTGCTTTTCGCAGAAGGAGAGCACTTTGACCAGGTCGCGACGATAGCCGTCGAGGGTATGCGGCGATACCTGTCGCTCGGTGCGCAGGTGTTCGAAGTAGGCGTCTAGTTCGGTTTGCATGAGCGGCTTCCTGGGAGTGCCGGCTCGCTTAAGGCTGGGCCTGGCACTCAGGTTTTGGCCCGTAGCGGGTGGTCTGTGTTCTCAACGCACCGAACGCAGCGGCGTGGAATAGGAGGGCAGTACGCGCGTTAGCACTTCGGCGATGTAGCCGAGGAACAAGGTGCCCAGTGAGCTCTTATAGTGCTGTGGGTCCTCGCTCCCAATCGCGAGGATGCCCTGCTGCTGGTTCAGGGCGACCACCGCTGCTGAGCCGATGCTGCGACTTTCTTCTTCTCCAAAGAGGAAGGCGAGTTCGTGCGGTCGAAGGACACCACAGACTGTCTTGCCGCTGCCAAGCAACCCACTGATGGCTTGTTGGGCTTCGGCGCTGGTGACGCTGCGGCCGACTGGCAGCGGCGTTTCACTGAACAGGATCAGGCTCACGAAGGGCACCTGGAACTCGTGCCGCAGGCTTTCATCCACCGCGCCGATGACTTCTTCCAGGCTGTTGGCATCCAGCAGATCGAGCACCAGCCGACGCGTCTTGTCGAACAGCCGATCGTTGTCACGGGCCACGTCCATCAGATGCGACAAGCGATGGCGCATTTCGATGTTGCGCTCGCGCAGCAGCTTAACTTGCCGCTCGACCAGCGACACGGCGCCGCCGGGCAGGTGAGGGATGCGCAGTTCGGGAATCAACTCGTCGTGATCGACAAAGAATTCCGGATGGGCTCGCAGATAGGCCGCGACGGCTTCTGCGTCCGGCAGCTGTGGCTTGTCCTGGTTTTGCTCGGTCATAGGCGAACCTGTCCTTCGAATACGCGAACAGCGGGGCCGGTCATCATAACGGGGTGTCCAGCGCCCGCCCATTCAATGGACAGACGGCCACCGAGCAGATCGAGCTGCACCGGGGAATCCATCCAGCCTTGTTGGATGGCGGCGACTGCCGCGGCGCAGGCGCCGGTCCCGCAGGCCTGGGTTTCGCCTGCGCCACGCTCCCAAACACGCAGCTTGGCGTGCTGGCGATCGACCACCTGAATGAAACCGGCATTGACCCGCTGAGGAAAGCGCGAATGGTGCTCGATCTTCGGCCCGAGCTGGTGCACCGGAGCATTATCGACATCCTCCACACGCATCACGGCATGGGGGTTGCCCATGGATACGGCCGCGATGTCCAGCTGCTGATCATCGACCTGAAGCGGATAACTCAAGGCTTGTTGGTCGGCCTGGAAGGGGATCTCAGTCGGGATCAGGCGAGGCGGGCCCATGTCGACGCTGATCTGCCCGTCGGGCCGCACGATCAGCTCGATAATGCCGCCCTTGGTCTCGACGCGGATTTGCCGCTTCATGGTCAGGCGCTTGTCCAGTACGAAGCGGGCAAAGCAGCGCGCACCGTTACCGCATTGCTCCACTTCCGATCCGTCGGAGTTGAAGATGCGATAGCGGAAATCTACATCGGGGTTGTGCGGCGGCTCGACCAGCAGCAGCTGATCGAAGCCCACGCCTGTATGCCGGTCGCCCCATTGCTTGGCGTGCTTGGGTTGGATATGCGCGTGCTGGCTGATCAGGTCGATGACCATGAAATCATTGCCCAGGCCGTGCATCTTGGTAAAACGCAAAAGCATCGTCGTGGCCTCAGGCAGGCAGCAGGCTTTCGCCGGCATAGAGCTCCTGCACGCTTTCGCGGCGGCGCACTTCGTAGGCTTCGTCGCCGTCAACCAGCACCTCGGCTGCGCGGCCGCGGGTGTTGTAGTTCGAGCTCATGACGAAACCATAGGCACCGGCGGAACGGACCGCCAACAGGTCACCTTCAGCCAGCACCAGCGGGCGCTCCTTGGCGAGAAAGTCTCCGGTTTCGCAGATCGGGCCGACGATGTCGTAGTGACGCGCCTCGCCCTCGCGCGGCTGCACCGGTACGACATCCATCCAGGCTTGGTACAACGCCGGGCGGATCAGGTCGTTCATCGCCGCATCGACGATGGCGAAATCCTTGTGCTCGGTGTGCTTGAGGTATTCAACACGGGTCAGCAGCAGGCCGGCGTTGGCGACGATCGAGCGGCCGGGTTCGAACACCAGCGCCAAGTCGCGTCCGTCGATGCGCTTGCGCACGGCCTGGATGTAGTCGCCGGCCAGCGGGGGCTGCTCCTCGCGATAGCGCACGCCCAGCCCGCCGCCCAGATCCAGATGTTTGATTCGGATGCCGCGCACAGCGAGGCGGTCGATCAAGGCGAGCAAACGGTCGAGTGCATCAAGGAACGGCGGCAGCGTGGTGAGCTGCGAGCCGATGTGGCAATCGACGCCAACAACTTCCAAGTTGCCCAGCTCGTGAGCGCGGGCATAGACCTCCTCGGCGTCGGCAATGGCGATGCCGAACTTGTTTTCCTTGAGGCCCGTGGAGATGTACGGGTGGGTTCCGGCATCGACGTCCGGATTGACCCGTAGCGAAACCGGTGCCACTGCGCCCAGCTCGGCGGCAACCTGCTGCAGCCGTTCGAGCTCCTCGGTGGACTCGACGTTGAAGCAGTGCACACCGACTTCCAGCGCGCGGCGCATGTCGTCGCGGGTCTTGCCTACGCCCGAGAACACGATGCGGTCAGGCTGACCACCGGCCGCCAGTACGCGCTCCAGTTCGCCACGCGAAACGATGTCGAAGCCGGCGCCCAGGCGGGCCAGTACGTTGAGCACGCCAAGGTTGGAGTTTGCTTTGACCGCAAAACAGACCAGATGCGGCATGCCTTGCAGCGCGTCGGCATAGGCGCGGTACTGCGCCTCGATGTGAGCCCGAGAATAGACGTAGGTGGGGGTGCCGAAGCGTTGCGCGAGAGCGGGCAACGCCACGCCCTCCGCGAAGAGCTGACCGTCGCGGTACGAGAAGGCCTCCATGATTGCCTCCTTACAGTTCGAATCGGTCTTTGGAACGTTCTTTGGCAGTTGCCTCGTCGTCCGGAAGGTAGAGCGGGCCTTTCTGGCCGCAGCCGGTTAGCGCGGAAGCGAGAACCGCCAGTGCGATGAGTGGAAGCAGCAGACGCTTCATTGGGGTGCAATCCTAGAAAAATCGATGGGCCGGAGTATACCCAGCACCCGTCGGATTGCCTATGTGGCCGCGCTCGCCGGTCCCACCTTGAACGTCTGCCCGGACAGCCGCTCGCTAGACGCGGCGGTGGCCTGCTAAGCTCGCCAGCATCGTCGGCGGCCCCGTTGCCGCCATGCAACCCGTACCGAGGAAATCGATTCATGAGCCTGAGCGAAGCCCGCTTTCACGATCTTGTTGACGCTGCGCAGGAGGAAATCGAGGACGTGTTCGATCACAGCGGAATGGACGTCGACCTGGAGAATTCCGGTGGCGTGCTGACCGTGCGTTTCGAGAATGGCACCCAGTTGATTTTCAGCCGTCAGCCCCCGCTGCGCCAATTGTGGGTGGCGGCGCGTTCCGGTGGTTTTCATTTCGACTACGACGAGTCCAGCTCGTTGTGGATCTGCGATGCCAACGATGAGCGTCTCGGTGAGCTTTTGTCCCGGGTTACTCAGGAGCAGGGCGGCGAGGCGCTGGAATTCGAAGACCTGTAAAGGGTGGCGGGCGGCAGGCCCAAGCCATGATTCCGGCACCCTTGCTTATTTAATGAGCTGTGATAGGGTCGGTTGCAGGTTAAATAACCCCGCCTTCGGGCGGGGTTTTGTTTTTTTGTCTGTTTAATTTTCCAGGAGCTTACCCGCACCCATGACCAGCGCACCGCCCATCATCATCACTCAACCCGATCTCCAGCGGCTCGAGCGTTTGCTTGACGGCCTGGCTGACTACGGTCCGGCCGCCGAGGCACTCGAGGAAGAGTTGTCCCGCGCCCAGGTGGTCGAGCGCAGCGAGCTGCCCGCTGGCGTGGTGTCTATGAACTCCCGCGTCCATTGTCGCGAGGAGGGTGTCGGCAAGGATTACCATCTGACATTGGTGTTTCCTCAGGATGCCGGCAAGGAGGGTACTGTCTCGGTCCTGGCACCGGTAGGCACAGCGCTGTTAGGCATGACGGTGGGGCAGCACATTGATTGGCCGACGCCCAGCGGCAAGGTGCTCAAGCTGACCCTGCTGGCTGTCGAATATCAGCCGGAAGCGGCGGGCGACGTCAATCTCTGAGAAGTTTGGAAGGAAGCGCGTTCGCACTCCTGCTCAGAGTGACTTCAGCGCCTGGTTGAGCGCCGCCTCCAGGTGCGCTTTGTAGCGCAGGTGCTGAACAGTTTGGGCGCGGCCAGTGCCGTGCAGGCCGGACATGTCGAGGTCGGTTATATAACAGGGGTAGCGCTCGGCGCCGCGTCGCTGCGCAAGAATGAAATGCGCGACTGCGGCGAACAGCTCTGCGCCATATTCCAGGCTCGAAAACTCTTGATGATTGCAGTACAGGGTCACCCGTGAGCGGCCTCGTTCGCTGTGTTCGACGATTGCCTGCACGTCATAGTAAGGATCGCCGATGTTTTCCCGTGGCGGCGGTCTCCGCTCGATGTTCACTGTCTGGCCCGCTGCAGGTGCCATGAGCCGGTAGAACAGGATATCCATTGCTGCCAACCGGCTCTCCTCGAATGGAAGCTGGGTGTTGCGCCGGTAACTCACCGACTGCAAAAACCGCAGCAACGGTGTCAGCAGGCTCTGCTCGTCTCGATAGGGCTGTTGCTGGCGCCAGAGCGCGTTGAATTCATCCAGTACGGTTATTTCCGCCAGGCTTCCCTGAACGCGATAGAAGACTTGCAGGCAGTCCGCCCTGGCTTGTCCAAGAATCAACGGCAGGTCGGTTCCTTCGAGTGCGTGTCGTTCCACGCGAATGGGCCGTACGCTGTGGTGAGCCTCGCCAAGATGTTCCAGCAGGGCAGGCATGTCACTCAATGTGGTATGCCGGACATTCCCGCTCACCAGATCGAGCAGGTGGTAGTGCTGGCGAACCTGCAGCAGATAGCGGCTTTCTCCTGGCTCGTCCAACAGCGCCTGGGCATCGGTAAAGACAGTGTTGATACGCCGCGCGAGAGCCATGCCGGCGTTTCGACTGAAGCAGCGTATCTGCAGGTCCGGCCGCTCGCCACGAACGGGTAGTTCCTGCAAGAAGTCACGCAGGCAGTCCGGCAACGGGGATGTGCCTTCATAGCGCGTCGCGATCAGTTCGCTCCAGCTGTTCAGCGTCAGTTGATCGATGCTGAGCACCAGGTTGTCTCGCGTAACGGCATGTCGCAGCGATTCGGTTAGCTCGTCGAACGACAGTGGTTGCTGAGGATTCAATGGATCAAGCCCGACGTTTATCAGCAGCAGGACCTTCACGGGACTGGCCGCGATCAGCAGCGCTTCGTCTGCGAGCGCCGCGGGCGGCATCGGGAATGCCTGGCGGATATCGGTCAGTAGTGCGAACAGCTCGGCTTCGGTCAGGCCACTGTCCCCGGGGTGCAGGGCGACATGCGTGGCCGTATCGATAATGCCGTTTCTATGGCACCAGGCCAGCAGCGGAACCAGCTCTCGGGAGCGCTTCAGCGGGGAAAAGTTACTGAGCTGCTGAGCATTCAGGTTGCCCTCGTAGAGCGCCCAGTAGACGTCATCTGCAGCGTCATAGCCCTGGATGAGGGTCAGGCTATGCTCGGCAAGGTCGGGCGCGATGCCCAGGTTAATGGCCTCGACCTTGCCCGCCTTGCGTTCGATCGCAGCATGCAGGCGCCTGCCAAGTACGCCGAAATCCCGCCCGTTGATACTGCTGGTGATCTGCAGGCGTCGCGCAAACTCACTGAGGAATCGGTAGCCGTAGGTCAGTTCGTTGACCAACGCTCGACGTTCCTCCACAACCCGCCGCACTTTCCACTGGCTGCGTGCGTCGAGTTGAGCAAATTGTCGATGATCCCATTGCCACTCCGCCGTCAGTCGTTCGATCAAACGCCTTTTCCAGCTTTTGCTGCGGCCGCTGGGCGGCTGACTGAGGGGCTTGTTGACCTTCAGGTAAAGACATCGACGCAGCAACGCCAGGCGTTCCTGATCGCCTCGGCTGGCGAGGTAATGCTCGATTCTGCGGTAGGCGACTATGTAAGGATCGAGGTCGTCCAGGTCGAGTCGATTGGCATATACCGCCTGTTTGAAATCGAGGCTCAGACAGCGCACCTGCGGGTGTTCGCTGGCGTACACCTCAACCAGCAGTAGCTTGAACAGCGACTTGTAGGGCGACTCGATGGCCTTGTACAGCTGCCAGAGGCCCGCGCCGAGATACTCGCCGGGCGGGATACTGGCGAGACTGCCGAGATCCAATACCTCGTCGCTGCGCACGAAGCGCTTGTCCAGCAAGGTGCGCACGTAGTCATGGTAGCGGTGCTCTTCATAATCAGGCACGAGCCACCATATTGGGGTACGCCCACCCAGCCAGATCGCCGTCCGGTAGAACTCGTCGAGCAGCAGGTAATGTTGGGTGGTTCCGCAATCATCGGAGGTCAGCTTGGCTTCGCGCTCGCCCTGAGTGAAGCGGAGCGGGTCGACCAGAAAAAAATGCGCCTCGCTGCCTTGCGTTGCTGCCCATCCCTGGAGGAGCTCGCACTTGCGCTGCAGTTCGCTGAGTTGCCCTGCCGAAAGATGGGGATCATGGCAAACCCAGACGTCCAGATCGCTTTGGTCGTCCTGCGCCACAGTGCCAAGACTGCCCATCAGAAACAGGCCGAGAATGGGTTGCGGCGGCTTACCGCGCAAAGGCTTGTAGCTGAACGACCGGCTCAAGCGCTGGGCTTCGGCCAATGTCTCGGCGTCAGGCTCGAAGCCCGCCAGTCCCGCTGGCGTGAGACTGGAAACGTATCCGGGCAGCATCGGATGGTTTACATGGAATAGCAGCGGCAACAGCGTGAGCACGGCTTGTTGGCGGGACGACATGGCCAGGCGTGTACGTTCCAGGCGCGCGGTATTCAATGAAAGAAAGCGAGCACGAAGCGCGGTAAGCACCTTGCGATCGATTCCCTCTTCGAGGATTGGACGGATTTCCTGGGCGCGCGTCATGAGGCGATTCGTTCAGGCAAACGATGTTGTCCGACATGTTGATCGAGGCGAAAGGCGAAAACTAGCACGGGGAAGCTTAAGCCGCAGCTGTAAGCGGCTGGTATAGCCGAGCGCCTGTACCGTGCTCTACCGGCAAATGCGTGCTCGGCTATGGTTGGTCTCTTCACGCTTAAGCCGGAACGGTCTCCGAGAGGATTGTCAGCAACACTTGGGCGTGCTCCGCGGCATCGCGCCCAAGGCTTGTCAGGTAGCCGCCGTCGGGTAGGGTTGTCAGACCTTTGCTATGCAGGCGCTGGGCGGCAGCGATCGCCGTGTCGCCGGCGTCGTGGTGGACTTTCAGGCCTTCGAGTGAGTTGTCGAGGTTGAACAGGCGAAGAATTTCCAGCTCGGCTACCACTTCTGGGGTGTAGGACATGTCTGCTCCTCGGATGATGGGCGTTGGCCCTGTTTGCGGAAGTGTAGATGCTACATGCGCGCCTGCCGCCGTCTAAGACTATTCGGCTAGGTCGGGTAGGTTGCGCAGCTGCGTTTCGTACCCTTCGATATCGAACGGGCGGTCCTGCTCGAGCATCTGCCGGATCTCCCTGGCGAGCACGAGCGCCATCAGCTTGAGGATCTCGTCGCGCTCGTAGCCGACCAGTGTCAGTTTGTTCAGCGTAGCCTGGGCAGCGGCGGGTTCACCGGCTTCAAGCTGGTTTTCGATTGCCTGGATCAGCGTTTCCTCGGCAAAGGTTTCATCATCATCGGACGTGGCATCGTTCATGTCGCAACTCTCGTCAGGGAAGTTCTCGATAGCGTGTTGAGGTGACTACCGGCAAGCTGGCTTCAGGCGGAAAGGCCGGCTGAACGCTTCGCTTGGGTCGGTTTCTACTCTTACTATGACTTATCGAGAACACGACTACAGCAATGATCATCTTTCACTGTCTTGAAAACGGCGCGCTGGTGCGGCGCGTTGCCGAAAATCTGCAGACGCTCCCTGACAATATGCTGTGGGCCGATCTGCTGTCGCCTGATTCGCAGGAAGAGCGTTTTATCGAATCGTCGTTGGGACTGGACATTCCGACCCGCGAAGAACTCGCCGAAATTGAAGACTCGTCGCGCTTCTACGATGAGGATGGCGCCATCTTCATGACCACAACGGTGGTGATGGGGATCGCCGATCGGCGGCCGGAAAACGCCGAAGTCACCTTTGTCCTGACTAAGCGTTGCCTGGTGACCGTACGCTATACCGAGCTCAGTGCGTTCCGGCAGTTCGAGACGAAGAGTTCTCGGCAGCCGTCGACCTATTCCTCCAGTCATCAGATCTTTCTCGCCCTGGCGGACGCTGTGGTTGATCGCATTGCCGACGTGCTGGAAAGCGTTCAGGTCGAGCTCCAGGCTTTATCCAGGTGCATCTTCGACGTGCGAAAGGAGCAGCGCACGGACCTGCAGCAGATCATCCAGCAGCTTGGGCAGCACCGTTCGCTCCTGTCGCAGCTGGGCGAAAGCTTGTTCAGCTCAACCCGTCTGTTGGCGTTTTATCGCCTGCATGCTAACGAGCCCAGGCAGGGTGCCGCCAAGGGCCTGCTGAAGGCGCTGGAGCGTGACGTGCGTTCGCTTGGGGAGCATCAGGCGAGGCTGTTGGGCGATATCGCTTTTCTGCTCGACGCCACGCTGGGCCTGATCAATATCGAACAGAACGCCATCATCAAGGTGTTTTCCATTGCGGCGGTACTGTTCCTGCCGCCAACGCTGGTGGGCACGGTATATGGCATGAACTTCGAGAGCATGCCCGAGCTCAGTTGGTCGTTTGGCTATCCGATGGCCCTTGGGATGATGGTGATTTCAGCCATCATCCCCTACGCCTGGTTCAAGTTCCGCGACTGGCTTTGATCAGCCGAAGAAATACAGAACGATGCAGAACGCGCCCAATAGCGCCCATACGGCGCCAAAAATGATGGGCGTGCGCAGCGAGAACAGCAGTGTACGTTTGTAGCGCTTCCCTCCCGGCGGGCTATTGCCTTCACCGAACAGAGCGGAATCGTGGTTGGGCAGCAGGCCGACATTGCCTTCGGTCTGCAGCAGCTCGGCTTGCTTGCGATGCCAGCGCTCGATCACGTCGAAGCTCGCGCGAATGCCGGGGATTGCATGCAGCGAAGTGAGCAGCCCAAGCAGCGCCAGGACGCTCGGCACCACCAGCCTGAACAGGCTTCCCCAGTCGGGATTAGTGTTGGCCATGGACGAGGCGAAGGCGATCATCAGAAACGACTGCGAAGACAGGTAGCCGCTGGTGCGGCTGGCCAGCAGCGTCGACTCGAAGTGGATTTCCGAGCGATAGAAGTTCAGGCGCTCCTTAGGTGAGTCGAATACTTCGGCACCTTGGGTGTCCTGATTGAGCAGCAACGTTTTGAGGTCGGGCATAAGAGGGAGCAATCTCGGGCGTCAAGGCGTTTGGCGCCATCCGACCGGTTGAGTTCCCGCTCGTGTCAATCTCAGGCCTGCTCCGCCAACGCCTGTAGCGCTTCACCGGTCAGGCGATAGGTGGTCCATTCATCCTGGGGACGCGCACCCAGTGATTCGTAAAACTGAATGGCCGGTTCGTTCCAGTCCAACACCGACCACTCGAAGCGCCCGCAACCACGCGACACTGCCAAACGCGCCAGGTATTGGTGCAACGCCTTGCCTGCACCGGTGCCCCGGGCCTCGGGTGTGACGTAAAGATCTTCGAGATAAAGGCCATTGCGGCCAAGCCATGTCGAGTAATTGAAGAAATACACCGCATAGCCGATCGGCTGGCCGTCGCGCTCGCAGATCAGCGCACTGGCACTGGCATCTTCGGCGAACAGGCTGGACTCGATGCCCGCGACATCGGTTTTCACTTCCTGCTCGGCGCGCTCATAGATTGCCAGCTCGGTGACGAAGCGCAGGATCAGCGCGGCATCATCGCGGCTGGCGGGGCGAATGTTCAACGACATGAAAAACTCTCCGGTCTGACAGGCACGAGCCGCCTCGCGCCTGCCCAGGTGACTTGGCTCAGCGAGTGACCAGCAATTCACGGCCGCGCTGAACGGCTGCGCGAACCTGCCTGGGTGCCGTACCGCCGATGTGGTCGCGGGCGTTCACCGACCCTTCCAGAGTCAGCACGGCGAAGACGTCCTCACCGATCTGGTCGCTGAATTGGCGCAGCTCGGCGAGGCTCATTTCAGCCAGGTCCTTGCCACTCTCCAGTCCGTACTTCACCGCATGGCCAACGATCTCGTGGCAATCACGGAAGGGCAGGCCCTTGCGCACCAAGTAGTCGGCCAGATCGGTTGCTGTGGAGAAACCACGCAGTGCGGCTTCACGCATGATTTCGCGCTTGGGCTTGATCGCCGGAACCATATCGGCAAAGGCGCGCAGCGAGTCGCGCAGGGTGTCGGCGGCGTCGAACAACGGTTCCTTGTCTTCCTGATTGTCCTTGTTGTAGGCCAGTGGCTGGCCCTTCATCAGCACCAGCAAACCGGCGAGCGCGCCGAATACCCGGCCGGTCTTGCCGCGCACCAGCTCGGGCACGTCCGGATTCTTCTTCTGCGGCATGATCGAGGAACCGGTGCAGAAGCGGTCCGGCAGGTCGATGAACTGGAACTGTGCGCTGGTCCAGAGCACCAGCTCTTCAGAGAAGCGCGACAGGTGCATCATCGCCACCGAGGCGGCGGCGCAAAATTCGATGGCGAAGTCGCGATCAGAGACGCCATCCAGCGAATTGCCGGAGATCGCCTCGAAACCCAGCAGTTCGCAGGTGATTTCGCGCTGAATTGGATAGGTGGTGCCGGCCAGTGCTGCCGAACCCAGCGGCATGCGATTGGTGCGCTTGCGGCAATCAACCAGCCGCTCGTAGTCGCGCGACAGCATCTCGAACCAGGCCAACAGGTGATGGCCGAAGGTCACCGGCTGCGCGGTCTGCAGGTGCGTGAAGCCGGGCATGATGGTGTCCGCTTCTGCTTCGGCCAGGCCCAGCAGGCCCTCTTGCAGTCGTGTGATTTCGCCGAGGATCAGGTCGATTTCATCGCGCAGCCACAGGCGGATGTCGGTGGCGACCTGGTCGTTGCGCGAGCGGCCGGTGTGCAGCTTCTTGCCGGTGACGCCGATACGGTCGGTCAGGCGCGCTTCGATGTTCATGTGCACGTCTTCGAGATCGACGCGCCAGTCAAAGGTGCCGGCTTCGATTTCGCTCTGGATTTCTTTCAGATTGGCGATGATCTGGTCGCGTTCGGCATCGGTCAGCACGCCGGCCTTGGCCAGCATCGTCGCGTGGGCGATCGAGCCCATGATGTCGTGGCGGTAGAGGCGCTTGTCGAACTCGACGGAGGCGGTGAATCGGGCGACGAAGGCGTCGACGGGCTCGCTGAATCGGCCGCCCCAGGACTGGTTGGTCTTGTCGGTGCTCATGAATGCGCTCGCTGAATCGGATGGGCAAATTGGAGGGCCCGAATAATAACAGGGTTACGCGCGGCTTCCGTGCTGGCGCTCCGCAGCGAGCGGCTCTATCAGGCCTTGAACTGGCCGAGACTGGCTTCGAGCCTCTGCGCAAGCACGCCCAGTTCCTTACCGCTGGCCGCGGTTGCAGTCACCGCGTCGGCGGATCGTTCGGCTTCGGTCAAGATGACTTCGACCCGCTCGCGCACGGCCGTTGCGGTGCTGGCTTGGTGTTCTGCGCCTTTGGTTGCCTCCCTTACAACCTGGTGCACTTGCTCGACGGCAGTCTGCAAGGCGCGCTGTAGCTCGCGGCTACTGCCTAGTGAGGCCGCGCCGCTTTCGGCTTGCTTGCCAGCCGTGTTGATCGCCAAGACGGCGTCACGTGCACCCTGTTGTAGGCTTTCGATATGCGTCTGGATATCGCCGGTGGACTGCTGAGTCTTGCTGGCGAGCGCTCGCACTTCATCGGCCACCACAGCGAATCCACGACCACTCTCCCCGGCGCGAGCGGCTTCGATGGCAGCGTTCAGCGCAAGCAGATTCGTTTGCTCGGCGATGCCCTTAATCACGGTCAGTACCACCTCGATCTGTTCGCTCTGCTTGGCCAGTTTTTCGATCACCGAGGCGCTTGTCTGTACGCCACTGCCAAGCGCTTCGATCGTACGGCCCACCTGCTCGGAAATCGCCTCGTTATCTACCGCAGCCTTGCGAATCGAGGCAACCTGATCAAGTGCAGTCTGCATGGCGCGGCTTTCATTCTGCGCGTGCTGGGTCATGTCGGCCAACGCCTGCAGGCTTCGGGCGACCTCGTCACGTTGGCGCTCGGCAGCGGCTGCAGCGGAGCGGCTGCGGTTGCCCAGTGTGTCGATTTCCGCCCCGGTCTGTACGGCGATAGCGCGTGCTTCCTGGACGATCGGCTGGAGCTTGGCCAGGAACAGATTGACCGCGTCAGCCATCTCGCCCACCTCGTCTGCGCTGTGAATCTTCACGCGCTGGGTGAGGTCGCCGTGGCCGGCCGAAAGGTCGCGCAGCGCGGTGCTGAGCAGGCCCAGCCGGCGCAGTACCTGGCGGCCGAGCACCAGCGTGACGGCGAGCAGGAGCAGTGTTCCGATGACAGCAAGGCCAACGCTGATTTTCCAAAGCAGCGCCGACGCGGAGCGCTCCACTGCCTTCTGGCTATTGGACTCGATGCTTTGTGCCACCTCCGTCGCCGCGGCCAGGCCAGACGCCATGATTTTTGCGCTGTCGCTGGCGGTGGTTGCGAGACCGGCTTCCACCAGCTTCGCTCCGCTGGCGACCAGTGTCTGGAAACGGCTGTCGAACGCCGCCAGTTCCGTGCTCACCGCTGAGGTGGAGAAGCCGAGGATCACCTGGCCGATGTCCGCCCCCTTGGGGTTGATCGATGTCTTGGCGAGATAGAGCGTTGGGTCGATCTCGGCCGCGGACAGTACCTTGTCGAACGCGGTGCGTCCGGTGCCCTTGCCCAGCAGTGCTTTGACTCGGGGGTCCTGGCGGTTCAAGTGACGGGTGAGCTGGTTGCCATTGGCATCGAAATAAACGACGAAGACCACCGCCGGGTTGCGGTGAGCCATTCTGACGAACTCGGTCAGCGCCGGTACGTCGTTGTCCCAGATCGCAGCTGGCGCAACGCCGGCAAGCAGTGTGGCGAGGTCGTCTCCAGACTGCTTGAGGTGACGCTCAAGCACGTCTTTCAGCTGATTCTGCTCTTCGGTCAATTGCTGCGTCAGTCCCTGGGATAGATCGCTGGTCATGCGTTCGGCCAGGTTGGTAAGCCCGCCCCTGACTTCGGCATCTGCCGAGCGCAGCGCTTGCAGCAGGCGCGCCGAATCTTCGCCCAGGCTTTGCTCGATGTCTTGTTCGAGCCCGTCGATGGTGCCCCGGGTCAATGCGAGAGCAACCAGTACTTGCACCAGAACGGCGCCGCACAGCGTCAGGAATACCGGGCGTAGCAAGCGGCTACGCAGAGAGGAAAGCAGCAGCACGGTTCAATACTCCTGGGGCAGCGGTAGCAATTGGTGGGTCGATGATGGGATGCAAGCATTGCGCCATCATGCGCCAAAACGAGTCGTTCGTAGAACACCTTGTATCGGCCGATACAGCCGCATTCATGACTGCCGAGGCGTGGAACTGGCGACCGTTCGTCATCATTGCAACGTTCCAAGTCGATAGACTCAGCTCCCTCTGCGCAACGGCAGTGGCCGCCTTGCCGGGCTCGCCTTGCTTTGCGCTCCTGCGGCGCGGAAACTCAATTCATGCGAACACATAAACTCGATCGAACGCGGCCGGCGGCCCCTGTCGATGACTTCTTCGTGCCTGAGCTCTGCCAGCCCGACGCGTTGCTCGGCCTGGTGCTGCTCGCCGAGTTGATGGTGCTCGTGCTGGTGCTCGCCGAGCCGATGCAGCCAGGTTTCAATTGGATGCGCCTGGCGCTGGCGTCGTTGTTCGTGCAGTGGGTGATGTTGCTGTCGGCCGGTTTGACTTGTCAGCTGCGACCGCTGCTGGCGCGATTGCCGGCTTGGCTGGCAGGGCTTGCTTGCTGTGCGATGGTGGTCGGGCTGACGCTGGCGTGCACGGCGGTTGCCGATATCTATCAGCTTGGCGGTCCGCTGACGCGCGTCGGCGAGGTGAATCTGTATCTGCGCCATGCATTGATCAGCCTGATCATGTCCGGCCTGCTGCTGCGCTATTTCTATCTGCAGAGCCAATGGCGGCGGCAAGAGCAGGCCGAGCTTCGCGCTCGCATCGAGTCTTTGCAGGCGCGCATCCGACCGCATTTTCTGTTCAACAGCTTGAACAGCATCGCGAGCCTGGTGGTCACCGATCCAGCCAAGGCCGAGCAAGCGGTGCTCGACCTGTCCGATCTGTTCCGTGCCAGCCTGGCGCGCCCCGGCACCCTGGTGCCTTGGCGCGAAGAGCTGGAATTGTCACGCCGATACCTTTCAATCGAGCAGTACCGGCTCGGCGAGCGGCTGAAAGTTGAATGGCAGGTCGATACCGTGCCGGATGATTTGCCGATTCCCCAGCTGACCCTGCAGCCGCTTCTGGAGAACGCGCTTATCCACGGAATTCAGCCAAGAATCGAGGGCGGGGTGGTCAGCGTGGCGGCGTACTATGCTGATGGCGTGTTCCATTTGCAGGTGAGTAACCCCTTTGATGAGACGGCTCCAAAGCTGCCATCTAGAGGGACTCAGCAAGCGCTGCTCAATATAGACGCACGACTAACGGCACTTTTCGGTCCCGCGGCGAGTCTCAGCGTGGAGCGGCGTAATGCCCGTTACTACACCTGTCTACGCTATCCGTGTGCGACACAAAAGCAGGAAGCCAGAACTGTATGAATGTGCTGATTGTCGATGACGAACCTCTAGCCCGCGAGCGCCTCAGCCGACTGGTAGGTGACCTTGACGGCTATCGTGTCCTGGAACCTTCCGCCTCCAATGGCGAAGAGGCGCTGTCCCTGATCGAGGAACTGCGTCCCGATGTTGTGTTGCTGGATATCCGTATGCCGGGGCTTGATGGCCTCCAGGTTGCAGCCAAGCTGTGCGAGCGCGACGCTCCCCCTGCGGTGATCTTTTGCACCGCCCACGACGAGTTTGCGCTGGACGCCTTCCAGGTGAGCGCGGTCGGTTATCTGGTCAAGCCGGTACGGCCCGAACACCTCGCCGAAGCATTGAAGAAAGCCGAGCGGCCCAATCGTGTGCAACTCGCGGCGCTGACGCGTCCTGCGGCGGTGAGTGGCACTGGCCCGCGCAGCCATATCAGCGCACGGACCCGCAAAGGCATCGAACTGATCCCCTTACCTCAGGTGATCTATTTCATCGCTGACCACAAATACGTCACCCTGCGCCATGAGGGCGGCGAGGTTCTGCTAGATGAGCCGTTGAAGGCGCTCGAAGATGAGTTCGGCGAGCGTTTCGTCCGCATTCACCGCAATGCGCTGGTCTATCGCGACCGTATCGAGCGATTGCAGCGCACCCCACTTGGACATTTCCAGCTGTTTCTCAAGGGGCTTGAGGGCGAGCCGCTTACCGTAAGCCGCCGCCATGTCGCCGGTGTTCGCAAGCTGATGCAAAACCTCTGATTCGAGCCTGGCGCTAAGGACCGGCGCCCGTTCCAGCTCAACCGTCCCCGGACGGCTTTCCTTGATCCCCGCCAACCCGATCGCTGTTCCTGGCCTGTTATCATCGCCGGCAGTTCATCTGTCTGGAATTGTTCATGTCCCGCGAAATTCGCATCGCCACCCGCAAGAGTGCCCTGGCCCTGTGGCAGGCCGAATACGTCAAGGCGCGCCTGGAAGCCGCTCATCCGCATGTGACGGTGAGCCTGGTGCCGATGGTGAGTCGGGGCGACAAGCTGCTCGATGCACCGCTGGCAAAGATCGGCGGCAAGGGTCTTTTCGTCAAAGAGCTGGAAACAGCCCTGATGGAGAACGAAGCGGATATCGCCGTGCACTCCATGAAGGACGTGCCCATGGAATTCCCCGAGGGGCTCGGCCTGTATTGCATCTGTGAGCGGGAAGACCCGCGCGATGCGTTCGTCTCCAATCACTATGAGAATTTTGATGCGTTGCCTGCCGGCGCGATCGTAGGCACCTCCAGTCTCCGGCGCCAGGCGCAGCTGCTGGCGCGCCGCCCCGATCTGAAGATCCAGTTCCTGCGCGGTAACGTCAACACTCGCCTGGCCAAGCTTGACGCAGGTGAGTACGACGCAATCATCCTGGCGGCGGCCGGCCTGATCCGTCTTGGTTTCGGTGACCGCATCCGCGCCAGCATCAGTGTCGAGGACAGCCTGCCCGCGGGCGGTCAGGGCGCGGTCGGGATCGAGTGCCGGACCGGCGATACCGAGCTGCATCAGCTGCTTCAATGCATGAACGATCCCCATACCGCCATTCGCGTGAGCGCCGAGCGTGCCCTGAACCGCCACCTCAATGGGGGCTGTCAGGTGCCGATCGCCTGTTATGCCGTACTCGAAGGCGATCAGCTTTGGTTGCGTGGGCTCGTCGGTCAGCCCGATGGTGCCTTGCTCCTACGCGCTGAAGGCCGTGCGCCCAATGCCGAAGCCGAAGCGCTTGGTGTGCGCATCGCAGAAGAATTGTTGCAGCAAGGCGCTGGCAAGATCCTTCAGGATATTTATGGTGAGGCCGGCAAGGCGTGAACGGCTGGCGTCTCTTGCTGACGCGGCCCGCAGAAGAATGCGCCGCCCTGGCGGCCATCTTGGCGGGTCAGGGCATCCACAGTGCCAGCCTGCCCCTGCTCGCTATCGAGGCACTCGACGAAACGCCCGAACAGCGCGAGGTCATGCTGGAGCTGGATCGTTATGCTGCCGTGGTGGTGGTGAGCAAACCGGCTGCCCGTTTGGGCCTGGAGCGGCTCAGTCGTTATTGGAGAGTGCCCCCTGCTGGGCCAGTTTGGTTCAGCGTGGGCGCAGCGACTGGCGCCATTCTTGAAGAATACGGCCTGGATGTGTCCTGGCCCGCCAGTGGCGACGATAGCGAAGCGCTGCTGGCGCTGCCGCGACTGGCCGAGACGCTCGAGGTGGCAGCTCCGAAAGCGCTCATTCTGCGCGGAGAGGGGGGGCGTGAATATCTTGCCGATACGCTTCGCTGCCGTGGCGTTCAGGTCGACAGCCTCGAGCTGTACCGGAGATACCTGCCTGATTACCCATGCAACATGTTGATCGAACTGGTTCGTTCGGAACGGCTGAATGCCATGGTGGTCAGCAGTGGGCAGGGTTTGCAGTCGTTACGCGAGTTGGCAGGATTCGATTGGTCAACGCTGCGTGAACTACCCTTGTTCGTACCCAGCCCTCGTGTGGCCGAGATGGCCGAGGCGTTGGGCGCCAAAAGAATCGTGGACTGCCGTGGTGCTGGAACCGCGGCTTTGCTGGCGGCGCTACGGGACAATCCCGGGCCCGCTTCCTGATGCAAAGGATGGAAACGTGAGCGAAGTAGATTCCGACAAGGCACCTCAGCAACCGAAGGGCAACGACTCCGTCGCCGCTCAAAATCCTGTGAAGAAAGAGCCGCAGAAGGATTCGAAAGAGGCGCCCAAGGCGCCACCACCGAAAACGCCGGCCGGTTCCACCGCCGATGCGCGTGGCGGCGGCAAAGGATTGGCCGGTCTGGCCTTGCTGGTCGGCTTGGCGGGTCTGGCAGCAGGGGGCTACAGCGTCTGGCAGACTCAGCAGCTGGCCGATCAGGAGCAGCAACAGCAACAGTCGGCACAGACTACGAGCGAACAAACCCGACAGTTGAGCGAGCGCAGCGAGCAACTGGCCAGCCGCCTCGGCAAGCTCGAGCAACTGCCCTCGGCCGACCAGCTTGAGGAACGTCGCCGCTTGCTTACAGAGCTGCAAAGCGATCAGCAGCGCCTGGCGGGGCGTGTCGAGCAGGTTCTTGGGGCCAGTCGTGAGCAGTGGCGCCTCGCTGAAGCCGAGCATCTGTTGCGCATGGCGATGTTGCGTCTGTCGGCGATGCAAGACGTGAACAGTGCCGAATCGCTGCTCGCCGAGGCGGATCTGATCTTGCGTAAACAGGATGATCCGGGGGCGTACGCCGCTCGACAGCAATTGCTCGAAGGGCTTGAAGCGTTGCGCAGTCTGCCGGAGCTGGACCGGACCGGGTTGTTTCTCCAGCTTGGAGCGTTGCGCGGTCAGGCCAATCAGCTCAATGGCCTGGCTCCTGAATTCGAGGAGGGTCAAGGCGCCGCAGGCGGCCAGGCCGATAGCGGCTGGCAGCGTTGGCTAAATGAGCTGACACGTTATGTCCGTATCGATTTCGACGCTGGCAATAGCGCCAAGCCGCTGCTTGCCGGTCAGAGCCTGGCGCAGGTGCGGTTGGCGTTGTCGCTGGCCATCGAGCAGGCGCAGTGGGCCGTGCTCAATGGCAACGAAAAGGTCTACCGGCAATCGTTGGATCAGGCGGGGCAGCTGATCAAGGATCACTTCAGCGAGGAAAACGGTCAGAGCCGAGGGCTGCGCGACCGTATCGAAGAACTGAAAAAGCGCCAAGTGTCGGTCAGCCTGCCGGACCTCTCACCGGCGCTCCGCGCATTGCAGACCTATGTGCAGAAACGTGAGTCGTCCGAAAGCGCTGGGTCGCCTGCTGACAGCGGCCCAGCACAGCCCACAGACAAAGCGACCCCGGAACCTGACCAGCCGACAGCCGATGAGCCAGCTTCCGATGAGCCGCCAGCGGAAGAGGGGCAGCGCGCATGAAGCGATTCGCCTTTGTCCTGATCCTGTTTATCGCGATTGTCGGGTTCCTCGGCTGGGCTATCGCACAGGACCCGGGCTATGTCCTGATCAGCTATGACCGCTTCCGTTACGAGTCGAGCTTCTGGATCTTTCTTGGTTTGATCGCATGCCTCTGGTTGTTGGCGATGGTGGTGCACTGGTTGCTCGGTCTGTTGCACACGTCTGGCGCACTGGTCAATCCGTGGTCGCGTCGTCACCGTGAGCGTCGTGTCAGCAAGGCATCACGCAGCGGTTTACGCGAGTTGGCCGAGGGACAATGGAATCAAGCCTTGGGTCATTTGCGCTCCGCTGCCGAGCACGACCACCAGCCGTTGGTGCATTACCTTGGCGCCGCACGTGCCGCCAATGAACTGGGCGAGCACGAGCAAAGCGACGAGCTGCTCCGCAAAGCAAGGGAGCGCGACCCCGAGTCAGGCCTTGCGGTTGGCCTGACCCACGCTCAGCTGCAAATTGCGAGGGGCCAATATGGCGAGGCGCGGGAAACACTCAACGCGCTGCACAGCGACCATCCCCGTCATCCCTACGTGTTGACCTTGTT
The DNA here is from genome assembly GCF_044543345.1 of Pseudomonas sp. NPDC077451. Lineage (NCBI taxonomy): Bacteria > Pseudomonadati > Pseudomonadota > Gammaproteobacteria > Pseudomonadales > Pseudomonadaceae > Pseudomonas > Pseudomonas sp. NPDC077451. The sequence goes on along the minus strand of NZ_JBITVX010000007.1, from coordinate 126,299 downwards.
GCAGCAGCTGTACGTTCAGCTCGAAGACTGGTCGGCTTTGTGCAGTTTGCTACCCGAGCTGCGCAAGCACCGCGTGTTGCCACCGGCTCGCCTGAGTGAGCTTGAATTGCTGGCTTGGACAGCGGCGATTGAGCAAAGTGGTCAAGCCCCGGCAGCCAGTAATGAGGACGCGTTGCAGGCCCTCAATCAGAAGTGGCAAACCGTACCGTCGGGGTTGCGCAGTGAGTCGCTGCTGGTGCGAGCCTACGCTGACGGTCTGTCCCGCTTGGGGGCGGATGCTAAAGCCGAAGAGGTGCTCTACGCAGCGCTCAAGCGACAGTACGATGATCGCTTGGTCGAGCGCTACGGCCGGGTGCGCGGTCAAGACCCGGCGCGTCAGCTGGCGAATGCTGAAGGCTGGCTCAAGGCTAATCCGGAGAATGCAGAGCTGCTGCTTGCGCTTGGCCGGCTGAGCATGCGCAACGCGCTTTGGGGCAAGGCACGCGATTATCTTGAGGCCAGCCTGCGCTTCGAACACCGTCCGGAAACCTGCGCCGAGCTGGCCCGGTTGCTGGCCCAGCTAGGGGACAACGAGCGCAGCAACCGGCTGTTCCAAGAAGGGTTGGGGCTCCTCGATCAATCCAGCGCCAACCGGATACAAACCACCAGCAGCAGTTAGCGGTTGGCAGTCGGCGCGGCAGCCCGGGTAGTGACGCCCGTCCCGCGCCGCCGCGGCGATTTGCGTATGGCTTGCAGCTCGCCGCCTGCCGCACTACCGTAGCGAACTTTTCCTGTCTGCGGAGTTGCCATGAACCTGGCCAGCCCACGTTCGCTGTTTCTTCTGGCCTTCATCGGCTGCGCGTTGATGATGGTCGCTGCCCTGTATCTCGAGCACGTTGTCGGGCTGGTTCCCTGCCCGCTTTGCATCGTTCAGCGTATCTGCGTTATCGGCTTCGGCCTGGTCTGTCTGGTCGCTGCGCTGCATGGCCCACGCAAGACCGGTCGCCGTGTTTACTCGGTCATGGCACTGCTGTTCGCCGTTGCTGGAGGGGGCACGGCGATACGCCAGATATGGCTGCAGAACATGCCTGCCGATCAGCTGCCGAGCTGCCTGCCCAGTCTCGAATACATGATGGATGCGTTGCCGTTCCAGGAAATTGCCCGCTTGGTGCTTCACGGTACCGCCGAGTGCGCCGAAGTTACCTGGACACTGCTCGGAATGAGTATTCCGGAGTGGACGCTGCTCGCATTCATTGCAATGGCCCTGTTCTGTTTCTGGCAGTTGCTGCGCCGCGACTAGGCTTTTTGTCGAGGCGGGGCGAATGATCGCGCCGCCTGATGGTCAATGAGCAGGGCGAAGCGGTCACGCTAGTGATGCCGGTTGAATTTCATCCTTGCTGCTTGATGCTTCGTTCCGCGCAGCTTAGTCTGCCCTGGCGGCGTCGGTTTTCTGCCAATTTCGCTGTCACTCACCCAAGGCCGATATCCCAAGACAAAAAACCGTCTCGGAAGGCGCAACAGGCATCATCGATTAGGGAAAGTGAGGTCATCATGCTCGAGAGCTGTCGGAACGCCCAGGAACGCTGGGGAGGTGTGCACCTGCTGATCGACCGCTGGCTGCAGGAACGCCATGCATTGATCAACGCATTCGAAGGGTTGCATGAGGGTGCCGAAGCGGCTACTCGCCCGGCCTTGCAAAAATTCTGCGAAATCTTGCTCGACTATGTGTCGGCTGGTCATTTCGAGATCTACGAGCAACTGCTTAACGAAGCAGAAGCCTTTGGTGACAAGCGAGGGCTGGATCTGGCGCGTCAGATTTATCCTCGTATCGAGGCGATTACCCAGGTGGCGGTTGCTTTCAATGACCGGTGCGACAACGGCGACTGTCTCGAAAGCCCTGGCCTTCCAGAAGAGCTGAAGCGTCTGGGCCAGTTGCTGCACGAGCGCTTCGAGCTTGAAGACTGCCTGATCGAAGTGCTGCACACCGCGCATAAAGAGCCTGCTGCTACCGCCTGACCGATGCCGGTCAGCTGCAAGCGAAGGATCGCTTGTAGCACGCTTCGCTGATCGGTTGGCGGATCGCTGCGGCCCGTCTAGTATGGCTGCACCATTTCCGCCAGGAGGCACTTCCATGCCAGCAAAGAAAAACGCGGTCACTACCCCGCTGCACTTGCTTCAGCAGCTATCGAAAAGTCTGGTCGTGCATCTGGAAAAAGCCTGCACTGATGCACAGAAGGAAGCAGAGATCCTCTTGGCCAAGCTTGAAAAGCAGCGTGGCAAAACGCAGGAAAAACTGATCAAAGCGCGCGCCAAGCTCGACGAGGCCGGCAATGCTGGAAAGTCGAAAGCGCAAAGCAAGGCTCGGTCGAAACTGGCCGAACTGGATGACATGCTTGCCTTGCTGCAGTCACGGCAGAACGAGACCTTGAGTTACCTGGCTGACCTCAAACGCGACGCCGAGCAGAGCTTGAACCTGGCGCAAGGTGTCGCTCAGGTTGAAAAGGCTGCGGCGCAAGCACTGGCATCGCGCAGCAAGGCCACGCCGTCACGTTCGGCTTCAGCGCAACGCAAGGCTGCGCCAGCGTCAACCAAGCCAGCTCCTGCCAAGCAATCTTCCAGCAGCTCGAGCCCGGCAGCGAGCAAGCCAGCCACAACCCGCGCCCGAACTGCAGCCTCAAAAGCTGCGGATAGCAAGTCCTCCACGACTAATGCGCCCAGCGGCTTGGGCGCAGCCGAAAGTGGCGCTCCGAAACGTCCCGCTAGGCCTGCCAATAGCCGTGCGAAGCCAAAACCTGCTCCCACCAAGTCATCCAGCTCTGCCAAGCCCGCTGCAGCGCGCAAGCCTGCAGCCACACGCAAGCCCGCATCAACCAAGGCCGGCAGTGCGGATCAGTCCGCCCCGCCGGCATCCAGCTGAGAAGCTGCACGGCGCAGCACGGTCAGCAATGCATCGGGGGCGCCGTCGATCCCCGTGCATAGCTGGTTCAGCCAATTGTCAGATCCACCCTCCCGCGACCAATGCTGCGTTGCCTGCTGCAGGCGATCGAGCTGAGTTCGTTCGGCGTCTAGCTCCAGCGTTTTGACGCGCTGGCGCAAGCTGGCGAGTTCCGTGTCGATGGCTGCCTGCTCACGCCACGCCTGACGCAGATTTCGCAGGGGCAATACCACTGCGCTCTGCCAGTCCTTGCTGAGCAGTTTCAGGTCTTCCAATCGCTGCGCGTTTTGGCGGATGCCCCGAATTTCCAACCAGACGCAGGCGAGCAGCAAGCAGACGTCCATCCCTAGCGCTTGCAACTCAAGACACGCCTTTTCCACGCCGGGCTCTGCGTAACAGGCGAGGGCAAAATTCCAGAGTTCGTCGTTGTTCATCTGTAATTGGTTTTTTTCATGAGCAGCCGGATGGATTTCCGGGCGACCTGATAAACTCCGCCGCCATTATGATCCGACTTCAGAACCTGACTCTACAGCGCGGCCCGCAGCGTTTGCTGGAAGGCGCCGAGCTGACCCTTCATCCTGGCCATAAGGTCGGGCTGGTTGGCGCCAATGGCGCCGGTAAGTCCAGCCTGTTCGCCTTGCTGCGCGGCGAATTCACCCCCGACGAGGGCGACTGCCAGCTGCCGCCCGACTGGCGCATTGCACACATGCGCCAGGAGGTCGATACGCTCGATCGGTTGGCGGTCGATTACGTGCTGGACGGCGATACCGAGCTGCGCCGCATTCAGGGTGCGTTGATCGAAGCTGAAGCAGCCTCTGACGGCGGGGCACTGGCTCGCTTGCATACCGAGCTCGATAACGCCGACGGCTATACCGCTGACGCACGGGCACGCAAGTTGTTGGCCGGCCTGGGTTTTGCCAATGAGCAAATGGATCTGCCAGTAAGCAGCTTCTCGGGAGGTTGGCGGATGCGTCTGAATCTGGCGCAGGCGCTGATGTGTCCGTCTGATCTGTTGCTGCTCGACGAACCCACCAACCACCTCGATCTGGATGCCATTCTCTGGCTGGAAGCCTGGCTTAAGAGCTATCCGGGCACACTGATGCTGATTTCCCATGATCGCGACTTCCTCGACGAGGTGGTCGGTCATGTGGTGCACGTCGAGCAGCGCAAGCTGACGCTCTATCGCGGGGGCTACTCGGCGTTTGAGCGGGCCCGGGCCGAGCGCCTGGCGCAGCAGCAGCAGGCGTTCGAAAAGCAACAGGCACAGCGCGAGCACATGGAGGACTTTATTCGGCGCTTCAAAGCCAAGGCGAGCAAAGCGCGGCAGGCGCAGAGCCGGATCAAGGCCCTGGAAAAGCTTGAGGAGTTGGCCCCGGCGCATATCGATTCGCCGTTTGACTTCGTTTTTCGCGAGGCGGATAAGGTCTCCAGCCCGCTGCTGGATCTGGAACAAGGAAGCCTTGGTTACGGTGACAAGATTGTGCTGGACAAGGTCAAGCTGCAGCTGGTACCTGGCGCCCGTATCGGTTTGCTTGGCCCCAACGGAGCGGGGAAATCTACGCTGATCAAGACGCTGGCCAACGAGCTGCAGCCCTTGGGTGGACGCCTGCAGCGCGGCGAGAATCTCGTCATCGGCTATTTTGCCCAGCATCAGCTAGACGCTCTGGACGCCAAGGCCAGCCCGCTGTTGCATCTGCAGCGTATCGCCCCTGGCGAACGGGAGCAGGTACTACGTGATTTTCTCGGGGGTTTCGATTTCCGCGGCAATCGCTGCGATGAGCCGGTCCTTAACTTCTCCGGCGGTGAAAAGGCCAGGCTCGCGCTAGCGCTGATCGCCTGGGGCAAACCCAATCTGTTGCTGCTCGACGAGCCGACCAACCACCTCGATCTCGAGATGCGGCTGGCGTTGACGCTGGCCTTGCAGGACTTCGAGGGGGCCGTGCTCGTCGTGTCCCACGACCGGCACTTGCTGAAAAGCACGACCGATGAATTCCTGCTGGTTGCAGAAGGCCGGGTAGTGGAGTTCGAAGGTGACCTTGAGGACTACGCTCGCTGGCTGGTCGACTACCGTTCCCGCCAGCAGCCGCTGAGCCCAGTGGAGGCCACGGGTGAAAAGACTGATAAACGCGCCGCCCGCCAGGCTGCGGCTACCTTGCGTCAGCAATTGGCTCCGTTGAAACGGCAAGCCGAAAAGCTCGAAAAGTCTTTGGCTGATATTCACGAAAAGCTCGCGCCGCTGGAGGCGCGTCTCGCGGATTCGGATGTATACGAGTCGGCTCGCAAGGATGAGCTGCGCGAGCTGCTGGCCAAGCAGGCTGAACTGAAGGTGCGCGAAGGCGAATTGGAAGAGGCTTGGCTGGAGGCGCTCGAATCGCTCGAAGTTCTACAAAGCCAACTCGAGGCGAGCCTGTGAGCGAGCGGTGGTTGATTTTTTCGCAAAGATGGAGCGATCAGTTACTGCTCGGATTGCAGATACTGTTGATTCTGCTGGTCGCCTATATTCTTCAGCGGCTCGTCGTACGTGGGCTTTCACGGCTCGGCAGTCGCTATCCGCTTCCGCCTGAACTGCTTTTGCCGCTGCGTGGCGGGATTCGCTGGTTCATTATTGGCGGTGCGCTGATCATGGTGCTCGAGCGCGTCGGAGTTTCGGCCACCGTCATTTGGACCGCCTTCTCCGGGTTCGTGGCAGTCGCAGCTGTGGCCTTCTTTGCGATCTGGAGCGTGCTCTCCAACCTGCTCTGCGCTGTGCTCATCATGACCGTTGGGCCGTTTCGGTTGGGTGACATGGTGGAACTGGTGGAGAGTTTCGACAAGCCCATCGTCAAGGGCCGAGTCATCGATATAAACCTGCTTTACACCACGCTGGAGGAGTCAGCCGATAGCGGAACCGGCGCGATCGTTCAGGTTCCTAACAGTCTGTTCTTCCAGAAGGTGTTGCGCCGCTGGCGTGGCACCGAGATCCAGCCCCCTCATCACAACGCACACGAGTAGCACGCATGGAATGGCTTAGCAGCCCCGAAATATGGGTCGCCTTTTTGACCCTGACTGCCCTGGAAATCGTCCTGGGTATCGACAACATTATCTTCATTTCCATCCTCGTCGGGCGTTTGCCGAAGGAACAGCAACCCAAGGCGCGTTTCTTCGGCCTGGCCTTGGCAATGGGCACGCGGATTCTCTTGTTGCTATCGATCGCCTGGGTCATGCGCCTGACCAATGATTTGTTCACCGTATTCGAGCACGGTGTGTCCGGGCGTGACCTGATCCTGTTTTTCGGCGGCTTGTTCCTGCTGTTCAAGAGCACCATGGAAATCTGGCATAGCGTTGAAGGGGAAGAAGAGTCGGGCGGCACCACGGGAGGTGCGGTCAAGGCAGGCTTCGTTGGCATCATCCTGCAGATCGCAGTGATCGATATCGTCTTCTCGCTGGACTCGGTGATCACCGCAGTGGGCCTGGTGGACAACGTGCAGGTGATGGTGGCCGCAATCGTGATTGCCGTCGGGGTAATGATGCTCGCCGCTGGCACCATCAGCGACTTCATCGAGAAGCATCCGACGCTGAAAATCCTCGCGCTGTCGTTCCTGATTGTGGTCGGCACCCTGCTGGTGGCGGAAGCCTTCGGCGCGCATGTGCCCAAGGGCTACGTGTACTTCGCCATGGCGTTCTCGCTAGGGGTTGAGGCGATCAACATTCGTATGCGCAAAGCGATGAATCGCAAGCTGAAGGAGCCGGTCAAGCTCGGCAAAGACATACCGGACTAAGGGCTGTGCTGAAAGCTGCGCCTGTCAGGCGCAGCTTCTTGGGGGATCAATCATGACGCTCGAAACCTGGCTTGCCTTTCTTGTTGCCTGTTGGGTCATCAGCCTGTCTCCAGGGGCGGGTGCGATCGCCTCGATGTCGTGTGGATTGCAGTACGGCTTCTGGCGCGGTTATTGGAACGCGATCGGTTTGCAGATTGCGCTGGCGATGCAGATAGCCGTAGTGGCCGCGGGTGTCGGCGCGGTGCTGGCGACCTCGTCGCTCGCCTTCAGCCTGATCAAATGGTTCGGGGTCATCTATCTGTTGTGGCTGGCGCTTAAGCAGTGGCAGGCGGTGCCATCGATGCTTGACGACAGCGCTGCGCCGCGACCGATCGGCCGCCCGTTAGCCTTGGTGTTCCGCGGTTTTCTGGTCAATGCCAGCAATCCTAAAGCCATTGTGTTCATTCTCGCTGTGCTGCCGCAGTTTCTCGATCCACAGCGCGATCTGGTACTGCAGTATCTGCATATGGGAACGACGATGGTGGTGGTCGACCTGATCGTCATGGCGGGCTATACAGGATTGGCTTCCCGGGTTTTGCGCTTGCTGCGCACGCCGCGTCAGCAGCGCCTGGTCAACCGTAGTTTTGCCGCTATGTTCGCCGGTGCTGCCGCTTTGCTGGCTACGGTGCGGCGGGCTGTGGCATGACGGGGGCTGCACCGCTTCGGGTATGGGTTGACGCTGATGCCTGTCCCAAGGCAGCCAAAGAGCAGCTGATCAAGTTCGCCCTCAAGCGCAAGTTCGAGGTGCTGCTAGTGGCGGGCCAGAGCCAGATCAAGCCGGCCTTCGCCTGTGTTCGTCTCATCGTCGTGCCGAGCGGCCCGGACGCGGCAGATGACTATCTGGTCGAGCATGCGCAGCCTGGCGAACTGGTGATTTGCAGCGATGTGCCTCTGGCCGATCGACTGGTGAAAAAAGGCGTGGCGGCCCTCGATCCGCGCGGTCGTGAATTCGACGAGCGCAACATGGGCGATCGTCTAGCGGTGCGCAACCTGTTCACTGACTTGCGTGAGCAGGGTCAGGTGGGCGGTGGGCAGGGTGCCTACGGCGACCGCGATCGGCAAGCGTTTGCCAACGCGCTGGACCGCCTGCTGACGCAGCTGGCTCGAGCCGGCGTACGCTAAGCAAACACGACTGGCGCGAGGTGCTGTTCCGCTTAAGGTCGCTTCGGATCAGCCGCAAAGATAGGTGCCGGTCCCTACTGCGATCAGCACCCCTTCTTCGTTGTGCAGTTCGGAGCGAACCACCGCTACCTTGTTGCCGGAGCGCAATAGGGTAGCGCCGGCACTGAAGCGTTTGCCGCGTCCTGGGCGTAGGTAGTCGATTCGCAGATCGATGGTGCCGAGGCGCGAGAGGCGCAGGGCGCGCTCTTCGGTGGTCAGGTGCTGATGTTTCTCGAAGGTTCCGATCATAGCCATGGCGCCGCCGACGACGTCGAGAAGCGACGCGATCACGCCGCCATGCAAAATGCCGTGAAAGAAATTACCGACCAGCTCTTGTTTCATTGGCAGGTGCATCACCACGCGCTGGCGGGACACCTCATCCAGTTCGATACCCAGGTATTCATTGAACGGAATGCGCTCGAACAGCTGGCGCACCGCGTGCTGTTGCTCTTCGATGGTATCGATTGGGTGGTTCATTCGTGCGGCTCTCCGGCAGATCCAACTAAGCTGCCGGAGGGAGGGGGGATTGACCAGTGGCGCGGCGGGAGCGCCGGTAAGATTGGCGGTATCGCCACGCCGATGCCTCAGCTCCCACGCCTTGGCTCGAAAGCTGGGGCAAGGTCAGCCGAGGCGCTATTTGCCGGTCAGTGCCAGCACCCTATCGACCAGCTTGTAGATGCCCGTAGCCGCGTCGCTGATGGATTGGGCCAACATATAGGCAGGAGTGGTCACCAGGTTATGCCGCGAGTCCTCGACGATCTCAGTGACTTCGCACGGTTGATGTTCGACGCCCATCTCCCGTGCCGCCGCTGCAGCCGGATCGTCGTCATTGCCCAGGGTGCAGACCACGCCGCGGCCAAAGATCTGGGCCGCCATGGTAGGCGCGATGCACATCATGCCGACCGGCTTGCCGGCCGCGGCGAAGGCTTGGGCCAGCGCTAACACTTCGGGAAGCACCTTGCAGCTGGCGCCCTGGGTGGCGAAGTCGGACAAGTTTTTCGCAGCGCCAAAGCCGCCTGGCACGATCAGCGCGTCGAACTCCTCGGCATTGGCTTCGCGAAGATCCTTGATCTCTCCCCGTGCCAAGCGCGCGGATTCGATCAGCACGTTGCGGTTTTCCGGCATTTCTTCACCGGTTAGGTGATTGATTACATGCATCTGGTCAATATTCGGCGCAAAGCACTGGACCTTGGCGCCACGCTGATCCAGGCGCAACAGCGTGATCACGCTCTCGTAGATTTCCGAGCCGTCGTATACGCCACAGCCGGAAAGAATCACGGCGACTTTTCTGTTCATTGAGATACTCCTGGTCAGTTCAGCAGCCTGGCAACTGCGCCAGGCGACAGCCTTCGATGCTAGCCCTTGGTGGAGCCCAAGGTAAGTCCATCGCGATGAGGGTTGGATGCCTTATCGCGACGGGTGTTCAACTGTGCGCGCGTCTGGCCTAGGCACTTCAGCTCGGCGATACACTGCTCAAAGCACTGGCAGTGCCCGCGCTTGGTGGCGACAATGAGGGCAATCTCCGGCCAGCGCGGATTGCTTGTCATCAAGCTGTCACGATGTCGGCTTATAAACGTCATATTCGCCCGTTCTACGGGCCAGGAGTTCGTTGTGAGTTTCGTTCCTGCCAATCGCTTGTTCCCCGCTACACGGCTGCGCCGCAATCGTCGTGATGATTTTTCCCGTCGACTGGTACGTGAGCATCGATTGAGCGTGGATGACCTGATCCTGCCCGTGTTTGTTCTCGATGGCGAAAATCGCCGCGAGCAGGTGCCGTCGATGCCCGGCGTGGAGCGTCTTTCCATCGATTTGTTGTTGGAAGAAGCCGCGGAACTGGTCGCGCTGGGTATTCCTGCGTTGGCGCTGTTCCCGGTCACGCCGCTGGAGAAGAAATCCCTCGATGCGGCGGAAGCCTGGAATCCTGAGGGCATCGCCCAGCGCGCCACCCGGGCCCTGCGCGAGCGCTTCCCGGAGCTCGGCATCGTCACTGACGTTGCGCTGGACCCCTTCACCACTCATGGCCAGGACGGGATTCTTGACGAGCATGGCTATGTGCAAAACGATGTCACGGTCGACGCGCTGGTCCGTCAGGCCCTGTCCCACGCTGAGGCGGGCGCGCAGGTGGTTGCGCCATCGGACATGATGGATGGGCGCATCCAGGCGATACGCGAGGCGCTGGAGGTAGCTGAACATCACAATGTGCGGATCATGGCTTATTCGGCCAAGTACGCCAGTGCCTACTACGGGCCGTTCCGCGATGCGGTAGGTTCGGCGGCGAATCTGGGTAAGGGCAGCAAGAACACTTATCAGATGGACCCGGCCAATGGTGACGAGGCCTTGCACGAAGTCGGCGCCGACCTTTCAGAGGGCGCTGACATGGTCATGGTCAAACCGGGCATGCCCTATCTGGACATTCTCTGGCGGGTTAAAGATGCCTTTCGGGTGCCGACCTTCGTCTACCAGGTCAGCGGCGAGTATGCGATGCACATGGCAGCAATTCAGAACGGCTGGCTGACCGATGCCGTGATTCTCGAATCGCTGACCGCCTTCAAGCGCGCAGGTGCCGATGGCATCCTCACCTATTTCGCCAAGCAGGCGGCACAACAATTAAAACAGGGGCAATGAGCCCTCCCGAGGCAGATCGATGACTAATCAGGGACTTAGCGAAAGCGAAATGCAGGCTGCTGCCATTGAAGTGCATCCCCTAGAGGAAATGGCCCCGTCAGCGCCTGAGGTGGAGAAGACAGAGGAAGCGCCAGCGCCACCGGCTCCCCCGCCGAATCTGGACGACAACAGCCTCTACATCCACCGCGAGCTGTCACAGCTGCAATTCAACATTCGCGTGTTGGAACAGGCGCTGGACGAGTCCTATCCGCTACTGGAACGGCTCAAATTCCTGCTGATCTTTTCCAGCAACCTCGATGAGTTTTTCGAAATTCGTGTTGCGGGGCTGAAGAAGCAAGTCACGTTCGCGCGTGAGCAGGCAGGTGCAGACGGTCTGCAGCCGCACCAGGCGCTGGCGCGTATTTCCGAACTGGTCCACGAGCAGGTCAGCCGGCAGTATTCGATCCTCAACGAGATCGTGCTGCCGGAACTGGCCAAGCATCAGGTGCGCTTCATTCGTCGGCGAAACTGGACAACCAAGATCAAGGCCTGGGTGCGCCGTTACTTCCGTGACGAAATCCTTCCGATCATTACGCCGATCGGTCTGGACCCCACCCATCCGTTCCCGTTGCTGGTCAATAAAAGCCTCAACTTCATCGTTGAGCTGGAAGGTATCGACGCCTTCGGCCGTGATTCCGGGTTGGCAATCATCCCGGCGCCTCGGTTGTTGCCGCGGGTCATACGGGTGCCAGAAGAAGTCGGTGGGACAGGCGCGAACCATGTGTTCCTGTCCTCGATGATTCATGCCCACGCCGATGATCTTTTCCATGGCATGAAGGTAAAGGGTTGTTACCAGTTCCGTCTGACGCGTAATGCCGATCTATCGGTCGATACCGAGGACGTCGAAGACTTGGCGCGTGCGCTTCGTGGCGAGCTGATTTCGCGCCGCTATGGCGACGCGGTACGGCTAGAGGTGGTGGATACCTGTCCGAAGCACCTGGCCGACTTCTTGCTCAAACAGTTCACTTTGAGCGAGAGCGAGTTATACCGTGTCAATGGGCCGGTCAACTTGACTCGGCTGTTCAGTATCACGGGGCTGGAAAGCCACCCGGAACTGCAGTACACCCCTTTTACGCCTGCAATTCCCAAGTTGTTGCAGAACAGCGAAAACATTTTCAATGTCGTTGGCCGGCAAGACATCTTGCTGCTGCATCCCTACGAGTCGTTCACACCGGTGGTCGATCTGTTGCGCGAAGCGGCGAAGGATCCCTGCGTTCTCGCCGTCAAACAGACGCTGTACCGCTCAGGCGCCAACTCCGAGATAGTCGATGCCCTCGTGGAAGCGGCGCGTAACGGCAAAGAGGTTACGGCGGTCATCGAGCTACGAGCGCGCTTCGATGAGGAATCCAATCTGCAGCTGGCCAGCCGCCTGCAGCAGGCCGGCGCCGTGGTGATCTATGGCGTGGTGGGCTATAAGACGCACGCCAAAATGATGCTGATCCTGCGACGCGAGAATGGCGAACTTCGGCGTTACGCTCATCTGGGTACCGGCAACTACCATGCCGGCAATGCGAAGCTCTACACTGATTACAGCCTGCTTACTTCCGATGATGCGCTTTGTGAGGACGTGTCGAAGTTGTTCAGCCAGCTGATAGGCATGGGCAAGACCATGCGTATGAAAAAGCTGCTGCACGCGCCCTTCACCCTAAAGAAGGCGTTGCTGGACATGATCATGCAGGAGACGCAACACGCCAGCGAAGGCAAGCCGGCGCATATCATTCTCAAGGTCAACTCGCTGACCGACGCGAAAATGATCCGGGCGTTGTACAAGGCCAGCCAGACCGGCGTGCGCATCGATCTCATCGTCCGCGGCATGTGCTGCTTGCGTCCAGGCATTCTCGGGGTTTCACACAACATTCAGGTGCGCTCGATCATTGGCCGCTTCCTCGAGCACAGTCGAGTGTTCTATTTCCTCAACGGCGGTGACGAGAAGCTCTACCTGTCCAGTGCCGACTGGATGGAGCGCAACCTGGATCGGCGGGTCGAGACCTGCTTCCCGGTCGAGGGCAAGAAGCTGGTGACACGGGTGAAGAAGGAGCTGGAGGGCTTCCTGACCGACAACACCCAGAGCTGGGTGCTGCAGTCTGACGGCAGTTATCTGCGTAACAGCCCAAGCGGCAATCAGAATCCACGCAACGTGCAGAACACGTTGCTGGAGCGTCTAGGAAGCCCGACTGCGCGATAAACGTCCGGTTATTGGGATGGCGGCGGTTCGTCCACCGCTGCCAAACTCAGCGCACGCTGAAGGTGAAGTCGATCCGCTTGAGCCAATCCGCCTCCAGGGCAAAATCGGCTTGTGTCAGCGGGTTTTGAGCCAGCCAGCCTTCAGGAAAAGCCACGTCCAGACTGTTATCGCCGGCCTTGAGCTGAAACGCTGGCGCTTGCTGCGGCCCACGGATGTGGTGGAAAAGAATCGCGAAGCGCAGCAATACACAGAGTCTGGTCAGCTTCACGCCGTCCTCGCTCATTTCCTCGAATTTCTGTTTGGGTATATTGCGGCGGTGGCCGCGAACCAGCAACGCCAGCATCTGTTGATCCTGACGTGAGAAGCCGGGGAGGTCGGAGTGCTCGATCAAGTAGGCGCCGTGCTTATGGTAGTGGTAGTGCGCGATGTCCAGTCCGACCTCATGTATCCGTGCCGCCCAGCTGAGCAGTTCTCGCAGCCATTCTTCATCTAATGCCCAATCGGAAGCGACCTGATCGAAGGCTTCCAGCGCCTTGCTTTCGACCCGAGCGGCCTGGTCAGTGTCGACGTGGTAGCGCTCCATCAGAAAGCTCAGTGTGCGATCGCGGATGTCTTCCTGGTGGTGTCGGCCGATCAGATCGTAGAGCACGCCTTCGCGCAGTGCGCCTTCGGAGTGCGCCATGCTGGTCAGCTCCAGGGCGTCGAAGATCGCTTCGAGAATGGCCAAGCCCGCAGGGAAGATGCCCTTACGGTCCGGCTTGATACCGTCCAAGTCGAGCTTTTCGACATCGCCCAGCTTGAACAGCTTGCGCTTGAGCCAGCCGATGCCATCGGCCGTGACTTCGCCGTTGCTAAGCCCGGCGCTCTTGATCGCGAGACCGACGGCGCGAATGGTGCCGGACGCACCCACCGCATCCTGCCAGCCGAGCCGGTGCAGGCCGTGCTCGACACTCATCAGCTCCAGCCTCGCGGCGGTATAGGCCTGCGCGTAGCGGGCCGGCGTAATTTTGCCGTCCTGAAAAAACCGCTGAGTAAAGCTCACGCAACCCATTTGCAAGCTTTCACGCAACAGCGAATCGAAACCTTCCCCGATGATGAATTCGGTGCTGCCACCGCCAATGTCAACGACCAGCCGCTTGCCGCTAGATGCGGGAAAGGTATGCGATACGCCAAGGTAGATGAGTCGCGCTTCCTCTCGGCCGGAAATCACCTCGACCTGATGCTGGATGATCGTCTCAGCTTGGCGAATGAACTGGGCGCGGTTGCGCGCCTCTCGCAGGGCATTGGTGCCGACCACGCGCACCGCGCCCTGGGGGAGATGATTGACCAACTGAGCGAAGCGGCGAAGGCAGTCCAGGCCGCGCTGCATGGCAGCTTCGTCGAGCTGTCTGTTCTCATCAATGCCGGCGGCCAGCTGGACCTTTTCGCCGAGTCGCTCGAGGATTCGCATCTCGCCGTTGCTGGTGCGGGCCAGCACCATGTGGAAGCTGTTCGAGCCGAGATCAAGGGCGGCGATCATCGGAAAGGGTTCGGCGGCTGTTGGGCGCATGGGGCAGTCTCTGTGCAAAACCCCGACATCCTGACATGATCGCCTTCATCCGCCAACGCGCAGCGCTGCGCCATAGCGCGCCGTCATCGATCCATTGTGCCTTCCATGGTCTATTGCCCAAGCGACAGGCTGCGACTTTCGATCCGCACCAAGCCGGGCTATGATGGCGTCACTTCTGATTTTGACCCTGGAGAAACTCCATGAGCGAATACATCAACAATGTCAGCGACAGCAGCTTCGAGCAGGACGTGCTCCAGGCCGATGGTCCTGTTCTGGTCGATTACTGGGCCGAGTGGTGTGGCCCGTGCAAGATGATTGCTCCAGTGCTCGATGAGATCGCCAAGGAATACGAAGGCAAGCTCAAAGTCTGCAAACTGAACATCGACGAGAACCAGGAAACTCCGCCGAAGTACGGCGTACGCGGCATTCCGACGCTGATGCTGTTCAAGAACGGCAATGTCGAGGCCACCAAGGTGGGCGCTCTGTCGAAATCGCAGCTGGCAGCGTTCCTCGATAGCAATATCTGATTCACGGTTGCTGCTTTCAAAAAGCCCCCGCAAATGCGGGGGTTTTTTATAACTGCAGGGTGGACGCTTCGCCTGCACGGTGCTAAATTCGGCCCTGCGACGCTTCTCCGTCGCCCTCTGCATGCCGTCGCCGACGCACTTCAGCCTGATAAAGCACAACGAACCTGTTCGTCTCCTGCTGCGCGGCTTCTCAAGCTAATCGCTTTCTTCATCCCTTCTGACTCTTTCTATGAATCTGACCGAACTTAAGCAAAAGCCCATCACCGAACTGCTGGAAATGGCCGAACAGATGGGCATCGACAACATGGCCCGTTCGCGCAAGCAGGACGTGATTTTCTCCCTGCTGAAAAAGCACGCGAAAAGCGGTGAGGAAATCTCCGGTGATGGCGTGCTGGAGATTCTGCAAGACGGCTTCGGCTTCTTGCGCTCCGCGGATTCGTCCTATCTCGCCGGCCCGGATGACATCTATGTCTCGCCGAGCCAGATCCGCCGCTTCAATTTGCGCACCGGCGATACGATCGTCGGCAAGATTCGCCCGCCTAAAGAAGGCGAGCGTTATTTCGCGCTGCTCAAGGTTGATACGATCAACTTCGATCGCCCGGAAAACGCGAAGAACAAAATACTGTTCGAGAACCTGACTCCGCTGTTCGCCAACAAGCGACTCACGATGGAGGCCGGTAACGGCTCCACGGAAGATCTCACCGGCCGGGTGATCGACCTTTGCGCCCCGATCGGTAAAGGTCAGCGCGGTCTGATCGTCGCACCGCCGAAAGCGGGCAAGACGATCATGCTGCAGAACATTGCGAGCAACATCACCCGTAACAACCCCGAATGCCACCTGATCGTTCTGCTGATCGATGAGCGCCCGGAAGAAGTGACCGAAATGCAGCGCACCGTGCGTGGCGAAGTGGTCGCCTCTACCTTCGACGAGCCAC
Organism: Pseudomonas sp. NPDC077451; assembly: GCF_044543345.1. NCBI lineage: Bacteria > Pseudomonadati > Pseudomonadota > Gammaproteobacteria > Pseudomonadales > Pseudomonadaceae > Pseudomonas > Pseudomonas sp. NPDC077451. The sequence continues at coordinate 110,567 of NZ_JBITVX010000007.1, read as the reverse complement.
CGACCCGCCACGTGCAGGTCGCTGAGATGGTGATCGAGAAGGCCAAGCGCCTGGTCGAGCACAAGAAGGACGTGGTCATCCTGCTGGATTCCATTACCCGTCTGGCCCGTGCCTATAACACGGTGATTCCTAGCTCCGGCAAGGTACTGACGGGCGGTGTCGACGCCCATGCCCTGGAAAAGCCCAAGCGTTTCTTCGGCGCCGCGCGGAACATCGAGGAAGGCGGTTCGCTGACTATTATCGCCACCGCACTGGTGGAAACGGGCTCGAAGATGGATGAGGTGATCTACGAGGAGTTCAAGGGCACTGGTAACCTCGAGTTGCAGCTTGATCGCCGTATCGCCGAGAAGCGGGTATTCCCGGCGATCAACATCAACCGCTCGGGGACTCGTCGCGAAGAATTGCTAACCAGCGAGGAAGAGCTGCAGCGCATCTGGATTCTGCGCAAGCTGCTGCATCCGATGGACGAAAGCGCTGCGATCGAGTTTCTGCTCGACAAGCTGAAGGACACCAAGACCAACGAAGAATTCTTCATGTCAATGAAGCGCAAATAAGGTCTGGTCGTTGCTGCCGAGGCCGGGGAAACCCGGCCTTTGTCTGTCTGCAGGTTTTGTATCGACCTGCGCCAAGGCTACACTTTCCGCCCGGACACCCGCCGGCCCCTGCGAGGCTCAAGCAATGCAGTATCGCGATCTGCGCGACTTTATCCGAGGCCTGGAACAGCGCGGTGAACTCAAGCGCGTTTCAGCCGCCGTTTCTCCAGTTCTGGAAATGACCGAGATATGCGATCGAACCTTGCGCAAGCAGGGGCCGGCGCTGCTCTTCGAGAATCCGACCGGCTTCGATATGCCGGTTCTCGGAAATCTCTTCGGCACACCCAAGCGCGTTGCCCTGGGCATGGGGGCAGAGGAAGTGTCCGAGCTACGTGAGATCGGCAAGCTCTTGGCCTTTCTCAAGGAGCCGGAGCCGCCCAAAGGGCTGAAGGATGCCTGGAGCAAGCTACCGATCTACAAGAAGGTCATCAGCATGGCGCCCAAGGTGCTCAAGGATGCGCCCTGTCAGGAGCTGGTCGTCGAAGGTGACGATGTTGATCTGTCTCTGCTTCCGGTTCAGACCTGCTGGCCAGGCGATGCTGGGCCACTGATCACCTGGGGGCTGACAATCACCAAGGGCCCTAACAAGGAGCGGCAGAACCTTGGTATCTATCGCCAGCAGGTGATTGGTCGCAACAAGGTGATCATGCGCTGGCTCAGCCATCGAGGCGGTGCGCTGGACTTTCGTGAGTGGTGCGAGAAGTACCCCGACCGACCCTACCCAGTGGCGGTGGCGCTCGGCGCTGATCCGGCCACGATCCTCGGCGCTGTTACACCGGTTCCGGATTCGCTCTCCGAATATGCCTTTGCTGGCTTGTTGCGCGGCAGCCGTACCGAGCTGGTCAAATGCCGAGGCAGCGATTTGCAGGTGCCGGCCGGTGCCGAAATTGTTCTGGAAGGTTACATTCAGCCAGGCGAGATGGCCGATGAAGGGCCGTACGGTGATCACACCGGCTACTACAACGAAGTCGATCGCTTCCCGGTGTTCACCGTGGAGCGCATCACTCGACGTCGCGACGCTATCTATCACAGCACCTACACCGGTCGGCCGCCAGATGAGCCGGCGATACTTGGTGTCGCGCTCAACGAGGTTTTCGTACCGATCCTGCAGAAGCAGTTTCCCGAAATCACTGATTTCTATCTGCCGCCGGAAGGCTGTTCCTATCGCATGGCGGTGGTAACCATGAAAAAACAATACCCCGGCCACGCCAAGCGCGTGATGCTGGGCGTATGGAGCTTTCTACGGCAGTTCATGTACACAAAGTTCGTCATCGTTACCGACGACGATATCAACGCTCGGGATTGGAATGACGTTATCTGGGCCATTACTACGCGCATGGATCCCAAACGCGATACGGTGCTGATCGAGAACACACCAATCGACTATCTCGACTTTGCCTCGCCGGTGTCCGGTCTCGGCAGCAAGATGGGCCTCGATGCCACTCATAAGTGGCCCGGCGAGACTACTCGTGAATGGGGGCGGGCCATCGTGCAGGATGAGGCGGTGAAGCGTAGGGTCGACGAACTCTGGACCGAGCTTGGCATCGACTGATGATAGCCGCGCATTTACTCAGGTTTTGAATTGATGAAAGTAACCCTGCAACCCTCCGGGGCAGTGCTCGACGTCGAGCGTGGTGAGTTGATCCTCGATGCCGCGCGCCGGTTGGGCTACGACTGTCCGCAAGCATGCCGCAACGGTAATTGCCTGATATGCGCTGCACTGCTGGTTGACGGCCGGGTGCGTCAGCGTGGTGAAAGCCATGATCATGGCGAAGTTTTTGCCTGCCTGGCTGAGCCAGAGGAAGATTGCGTCCTGCTGTGGGATGGTGTGCTTGCGCCGGGGGAACTGCCGGTGCGTACGCTGAGTTGCCAGCTCGTCAGCTGTGATGAGGTGGGGGGCGACGTGTTTCGCCTGCTACTCCGTGCGCCGGCTGGAAAACTGCCGCGCTACCACGCTGGGCAGTACTTGTTGCTGGAGCGGGAGGATGGCGAATACAGCGCCTTTTCGCTAGCGTCCGCGCCAGGACGCGGACGTGAGCTGGAGCTCCATGTGCTGGCGCGTGAATCCTCAGCGATCGACCTGCTGCAGCAAATCAGGCGCACCGGGACGGCTCGCGTGCAGATGCCGTTCGGCGATACCCACCTCGCCGAGCTGCCAGAGGGACCGTTGGTGTTGATTGCTGCAGGCACCGGAATGGCGCAGATGCACAGTTTGATCGAGCATTGCCGAGCCGAGGGCTTCGCCTATCCGGTGCATCTATATTGGGGGGTGCGGCGCCCGGAAGACTTCTATCAGTTGACGCATTGGCAGGAATGGCAACAGATGCCCAATTTGTTTCTGCATCAGATTGTCAGTGATGCTTGTGAGTGGGCGGGGCGGCGCGGCATGTTGCATGAAGCAGTCTGCGAGGACTTCACCGATCTGCAGCCGGTTCACGTCTACGCCAGCGGGTCTCCCGCAATGGTCTACGGCACGTTGGATGCGTTGGTGGAGGCCGGGATGGATGCGAAGCAGATGCGTGCAGATGTTTTCGCCTATGCGCCACGGGAGCGTTAGGACAGAGGTTCGCGCTGTCCTAACGGTTAGTAGCAGGGCGGCGCGGTTTACAACACCGCCCCTGCGCTTGAGTAAAGGCTCGGTTCAGCGCGCTTGGCGCTGTTGAAGTAGCAGGTTGTTGTAGCCACTCGCTGATAACGCCTTCTGGGCCTGACCAAGTTTTTCCCGGTCGGCAAATGGCCCGACCAACACTCGATACCAGTCCTCGTCACGCACGGTCACGTTCTCCACCCGGACATCCTGCCCGAGCAGAATGATCTGCGCTCTGACCTTTTCCGCCTCCGGCTTCTTGCGGAATGAGCCGGCCTGCAAGAAAAACTGAGTCACCGGTGCCTTGGCTACTGTAGGCGGAGGCGGTGGTACCTGGCCATTCAGAGCGGCTTCGGCACGCGCTGCATCGATCTTGGCAGCCTCTTCCGGTGTAACCGGCTTGGGCGGTTCCGGCTTTGATGCTTCTGGCGGTAGGATCACTTCCGACTCAGGCAGCAGCGTATAGAAGTCGTACTTCGGTTTCGCTGGCTGGCCCGTGGCGGTAGGCGAACGCTTCGGCTGCTCCTTGGATTTCGCTGTGTCCTTGCTGCGCTTGATCTCTTCGCCGCCGGGTTCGAGGTTCATCAGGAACACGATAAAGCCCCCAATAACCAGGCCACACAGGAGCCAGACCCAGCCAGGTACTGGCTTCTTGGCGGGGGCCTGGTAGCGGCTCGCGCCACGTTTCGGGGCGGGTTTTTTCCTGGCTGCCACTTACATCCGCTCCAGCGTTTCCAGGCCAAGCAGGGCAAGGCCCTGTTTCAGCGTTTTGCCGGTCAGGGCGGCGAGGCGCAGGCGACTCTGTTTAACCGTCTCGCTCTCAGCGGTGAGTATCGGGCAATGCTCGTAGAAGCTGGAGAACAGCCCCGCCAGATCGTAGAGATAGCTGCACAGTAGGTGGGGAACACCCTTCTCACCGACACCGTTAAGCACCTCTGCGAACTGAGCCAGCTTCGCGCCTAGCGCTTGCTCTTGTTCGGCTTCCAGTTTGATCTCGCCGCCGAGTCCGTCCATGCCGGTGCCCAGCTTGCGAAACACGCTGGCCACTCGGGTGTAGGCGTAGAGCAGGTAAGGGGCGGTGTTGCCCTCGAAGCTGAGCATTTGCTCAAAGTTGAAGCTGTAATCGCTGGTGCGATGCTTGGACAGGTCTGCGTATTTCACCGCGCCGATGCCGACAGCGTGGGCGATTTGCCGCAGCTCCCCTTCGTCAAGATCGGGGTTCTTACCTTTAACCAAGCTATAGGCGCGCTGTTCGGCTTCGTCGAGCAGGTCGACCAGCTTCACCGTGCCCCCATCACGGGTCTTGAAGGGGCGGCCATCAGCGCCGTTCATGGTGCCGAAACCCATGTGCTCGAGCTGCATGTCGCTGCGGACGAAGCCGGCGCGCCGAGCCACCTCGAAGGTCATTTGGAAATGCAGCGCTTGGCGCTGATCGACAAAATACAGCGCGCGATCAGCCTTTAGCTGCTGACTGCGGTAGCGCATGGAGGCCAGGTCAGTGGTGGCGTAGAGGTAGCCGCCACCGGCTTTCTGCACAATCACCGGGAGCGGGTTGCCTTCGGCGTTCTTGAATTCATCGAGAAAGACGCATTGGGCTCCATTGCTCTCACTCAGCAGTCCTTTGACCTTGAGCGATGCGACTATGTCGGCAAGTTCGGCGTTGTAGGCGCTTTCGCCTTTTACGTCGTCCGGGGTGAGCATGACATTGAGGCGGTCGTAGACTTCTTGCGCATGGCTGAGTGAGAGTTCATTGAATTGCTTCCACAGCCGCAGGCATTCGGCATCGCCTGCTTGCAGCTCCACGACTAGCTTGCGCGCGCGTTCGGCAAACTCTGCCGATTCGTCGAAACGTTGCTTCGCTGCGCGGTAGAAGCCTTCCAGGTCTGCCAGCTCCGGTGAGTCGAAACCTTTCGGTTGTTCCTTCACGTAAGCCAGCAGCATGCCGAACTGGGTGCCCCAATCGCCGACGTGGTTCTGCCGGATAACCTCGTCACCGAGGAATTCGAGCACGCGCGCCACGGCGTCGCCGATGATGGTCGAGCGCAGGTGGCCGACGTGCATTTCCTTCGCCAGGTTCGGTGAGGAGAGGTCGACTACAACGCGTTGCTTGGAGCCCGTTTTGCTGACGCTGAGATGAGGGTCGGCAAGGGCGGCGTCCAGCCGCTGCGCCAACGCAGCGCTGTTTTGGAAGAAATTGAGAAAGCCCGGGCCGGCGATCTCAACCTTGCTGACGCTGGGGTCTGCTGGCAATGCTTCGATGAGCTTTTGCGCCAGATCGCGCGGCTTCATCCCTGCGGGCTTTGCCAGCATCATCGCGACGTTGCTGGCAAAGTCGCCGTGGGTCTTGTCGCGGGTGTTCTCCACCTGAATGGTCGGGTTCGACCCCTCCGGCAGCACGCCTTCAGCGGTGAGACGGGCCAGGGCTTGCTGGATCAGATGGCGAATGCTGTCTTTCATGATGTGCTCGGTCGGCCGAAGGCTTTGGTCGAAAACTGGGCATTATCGGTGCCCAGAGGCCGAACCTTCAAGGCTTAAGGCGCTAGTTGCGCTGGAGTCGTGCGATTGACCAACATCAGAACAGGTCGATCGGGTCAACATCCAACGACCAGCGCACGGTGCGGCTACCCGGCAGTGCCTCTACCTGCGGCATCCAGGCGTTCATCAGGTTATGCAGTGGTGCGCGGGCGTTAGCTTGTAGCAGTAGCTGCGCACGAAAGCGCCCGGCTCGTCGCTCCATCGGAGCGGGCACTGGTCCCAGCAGCTCGACACCCGTCAGGCCGAGTTGCGCTATCAGCTGTTCGGCCTGGATACAGGCTTGATCGAGGAAGTCTTCGGCCTGGCCGGGTTTCACCGCCTCGGCCCGCAACAGCGCAAGATGGCTGAACGGTGGCAAGCCAGCCGCGCGACGCTCGCTCAGCGCCTGTTCAGCGAAGGCGAAGTAGCCCTGCTCGGTCAGCTGAACCAGCAGCGGGTGGTCAGCCAGGTGGGTCTGGATGATCACTTTGCCGGGCTCCTCGGCCCGCCCAGCGCGGCCGGCTACCTGCACGATCAGCTGAGCCATTCGTTCGCTGGCGCGGAAATCGGCCGAGAACAAGCCACCATCCGCATCAAGAATGGCGACCAAGGTCACGCGCGGGAAGTGGTGGCCCTTAGCGAGCATTTGAGTGCCCACCAGCACGCATGGCTCGCCACGGTTGATGGTAGCCAACAGCTGCTCCATCGAGCCTTTGCGAGAGGTGCTGTCACGATCGATGCGCAGCACCGGGTAGTCAGGAAAGAGCGTTGCGAGTCGCTCCTCCGCTCGCTCGGTGCCCGCGCCTACGGGCCTCAGGTCGAGCTTGTTGCAGTCTGGACAGCTATGCGGCGGGCGTTCGGCATGCCCGCAGTGGTGGCAACGTAGCTCGTTATGGCGCTGATGCAGCGTCATCCTGGCGTCACAGCGAGGACACTGGCCGATCCAACCGCAATCGTGGCACAGCAGCGAGGGGGCGAAGCCGCGCCGGTTGAGGAAAACCAGCACCTGCTGTCCGGCGGCAAGTGTCTGCGCCATTGCCTGCTGCAACGGGCCGGAAATGCCGGAGTCGAGCGGGCGGCTCTTTATGTCCAGGCGCAGGAAGCGTGGCGCTTGGGCCCCTCCGGCACGCTCGGTCAGCTTCAATAGTCCGTAGCGCCCGCTATGCGCGTTGTGCAGGCTTTCCAGCGACGGCGTCGCCGACCCCAGCAAAATCGGGACGTTCTCTTGGCGCGCTCTGACCACGGCGAGGTCGCGTGCGTGATAGCGCAGGCCTTCCTGCTGTTTATAAGAGGCATCATGCTCTTCATCGAGAATGATCAACCCCGGGTTTTTCATCGGGGTAAACAATGCTGAGCGGGTGCCGATGATGATGTCGGCCTCGCCGTCCCGCGCCGCAAGCCAGGCATCTAGACGCTCGCGGTCGTTGACATTGGAGTGGAGCAGGGCGATGCGGGCATTGAAGCGTTTTTCGAAGCGCGCCAGGGTCTGTGGCCCGAGGTTGATCTCGGGAATCAGCACCAGAGCCTGCTTGCCAGCCTCCAACACCTGATGGATCAGCTGCAGGTAGACCTCGGTCTTGCCGCTCCCGGTGACGCCGGCGAGCAGGTATGCCTGAAAACCGTCCAGGCCGGAGCGAATGGCTTCGAAAGCGGCGCGTTGCTGCTGGTTAAGTGGGAGTTCCGCCTGCAGCAGCCAGCTGCCCTGGTGCCGCAGAGTCTGGTGGCAGCGCCGGGTCTCGACGCGCAGCAGGCCTTTTTGCAAAAGCAAATCGAGGCTGTCTTTGCTCAGCTGCAGCTGCGAAAGCAGGGCATGCGCTACGCCGTGAGGATGCTGAGCGATGGTCTTCAGTGCTTCACGTTGGCGTGGCGCCCGGCTCAGTCTCGGGTCTTCGGGCCGCGCGCCGTTGACCACATGCCAGAAGCGCTCCTGTCTCGCCTCGGCGGGTTCGCCCTGGCGCAGCAGGACCGGCAGCGCCCAGCTGAGCGTGTCGCCGAGGCTATGCTGGTAATACTGGGCAGTCCACAGGCATAGTTTGAACAGCGGTGACGGTAGGGGCGGTCGCGCATCGAGCAACTCCAGAGCCGGTTTGAGCTTGGCGTCGGGGACTTCGCTGTGACTGACGACCTCTACCAGTATCCCGATGATTTCGCGTCGGCCAAACGGCACGCGCAGGCGCATACCCGGCTGCAGTCCGGCGCTTGAGACGCCAGCAGGTGCGAGGTAGTCGAAGAGTCTGCGCAATGGCGAGGGCAGCGCGAGGCGGAGTATGGATCGGGGCACACGAAAGTCCTTGGCGGCGAAAGCCGATCTTAAACGATCCGGCGGGGTAGCAGGCTGGCCTGTAGTCTCGGGCTGTGGGGTTAGGCGAATATCTGTCCGATCAGCAGCCCTTGCATCGCCTACTTGCTCTGTTATTATTCGCGCCCTTCCGTGCGGTACTCGACATAGGGTCGGGTGGCGGCACAAGTCCTCGAGGATTTTTCCATGAAAGCCGATATCCATCCTAATTACGTAGAAATCGACGCCACTTGCAGCTGCGGCAATGTCATCAAGACTCGCTCTACGCTGGCCAAGAACCTGAGCATCGACGTTTGCTCCGAGTGCCATCCGTTCTACACCGGTAAGCAGAAAGTGCTGGATACCGGCGGCCGTATCGACCGCTTCAAGCAGCGCTTTGGTGTGTTTGGCGCCAAGTAACAAGCTGTCGTCGCTACGGGAATCCGATGAGATTCTCCGAGCAACTGAAAAAGGCGTCCCTGGGGGGCGCCTTTTTCGTTTCTATCTTCTTCAGCTTGCAGGCCGCGGCGCTTTGCCCGGCCAGCGAGCCGCTCTCGCACGTGAAGGTCGCGACAGTTATTGATGGCGATACGCTGCGGCTGGTCGATGGTCGCAGTGTGCGACTCATTGGGTTGAATGCCACCGAAATGGGCCGTAAAGGGCGCAGTGCCGAGCCGTTTGCAGAGGCTGCACGAAATCGGCTGCAATCGTTGGTGAGCACCGATGATGGTTATGTCGGCATGAGGATTGGTCGGCAATCCAGGGATCACTACGGACGCGTTCTTGCTCACGCCTTCGACAAACATGGCGAAAATCTGGAAGCGCAAATACTTGCCGAAGGATTGGGCTTCTTTGTCGCCATCGCGCCGAACGTGTTGTTGGCCGAATGCCAGCGAGCGGCGGAGCTGCAGGCGCGTTCTGCTGGCAAAGGGGTTTGGCGGCAATCTCCTGTGATCGCGGCGGACCGCGTGCGTGGCGGTGGATTTGCGATTGTCAGGGCCCGTGTCGAGCGCATGGAGACCAACCGGGGAGGTGTTTGGTTGGAGCTGGGTGGTTCGCTTGTGGTGCAGGTCCCTCCTCAGGTCGTTGCCGCTTTCGATGATGCGTTGAAGGGGTTGTCTGGCAAGGATGTCGAGGTCAGGGGGTGGGTTATCGACCGAAAGAGTCGTGGTGATCGGTCGCGGCGGGCGCGTTGGTTGTTGAAGCTAAGCCACCCGTCGATGCTCATGCCTTTGTCCTGAAGCCGTCGCCAAAAGTCGTACGGCCAGACCTTGACAGTCAGGTTTTCCGTTCCCTTGTGACGGCGCTCGGTCTTGGCGTATCCTCGACCACCTGTCTGTCCCAGTAAAATAAGCGGAATTGCCCCCATGACTGACCTGAAAACTGCCGCTCTCGACTACCATTCCCAGCCCCGTCCGGGAAAGTTGAGCGTCGAGCTGACCAAGCCCACGTCCACCGCTCGCGATCTTTCGCTGGCCTACAGTCCTGGTGTGGCGGAACCGGTCCGGGAGATCGCCCGAGATCCTGAGTTGGCTTATCGTTACACCGGCAAAGGCAATCTGGTTGCGGTGATTTCCGATGGCACTGCGATTCTTGGTCTTGGCAACCTTGGGCCATTGGCATCCAAGCCGGTTATGGAAGGCAAGGGTGTACTGTTCAAGCGATTCGCTGGGGTTGATGTGTTTGATATCGAAGTCGATGCGGAGAGTCCGCAGGCCTTCATCGATACGGTCAAGCGTATCTCCATCACCTTTGGCGGGATCAATCTGGAAGACATCAAGGCGCCTGAGTGCTTCGAAATCGAACGGACCTTGATCGAACAATGCGACATTCCCGTGTTTCATGACGATCAGCACGGCACGGCTATCGTCACTGCAGCAGGCATGCTCAATGCGCTGGAAATTGCCGGCAAGTCTTTGGAACAGGCAAAGATCGTCTGCCTCGGCGCCGGCGCCGCTGCAACTTCCTGCATGAAGTTGCTAATTAGCATGGGCGCGAAAATCGAGAACATCTTCATGATCGATCGCAAGGGTGTTATCCATGCGGGTCGTGACGATCTAAACCAGTACAAGGCAGTGTTTGCACATGAGACAGACAAGCGCACCCTGGATGACGCGCTAGACGGTGCCGATGTCTTCGTGGGCCTGTCAGGCGCCAATCTGCTGAGTGCCGAAGGTCTCAAGCGTATGGCGGCCAATCCGGTCGTATTTGCCTGCTCCAACCCGGACCCTGAGATCAGTCCGGAGCTGGCACACGCGACGCGCTCCGATGTAATCATGGCAACCGGCCGTTCGGATTATCCGAATCAGGTCAACAACGTGCTGGGCTTCCCGTTCATTTTCCGCGGTGCGCTGGATGTCCGGGCCAAGCGCATCAACGAGGAAATGAAGATAGCAGCCGCGCTGGCGCTGCGTGACCTTGCCAAGCTGCCGGTGCCGGCCGAGGTGGCGGCCGCCTATGGCGTTGACAGTCTGGAGTTCGGTCGGGAGTACATCATTCCGAAGCCTATGGATCGGCGCCTGATCACGCTGGTTTCCGATGCGGTCGCCAAGGCTGCCATAGAAAGTGGCGTGGCGACCCTGCCCTACCCCTCGAACTACCCACTTAAGTCTGTCGACGACGTCTTCGGTGGTTGAATGGTTGTCTGTGGCTCCGCTTTGACGGGGCTGTAGTTAGAAAAAACCGGCCAATGGCCGGTTTTTTATCATCTAAATCCCGCAGAACACTTAGCGGAGCTCGGCTACGCTCTCACCTAGTACTCGACTTTTAAAAAAGATCCATAGGTGCCGTTTCGCTGGCCGGTAGCGGACTACCGGGGATGGTTGCGCCTTGCATCAGCTCATCGTTCATGCCAGGCGGCGAATCTTCGCTTCGGAATATTTCGAAATAGGCATCTGGTGTCCCTGGTGCCGCTGCGCGGCCGCTGTCAGGGTCGATGCGCAGGGTCAGGATGCCTTCAGGCTCAGCGGGGGCATGTTCAGGTTTGCCCTCAAGCACAGCGCTCATGTATTTCATCCATATGGGCAGGGCCACAGTGCCGCCGTACTCACGGCGACCTAAGCTCTGAGGCTGATCGAACCCGGTCCAGACGGTGGTGACGATGTCGGCGTTATAGCCCGAGAACCAGCTGTCTTTTGATTCGTTCGTGGTCCCGGTCTTTCCCGCGATATCGCCACGGCCCATCGCCAAGGCTTTTCTGCCCGTGCCTCGTTTGATGACGTCTTGCAGCATGCTGGTCATGATGTAAGCGGTCCGATCATCAATGATCTGTTCGGCGTGCCTGGGGGGCTGAGGGGCCAGCTCTGAGCTGTCGTTGGCAATGAACGAGTCGTTCTGTGCGTAGGCAATGGCTGTCGCCTCGGGCGCGGCTCCAGAGGTTGGATCAGCAGTGTTGCGTTCTGGCACGCGCACAGGATCTGCGCTGAATATCACCTTCCCGTCCCTCTCCTCGATCCGCTCTATCAAATAGGGCTCTATCTTGTAGCCGCCATTGGCAAATGCTGTCCAGCCGGTAGCGATTTCCATTGGTGTCAAGGTTGCTGTGCCAAGCGCAAGCGACAAGTTCGCTGGCAGGTCTTCGGGCTTGAATCCAAAGCGTGTGATGTAGTCGATGGTCTGCGGGATGCCGAGTGTTTGCAGCAGGCGAATCGACACTAGGTTGCGTGATTTGTACAGCGCCTCTCGCAAGCGGATCGGGCCGAGGAAGGTGTTGTTGTCGTTCTTGGGTCGCCAAACGCGGTCTAGGCCTTCTTCGACGAACACTATGGGGGCGTCGTTAACAAGCGTGGCAGGGGTGAACCCAGCATCCAGTGCGGCGCTATAAACGAAGGGTTTGAAGCTCGAGCCGGGCTGGCGCTTGGCCTGAATGGCGCGGTTGTAATTGCTTTGCCCAAAGGAAAACCCTCCAGTCAGCGCTTCGATGGATCCATCAAGCGGATCGAGAGATACCAGTGCGCCCTGCGCCTGGGGTATCTGGCTGAATAGCGCTTCGCCTTCGACAATACGGATCCGAATGACATCTCCCGGTTTGACCACGTCGGACGGTGCCTTCGGTTGTGGCCCCAGGCTGTTGGTATTAATGAATGGGCGGGCCCACTTCATACTTTCCCAGGCGATGCTGTGTTCGCTGCCGTCTCGAAGTAGCGCCTGGACGGATTCTTTTGAGGTACTACTGACGACTGCCGGGTGCATCCCGGACTGGCTGCGATAGTCACCGAGCTGTCTCAGCCAGTCTGCTTCATCGGTTCCGGGCAGGTGAGCTTCCGGGCCACGATAGCCGTGGCGCTGGTCGTATTCGATCAGACCCTGGGTAAGGGCTTGGTTGGCGGCGATCTGACGTTCGCTGCTGACGGTGGTATAGACGCGAAATCCGTCAGTGTACGCAGCGCTGCCGAAGCGGCCGACCATTTCGGCGCGTGCCATTTCGGCAATATAAGGTGCGTCAAGTTCGGGCGAGGAGCCATGATAGGACGCATCGACGAGTTCAGCCAATGCTTGGTGATAGCGGGTCTCGTCTAGTTTTCCGAGGCGATACATTCGTCCGAGAATCCAGTCCCGTCGCTCCTTGGCGCGTTCCTTGTTAGCGAGCGGATTGAAGGCTGAAGGTGCCTTGGGCAGGCCAGCTATCATCGCCATCTGCGCCAAGCTCAGCTCGCTGATTGATTTGCCGTAGTACACCTGCGCTGCAGCTTCTATTCCGTACGCGCGGTTGCCTAGGTAGATCTTGTTAACGTACAGCTCAAGAATCTCATCCTTGCTCAGTTCTCGTTCAATCTGAAGAGCGAGGAGGATTTCATTGATCTTGCGCGAGAAGCTGCGCTCGCTGGTAAGGAAGTAATTCTTCGCCACCTGCATGGTGATGGTGCTGCCGCCGGTCTGAATATGGCCGGTTTTCAATAATTGCGTGGCAGCGCGCATCAGGCTGGAAACATCGACGCCATAATGATTCGCGAAGTTATCGTCTTCTGCCGACAGCAAAGCGGCGATGAAATCCTTGGGTATTTCATCGAAGCTGATAGGGGAACGACGCATTTCGCCATATTCGGCGATCAGCTTGTCATCGTGGCTGTAGACACGCAGCGGAATCTGGAGCTGTATGCTGCGTAGTGAGTCGACAGATGGCAGGTTGGGGCTGAGATAGAGAAACGCGCCACTGAGACTGAGCAAAAGTCCGCAGAAAATAGCCAAGCTCGACCATAGGAAAAACTTCAGAAAACGCATCGGGTTTCGTTGAATCCAGGATGGGGAATGAGGTGTATGCCGCAGACGGTGCCGAAAGGAAAAACCGTTCACATTATAAGCGGTTTTTCTGTAGGGGAGCCATTTGCGCTTCTGTCAAGGCTGTTATCTAATGCTGACATACATAATTAATCCGTAAGTAGCGGATAGAGATAGGAAATCAGCCGTGCTAGGGCTATTCACTAAGAAAGCGAACACGCTGCTTGGGATCGACATCAGTTCGACGTCCGTCAAGCTACTGGAATTAAGCCGCTCAGGTTCCCGGTATCGGGTTGAGTCCTATGCGGTTGAGCCACTCCCGCCAAATGCTGTGGTTGAAAAAAACATCGCTGAGCTGGAGGGCGTGGGGCAGGCGCTTTCCCGACTGTTAGGCAAGGCAAAAACTGGAGTCAAGTCGGCTGCTGTAGCGGTATCTGGTTCGGCGGTCATCACTAAAAGCATCGAGATGGAAGCCGGGCTCAGCGACGAAGAGCTGGAAAACCAGTTGAAGATCGAAGCTGACCAGTACATTCCCTACCCTCTCGAAGAGGTCGCCATCGACTTCGAGGTGCAGGGTCCTGCCCCTCGTTCGCCTGGTCGGGTTGAAGTGTTACTGGCAGCGTGCCGCAAGGAAAACGTGGAAATACGTGAAGCGGCGCTCGCCTTGGCGGGGCTGACGGCAAAGGTCGTTGATGTCGAAGCCTATGCGTTGGAGCGCTCCTATGGCTTGCTGGCGCCCCAGTTGGGTGCTGGACATGACGAGCTGACCGTCGCGCTCGTCGACATCGGCGCGACCATGACCACACTTAGCGTATTGCACAACGGCCGTACTATTTATACGCGAGAACAACTGTTCGGTGGTCGTCAGCTCACCGAGGAAATACAGCGGCGTTATGGGTTGTCAATGGAAGAGGCGGGCCTGGCCAAGAAACAGGGAGGCCTCCCAGACGACTTCGACAGCGAAGTGTTGCAGCCGTTCAAGGAGGCGGTCGTTCAACAGGTTTCGCGCTCTCTGCAGTTCTTCTTCGCGGCCGGGCAGTTCCACGATGTGGATTACATTCTCCTGGCAGGCGGCACGGCATCGATCCCAGGGTTGGATCGGCTGATTCAGCAGAAAATCGGAACCCAGACTTTAGTCGCCAACCCGTTCGCCGATATGGCATTGAGCAGCAAGGTCAACGCTGGCGCTCTCGCCAGTGATGCGCCGTCCCTGATGATCGCTTGTGGGTTGGCCTTGAGGAGTTTCGACTGATGGCCCGGATTAACCTTTTACCTTGGCGCGAGCAGCTACGCGAAGAGCGTAAACAGCGTTTCCTGGTGTCGCTGGCCGGGGTGGCCGTTGTGGCAGTGGGTTTATTGTTTCTTGCAGACCAGTACTTCACCCATGCAATCGAGCAACAGAACGCGCGTAATGATTTCGTTCGCAAGGAAATTGCTGTTCTGGATACCCGAATCGCAGAAATCAAGGAGTTGAGAGAACGTCGGCAACAATTGCTCGAGCGGATGAAGATCATCCAGGACCTGCAGGGTAATCGGCCGATCATCGGTCGAGTATTCGACCAACTGGTTCGCACGCTTCCCGATGGCGTTTACTTCACCGGGTTGAAGATGACCGGGAAGAACATCGCCATCGTTGGTGCTGCTGAGTCAAACAACCGAGTCTCTAACCTGATGCGTAATTTGGATGGCTCTGATTGGCTGGATGCACCGAACCTGAACGAAGTGAAGGCCGTCACCGCAGGGGCGGTCGACCAGGAGAACGTGTTCCAGTTAACGGTACAACAGACACAACCGGCTGCTGCTGTCGAAGGAGAGAAACCATGAGTCTGGCTAGCTCGATGGAGAGTCTCCGTAGCGTCGATCTTTCTGATCTGGACATGAACAACCTGGGGTCCTGGCCCGCAGCGGTAAAAGTCATCGCTGCGATATTGCTGATGGCCCTGATTCTCGGCGGTGGTTACTACTTCTATCTCAGTGATTTGCAGGCCAGCCTAGACCAGCAAGTGGCAGAGGAAGATAGGCTCAAGCAACAGTTCTCCACGAAAGCATTTCAGGCGGCGAACCTGGAGGCGTACAAGGCGCAGATGCTTGAGATGGAAGCGTCTTTTGGTGCTCTGCTGCGCCAGTTGCCGAGTGATACCGAGGTGCCGGGTTTGCTTGAGGATATCACCCGTACTGGCCTGGGCAGCGGGCTCGAATTCGAAGAAATCAAGCTGCAGCCAGAAGTGACACAGCAGTTCTATATTGAGTTGCCGATACAGATCAAAGTCGTTGGCGCTTATCACGACCTCGCCACTTTCGTCAGCGGCGTATCGAGCTTGCCACGCATCGTTACCCTGCATGATTTCGAGATTAAGCCGAACAGTAAGGATTCGTCTTCCAAGCTGCACATGAGCATCCTGGCAAAGACCTATCGCTATAACGACAAGGGGCTGCAGAAATGAAAGGAGCCCGACTTGTGGCGATGGGCCTGGGCATGGTGGTGCTGGCTGGGTGCGGTGTTAGCGGCGATTTCGAAGATCTGCGCAGTTACATGAATGAAGTGCGTGCCAAGCCGAAAGGTTCGATCGAGCCCCTTCCAGCGTTTCTGCCGTACGAGGCGTTTACCTACAGCGCGGCGTCGTTGCGCCATCCCTTCCAGCCGCCTATGAAGATTGATCTGACTCAGCGGCAGAAAGGGACAAAGGACATAAAGCCCGATGAAAGCCGCATCAAGCAGTTTCTTGAGGAATTCAACATTGAAAACTTCGTCATGGTTGGCACGCTGGCCAATGGCGCAGGTAACTACGCCTTGATCAAAGGTGGTGACGGGGTTCACCGAGTCAAGGTCGGTGACTATCTGGGGCGCAACCATGGCCGTATCGTTGAGATCAGCGAAGCCGAGGTGGGTGTGCTTGAAATCGTTCCGGACGGAGAGGGTGGGTGGCTTGAGCGCCCGCGTAGCCTGACCTTGAAAGAGCGCTCTTGAGTCATGGCAAAAATGGAAAACCTTTACCGGTCTGCACAACGGAAGCCCTTTATGAATACCACTCTCACTCGTCTCGGTTTGTCGTTGCTGGCAGCGCTCATTTCGCCTGCATTGCTGGCAGCAAATCTGAATTCTCTTGATGTCGCATCGTTGCCCGGTGACCGCGTTGAGCTGAAGCTGGCTTTCGACGAACCGGTTCCCACTCCTCGTGGCTATACGCTCGACCAGCCAGCCCGCATCGCTCTTGATCTGCCAGGCGTATCCAGCAAGCTGGGGTCGAAAAATCATGAGCTGGGTGTCGGTAATGCGCGAAGCGTGACCGTGGTGGAGGCGCAGGGGCGGACCCGACTCATCGTGAATCTCACTTCTCTGGTTCCGTACTCGACCCGTGTTGACGGCAACAATCTGTTCGTTGTGCTCGGCGAAACCGCTAGTGCCCCAGCTGCTGCTTCAGCTGCTCCTGCGGTCTCGACGAAACCGGTCGCACCAAACGCTTCCTTGGCTATTGGAAAATCCATCAGCAATATCGATTTTCGCCGTGGGGACGACGGGGCCGGCAATGTAGTCATCACCTTGTCTGACCCTTCGATCAGTCCAAGTATTGAAGAGCAAGGCGGTAAAATTCGAGTTTCCTTCGCCAAGACGCAATTGCCGGAATCGCTGCGTGTTCGGCTGGATGTCCAAGACTTTGCTACGCCAGTTAAATTTGTCGATTCAAGCAGCAAGGCAGATGGCGCCAGTATTGCTATCGAGCCCAGCGGTCGATACGACTACCTGGCGTACCAGACCGACGACAAGCTGACCATTAGCGTCAAGCCGCTCAGCGAGGCAGATGCCGAGCAACGCAAGGCCGAACATTTCACCTATTCCGGTGAGAAGTTGTCGCTGAATTTCCAGGACATTGACGTTCGCTCTGTTCTGCAGCTAATAGCGGATTTTACTGATCTGAATCTGGTGGCTAGCGATACCGTACAGGGCAACATCACTCTACGTTTGCAGAACGTACCTTGGGATCAGGCGCTGGACCTGGTGCTGAAAACCAAAGGTCTCGACAAGCGCCAGGTGGGGAATGTTCTGCTGGTGGCGCCGGCAGACGAGATTGCCGCGCGGGAGCGTCAAGAGTTGGAGTCCAAGCGGCAAATTGCCGAGCTGGCGCCCCTCCGCCGTGAAGTCGTCCAGGTGAATTACGCTAAGGCAGCGGATATTGCGAAGCTCTTCCAGTCGGTGACTGCGGTTGATGGGCAGGCTGACGAGCGGGGCTCCATCGCGGTTGATGACCGCACAAACAACATCATCGCCTACCAAACCCAGGAACGTTTGGATGAACTACGCCGTATCGTAACTCAGCTGGATATTCCAGTTCGCCAGGTCATGATTGAGGCGCGGATTGTTGAGGCAAACGTTGGCTACGATAAAGCGTTGGGCGTACGGTGGGGTGGTAACGTTGTGAACGATCAGTGGACTGCCTATGGCAAGGATGGCGCCAGGGGAGTCGACGACGACGGGATCTTGAGACCGCCAGGAACGAAAAAGGTCGGTAGTTATACGCTGGAAGAGGGCACGGCTCCGGTTCCTTTTGTGGACATGGGAGTACTAGGGAGCACGTCCGGCGTGGGCATTGGCTTTCTTTCTGATCACCTCCTATTGGATCTTCAACTCTCTGCAATGGAGAAAACCGGAAACGGAGAGGTCGTATCCCAGCCGAAGGTCATGACGGCGGACAAAGAAACGGCGAAGATTCTGAAGGGTACGGAAATTCCCTATCAGGAGGCCAGCTCCAGTGGTGCTACAAGTACCTCATTCAAAGAAGCGGCTCTATCCTTGGAAGTAACCCCTCAAATCACGCCGGATAACCGCATCATTATGGAGGTCAAGGTCACTAAAGACGCACCGGACTTCCGCAATGCGTTGAACGGCGTCCCTCCAATCGATAAGAACGAAGTCAACGCCAAGGTTTTGGTAAACGATGGAGAAACTGTCGTGATCGGTGGTGTGTTCTCCAACAGCCAGTCGAAAAGCGTCGACAAGGTTCCGTTTCTAGGCGATGTGCCTTATCTTGGCCGCTTGTTTCGTCGCGATGTCGTGACGGATGCCAAGTCTGAACTGTTGGTGTTCCTTACACCTAGAATCCTGAACCATCAGGCCATCGCCGTGAATCGTTAACGTCATTGAAAAATATTATCCTCGTGGGTCCGATGGGGGCTGGAAAAAGCACCATCGGACGCCTGCTTGCCAAGGAGCTTCGTCTCCCCTTTCGGGACTCCGACAAGGAGATCGAGCAGCGCACCGGTGCCAGCATTCCGCTGATATTCGATGTTGAAGGTGAGGAGGGTTTTCGGGAGAGGGAACACGTCGCCATTCAGGAGCTATGCCAAATGCACGGCGTCGTGCTGGCAACGGGTGGCGGTGCGGTGCTTAGAAAGGACAATCGCGAGGTGTTGCGCACAGGGGGGCAGGTTATCTACCTGTGCACTTCGGTCGATCAGCAGCTTGACCGTACCTCCCGGGATCGCAATCGACCGTTGCTGCGAGCTTCGAACCCCCGCGAGGTGCTGACCGGTTTGATGGCTGTGCGGGACCCGTTGTATCGCGAAATTGCCGACATCATTATTCAGACGGACGAGCGCCCTCCGCGCATAGTGGTGCAGGAGATCCTCAGTCAGCTCCAGTCTCCTGGGCCTCGTGAAAGCTTGGGCCGATCTGCGCTATCCTAGTCCCCTTTAATCATGGGGGCCCCATGCAAACTCTACAGGTCGATCTCGGCGAGCGAAGCTACCCGATCATGATTGGTGCGCAGCTCATCGATCAGGGTGAGCTGTTGGCCCGCCATATCCGTGGCAAGCAGGTAGCAATCGTTACCAATGACACCGTTGCGCCGCTCTATCTCGAGCGCCTTTCGCGCAGCCTCGGCGAGTTCAAGCTGACTCCGATCGTGCTCCCCGACGGAGAGGCGCAAAAGAACTGGCAGACCCTGCAGTTGATCTTTGATGCGTTGCTATCGGCTAGGCATGATCGCAATACCACTATTGTTGCCCTGGGCGGCGGTGTGATCGGCGATATGGCCGGTTTCGCAGCGGCCAGCTACCAGCGAGGCGTCGATTTCATTCAAGTTCCGACAACGCTGCTATCCCAGGTCGATTCCTCGGTGGGCGGCAAGACGGGTATCAACCATCCGCTCGGCAAGAACATGATCGGTGCGTTCTACCAACCGCAGGCAGTGCTGATCGACACTTCCACGTTGGTCACTCTGCCGTCGCGCGAGTTGTCCGCCGGGCTAGCCGAGGTTATCAAATACGGATTGATCTGTGATGAGCCGTTTCTCGGCTGGCTTGAGGAGAATGTCGACAGGCTTCGAGCTTTGGATCAAGTAGCGCTTACCGAGGCGATAAAACGTTCCTGTGAGGCGAAGGCCAAGGTGGTTGGGGCAGACGAGCGAGAGGCAGGCATTCGTGCCACGCTCAATCTTGGTCATACGTTCGGCCATGCCATCGAGACCCATCAGGGCTATGGAGTATGGCTGCACGGCGAGGCGGTCTCGGCGGGCACGGTCATGGCCCTCGAAATGTCGAGCCGGCTGGGGTGGATTAGTGCCGCTGAGCGAGACCGCGCAGTGCGCTTGCTGTCGCGTGCCGGTTTGCCAGTCGTGCCTCCAGTCGACATGAATGCTGAGGATTTCCTAAAGCACATGGCAGTCGACAAGAAAGTGCTTAACGGCCAGTTGCGATTGGTGCTGCTCAAGCGCCTGGGCGAAGCCGTGGTGACTGGCGACTTCCCCCGTGAGGTGCTAGAGGCCACATTGAGCGTCAACTACGACGCGCTTACGCAATAGTCAGAACCTAAGAGATTTCCATGTCCAGTTTGTCTGCCGACGATTCGTATCTGAATCATTACGGGTTCAGTCATGATCCCTTTGCTGCACGCGTACCCGGCTTCAAGTTCTTCCCAGCTCAGCGCAAGCCAGTGCTTGGGCAGTTGCATCACCTTGCTCGCTACAGCCAGTTGCTGCTGGTAGTGACGGGCCCCGAGGGTAGCGGCAAAACACTGGTGCGTCAGGCCCTTGTGGCCAGCAGCAACAAGCAGGCGGTTCAGAGCGTGGTCGTCTCGCCCCAGGAAACGCTCGATTCGAACATTCTTTTGCAGCAGATCGCTCAAGCGCTTGGCAGTCAGCGCGCCGACTTCGACTCGATCATGGCGCAGATTATTCAATTGGCGTTGACCGGTCAGGAAGTGTATCTGCTGGTCGATGATGCCGAACGGCTTACGGGGGCGGCCGTCGAAACCTTGCTGCGACTCGCTCAGGGTAGCCCTGAAGGGCGGCCGCACGTTTTTCTCTTCGGTGAGCATGCGCTGGTGGCGCGTCTGGAGGCGTTGGTAGAAGGTGAAGAGCGCTTCCATGTGATTGCGCTTCAACCGTACGAGCAAGATGAAACTCGGGAGTATCTCGCGCTGCGCCTCGAAGGGGCTGGGTCTGGGCTGGATTGTTTCACTGAAGAGCAGGTCGAGCGAATTCATGTCGATTCCGGCGGTTGGCCGGGGGCTATAAACCAGACCGCTAGAGAGGAGCTTCTTGAGGCAATGCAGCAGTCGAAAGGGCGTCGGAAGTCGGCCGGATGGAGTTTGCCGCTACCCATGAAGCACGTGCTGGCGCTGGTTGTCGTCGTTTTTTTTATCGTCTTGATCACCTTGCTGATGCGTGACTCGAATGACTCGTCAGCAACGCCTGTCACCACCACATTGCCGCTGGGGACGGCCCCGGTAACCGAGGCGCTTGACGAGGAGTCCGATACGGCGTCGGAGATCGTCCAGGTGCCGCCTGCTCAACCGGTTATCCGAGAGCCACTTGCTGCTGCTGGTAGTGCCGAGGCGGATGATTCATCGACACAGGCTATCGAGGAGCCGGCGCCAGTTAAGGAACTGGCTGACGACAGTATCCAAGCGCCTGCAGAAATCGCCGCCCCGGTGGCAGTGGAGCCTCCAGCCGCTCAGCCCAATCGTGTAGCCGAAGTGCCGCAGGAGCCTGTGCGTCAAGTTGTAGCGGATGCGCCTCCCGCCCCTGCGAACTGGTACGCCAACCAGTCCAAAACCAACTATTTGGTTCAGGTGCTGGGTACGCGGACCCAAGCGAACGCTGAGGCATTGGTTAAACAGCAAGGTGACGGTTTCCGTTATTTCGTCAAGCAGCATGAGGGTAGGCCTCTATATGTTGTGACCTACGGCAGTTTCCCCAGTCGCAATGCTGCGTTGGAGGCCATCAAGAAATTGCCGCCCTCGCTGCAGGCTGGTAAGCCTTGGGTGCGGAGTTTCACGAGCGTCCAACAGGAAATTTCGCCGACTCGCCAGTGAGCGCTCCAAAATAGTGCGCAATGCCCCATTTTGGGGCTTGCAAAAATAAAATTGTGTCGCTCTACCGGGCTTTGTAAACTGCTCCCCCTTTTGCCCACGTGTATGACGGGGCGATTCTGTGCGCCGTCAATAAGGGGTTGATTTACAACGCATTTAGCTGGTGGAGTGCCTATGAGAGCAGGTCTGTTTCGTCCTGAAGAGTTCAAGGATAACTGCGGCTTCGGTCTGATCGCCCACATGCAAGGCGAGGCAAGCCATCACCTGCTTCAGACCGCAATTCAATCACTCACCTGCATGACTCACCGGGGCGGCATCAACGCTGACGGTAAGACCGGCGATGGTTGCGGCCTGCTGATGCAGAAGCCTGACGCGTTTCTTCGCGCCATGGCCAAGCAGCATTTCGATGCCGATCTGCCGGCGCACTACGCCGTCGGGATGATCTTCCTCAGCCAGGATGCGGCCAAGGCGGAAACGGCCCGGACCAGCCTCAACGAACAGATTGCTGCCCAGGGTCTGACCCTGGTTGGCTGGCGTGAGGTTCCAGTCGATACCACCGTTTTGGGCCGTCTCGCCTTGGAGCGCCTGCCGCGCATCGAACAGGTATTCGTCGCTGCGGAAGGCCTGTCTGAGCGTGATTTCGGCATCAAGCTGTTCTTCGCTCGTCGCCGTGCCGAAGTTGCCCTCGCAGATGACAAGGAATTCTACGTCTGCAGCCTCTCCGATAAAGACATCATCTACAAAGGTTTGATGATGCCGGCGGACCTGGCGCAGTTCTATCCCGATCTCGGCGATGAGCGTCTGGCCACGGCCATCTGCGTGTTCCATCAGCGCTTCTCCACCAACACGATGCCGCAATGGCCGTTGGCTCAACCGTTCCGTTTCCTCGCTCATAACGGCGAGATCAACACCATCACTGGTAACCGCAACTGGGCGCAGGCGCGCCGACTGAAGTTTGCCAATGAGCTGCTTCCGGACCTGGAAGCCCTCGATCCGCTGGTCAACCGTACGGGCTCCGACTCCTCAAGCATGGACAATATGCTGGAGCTGTTGGTCACCGGCGGTATGGATTTGTTCCGTGGCCTGCGCATGATCATTCCTCCGGCCTGGCAGAACGTCGAGACGATGGATCCCGATCTGCGCGCCTTCTATGAATTCAACTCCATGCACATGGAGCCTTGGGACGGTCCTGCGGGCGTAGTGCTCACCGATGGCCGCCATGCGATCTGCCTGCTCGACCGCAATGGTCTGCGCCCTGCGCGATGGGTTACGACGACGAACGGCTACATCACTCTGGCTTCCGAAGTGGGTGTCTGGGATTACAAGCCGGAAGACGTGATCGCCAAGGGTCGTGTCGGGCCGGGGCAGATCCTGGCGGTGGATACCGAAACCGGACAGGTACTGCATACCGATGACATCGATAACCGTCTGAAGTCTCAGCATCCGTACAAGACCTGGTTACGCCAGAACGCGTTGCGTATCCAGTCGACCCTGGACGATAACGACCATGGCTCGGCGTTTTACGATGCCGACCAGCTTAAGCAATACATGAAGATGTTCCAAGTCACCTTCGAAGAGCGTGATCAGGTTCTGCGTCCTCTTGCGGAGCAGGGTCAGGAAGCTGTCGGCTCCATGGGCGACGACACCCCGATGGCTGTGCTGTCGCGCCGAGTTCGCTCACCGTTCGACTACTTCCGTCAGCAATTTGCGCAGGTCACCAACCCGCCGATTGACCCGCTGCGCGAGTCGATCGTGATGTCACTGGAAACCTGCCTGGGCGCAGAGCGTAACGTCTTCGAAGAAACCGCCGATCACGCCAATCGCGCGATCCTGACCACACCAGTGATCTCTCCTGCGAAATGGCGGACGATCATGGAGCTCGATCGTCCAGGTTTCGAGCGCCATCTGATCGACCTCAACTATGACGAGTCCCTCGGCCTGGAAGCGGCGGTTCGCAATATCGCTGACCAAGCTGAAGAGGCCGTGCGCAGCGGCAAGGTCATGCTGATCCTCAGCGACCGCAATATCCAGCCGGGCAAGCTGCCGGTGCATGCATCGCTGGCCGTAGGTGCGGTGCACCACCGCCTGATCGAAACAGGCCTGCGCTGTGACTGCAACATTCTGGTGGAAACCGCCACTGCACGCGACCCACATCATTTTGCCGTTCTGATCGGTTTCGGTGCGACTGCAGTCTATCCTTTCCTGGCGTTCGAAGTGCTTGGCGACCTGATCCGCACTGGCGAAGTACTTGGCGACCTCTACGAGGTGTTCAAGCACTACCGCAAGGGGATCTCCAAGGGCCTGCTGAAAATCATCTCGAAGATGGGCATCTCGACCATCACCTCGTACCGTGGCGCCCAGCTGTTCGAGGCCGTGGGTCTGGCGGATGAGATTGTCGATGTCAGTTTCCGTGGGGTCGCCAGCCGTATCAAGGGCGCTCGCTATGCTGATCTGGAAGCCGAGCAGAAGGCTCTAGCGACCGAGGCCTGGAGTGCACGCAAGCCGATCCAGCAGGGCGGCTTGCTGAAGTTCGTCTACGGTGGTGAATACCACGCCTACAACCCCGACGTCGTAGCGGCGTTGCAGGTCGCCGTGCAGGAAGGCGACTACAGCCGCTTCAAGGAATACACCGCACTGGTCGACCAGCGTCCGGCCGCGATGCTGCGCGACCTGCTCAAACTGAAGGTGTCTGATCAGCCACTGGCGCTTGAAGAAGTCGAGCCGCTCGAGAAGATCCTCAAGCGTTTCGACTCCGCCGGCATTTCGCTCGGCGCGCTGTCCCCGGAAGCGCACGAGGCGATTGCCGCGGCGATGAATCGCATTGGCGCACGCTCAAACTCCGGTGAGGGCGGCGAAGATCCCGCGCGTTATCGCACCGAGCGCAGCTCGAAGATCAAGCAGGTGGCCACTGGCCGCTTCGGTGTCACGCCTGAATACCTGGTCAACGCCGAAGTGCTGCAGATCAAAGTCGCACAGGGTGCCAAGCCCGGCGAAGGTGGCCAGCTGCCGGGTGGTAAGGTCAACGGCCTGATCGCCAAGCTGCGTTACGCGGTGCCGGGCGTCACGCTTATTTCGCCACCGCCGCACCACGACATCTATTCGATCGAGGATCTGGCCCAGCTGATCTTCGACCTCAAGCAGGTCAATCCCAAGGCGCTGGTTTCGGTCAAGCTGGTGGCCGAGCCTGGGGTCGGCACCATTGCCGCTGGCGTTGCTAAGGCCTACGCCGACCTGATCACCATCTCCGGCTACGACGGTGGCACAGGCGCCTCGCCGTTGACCTCCATTCGTTATGCCGGCTCCCCCTGGGAACTCGGTCTGGCCGAAACGCACCAGACCCTGCGTGGCAACGACCTGCGGGGTAAGGTTCGCGTACAGACCGACGGCGGGCTGAAGACCGGCCTGGACGTGGTCAAAGCCGCTATTCTCGGCGCCGAGAGCTTCGGTTTCGGCACCGCCCCGATGATTGCGCTGGGTTGCAAGTACCTGCGTATTTGCCATCTGAACAACTGCGCCACCGGTATCGCCACGCAGAACGATCAGCTACGCAAAGACCATTTCATCGGCACGGTCGACATGGTGGTCAACTTCTTCACCTTCGTCGCCGAGGAAACCCGCGAGTGGCTGGCTCGGCTTGGTGTGCGCACCCTGCAGGAACTGATCGGGCGTACCGATCTGCTCGAGCTGCTGCCAGGTGAAACCGCCAAGCAGAACCATCTGGATCTGTCGCCGTTGCTCGGCAGCGATCACATTCCGGCCGACAAGCCGCAGTTCTGTGAGGTAGAGAAGAACCCACCGTTCGATCAGGGGTTGCTGGCCGAGGAAATGGTCAAACTCGCTCGTGCTGCCATTGATGCCAAGAGCGGCGGTGAGTTCGAACTGGACATCTGCAATTGCGATCGCTCCATCGGCGCTCGTGTCTCCGGCGAGATCGCCCAGGTGCATGGCAACCAGGGCATGAAGGACGCGCCGATCACCTTCCGCTTCAAGGGCACAGCCGGTCAGAGCTTCGGCGTCTGGAACGCGGGTGGCTTGCATCTGTATCTGGAAGGGGATGCCAACGATTACGTCGGTAAAGGCATGACCGGTGGCAAACTGGTGGTTACCCAGCCCAAGAGCAGCGTTTTCGAATCGCAGCATTCGGCCATCGTTGGCAATACCTGTCTGTATGGCGCCACGGGCGGCAAGTTGTTCGCTGCGGGTACCGCGGGTGAGCGTTTTGCCGTGCGTAACTCTGGCGCCCATGCGGTTGTGGAAGGCACCGGCGATCATTGCTGTGAGTACATGACCGGCGGTTTTGTCTGTGTCCTCGGCAAGACCGGCTATAACTTCGGCTCCGGTATGACCGGCGGTTTCGCCTATGTTCTGGACATGGACAACAGCTTCGTCGACCGGGTGAACAACGAGCTGGTCAACCTGCAGCGGATCACAGGTGAGGCCATGGAAGCCCACCGTAGCCATCTACAGGAAGTGCTGCGCGAATATGTCGCCGAAACCGGCAGCGCATGGGGCGCGAAACTCCTGGAAAACCTCGACGACTATCTGCGTCGTTTCTGGCTGGTGAAGCCAAAGGCGGCCAACCTGGCGTCACTGCTGTCGAGCACTCGGGCCAACCCCCAATAAAAAGCAGGTTCAAGCGGCAAGCCTCGGCAAGATGCCCGAGGCTTGCCCCGCTCCGTGATTGTCACGCAGTCTGCAGCCTTGGGCTTGCGGCTGCCGCTAAGAGGTTTTGAAATGACTGAACGTCTGAATAACGACTTCCAGTTCATCGAAGTCGGGCGCAAGGATCCGAAGAAAAAGCTGCTGCGACAGCGCAAGAAAGAGTTCGTCGAGATCTATGAACCGTTCAAGCCGCAGCAGGCCTGCGAGCAGGCCCACCGCTGCCTGGGTTGCGGCAACCCCTACTGCGAGTGGAAGTGCCCGGTTCACAACTACATTCCCAACTGGCTAAAGCTGGTTTCGGAAGGCAACATCCTCGCCGCGGCCGAACTGGCGCACCAGACCAATACCCTGCCGGAAGTCTGCGGGCGCGTCTGCCCGCAGGATCGCCTGTGCGAGGGTGCCTGTACGCTGAATGACGGTTTCGGCGCGGTCACCATTGGCTCGGTGGAAAAGTACATCGCCGATACCGCCTTCGCCATGGGCTGGCGACCCGATATGTCCAAGGTCAAGCCGACCGGCAAGAAAGTCGCCATCATCGGGGCTGGACCGGCCGGTCTGGGCTGTGCTGACGTACTGGTGCGCAGCGGCGTGACCCCGGTGGTGTTCGACAAGAATCCGGAAATCGGCGGATTGCTGACCTTTGGTATTCCAGAGTTCAAGCTGGAGAAGACGGTCCTCAGCCGTCGCCGTGAAATCTTCACCGGGATGGGGATCGAGTTCCGCCTGAACACCGAAGTGGGCAAGGACGTGACCATCGACCAGTTGCTCGCCGATTACGACGCCGTGTTCATGGGCATGGGCACCTACACCTACATGAAGGGAGGCTTCCCCGGTGAAGACCTTCCTGGCGTCCACGATGCGCTGGACTTCCTGATCGCGAACGTCAACCGCAACCTCGGGTTCGAGAAGTCGCCGGAAGACTTCGTCGACATGAAAGGCAAGAGAGTCGTGGTTCTGGGCGGTGGCGACACGGCGATGGACTGCAACCGCACCTCCATTCGCCAGGGCGCCAAGAGCGTGACCTGCGCTTACCGTCGTGACGCGGCGAACATGCCAGGCTCGCGCAAGGAAGTGAAGAACGCCAAGGAGGAGGGCGTTAAGTTCCTCTTCAACCGGCAACCCATCGCCATTGTCGGCGAAGGCAAAGTTGAAGGCGTCAAGGTCGTCGAGACGCGTCTTGGCGCGCCGGATGCCCGTGGCCGTCGCAGCCCCGAGCCGATTCCTGGTTCCGAAGAAGTGCTGCCAGCCGATGCCGTGGTGATTGCCTTTGGCTTCCGTCCGAGTCCGGCTGACTGGTTCGAAGGCAAGAGCATCCAGACCGATAACCAGGGAAGGGTCGTCGCGCCAGAGATGGGCCAGTTCAAGCACCAGACCAGTAACCCGAAGATCTTCGCGGGTGGCGATATGGTGCGCGGCTCCGATCTGGTGGTGACGGCAATCTTCGAAGGGCGCCAGGCTGCCGAAGGCATCCTCGACTATCTCGAAGTTTGATTTGGAAGGCGGGTCATGCTCCTCTGACCCGCCGAACGGGCGCGCCGCATACGTT
The DNA here is from genome assembly GCF_044543345.1 of Pseudomonas sp. NPDC077451. NCBI lineage: Bacteria > Pseudomonadati > Pseudomonadota > Gammaproteobacteria > Pseudomonadales > Pseudomonadaceae > Pseudomonas > Pseudomonas sp. NPDC077451. The sequence goes on along the minus strand of NZ_JBITVX010000007.1, from coordinate 82,862 downwards.
GGAAAAGCCTGACTAGAATCAAGCCCATAGATAAAAGGCACGGCGCCCGCCGTGCCTTTTGTTATCTGCTTTGCGACAATGCCGCCACTTTTTCGCTGGAACCCAGACATGACTGCCTTGAAGAATGATCGCTTTCTCCGCGCCTTGCTCAAGCAACCTGTCGACGTCACCCCGGTGTGGATGATGCGACAGGCCGGGCGCTACCTCCCGGAATACCGGTCTAGCCGCAGCAAGGCGGGCGACTTCATGAGCCTGTGCATGAATCCCGAACTGGCCTGTGAAGTCACCCTTCAGCCGCTCGAGCGCTACCCGCTGGATGCGGCGATCCTGTTCTCCGACATCCTCACCGTGCCGGACGCGATGGGTCTGGGGCTGTACTTCGAGACAGGCGAAGGGCCACGGTTCAAGAAAGTCGTCAGCAACATGGCCGATATCGAAGCGTTGCCGGTTCCGGATCCCGAGAAAGACCTGGGTTACGTGATGGACGCGGTACGCACCATTCGCCGCGAGCTTAACGGCCGCGTACCGCTGATCGGCTTTTCCGGAAGCCCTTGGACCTTGGCAACCTATATGGTCGAGGGCGGTTCGTCGAAGGACTTCCGCAAGTCCAAAGCCATGCTCTACGAAAATCCCCAAGCGATGCATGCGCTACTGGATAAGCTCGCGCAGTCGGTGACCAGCTACCTCAACGGGCAGATTCTCGCCGGTGCCCAGGCAGTGCAGATTTTCGATTCGTGGGGTGGCAGCCTTTCTGCCGCCGCATATCAGGAGTTCTCCCTGGCCTATATGCAGAAGATCGTCGATGGGCTGATCCGTGAACAGGATGGTCGCCGTGTGCCGGTGATTCTGTTCACCAAAGGCGGTGGGTTGTGGCTGGAAACCATGGCAGATACCGGAGCTGAAGCGCTGGGCCTCGACTGGACATGCGATATCGGCAATGCGCGGGCGCGAGTGGGCGACAAGGTCGCGCTACAGGGCAATATGGATCCCAGCGTGCTGTTCGCCAAGCCGGATGCCATTCGTGCCGAGGTCGGGCGCATCCTGGCCCGCTTCGGTCATGGCAACGGGCATGTATTCAACCTGGGTCACGGCATTACCCCCGAAGTCGATCCGGCTCACGCCGGCGCGTTCATCGAGTCGGTTCACGAGCTCTCGGCGCAATACCACCGCTGATTCGTTGCCGAAAAAAGAGCCGCTTAAAGCGGCTCTTTTTTGTTCAGGCTTTCGCTCAGGGCTGTTGATAGTGGCCTGGCGTAGTGCCTGGTTCATGTTCGTGAACCAGTTTGGTTACGCGGATATCGGTAATACCGATGACTTCGGCCTGTTCAAGTATCTTGCCCTCGTCAGCTCCCGCCTCCGGCATCACCAGGCTGTTTTCGGCGTCGCCGTTGTGAAGCTCGATGAGATGCCGAGCGGCACTGGCCTGCGACATGCGTTCTTCTTCCGAGTCAATGACGTGGTTACGCGGCTCGCTCTGGAAGAGGTAGTTGATTTCGAACTTGTGCGTTGACTTGCCAAACATGGGCAGCTCCTTGAAGGGGAAGGTTCTGCTTCTGTTGACTCGCCGGTCCAGTTATTCGTTCGGCAAGGAAGACAACTGGATCGTTGTCTCGCGCGCCGGGTGCAGCGCTCGGTTTCGCTCTATGGCCCCGAGCGCTGCGGGCTTTACTTGACCTTCGCCAGGTTGCCCTTGATCGCAACCCCGGCCATGATCGCGCCGGCATGGCACTCGTACTTCTGACTGTCTTTGTATTCGACGTGCTTGTAATTGCTGGCGATGTCCACCACGGCATTGGCGCCAGCCGCCTTGGCGGCCTGCTGCATGCCGATCAGCGCCGATTGCATTGCCCAGCTGCAGGCACCCTCGTCAGTTTTGTTGAACGCGTTGGTTTTCTTGCTGGTGGTAACGTCACGGCGGATGACTTGGGCGCCCTTGGGTGTCCTGCCAGCCAGGTAGAACTTCACGCTGCCGTCGAGTTTGCCTGAGGCCGTTGCCTCGGCCACTACCTGATCGAATGGCAGGTAGTGAGTGGTGTCGCGCGCCTGGCTGATTCCGGGTAATGCGCAGAGCACCAGTGCTGCGCCGATCCATGTGTTCTTGTTCATTGCTTTTTCCTTGCGGTGTTTTGGTTGAAAGGGTCAAGTCCAGCGGCGGAAGATTAACGAAGTGTTGATGCCGCCAAAGGCGAAATTGTTGTTCATCACGTATTCGTGCTGCATCGCACGGGGTGCGTCGATGAGGTAGTCCAGCTCGCCACAGCGCGGATCGATGCTGTTCAGATTCAGGGTATGAATATAACGGTCGCTATTCATCATCTCGATGCTGAACCAGGATTCCAGAGCGCCGCAGGCGCCTAGCGTGTGGCCGAGGAAGCTCTTCTGCGAGCTGATCGGCATGCCGCTGCCGAATAGCGATTGGGTGGCCAGGGTTTCGGCGATATCGCCCTGCTCGGTGGCGGTGCCATGACCGTTCACGTAGCCAATGGCGTCGGGTTGCAGACCGGCGTCTTCCAGCGCCAGCTCCATGGCGCGACGCATGGTCAGCTGTTCGGGCTTAGTCGCGTGCTGGCCGTCGGCATTGCTGCCAAAGCCAATCAGTTCGGCGTGGATCGTGGCGCCACGGGCAAGGGCATGCTCGAGCTCTTCCAGCACCAGCATTCCAGCACCTTCGCCGATCACCAGGCCATCGCGGCCGGCGTCGTAGGGGCGCGGAGAGGTATGCGGCGCGTCGTTCTTCAGGCTGGTGGCATACAGGGCATCGAAGACCATGGCTTCGGTGGCGCAGAGTTCCTCGGCGCCGCCGGCAAGCATCATGGGCAGACGCCCAAACTTGATCGTCTCGTAGGCGTAGCCGATTCCCTGGCTGCCGCTGGTGCAGGCGCTCGACGTAGGAATCACACGGCCAGTCAGGCCGAAGAAGATGCTGATGTTGGCCGCCGTGGTGTGCGGCATCATGCGGATATAGGAGTTGGCGTTCAGCCCTTCGGCCACCGAGTTGAGTAGCATATTGCCGAAGGCCTTGATTTCCTCGGTGCTGCCGGTGGATGAGCCACAGGCGACGCCCATCCGGCCGTCACGGATCGACGGGTCATCGAGCAGGCCAGCATGGGTGAGCGCCTGTTCAGCGGCCTTCACCGACAGCCGCGAGACCCGTCCCATGCTGCGCAGTTGTTTGCGCGTCCAGTGCCTGGGGACGGCGAAGTCATCCACCGGTCCCGCCAGTCGGGTGTTGAGCTCAGTGAACCGGTCCCACTCGTGCATGTAGCGAATGCCGCTGCGGTCTCTGCTGAAGTGGGCTTCGATACTGGCCCAGTCGCTGCCCAGTGAGGTGATGCCGGCCATGCCGGTGACAACGACGCGTTTCATCAGCACAACCCGCCGTTGACCGCGAGAACCTGACGGGTGATGTAGCTGGCCTCTTCCGACATCAGAAAGTTGACCGCGCCAGCGACTTCTTCAGGCGTGCCCATGCGCTGTGCTGGAATCATCTTGAGCATCTCCTCGATGGGCAGGTTGTCGTCGAGCATGTCGGTATCGATCAGCCCGGGCGCGACGCAGTTGACGGTGATGCGTCGTTTACCGAGTTCCACAGCCAGAGCCTTCGCCGCGCCGATCACGCCGGCCTTTGACGCGCTGTAGTTGACCTGGCCGCGGTTGCCGATCAGCCCCGACACCGAGGTAATGCAGACGATTCGTCCAGGCTGGCGGCGACGTATCATCGGCATGGTCAGTGGCTGCAGGACATTGTAGAAACCGTCCAGGTTGGTGCGCATGACCAGATCCCAGTCGTCCTCGGTCAGGGCTGGAAAGGCGCCGTCGCGGGTTAGCCCGGCGTTGCACACCACGCCGTAATAGGCGCCATGGGTTTCGACATCGGCTTCCAGCTGTTCACGACATTGCGCGCGATCCGCCACGTCGAACTGCAGGATCCGCGCCGCGCGGCCCATTTCCTGAATCTGCGTCTGGACGGTTTCCGCCTCGTCCCGCCGCGCGCGGCAATGCAGGACGATGTCGTGACCACTTTGTGCCAGGCGCAACGCAATGGCGCGGCCGATGCCGCGACTGGAACCGGTGACGAGGATGCTGTTACTCATGGGGAAGGCTCTTGCAGATAGCTCGCCACTTCGGGCGGCCGGTACACGTTGAGGCGCGCCTCGGCATGGATGCCAGGCCCGTCGAGATGGCATTCGAACACGCCCATGCCGTTGTCATCCTGCAGCGAACGCAGCGCATGGATGCGTAACCGGCTACCGGCTGGGAACTGCTCTACATTGCATTGGAAGCGGCGGGTGCCCAGTAAAAAACCTAATTCCACTGGTTGTCCGGCCTGGCGCGCCTGGCAGCCAGCAAAGGCGGCGACCGTCTGCGCCATGATCTCGATGCCGACCCAGGCCGGCAGGCTGCCGTCGGCCAGGTTGAGCAGGCCGGCGCTTTTGACCCGCAGGTGGGTCGTGATGCTGTCCGCATCAAAAGACTCGACCGCATCGAGCAGGATCATGTCTCCCGCATGAGGCAGTAGTCCAGCTACTGGCCAATCAATCATGGCGCATCTCCCAGGATCAGGCTGATGTTATTGCCACCAAAAGCAAAGGAGTTGCTCATCGTTCGCCGCTGCCCGGCCGCTGTCGCTTGGGTGCCGGGTGCAACCAGACTCAACCATGGCAGGTCGGCGTCTTGCTCGCCGTCCCAGCGATGCGGCGGCAACTGCTGTGCAGGGTTATGGTCGGATAGGGTCAGCCAGCAGAACGCCGCTTCCAGCGCTCCGGCGGCACCCAGGGTATGGCCGGTGAGCGGCTTGGTGGACGAGCAGGGCACGCCGGCTGGAAACACCGAAGCCACAGCCAGGCTTTCCATTGCATCGTTGTGTCGCGTAGCGGTGCCGTGCAGGTTCAGGTAGCTGATCTGCTCGGCAAGAACTGCGGCGCTGCCCAATGCTTTGCCCATCGACTCTATCGCGCCTAGCCCCTGCGGGTCGGGGGCCGAGATGTGATGCGCATCGGAACTGGCGCCGCCGCCTAGCAGGGCAATCGGGGCGCGTTCACGGGTCATCAGGAACACAGCCGCCGCTTCGCCAATATTGATGCCGTCCCGGTTGACCGAGAACGGATTGCAGACATGGGCGCTGGTCGCCTCCAGCGAGCTGAAACCACGAAGGGTCAGGTCACACAGCGAATCCACCCCGCCACATATAACCGCATCGCAGACGCCCGCATCCAGCAGTCGTTTGGCACTGAGCAGTGCGCGTGCACTCGACGTACACGCCGTGGATATCGCGTAGCTCGGGCCGCTGAGCTGCAGTCGCTCACTGATGAAGCTGGCCGGTGCACAAAGCTCTTGATGGGTGTAGTGATAGCTGGACGGCAATTGGCCGTCACGTACCAGACGGGCTATTCCCTGGGTCGCCTCCTGAATACCGGAGGTGCTCGTCCCATGACCACGCCGACACGGCTTGGGCCGAAGCGGGAAATTGCTTCATCCACTTCGCATGCGATTTCGTCCAGGGCAGCCAACAGCAGCTGGTTGTTGCGGGTGGCGTGCTGCAGCGGCGCATCGGCAAGCGAGGGTAGCTCGACAGTGGCGGCGCCGACCGGCAGACGGCGACCGGCAATCATCTGGGGATGCGGCTGCATACCTGAGCTGTCGCCTGCCAGCAGGCGGCGTGCGACTTCAGCCTTGCCGCGCCCCAGGGCGCAAATCAGCCCGAGTGCATTGAGGTAGGCGGTCATTGTTGGCGGGCTCCGGCTGGCGCGATAGGCGCGACACGATAGGTCAGCGTCGGTTCGACGTCGAGTTCGAAGCCGCCATTTTTCTCATAGCGAACGTGCCAGGCCGAGGTATCGTCTGCCAGCGACCGGCCGTTTTGCTGAAGCGCCCAACGCTTACCAGCATAGAGCTCGTCCAGCTGCTCAGCGGGGCTGAGTGCGAATAGCAAGGCGGCAAACAGCGCACGCGCTTCGGCATTCGGAGGCAGCAGCCCATCGGCTTGCCAGCGTCCATCAAGGAGTAGCTGGCGCGCCAGCGGGACGCCCAGTGGGTTGAACAGCGACCAACGCAATGCAGCCCCTTCTTGCTGAATCACCAATAGCCAATCGTCGGTTTCGCCCTGCTCGTGACGCTGGATATGCAACTGCATCGGCAGCGACAGCCGTGGCGCCTGGCTCGGCAAGGGCTGTTGCTGCGCGCAGGCGCCGAGCAACAGCAGCAGCGGTAGCCAGATCAGACGTGACAGCTTGTGTTTCATCGAAATCATGCAGGCGCCGGAGTGGCGCAGAGCTCGGCCAATACGCGCAAGCGGCGTCTGGGCTCCGCGACGTAGGGGTTGCTGTTGTCCCAGGCGTAACCGGCGAGGATCGAGCAGATCATGCGGCGAATCTCCGGCTGGGCGCGTTCGTAGTAGATCACGTCCTGAAAGCTACCGTCGTACCAGCCCTCGACATAGGCGCGGAAGGTATCCACGCCCCGCTTCAGAGGGGTCGAGAATTCGCCGTCCCAGTCCACGGTCTCGCCGTTCAGCTGCCGGTGCAGTACCGCAGCCGCCATGCTTGCCGAGCGCATCGCAATGGTGACCCCGGACGAAAAAACTGGGTCGAGAAACTCGGCCGCATTGCCCAGAAGCGCAAAGCCGGGGCCGTGCAGCGCTTTGACGTTCGCCGAGTATCCGTTGATCAAGCGTGCCGGCGTGTCCCATTCAGCGTGCTTGAGGATGCGCTGCAGGTTAGGGGCCTCCAAGACGAACGCCTTGAGACAGGCGTCCAGATCCAGCGGGCGTCCAGCGTAACGCTCCGCGCTGGCGACGACGCCCAGAGAGCAGCGGCCGTCGCTGAAGGGGATGGTCCAGAACCATACATCGCGCCATTCAGGGTGGGTGGTGATGAGGATTTTGTTGCGGTCGAAATGCGGGTCTTCAATGTTGTCCCTGATGTGAGTGAACACCGCACGGCGCAGCGGAAAGTTCGACGGCGCTTCCAGGTCGAGCAAGCGCGGCAGCACCCGGCCGTAGCCACTGGCGTCGAGGACAAAGTCGGCATGCAGCGCATATTCGCTACCGTCGAGGCGGCGGACCTGCAAGTACGGGTGCGGGCCGTCGAAATCCGCGGCGGTAATTTCCTCTTCGTAACGAATCTCTACGCCTTGCAGAGCGGCCTGGTCGGCCAACAGCTGGTCGAAATCCGCGCGCTGCACCTGATAGGTGCTGCCGTGGCCTTCGGTGAATTTGTCGCGGAAATCGAACTCGGTGTAGCGGTCACCGCAACCGAACGCTGCGCCATGTTTGATCTGAAAACCTGCGGTCTGTACCGCTTCGAGCATCCCGGCTTCCTCGATGAAATCCAGGCAATGCGAAAGCAGGCTCTCTCCGATCGAAAAGCGTGGAAACCGCTGTCGTTCGATGATCAGCACGTCATGCCCCTGACGCTTGAGCAGGGCAGCGGCGATGGCCCCGGAAGGCCCTGCGCCAATAACGACGACGCTACGTTTTTCTGAATGCGAGGAAGCCTTCATGTATTCGACTCGACAAGGGTGGCGGATGCCGGTTGTTGCCGGCGGGTTTGATAAGACAGGTGGTTATTCGGGCGATTGCCTTGGTCTGGTCGCGTTGGAAACTCAGCCAAGGGCCGCCGAGGCCATAACCAGGCATTACGCTGGGCAGTCAAGATGCTGGCTCTTCGGTGGTTTTTGCCGCCCAAGGCGCGAGCAGAAACGCAAATACCAGACCGATGCCCACCGCCAGGCCAAAGTTGCTCACAGCCGGTGTGCTCGACAGGGCCAGGAGGCCGAACGATAGCCAGGTCGTGACGGCCGCGAGTAGCGTGCCGACCAGGCTCACCGCAGCGCCACCGATCCGCTCACGCATGAGAATCGCGTAGTCCACCCCGATTGCCGTGACCAATAACAGGCCGAACAGGCCAAACAGGGTCAATGGCTGGCCCAGCCAGCCGAGGCAGGCAAGGCTGCCAAGCGCTGCAAGTAGCGGAACAGCCAGGCAGCGCAGGGCGCCGCTCCAGCCGAACGGCAGGCACAGCAGAGCCAGGATAACGACAGCGGCAAACGTCTTGAGCAGTGCCGCCTGGCGCTGGGTCTCGGCAAATAAGCGATTCAGCTCTGCGGGCCGGTCGATGAGGCTGACCCCGTCAATACCGTCTGCCAGGCCGTGCAGCGCCGAACTGTCGCGCAGTCCTTGCAGGCTGATCAGGCCGGCAACCGTGCCGTCGCTTCGCGTGCCCAGCCAAAGCGGGCGCCACGGTTCGGCAATCGGTCCTGCCAGCACCTGATCCAGGCCTGTCACTGGTTGTGCCTGCAGGGCGGCAAGTTCCTTTTCGAGCGCCCCAGCAGTCATGCCAAGCGCCAGCAGTGGCTGGCTGTGTTCCAGCAGGCGCGGCAGGGCGAGATGCAGGTTTTCCTGGGCGACGGTCGAGGCCGCCAACTGGCTCAGGGCTAAATAACCGTGCAGCTTCTGCTCCGCCACCAGCTGGTCAAGGCGAGTGCCGAGCGCTCCCTGGCGCTCCAGTAACTCGTCAGCCGTCTGCGCGCGAACCAGGAAATACTGGCTGGTCGGCTCGAAGCCAGTGATTTGCCCGATGCGCTCGGCTTGTTGTTGCAGCGCCGGCGCGCGGCTGACCCATTGGCGCAGGTCATCCTTGAACGACACCTGGCTGATGCCGGCCAGGCAGAACACCACGAAGCCGGCCAGCAGCCAGCTCGACGGTAGCCGACCGAGCAGCCGTTGACGCAGAGCCAAGGCGCGTTCAGCCCAGCTCAGTGGGGCCGCCCACGGCTGCAGTGGCACGTTCACCAGCGAGGGGAGCAGGCAGGTCGCACAAGCGAAGGCACCCAGCAGTCCTGCGGCAGAAAAGACGGCGACCTGGCTCAGTGCCGGAAACGGGGTAAATGCCATGGCTAGATAGCCGATGACGTTGGTCGCCAGCGCCAGGGCCAGGCCGGGCAGCGTCAAGCGTAAGGCCCGAAATGCCTGCCAGGGCTGCAGCGTCCAGCTTTTGGACAAATAATGCAGCGGGAAATCGATGCTGACACCGACCAAGCTGGCCCCGAGCACGAGGGTCAGCACATGGATCTGACCGAACAGTGCAACGCAGGCCGCGGCGCCGCTGAGCGCCCCGACCAGCACCGGCAAGGCGACCAGCAGGACGCGCGGTGTACGAAACAGCAGATGGAGCAAGGCGAGCGTGGCGACGAGCGAGACGCTGCCAATAAGGCTCGCTTCCTCACGCGCCTGGCGCTGCCCGTATGCCGCATGTAGCACGCCGCCAGCCGCGAGCAGTTTGCCCTGCTGGGACTCGACCCGGTGGCGAGCGGCGCGGACCTGATCGTCGACCAGGAGTGGCAGCTTGTCATCAAAGGCGTCGCCGTGGATTTGCGCATGGATCACGGCCCAACGCTGGCCGTCATGTTCGGCCAGCAATGCGCCATCGAGGCGCGGATGGATATTGCCCGGATGCGGGAGCCGACGCTGCGCCAGGTCGGCCAAGCCGAACCAGTCTTCTTCGACCGGCACGAGGCTGGTGCTTTCGAACGGGCTGAACAGGCGCTGCAGGCGTTGTTGAATGAAGTCTTGGGGTGAGGCGATCAGGGCTTCGCGGCTGGCCCGGTCGAGCAATACCAGTCGTTGATCCAGCAACTGCTGGCGCATCGCTGGCAAATCGGCCTGCACAGAGCGACGAACCTGTGCGAACAGGCCGCTGGCCTTGAGGTTGCCAGCGGCTTCCTTGGCCAGCGCGACGGCCGTGTCTTCGTCTTCATGCTGAACCAGCAGCATCAGGTCGCGATTGAGCGGGGCCTGCACGCGCTGCTCGGCGAGTTGCTCCAGTTCCCCTGGCGCGCCGCTGGGGAGCAGCTGTAGCAAATTGGCGCTGATCGGCGGGCCATTGCGCCATTGCCATGCGGTCAACGCGACCAGTCCGAGTAGCGCCACAAAGAATAGCGAGGAGAGCCAGGCCGGCAGCCTGAGCGCGTGATCAGTCGGCGAGGTCATGGTGTTCGCTGGGGCTCAACTGATCGTCGATCTGAATGTCAGTCAGCAGTAGCAGGGTGCTGTCGCCCTGGGCTTCGACCAGCTCGACACGCTCGGCGGTGGCACCCCCCTGAATCAGAATGGTGGAGAAGATCTGTGCAAGCAGTCGGGAGCGCGGCGTCAGGGTCAGCGCCCAGGCCTGCGCAGTTCCCGTCAGTTGCAGTTCAAAATCGCGCTGCAGGGCTTCGGTATCGCCCTGCAGTACGGCTAGAAAAAGCTCGTTCTGTCGCGCCGCAGGCCCTTGCTGACTGGTCTGCTTCCAGCCGCTGGGCGTGCGTCGGGCAATGCCGGCGGCGCTGATGCGGTAATCCTGTTGCACCGGAGCTTGCAGGAACCACAGCAGACCGCTGTCGCGCGCCAGGACGAAGCTGCCCACGCTGACCAGCGGTTGGGGCAGTGCGCGCAGGTATTTCTCCTGGGTGAAGGTGCCACGAACAACCGTGGGTTCGCGCAACTGCAGGCTGAGTTGGACCAGATCGAAGGCGTTGGCGCGGGTGGTCAGCGCCAACAGCAGGCTCAGTGCGACCAGCAAGGCCCAGCAAGGGCTGTTGAATAAACGCTTCACAGCAGCGCGCGCTCCACGGCTTCGACCAGCACCTTTGGCGAAGCCAGCAGCATTTCGCGGCTGGCGATCTCCACGGCAACTTGCACGGTGCTCCCGCGCGTCATGCGCTCACCGGTTTCGGCGTCGCTGATCAGGTAGTTGATCTTCAGGCGGTTCTCCCACTCGACCAGGTCGGCGCGAACAACGATGCGCTGATTGAAACGGGCGCCGCGCATGTAGCGCAGCTGTACGTCGATGATCGGCCAGGCGTAGCCGGCTTCTCTCATCTGCACATAGTTGTGGCCAATGCGGTCGAGCAGAGCGCAGCGCGCCATCTCGAAATACTTGACGTAATGGCCGTGCCAGACGATGTCCATGGAATCGACGTCGAAGAAGGGCACCAGCACTTCGATCTCTGCCTGCAGTACGCCGCTCTTACGCATAAAGCCCCCAATGCTGCGCACGAATTCGCTCGAGGCAAAGGCGCAGTTCGCCTTCCAGCGCACGGTCTTCGATCAGCGGTGGGAAGTCTTCGCCAAGCGCCTCGTGCATCCGCGATAGCGGTGCCGGTAGCGGCCGCGCGCCCTGCTGACGTTGACGCAGCCAGACGCCCTGGTTCGCGGCGATCAGCGTGGCGGCGGCGACCTGCTCGGTCAGTTCCAGGCTGCGCAATGCGTCGCGCGCGGCAATGGTGCCCATGCTCACTTTGTCCTGGTTGTGGCACTCGGTCGAACGCGAAAAAACGCTGGCCGGCATGCTGTTCTTCAGGGCTTCCGCGGTCCAGGCGCTGGCGCCGATCTGCACGGCTTTGAAGCCATGGTTGATCATCGCTGTGGCTTCGGGGGCGCCGGACAGGTTGCTCGGCAAACCGTGGTTGTAACGAGTATCGACCAGCAAGGCGAGCTGCCGGTCGAGCAGGTCCGCGATGTTGGCGACGAGATTCTTCAAACTGTCCATGGCGAAGGCGATATGTCCGCCATAGAAATGTCCGCCATGCAGCACCCGCTCGTTTTCCGCGTCGATGATCGGGTTGTCGTTGGCGCTATTCAGTTCGGTTTCGATGAACTGCCGCAGCAGGCCCAGGCTGTCGGCGAGCACACCGAGCACGTGCGGGGCGCAGCGCAGCGAGTAACGGTCCTGCAGGCGATGCAGCGGCGCAGCCGGCGCCTCGATGGCCAAGTCCTGACGAATCCAGGCGGCCACTTGCATTTGCCCAGGGTGCGGCTTGGCAGCGAACAGGCGCTCGTCGAAATGTTCCGGGTTGCCTTCCAGTGCGATGACGTTGAGCGCGGTGATCCGGGTCGCCAGTTTCAGCAGGTAATCGGCGCGGGCATAGGCCAGACAGGCCAGGCCGGTCATCACTGCGGTGCCGTTCATCAGCGCCAGGGCCTCCTTGGGACGGAGAGTCAGCGGCGTCCAGCCAAGTTGGCGGTGTACCTCGGCGGCGCTGCGGCGTTCGCCCCGATACATCACCTCCCGCTCGCCAGCCAGGGTCGCCGCGACATAGGACAGCGGCGTGAGGTCACCGCTGGCGCCGACCGAGCCTTCTTCTGGGATCAATGGCAGCACGTCATGTTCAAGGAACGCCTGCATGCGCTCGAGCAACTCGATGCGTACCCCAGACATGCCGTGCGTCAGCGAACGCAGGCGGGCGGCCAGGACCGCGCGCGTGGCTTCCGCGTCGAGCAGCTTGCCCAGGCCGCAGCCGTGAAAGGTGAACAGATGCTGCGGCAGGGCCTCGACCTGGTGCAGCGGCACTGCCACCACGCAGGAATCGCCATAGCCGGTGGTTACGCCGTAGATCACACCTTCGCGGTCGAGCAGGGTGTCGAGAAACCGTGCACCGCGGGCGATCCGTTCGCGGAACGCCGCGTCGCTCTGCAGCCGGGCGGGCGCACGGCCCTGGGCCACGGCCAGCAGGTTCTCGATACGCAGGTGGTTTTCGCCAAAGATGACGGGTTCAGCGTTGTTCATGGGTGTCCCAGAAAGGGTAGAAGTTGAACCATTGCAAGGGGGCCTCCAGGCAGCGTGCCGCCAGTCGATCCGCGTAGCGCTGCACCCAGCGCTGCACAACGGCATCGCGTTCGCCTCGGCGCCATTCGATGCAGTCGGCGAAGGGCTCCAGATGGACATGAAATTGCTCGCCCTGTTTCAGGCAGAACAACAGATTTGCCGGACATTGCAGCAACCCGGCCAATAGCCAGGGGCCCTGTGGAAAAGCGGCCGGCTGTCCGAGGAAGTCGGCGGTGGCAATGCGCGCGCCCTGTAGCGGTACCCGGTCACCGGCGATGGCCAGCCATTCGCCTTGGTCCAGCCGGTGAGACAACTCCATCATGATCGCCGGGTCGAGCTCACTGACCTGGATCAGCCGCAAGTTATTCGCGCCGGACTCGTTCAGTAGCCGGTTGAATTGTTCGGCGTGGCGGGTATGTACCAGAACGTTCATTCTGACCTTGCGGCCCATTTCTGCCAGGGCTCGGCAGATCTCCAGATTGCCCAGGTGCGAGCCGACCAGCAGTTGGCCACGCGGCGCCTTGAGGTCAGCGTGCAGGTTGGCGCTGTCATGCAGCACCAGTCGATCCAGCCTCAGGCGTCCACCCCAGACATCGAGCTTGTCCAGCAAGGCATCGGCGAAGGCCATGAATTGGTGATAGACCGAGCGCCAGTTGGGCGCCAGATCGGCGCGGCCGCTGTACGCGGCGAGGTTCTGTTGGTACCGCCAGGCGCTCTGCCGTGCGCTGCGGTTGAACAGGTAGAAATACAGCACGATTAGGTACAGTAGCGGTGCCATGGCACGTCGGCCAAGCAGGCGCACGGCCCAGGCCGTTAGCTTCATCAAGGCAAAGCTGCCCTGCTCGCGGTGCGCGGCCCAATGCGAACCGGCTGCGGCCTTGTCGCTCATCCCCACCACCGGCGCCAGAGCAGCGCGGGCGCCCGCATGAGCATGCCGCCGAACAGTCGTGCGTGCATCGACGAGATCAACAGGTTGTCGCGCCACAGACGGAAATGCGAAACCCCATCGGCCGGGTAGTGCACCCGCGTCGGCAGCCAGACCATCGGCTGCTGTCGCCAGTGCAGGCGAACCAGGATTTCGGTGTCGAAGTCCATGCGCTGACCCAACGTCATCGCGTCGAGCAGGGCCAGGGTGGGGGGCAGCGGATAGACGCGAAAGCCGCACATGGAGTCGCGGATCGACAAGGACAGGGTGTTAATCCAGACCCAGACGTGGGTCAGGTAGCGCCCATAAAGACGCCCCTTCGGCACGCTCGAGTCGTACTGGGGATAACCGCAGATCAGCGCATCCGGCGCCTGGCTGGCGCGGTCGAGAAACAGCGCCACGCAGCCGAGGTCATGCTGGCCGTCGGCATCCACCTGCAGTGCATGGCTGAATCCCAGGCGCGCCGCCTCGCGCAGGCCGGATGCGACCGCTGCGCCTTTGCCCTGATTGTGGCGGTGGCGGAGCAGGTGCACCGAGGGATGTTCTGCCAGTTGATCGATAACCGCCGCCGCTGCCGGGCTGGAGCCATCATCAATGAGCACGCACTGCAAGTCTTCGGCGAGCAACGCGCGAACGACGCCAGGCAGGCTGGCCTCGTGGTTGTACACCGGCACCACCGCACAGGGCTTGAACCAGTCTTCGTCAATCGCTAGCGACAACTGTTGAGGGCTGTCCTTAACGGGCACAGTCGCCATCGCAGGCTCAAGCGGGGTAAGCATGGTCACAGCGGATCTCCCAGCAGAATGCGGCCGGACGAGCAGGGCGCGTCGCCGTTGCGGTATGCGAAATGCAGCTTGCTGCGCTCGCGGTCGAAGCGCAGCGTCAGACTCAACTGGTCTCCCGGACGGGCGAGCTGTTGGAACTTGAGCACTTCCATGCCTTGAAAGCTCGGTGGCAGGTCGGCGATCAGCTCGCGGGCGAGGCCGATGGCCCAGTCGATCTGCACCACGCCGGGCAGAACCGGGGTTTGCGGGAAATGCCCGGTGAAGTGCGCGAGGTCCAGCGGGATGGCCAACTGGAGCTGCCACTGGTCTTCTTCTTGGGAAGCACTGAGTCGCTCCGGCTGCAGCGGGCGCGGCGCCTGCAACAGCGCGTCGAGTTGTGCCTGCGCGAGCTTGCCCTGGCTGTTGCACGGCAGCTGGGCGACTAGCCTCCAGCGGCGCGGTAAGGCTAGCGCTTCGCAGTGGTTTGCCAAGTGCTTACGCAACGTCTCGGTCAATGCGCGTCGACCCCCGTTGCGCAGCGCATGCAGGCCGGCTTCGCTCAGTGCGACCAGTGCCGCGAGGTAGGCGCGATTGTCATTGATCACCCCGAGCCGCGCGTCACTGACGAAAGAGTGAGCGGCCAACGCTGTTTCGAGCATCGGCAGAGCAATGCGTTTCTCTTCCAGCTTGACGATGCGATCCAGCCGGCCGAGCAGCTCGAAGCGTCCGTCTGCTTCGATTCGCGCTGCATCGGCCGTTTGCTCGACGTGGCCTGGGGGCAGGCAAGGCGAGGCGATGCGCAGTGCTCCATGATCGTCCTGGCTCAACTGCACGCCGGCGAAGGGCTGCCACAGGGCGCCGCCTTGGCGCCAGGCGATGCCACCGGTCTCGGAGCTGCCGTAGATCTCGGTCGGTAGCTGACCCAGGCGCTGCTGCAGTCGCTGCCCAGCCTCGGCATCCAGCGCTCCCCCCGAGGAAAAGACCCGGCGCACGCTGCGCAAAGCCGGCCAGTCGAGGTTGTCCCCCATCCGCTTGAGCAACGCCGGGCTGGCCACCCAGCAGAAGCGCGGATGCTGACGGCTGGCCAGCTGGAGGTCTTCGGAGAAAGGTTGCGCGCGGCGCAGAAAGGGACGGCCCGCGCACAACGGCCAGAGCACGCGGAACAGCAGTCCATAGATATGCTGCGCGGCGACGCTGGCAATCACGCAGGCATCGCCGAGGTCGGCGCCCCAGCAGGCTTCGAGTGTTTCCACTTCGTTCGCCAGCTGGCGCAGGCGTTTGTCGATCAGTTTCGGCTCGCCACTGGAGCCGGAGGTGCAGAGCAGCAGTCGGCACTGGTCCAGATCCAGCTTCGCCCCTTCGAGCGGCTCGGCGAACAGCTCCGAGAGATGAGCATCGCCGTCCTGATCGGTCAGCCAGAGATCGGCCTGGTGGGCCAGTCGCGCACGGCTGGCAGGCTGCAGGTCGGCTGGTAGCAATACTGTTACGCCGGCTCGCCAGGCGCCGAGCAGGGCAATCGCCAGCTCGCTGGCGTCCTCCAGATGCACTGCGAGCCTGGCGACGCCGCGGTTACGCAGCCCAGCAGCCACACGCAGCGCTCGTTGGCGCAGCTCGGTATGCTCCAGGGCGGGATCGAGCGTGACCGGTCGCGACGCTGGCGTCTGGGCGAGCAGATGTTCGAGGGGAATCCAGTTCATGTAACGTTCCTGACGCGCTGGCGTATCAACCACTCTCCGGCAAACAACAGTCCCATCAGCAGATAGGCGATCAAGCCGGTGTAAAGCGTCCACCAGCTCAGCGGCGCCCAGAGCGCGAGTGCGCTGGCGATACCGGCGTTGACGATGAAATAGCCCACCCAGACCCAGGTCACCTGCCGGGTATAGCGCACCGCCGCGGGTGGGAGCTCGGGTTCGCTTAGCCGCGCGAGGCGTTCGATGATCGGCATGCCGGAGTAGAGGCTGCCGGCAAACAGGCCAAGCAGCGCCAGGCTGATCAGTACGGGATACCAACGTAACAACGCCGGCTCGTCAGCCAGCCCCAGCAACAGGCAGAACAGCAGCGCGGTCGCTGCCACCGTATTGCTCAGCGGTGTCTGCTTGCCACTGCATAGGCGAGCCAGCCAGAGCGCGCCGAGCAGCAGCGCAAAGAGCCGAGGCGACAGCTGCTCCAGGCCCACATACACAACGAACGGGTAGGCGAGGCCGACCAGCAACAGGGCGAGGCCTGCTAGCCGACTGGCGTTCGCAGTGCCTGTTCGAGCGGGTGTCTGCATCGTGCCGTCCGTTTGCGCATAGGAGCTTGATCCGGGGAGCTCTGGGCTCACCGGACAATGCTTGGTTGGTTGATCGGGTGGGTCAGGCCGGTTGCGGGTTCACCAGCCGATACACCGCCTCGACGACATCGCCCACGGTTCGTACCGACTTGAATTCCTCAGCGGCAATCTTCTTGCCTGTCTGGCGCTTGATGTGATCGATCAGGTCGACGGCGTCGATGCTGTCAATTTCCAGATCCTGGTACAGGTTGGCTTCCAGGCTGATTCGCTCGGGCTCGAGTTCGAATAGCTCGACCAGCGCATCGCGCAGGGTCTGGAAGATTTCGTTGCGGCTTTCCATTTCAAGCCTCCTCGGTGACGGCGCGGTTGGCGCTGACGTAGGCGGTCAGGCTATCGACACTGGCGAAATGCTTGCGGGTGTCCTTCGCATCGGCGTCGATCTTGATGCCGAAGCGCTTCTGGATCGCCAGACCCAGCTCCAGCGCATCGACCGAATCCAGCCCGAGCCCTTCGCCAAACAGCGGCTGGTCGGCCGCGATGTCGTCCGGGCCGAGGTCTTCCAGACCCAGGGCGTCGATGATCAGTTGCTTGATTTCAAGCTGCAGTTGGCTCATCGAGTGCGAGCTCCTTTATGAAGTGTCGATGCAGATGGTCGTTGAGTTGCCGAGAGGCAATGGGTGCTGCGCCACGCGAAGCGAACATCTGCGGGTCGATATCCTCACCGACGCGCAGATGAAAATGAAAACGTCTTGCCGGAATCCGATACCAGGGCTCGGCTTTGGTCAGGGTGGTGGGCGTGACGGTGATCACGACGGGCGTAACCAGGCGTGCGCCACGCAGCGCGATAGCCGCCGCGCCCCGATGAAACTGCGGCGCCTGGCCCGGCGTGGTACGCGTGCCTTCGGGAAAAATGATCAGTGTCTGGCCTTGCCTCAGCGCATCGGCTGCTTCGTCGAGCATCTCCGCGCTGCCGTTATTACTGATGTACTGAGCCGCACGTATCGGCCCGCGAGTGAAGGGGTTGTCCCACAGGCTCTGCTTGACCACACAGTTGGCGTCACGGATCAGTGCGATCAGCACCACCACGTCGATCAGCGAAGGATGGTTGGCGATCACCAACTGCCCTGGTCGGCCGAGCCGTTCGGCACCTTCGACTTCATAGGTCAGTACGCCGCTGCGGTACATGAACTGGACGAACAGCCAGAACAGCCGGCTCACGGTCTGCCGCGCCCGACTGCGGCGTTCGGTCGTGTCGCCTGGCAGCAGACCCAGCACAGGGAAAACGATCATTCGCAGGCAGAGCCCGCCGAGACCGAACAGGGCAAACGATAGCCCGGTCGCGACCAGGCGCCACAGCCAGGGCGCGCTGTATCGGCGGTTCAATAGGTTTGCTGCCAGTTCCATTGGCGGCTCTCCCACGTGTTTTGAAAGGTCGGTTGGTCCTTGAGCAGTGCGTGGACCAGTTTGATCGCATGCGGGTGCGATGCCGGCCTAGCGGCTGGCTCGGCTGTTTCGAGGCTCAATTGCCAGGTCTTACCCGGCTTCAGCAACAGCGCCACGGCATAAGGAAAGCTGACGTCGTTGATCCAGGGCGCATAGACCGCAGGGGGCTGATCTTCCGCAACCACCACCAGGACTTCGGGAGCGCCTTCGCCGAGCAACATGGCTGCTTCGAGCACGGCATGCTCCAGTCCGTCACCTTCAGCTGCTAGCGCCGTCATCTCGCTAGTGTTCTGCTGCTGAATGGACCAGAGACCGATGATCGCGTTGTGCACCGACAGGCTGAACTGGGTAGGGGATAGTGGCTCGTCGCTCGCCAGGTCATTGAGGATGGCGAAAGTGCGCGTGGTCTCACCGTGGCGGGAGGCGTAGACCAGCGGCATTGGCGCCCGGTTGGCCGCCAGCGGAGTGGCCACGGCGAACACCATGCGCGCCAGGCGACTCAGGCGGCGGCGCTGCATGGCCGGCAGGAAGCTGACGTCCGGTTGTGCGTCACTGCTTTCGAGCTCGCACGGATCCCCGGCCCAATTGGCCCAGTCATCAGTGCTCGCCAGGCCTGGAGCCCAAGCCTGCCATTGATCGATTTCGAATTGAATCACGCTGAACTCACCGGCTCATCCTCGAGCCTTTGTTATTGGCGTGTCGACGTCCTTGTACAGCGACTATCGGTAAATGTCTGCCGTGAAAGCGGCGGCATTATCCAATCGCGGTGGAGCCTAGGCAAACGTTGCTTGAAATATCCGGATAAAAGGCAGGCCTAATGCACGGAACTGCGGGGTCGGCCGGTGGTCTGTTCTAGGTTTGCCAAAAAGCCCGATCGCCAAGGCTGCGCGTGCCCGTGACGATGCCGGCGTCGAGCTGCTTGGCTACCAGACCTTCTTCCGCCTCCTCAGAAGCCGAACAGACTACTGCGTGGCGCCTGTCATACCCCGTGCTGTTGGAGCCAGGCCAGTAGCTGCGGCAATGGCATCGCACCGCTCTGGCGCGCCACTTCCTTGCCTTGCTTGAAGAGGATCAAGCTGGGGATCGAACGAATGCCGAGCTGGCTAGACAGTTGCGGACTGGCCTCGCTGTCCAGTTTGGCCAATCGGCAACGGCCCTGCAGCTGAGCGGCCGCCTGGGCGAAGGTTGGGGCGAAACTGCGGCACGGGCCGCACCAGCTGGCCCAGACATCCACCAGCAGCGGCAAATCACCCTTCATCTGATTGGCGAACTGATTCTGCTGCAGCTCGAACGGCGTGTTCGGTAAGGCTTCTTCTTTGCAACGTCCACAGCGCGGCGCGTCGTGCAGCCGGTCGGCGGGGATGCGGTTGAGGCTGGCGCAATGTGCGCAGGGGATGATCAGCGAGTCGGTCATGGCGAGGCTCCACAGCGGTCTGTCGCAGTAATGTGGAGCCTCGCTGGCCGATATCAAGCGATATCAAGCGATATCAAGCGTCGCGGGCGTAGCGGCTTGCGAAATCAGCCTTTGGCCGCGTCCAGGGCCTGGGTCAGGTCGGCCAGGATGTCATCGATGTGCTCGATGCCAATCGACAGCCGGATCAGATCCTGAGAAACGCCTGCCCGGGCGAGTTCTTCGGCGTTCAGCTGGCGATGCGTGGTGCTGGCGGGATGGCAGGCCAGAGACTTGGCGTCGCCAATGTTGACCAGTCGCACGATCAGCTTGAGCGCATCGATGAAGCGTGCACCGGCCTCCATGCCACCTTCGATGCCGAAGCAGAGGATTGATGCCGGCGTGCCGTTCATATAACGGCGCGCCAATTCATGCTCTGGATGATCGGCCAGGCCGGCATATTTCACCCACGCCACCTGCGGGTGTGCCTGCAGGTATTCGGCAACCTTCAAGGCGTTTTCGCAATGCCGCTCCATGCGCAGCGCTAGCGTCTCCAACCCTTGCAGAATCAGGAACGAATTGAACGGCGAAATCGCCGCGCCCATGTTGCGCAGCGGCACCACGCGGCAGCGGCCAATGAAAGCGGCGGGGCCGAACGCCTCGGTGTAAGTGACGCCGTGATAGGACACGTCAGGCGTGTTGAGCAGCGCGAAGCGCTCCTTGTGCTGTGCCCAGGGAAACTTCCCCGAGTCGACGACAATGCCGCCAATGCTGGTGCCATGGCCGCCCATGTACTTGGTCAGCGAATGCACGACGATGTCCGCGCCATGCTCAAAGGGGCGGCATAGCATCGGTGTGGCAACGGTGTTATCGACGATCAACGGTACGCCGTGGCGGTGTGCGGCGTCTGCCAGCGCGGCGAGGTCAATGACATTGCCGGCTGGGTTGCCGATGGATTCGCAGAACACCGCCTTGGTGCGCTCGTCGATCAGCGACTCCAGCGCAGCGATATCGTCGTGGGCAGCGAAGCGCACCTCGATTCCCTGGCGCGGCAGGGTATGGGCAAACAGATTGAAGGTGCCGCCATAGAGTTTGGCGACCGAAACGATGTTGTCGCCAACTTCGGCAATGGTTTGAATGGCATAGGTGATCGCCGCCATTCCCGAGGCCACCGCCAAGGCCGCCACGCCGCCTTCCAGTGCCGCGACGCGTTGCTCGAGCACGTCGGTAGTGGGATTCATGATGCGTGTATAGATGTTGCCCGGCACCTTCAGGTCGAACAGGTCCGCGCCGTGCTGGGTGTCGTCAAACGCGTAGGAGGTGGTCTGGTAGATCGGCACAGCCACCGCGCGGGTGGTTGGGTCTGGGCTGTAGCCGGCATGGACGGCGAGGGTTTCCAGCTTCATGGCGCGCTCCTTGTTCTTGTTCATCGGGGCAAAGGCCCGAGAGCATGAAACTGAACGCCGATGCGGTCAATGATCCAGGGCAAGCACCGTTATTAGAGCGGTGTGAGCGGCCAGAACAACGGGATGACCAGCGTTGCGACGACCCACAGCAACAGATTCAGCGGGATACCCACCTTGAGGAAATCAGCGAAGCGATAGCCGCCGGCGTTGTAGACGAAAGTGTTGGTCTGGTAACCGATCGGCGTGGCGAAGCTGGCGCTGGCAGCGAACATCACCGCGACGACAAAGGCACGCGGATCGATACCGAGCTGTTGGGCAAGGCCGATAGCGATTGGTGTGACCAGCACGGCGACGGCGTTGTTAGAGAGGATCTCGGTAAGCACCGAAGTGAACAGATAGATGAACCCGAGCATGAATAGCGGGCCGGCCCAAGGCGTCAGGTCTACCACGCTGGAAACAATCAGCTCGACCAGTCCGACCTTATTCATCGCGACGCTGATGGCGAGCATGCCGAAGATCAGGCTGAGGATCTTCCAATCGACCGCCTTGTAGGCGTCCTCCACGTCCAGGCAGCGGGTCGCCAGCACCGCCGCGGCACCGATGATCGCCAGGCCTTCGATCGGCATCACACCGAACGCTGCCAGCAGCATCACCATCAGCGTCGTGCCAATGGCGATCGGCGCCTTGTCTCGTCGAAAAGCGCGCTCCTGTACGGCGTTGAGGCTGATCAGCTCGCCGTTGTCGGCGAAACGCTTGATCTGCGCCGGTGTGCCCTCGACCAGCATCACATCGCCGAACTGCAGCTGGAAATCGTCGAGGTTGCCCTGGATGTTTTCGTCCTGCCGGTGCACGGCCAGCACATTGATCCCGTAGCGGGCGCTGAGGTCGAGGTCGCGCATCGGTCGGTGGCTGTAACGCGAGTTGCGTCCGACGATGGCTTCAGCGAGCACTTCATCCTCGCTGCTGAGGGTCTCGAAGGCGTCGCTGCGGTTGAAGCTCAGATGACCGCTGCCGCGTAGCTCAACTACATCCTTGACCTGGCCGTGGATGACCAACACATCGCCGGCCAGCAAGCTGAAATCCTGTTCCGGTCGGCTGTGCAAATGAACCCCGCGGTTCACCTGCAGCACCTGCAGTCCGCTGCCACCGTTGAGGTTGGCCTCGGCAATGCTCTTGCCGACCACGGGCGAGCCTTGAGGAACCCGCAATTCGCTCATGAAGGTGCGATCGAGCCTATGCCCGAGAAGCTTGGAGAGAGTGTCGCGCTCCGGCAGCAGCCGCTTGCCGATGGTCAGCATATACAGCATGCCGGCCGCGGCGAGCACCAGCGCAGCGCCGGTAATTTCGAACATGCCGAATGGCGCGAGGCCCGCCTTGCGCGCCACACCGTCGACCAGGATGTTAGTCGAGGTGCCGATCATCGTCAGCGTGCCGCCAAGGATGGTGGCGTAGGAAAGCGGAATCAGCAGTTTCGAAGGCGTGGTGCCGGCCCGCGTTGCCAGGGAAATGGCCACCGGTGTCAGGATCGCTACCACGGGCGTGTTGTTGAGAAAGGCCGAAATGACCAGCGCAGTAATCGTCAGCCCGCCGAGCACGCGGGTCGGGCTGGTGCCGACCAGCCCACCCAGCCAGTTACCCAACGCATCGATGCAGCCGGTGCGCTCCAGCGCCGCGGATATCACGAACATGCAGGCAATGGTGACGGGCGCAGAGTTGGACAAGACTCCAAGCACTTCCGAGGGGGTCAGCAACTGACTGGCGATCAACACCGCCACCGCAATCGCCACGACGATGTCCGGGCTCCATGTCTCCCGCACGAAAGACACCAGCACCCAGACCAGCAAGGCGCAGACGAAAAGCAGCGGCAGCGAATCGGAGAGCATGAACGTCCTTAACGTGGCGTAACGACCGGCCGCAGAACGGCCCCGCGCGAACGATAGGGTCGAGCACTTAGAGAGTCTAGGAACGTTTGTTTCAGTTTATATGCGTTTTGGGTATTAGCAGGATTGATAGAGGCTCTAGTCGCCTGGCGCGAGGCGTTGCAACAAGAAAGGTCGGAGGCAAACGAAAAAGCCGCGCAGTGCGCGGCTTCAAAGGTGGTGGGCCCACACGGACTCGAACCGTGGACCAAAGGATTATGAGTCCTCTGCTCTAACCAACTGAGCTATAGGCCCTCAGAGGCGGGCGGATTATACCGGTGGTGTTGCGCGTGCGCCAAGCGAAGCTGTGCGTACAGGCATGTTTTGACTGGCCTGAATGCAGAACCCCCGGCGCTGGCCGGGGGTTCTGGTCTTACTCGTCGAGGAAGGAGCGCAGGTGCTCGCTTCTCGTCGGGTGGCGCAGCTTGCGCAGCGCCTTTGCTTCGATCTGACGGATCCGCTCGCGGGTGACATCGAACTGTTTGCCGACCTCCTCTAGGGTGTGGTCGGTATTCATGTCGATGCCGAAACGCATGCGCAGTACTTTGGCTTCCCGTGCGGTGAGGCCGGAGAGGACTTCGCGAGTGGCTTCCTTGAGGCTCTCCACGGTCGCCACGTCGATCGGCGATTGCATGGCAGAGTCTTCAATGAAGTCGCCCAGATGCGAGTCTTCGTCGTCACCGATCGGAGTTTCCATGGAGATCGGCTCTTTGGCGATCTTCAGTACCTTGCGGATCTTGTCCTCGGGCATTTCCATGCGCTCGCCAAGCTCTTCAGGCGTGGGTTCGCGGCCCATTTCCTGCAGCATCTGACGAGAGATGCGGTTGAGCTTGTTGATCGTCTCGATCATGTGGACCGGGATACGGATGGTCCGCGCCTGGTCAGCAATGGAGCGAGTGATCGCCTGGCGAATCCACCAGGTAGCGTAGGTCGAGAACTTGTAGCCGCGGCGGTATTCGAACTTGTCCACCGCTTTCATCAGGCCGATGTTGCCTTCCTGAATCAGGTCGAGGAACTGCAAGCCGCGGTTGGTGTACTTTTTGGCGATGGAGATAACCAGACGCAGGTTGGCTTCGACCATCTCCTTCTTGGCCCGGCGAGCCTTGGCTTCACCGATCGACATGCGACGGTTGATGTCCTTGATGTCGGCGATCGCCAATATGCATTCTTCTTCCAGCGCGAGCAGCTTCTGCTGGCAGCGTTGGATGTCTTCCTTGCGTGCGGCGATGGCTTCGGCGTACTTACTTTTGCCGTTGGCCAGCTTGTCTGCCCAATCAAGGTCTGTTTCGTTGTTAGGAAACTGACGCAGGAAGTCGGCGCGGGGCATACGTGCGTCACGCACGCAGATTTGCATGATGGCGCGTTCTTGGGCGCGGACCTGGCTCAAGGCATCGCGTACGCGATCGACCAGCGCATCGTACTGCTTAGGGATGAGCTTGATCGGCATGAACAGCGTGGCGAGTTCCTGCAGGGCATCGGTCGCCTGCTGGCTACCGCGGCCATGCTTCTTCAAGGCCTTCTTGGCGACGTCCAGTTGCTCGGCAACGGCGCCGAAGCGAACGCGAGCAACTTCCGGATCCGGACCGCCATCGCCTTCTTCTTCTTCGCTGTCGGAATCGTCCTCTTCCTCGTCGTCCTTGTCGTCACCGGCCGGCTTTGCTGCTGCCTGCGGTGCGACGGGCTCGACTTCTGCCTGAGGGCCGGCCGCGCCGTCATCGTCAGGGTCGATATAGCCGCTGAGAATGTCGGAGAGACGCCCACCCTCGGTGGTGACGCGATCGTAATCGGCGAGGATGCTGTCGACGGTACCCGGGAAATGGGCAATGGCACTCATCACCTCGCGAATGCCTTCCTCTATGCGTTTAGCGATTTCAATCTCGCCTTCGCGGGTCAGCAGTTCGACAGTACCCATTTCACGCATGTACATGCGCACGGGATCGGTGGTGCGGCCGATGTCGGTTTCGACAGCGGCAAGTGCCGCCGCGGCCTCTTCGGCTGCGGCTTCATCGGTATCGGCTTCGGCCAGCAACAGGGCATCGGCATCCGGGGCAACCTCGAATACATTGATACCCATGTCGTTGATCATGCGAATGATGTCTTCCACCTGTTCCGGATCAGAAATATCTTCCGGTAGGTGGTCATTGACCTCGGCGTAAGTCAGGTAACCCTGCTCACGGCCACGCTGGATCAATTCTTTGAGACGGGACTGCTGTTGCGCTTTTCCGGACATATAACCCTATCCACTGACGGTTCTGGCGGGCTGAAAACAAGCTGAGCATTATAGCCGAGCAAGGACCTCACGCGCCAGTTGAGGTCGATATAGCGGGTGTTGAGTTGCGATTTAGCAGGCTGCGCAGCTGCTCTTTCTCCTCTGCGCTGAGTTCACCCTGGCGAGCTTTGCGCAGCAGCGTTTCAAGGCTGCGGTCGCGTTGTCTGGCAGCAAGGCTTGTTATGGTGTCGAAAAACTGTTGTTCAAGGTTATCGGCCGAGATTAGCCATTCTTTCTCGGCAAGTGCGCGCAAAAGTCGCCCTTGGTCGGTTCCATGCCAGCGTGCGATTAATTGCAGGCTGCGCAGTTTGGGGTTCTTTTGCAGCGTTCCGAGCAGGGCGACCAGTAGTTGTGCGTAGGTGTCGTCTTCCGCCGCGAAGTGGCTGGCATCTTCTACCTTTTGCGCAAGCTCTGGATGGTGCAGGAGCGTGCGCAGTGTGGTCAGGGCCGGTGGTTCTACTGTGGCAGGCGTTCTCGGTGCGCGTGGCTTTTTGAAGTCTGGACGCTGGCCGGGCTTTTTCCAGTCTTTTTTCCACTCTTTCTTGCCGCCGGTCTTCGGCTGGGTGGTGGTCGGCGGTGCGTAGTAGTCGCCTTCGTCGTGGCTCGCCGCGGTGTCGTAATACACGCTGTCGTCATATTCCGGCGCGGCGCTCGGCGATGCTGAGCCCATCTGCTGAAGTGCTTCGCTATGCAGACCGGTAATTTCCCCGAGGCGCTGCCGCATCAATGCGCGCAGGTTGTTGCCGGGGATTTTTTCGATGAGCGGTGCTGCAAGCGTCGCCAGGTGGGCCTTGCCTTCCAGGGAGCGCGGGTCTGCTTCTTCACTGAGCTGCTGGAAGAAGTAATCGGCCAACGGTTGCGCTTGTTGCTGGATTCGGGCCCTGAAGGCATCGGTACCTTCGCTGCGCACCAAGCTGTCTGGGTCCTCGCCTTCCGGCAGGAACAGAAAACGTGCGCGGCGGCCATCCTGCAGGTTGGGCAGCGCCGATTCTAGGGCGCGCCATGCAGCCTTGCGACCGGCTGCGTCACCGTCGAAACAGAACAACACGCTGGGAACGATGCGGAACAGGCGCTTGAGGTGTTCGTCACTGGTCGCGGTACCCAGTGTCGCGACGGCATTCCGTAGCCCTTGCTGCGCCAGTGCAATGACGTCCATGTAGCCTTCGACGACCATGATTTCATCCAGGTCGCGGTTGGCCTTGCGTGCCTCGTATAGCCCGTAGAGTTCCTGGCCTTTATGAAAGACAGGTGTTTCCGGCGAGTTCAGGTATTTCGGCTTGTCATCCCCCAGCACCCGTCCACCAAAGGCAATGACGCGCCCTCGACTGTCGCGGATCGGAAACATCACCCGGTCGCGGAAACGGTCGTAGCTCCGGCCGGTTTCAGCGTTTTCGATTAACAGTCCGGCGTCGATCATGGCCTTCTGCTGAAGGGCATCGCCACCCAGGTGCTTCATCAGGTTGTCCCAGCCGGGCGGGGCAAAGCCGAGGCCGAAATCCCTAGCAATGACACCTGACAAGCCGCGTCCTTTCAGGTATTCCACCGCGGCTTTGCGCGCCGGGTGACCCTTGAGGGACTGTCGATAGTAATCGGCGGCGGATTCGAGCAAGGGATAAAGCGGCGAGTCCACGGGCTGGCGTGGTTTGCGCCCCGGTCCGCTTTCTTCGCGCGGCACTTCCATGCCGGCGCGCTTGGCCAGCTCCTCGACCGCCTGGGGAAATTCCAGGCTGTCGTGATCCATGATGAAGCCGAGCGCGTTGCCGCCAGCGCCGCAACCAAAGCAGTAGTAGAACTGCTTGTCCGGGCTGACGCTGAATGAGGGGGTCTTTTCCTTGTGAAACGGGCAGCAGGCGGTGTAGTTCTTGCCCGCTTTTTTCAGTTGGATGCGCGAACTTACCACCTCGACGATGTCGGAGCGGTTGAGTAGGTCATCAATGAATGATTGCGGGATCAAGCCGGCCATAGGGGTATGAGAATACGCTCGCAGTGTTCAGGCCGGAATGAAAAAAACTCCGGCATTTCGCCGGCTGGCGAAGCGGAGTCTCCTTCAAATGCAAAGCCCGGCATTGGCCGGGCTTGATGCAGCGTCAGCAGTACTGGATCAGTACAGGCGAACGCTACGGCGCTGTTCGCGCTGCACTTTCTTAGCGTGACGCTTGACTGCGGCAGCAGCTTTACGCTTGCGCTCAGCAGTAGGCTTTTCGTAGAACTCACGGCTGCGGACTTCGGCCAGAACACCGGCCTTTTCGCAAGAACGCTTGAAGCGACGCAGAGCTACGTCGAATGGTTCGTTCTCTTTAACTTTAACGTTGGGCATCCAGGACGTACCTTCACTTGTTTACCGGTTACAACGCGCTTCGGCAAATATCGCGAGCACGCTGGTTTTAAGGGTTGCGGATGTTAACGCCTTGACGCGTGGAATGCAAAGCCCCCTTATCGAAAAGCGCTGGTCGGTCGCTGGCCCCGGCGATTAATATGCGCGGCTTCATTCGCTTCTTTGGAAAGGTCGTGCCCATGCTGGTTCTGGGGCTGGAAACTTCATGTGACGAGACCGGTGTTGCACTGTATGACAGCGAGCACGGCCTGTTGGCCGACGCGCTGTTCAGTCAGATCGATCTGCACCGCGTCTATGGAGGCGTGGTGCCAGAGTTGGCGTCGCGTGATCACGTCAAGCGGATGTTACCGCTGATCCGTCAGGTGCTCGAAGAGGCCGGACGCGAATCCAGCCAGATCGACGCGGTGGCGTATACGGCCGGCCCCGGCCTGGTGGGCGCGCTACTTGTTGGCGCTTCTTGCGCGCAGGCGATGGCGCTTGCCTGGAGTGTGCCGGCAATCGGCGTGCACCATATGGAAGGACATCTGCTGGCGCCGATGCTCGAAGAGCAACCGCCGGCGTTTCCCTTCGTCGCGCTGCTGGTTTCCGGTGGGCATACCCAGTTGGTCCGGGTAGACGGCATTGGTCGCTATGAACTGCTGGGCGAGTCGGTGGACGACGCCGCTGGCGAGGCTTTCGACAAGACGGCCAAGCTGATGGGGCTGCGCTATCCGGGCGGTCCGGAGATCGCAGCGCTTGCCGAGCGCGGCACGCCAGGTCGGTTCACTTTTCCCCGACCAATGACAGATCGGCCCGGGCTGGATTTCAGTTTCAGCGGCCTCAAGACGTCCACCCTGACGACCTGGCAGCAACGTCAGAGTGCCGGCGATGATGGCGAGCAAACCCGCTGCGATATCGCTTTGGCGTTTCAGCAGGCCGTGGTCGATACGCTGACCATCAAATGCCGGCGCGCGCTGAAGCAGACGGGGTTGCACAGCCTGGTCATTGCCGGTGGTGTGAGCGCCAACATTTCGCTGCGCCAGAGTCTTGAAGCGATGCTCGCTGAGCTGAAGGGGCGCGTGTTCTATGCTCGGCCACGTTTCTGCACCGACAATGGGGCGATGATCGCCTATGCTGGCTGCCAGCGTTTGCTTGCTGGTCAGCACGAAGGCCCTGAGATTTCGGTACAGGCGCGCTGGCCAATGGAAACGCTTCCGGCGATTTGACGCCGGTTAGCTTAAAAATGTCGCTCTCTGCCTTTAGACAGGTCGCGCAGGTTGTTACGGTGACGCCAGGCGACGAGCGCGGCCAGCAATGCCATAGGCCAGAGCGCCGTCGGTTGCATCCAGGCAAGAAAGGGCAGGCAGAGCGGTAGTGCGACCAGTGCGGCCAGTGAACTGGTGCGTGACAACGTGAAAACAGCCAGCCAGATGAGCAGCGCCAGTAATGCCGTTGCTGGATGCAGGCCAAGCAAGACGCCAGCGGCTGTGGCCACGCCTTTGCCGCCACGAAAGCGGAAATACAACGGATATGAGTGGCCCAGTACTGCGGCGAGACCGATCCAGGCTTGTTGCTCGATGGCCAGGCCTAGCGCTGCGGCGAGCAGCACTGGCAGCAAACCCTTGAGTAGGTCACCGAACAGGGTGCTGATGGCCAGGCCTCTACCGGCCAGTCGCAGCATGTTGGTGGCGCCGGGATTGCCGGAACCGCCGGCGCGTGGATCGGGTGCGCCGGTCAGGCGGCTGAGTAGAATGGCGAATGAAAGCGAGCCGGTCAGATAGGCGAGCAGTGCTAATTGCCAGAACATGGCATTCATCCGGGGCAAGGAGCTCCTGAGTCTAACGGCCTGTCATGAAGTTGTCGTGCCGAGGGAGAACGTTGCGTGGATACAGTTTTCATCGAAGGGCTGGAAGTGGATACGCTGATCGGCGCCTATGATTGGGAACGCGGCATTCGACAATGCTTGCGGCTGGACCTGACCCTCGGCTGGGACATCCGTCCCGCCGCCCGGAACGACGAACTGGATAAGGCGCTGGACTATGCCAAAGTGACTGCCGCCATCGATTGTTTCGCTCAAGCGTCACGCTTCGAGCTGGTAGAAACCTTTGCCGAACGCCTGGCTGCTGCCCTGATGAGTGAGTTCGGCATTCCCTGGTTGCGGCTACGGGTGACCAAACCGGGCGTCAACCCGCGCGCAAAGGCGTTGGGTGTGGAGATCGAACGCGGATGCCACTGACTCGCGTACTGCTGGGGCTCGGCAGCAATAGCCGCCGTGAACGGAACCTGACTGCCGGTCTCGATGCGCTGGAAAAGCTGCTCGGAGACATGCGCTGTTCACCCGTTTTTGAAAGCCTTGCAGTGGGCTACAAGGGTGACCATTTCTACAACCTTGTGGTCTCCGGTAGCACCGAGCTGCCCCTGATGGAGCTGGACAGACGGCTCAAGTTCATCGAAGCGGACAACGGTCGCTACGCGCCGGACCGCAAAGGTCTACCACTGGATATCGATGTGTTGATGTATGGCGATCTGCAGGGCAATTTTCA
Organism: Pseudomonas sp. NPDC077451; assembly: GCF_044543345.1. Classification (NCBI taxonomy): domain Bacteria; kingdom Pseudomonadati; phylum Pseudomonadota; class Gammaproteobacteria; order Pseudomonadales; family Pseudomonadaceae; genus Pseudomonas; species Pseudomonas sp. NPDC077451. The sequence goes on along the minus strand of NZ_JBITVX010000007.1, from coordinate 53,033 downwards.
TGGCTTGCAACTGCCGCGGCCGGAGACACTTAAAAACGCTTTCGTGCTCTGGCCGCTGGCCTTGCTGTCGCCGGACGTGATGCATCCCGAGGCCGGGCGGTGCTTCGCTGAATTGTGGCGGGAATCGGTCATCGAGCAGCAGCTGTGGCCCGTGCGTTTCCAGTGGAAGGGCGAGGAGTTGACGCCAGCGTCGTTGTTGTCCGCCGCGGACCCGCGCTGAATTCGTCTTGCGAAGAGCGCGGGTTCCTCGCGTTTGCAGCACGGCAAGCGCTGATCAGTTGGCGTTGTCTTGATAGAGGCGTTGATATTGGCGGACAGCTTCCAGTCGTTCGCGTTTAAGTGCTTCTCCTAGTTCTGCGCCCTTGTAACCCTGTTCAATAAGCGGTTTCACCTGTACCGCGCGGACATGCTCGGCGGCTCCGCGCAGGTATTCGGCCTGGGGATAGGCGTGCCCCTCGTGACCGCTCTGCGCGTCCATAGCGCAGCAGGCGACGAACTGCTCGAAGCGTTCCGGGCGGCGGTAGATGTCGAAATGCTGCAGCAAGTCGAACAACGTCTGCGCCGGCAGTGACATGGCCTGATGGCCGAGCGAGTAGAATTCGCCGACCAGTCTGGCCAACTCCTGGCAGTCCCGCGGCACTTTGTAACGCGTGCTGACGATGTCAATTGGCGATGTTCTGGCTGTTTCCGAACTCGGCGCATCGAGGTCAGCTGTCTGTCCCAGCGGCATCAGCAGACAGGCCCAGCGCACTGTTAGGGGCTGAGCATGAGCGGCGCATCTGTGTAGCACCTCGAGCGTGTGTTTGCCGGCCTGGGTACCATCCTCGAACGGTAACGTCTCGTCGAATAGCCGGTCGATTTCCGGAAACAGCTCCTTCAAGGCGTCGCAGTCGCGTAGAACCTGCAGGAACACGTCAGGGCGAGGCTCCATCAACGCGCGGGCGATTTCCTTCCAGCTGCGTTCCGGTGTCAACGCCAGTAGTTCCCCTGATTCGGCGAGCTGACGCATCAGCGCCCGGGTTTCGGGCGCCACGCTAAAGCCGAGTTCGGCATAACGCGCGGCAAAGCGCGCCACGCGCAACACCCTTAAAGGATCTTCGGCGAAGGCGGGGGATACGTGCCTGAGCTGGCGGGCTGCGAGGTCGGCCTGGCCGCCGTAGGGATCGATCAGCTGGCCCCGCTCATCCTCGGCCATGGCGTTGATGGTCAGGTCGCGGCGGATCAGGTCTTCTTCGAGTGTCACTTCGGGGCTGGCATAGAAGGTGAACCCGCCGTAACCGCGACCGCTCTTGCGCTCAGTGCGGGCCAGTGCGTATTCCTCACCCGTGACCGGATGGAGGAACACGGGGAAATCCGCGCCCACCGGGCGAAAGCCCTTGGCCTGCATCTCTTCGGCACTGGAGCCGACGACCACCCAGTCCACCTCGGTCACAGGACGCCCCAGCAACCGGTCACGTACCGCTCCGCCGACTTTATAGATTCGCATGCAGTCCTCCATTGCGGCGGAGGATAAACGAATGCCCCGAAGCAGCAAGCTGCGACTGCTCTCGGGTATTCGATCTGAAGTGATGTGTAACCGTCAGATGGGTGGCAGCGCCAGGTTCATACCGGGGTACTTGGCCTCGACATCCGCCTCGACTCTCGGCGGCATGTGGTGCGTGGTGATCAGCTTGTCATCCTGCATCGATTGCAGGTGCACATCGAACCCCCAGAGCCGATGGAGGTGCTTGAGGACCTCATCGGTGGAGCCGCCCAAGGGTTTGCGGTCGTGCTGCTGGTGGCGCAGGGTCAGCGAGCGATCGCCGCGGCGATCGACGCTCCATACCTGCACATTGGGTTCACGATTGCCGAGGTTGTATTGGGCTGCAAGCAATTCGCGGATGGCGTGATAGCCATTTTCGTCATGGATGGCGGGGACCAGCAGCTCGTCCTTGTGGTCATCATCGAGGATGCTGAACAGCTTGAGGTCGCGGATGACCTTGGGCGACAGGAACTGCAGGATGAAGCTCTCGTCCTTGAAGTTGTTCATCGCGAACTTGACCGTGGTGAGCCAGTCACTGCCGGCAATATCCGGGAACCAGTGTTTGTCTTCCTCGGTGGGGTGCTCGCAAATTCGCCTGATGTCCTGGTACATGGCGAACCCCAGCGTGTAGGGGTTGATGCCACTGTAGTAAGGGCTGTCGAAACCGGGCTGATAGATCACGCTGGTGTGGGACTGAAGAAATTCGATCATGAACCCATCGGTCACCAGTCCTTCGTCGTACAGGTCGTTGATCAGCGTGTAGTGCCAGAAGGTCGCCCAGCCTTCGTTCATGACCTGCGTCTGGCGTTGTGGATAGAAATACTGTGCGATCTTGCGCACGATCCTCACCACTTCGCGCTGCCAGGGTTCCAGCAGCGGCGCATGCTTTTCGATGAAGTAGAGAATGTTTTCCTGCGGTTCGACCGGGAAGCGCTGGTCTCGCTGGCGCTCATCTTCTTTCTCACCAAATTTGGGAATGGTCCGCCAGAGATCGTTGATCTGCTTTTGCAGATGCTCTTCACGGTCTTTCTGCCGCCGCCGTTCCTCCTCGGCTGAAATCGGATAGGGACGCTTGTAACGATCGACGCCGTAGTTCATCAGTGCGTGGCAGGAATCGAGCAGGTCCTCCACCGCGTCGATGCCGTGGCGCTCCTCGCACTGCATGATGTACTGCTTCGCAAACACCAGGTAATCGATGATCGAACTGGCGTCGGTCCAAGTGCGGAACAGGTAGTTGCCTTTGAAAAAGCTGTTGTGGCCGTAACTGGCGTGGGCGATCACCAGCGCCTGCATGGTGATGGTGTTCTCTTCCATGAGGTAGGCGATGCAAGGATCGGAGTTGATCACGATCTCGTACGCCAGGCCCATCTGCCCACGGGTATAGGATTTTTCCGTGCTAAGGAAATGCTTACCGTAAGACCAGTGGTGGTAGCCCAGCGGCATGCCTACGGAGGCATAGGCATCCATCATCTGCTCGGCGGTGATGACCTCGATCTGGTTGGGGTAGGTGTCCAGCGCATAGCGCTCGGCGATGCGGCCGATCTCACGGTCGTAGGTACGGATCAGGTCGAAGGTCCATTCCGAGCCGGTGGAAATGGGCTGTCGTTTCATGCTGCTTACCTCAGCTAGCCATGCGCCGCTGGAATAGCTCGCGGAACACCGGATAAATGTCCCCCGCCGTCACCAGCTGCTGCTGGGCGAACGAGTCGCCGAAGGCCTCGGCCACTTGGTTGTATTCGTACCACAGAGCCTGATGTTCGCGAGGGGTGATTTCGACGTAGGAGAAGTACTGGACGAACGGCATGATCTGGTTGATCAAAATGTCCCGGCAAACCGGAGAGTCGTCGTTCCAGTTATCGCCGTCCGAGGCCTGTGCCGCATAGATGTTCCACTCGTTGGCCGGATACCGCTCGGCCATGATCTCTTGCATCATTTTCAGGGCGCTGGAGACGATGGTGCCGCCGGTTTCCCGGGAGTAGAAGAACTCTTCTTCGTCGACTTCCTTGGCGCTGGTGTGATGGCGGATGAACACCACCTCGATCTTGTCGTAGTTCCGCTTGAGGAACAGGTACAGCAGGATGAAGAAGCGCTTGGCGATGTCTTTGGTGGCCTGGGTCATGGAGCCGGACACATCCATCAGGCAAAACATCACCGCTTTCGAGCTTGGGTTGGGATGTTTGACCAGTAGGTTGTACTTGAGGTCGAAGGTGTCCAGAAAAGGCACGCGATGGATGCGCGCGCTGAGTCGTTCGATTTCTTCCTCGGCTGCCTGGATGTCGGTGAAGTTGGCGGGCTCCTCCAGCTTGAGCCGTGCCAGCTCAGCTTTTACCTCGCGCAGTTTGGCGCGGCTGCTTCCGGACAGGGCAATCCTGCGCGCATGGGCCGAGCGCAACGTGCGAACGATATTGATCCGAGACGGATTGCCCTCGTTGCTGATGCCGGCGCGGACGGTCTTGAAGGTATCGGTGCCGGTCAGGTGCCGCTTGACCAGGTTGGGCAATTCCAGATCCTCGAACATGAAGTCGAGGAATTCTTCCTGGGTAATCTGGAACACGAAATCGTCCATGCCTTCGCCGCTGTTGCTGGCCTGGCCAGCCCCTTGGCCGCCGCCACCGCCTTTTGGGCGAGGGATGCGCTCACCGGCGATGAACTCCTTGTTTCCGGGATGCACGATGGTTTGCCGACCGCCACGACCGTGGTGAAGGATCGGCTCATCGGTATCTCGGCCGGGAATACTGATCTGTTCGCCGTGTTCCATGTCGGTAATGGAGCGGCGTCCAACGGCCTCCTCTACGGCTTTCTTGATGTGTCCTCGGTATCGCTGCAAGAAGCGCTGGCGATTGACCGTGCTCTTGTTTTTGCCGTTCAGACGGCGGTCGATCACGTAACTCATACGAGCCCTCCGGGCTGAGCTGGAAGTCGGGAGCCGCGAGCCGGAAGCGTGCTGCTTTGGCTTCCAGCTCCGGCTCCAAGCCCTCAGCTGCTCTTACTGCGATTTACGTACGCGCAGATACCATTCCGAGAGCAGGCGAACCTGCTTCTCGGTGTAGCCGCGCTCGACCATGCGCACGACGAAGTCGTTGTGCTTCTTCTGATCTTCCTTGCTGGCCTTGGCGTTGAAGCTGATGACCGGCAGAAGATCCTCGGTGTTGGAGAACATTTTCTTCTCGATCACCACGCGCAGCTTCTCGTAGCTGAGCCAAGACGGATTCTTGCCGTTGTTGTTGGCGCGGGCACGCAGCACGAAGTTGACGATCTCGTTGCGGAAGTCCTTCGGATTGCTGATGCCGGCTGGCTTCTCGATCTTTTCCAGCTCTTCGTTGAGCGCCATGCGGTTGAGGATCTCGCCGGTTTCCGGATCCCGGTATTCCTGATCCTGAATCCAGAAGTCCGCATAGAGCACGTAGCGGTCGAAGATGTTCTGGCCATATTCGCTGTAGGACTCGAGGTAAGCGGTCTGGATTTCCTTGCCGATGAAGTCAACGTAGCGCGGCGCCAGGTACTCCTTGATGAAGCGCAGATACCGCTCGCGCACCTCGGCTGGGAATTGCTCCTGCTCGATCTGCTGCTCCAGCACGTAAAGGAGATGCACCGGGTTCGCGGCGATTTCATGGGGATCGAAGTTGAACACCTTGGACAGGATCTTGAAGGCGAAGCGGGTGGAAAGCCCATTCATGCCCTCGTCGACCCCGGCCGTATCGCGATATTCCTGCATCGACTTGGCCTTGGGGTCAGTGTCCTTGAGGTTCTCACCGTCGTAGACCCGCATCTTGGAGTAGATGTTGGAGTTTTCCGGCTCCTTCAGGCGGCTCAGGACAGAGAACTGCGCGAGCATTTTCAGCGTATCGGGCGCGCAGTGGGCTTTCGACAGCGAGCTGTTGAACAGCAGCTTGTCATAGATCTTGATCTCGTCGCTCACCCGCAGGCAGTACGGCACCTTGACGATGTAGATGCGGTCGATGAAGGCTTCGTTGTTCTTGTTGTTGCGGAAGGTGTGCCATTCCGACTCGTTGGAGTGAGCCAACAAGATGCCGTTATACGGGATAGCGCCGAGGCCCTCTGTGCTGTTGTAGTTACCTTCCTGAGTGGCGGTCAGCAGCGGGTGCAGCACCTTGATCGGTGCCTTGAACATCTCGACGAACTCCATCATGCCCTGGTTGGCGCGGCACAGCGCGCCTGAGTAGCTGTAGGCGTCGGCGTCGTTCTGCGGAAACTCTTCAAGCTTGCGGATATCGACCTTGCCCACCAGCGCCGAGATGTCCTGGTTGTTCTCATCGCCCGGCTCGGTCTTGGCCACCGCGATCTGATTGAGGATCGAGGGATAGAGTTTGACCACGCGGAACTGGCTGATATCGCCGCCGAACTCCTGCAGGCGCTTGGTGGCCCAGGGCGACATGATCGAGCTGAGGTAGCGACGGGGAATGCCGTAATCCTCTTCGAGGATCTGTGCATCTTCAGCCGGGTTGAACAGCCCCAGGGGCGATTCGAACACCGGCGAACCCTTGATCGCATAGAAGGGTACTCGCTCCATCAGTTGCTTGAGCTTCTCGGCGAGCGATGACTTGCCGCCGCCTACCGGACCGAGCAGATAGAGAATCTGCTTCTTCTCTTCCAGGCCCTGCGCGGCGTGGCGGAAATAGGAAACGATCTGGTCGATGCAATCTTCCATGCCGTGGAAGTCTTCAAAGGCGGGATACCGGCGTATGACTTTGTTGGAGAAAATCCGCGAAAGTCTCGAGTCGGCAGAAGTGTCGATCAGTTCGGGCTCGCCAATCGCCATCAACAGGCGTTCGGCTGCAGTTGCGTAGGTTCCCCGGTCTTCCTTGCACAGGTCGAGGTATTCCTGAAGCGAATACTCTTCCTGACGGGTTGCTTCGAATCGTTGCTGGAAATGGCTGAAAATGCTCATTGACTTCACCTCGGACGATGCTCGGAGCCGGTGTTGTCATCATGCATTCAGGTACGGCCGCCTTACCGGCCTGTGGAGTTCCCCCGAACACCTGATGGTCGAAACTGAGGCCCGGTAGCCGCTGCACGGCTTCCACCTGTTTGGATGGCCTGCACTGAAGGATAGTTCGGATTCGGCAAGTTCAAGGGAGGAGAGGTGTTATTGCCGCTGCGTTTCGTCGGAAGGGAGGCTCAAGGCCGCATTATCTGCGGCCTAGGCTGGGGTGATTTTTTTAGGCGGGATCGCCTTGTTCAGTCTCTTGCGGAAACGCTTGTCGCCAAAGCTCGAATCCGCCGTCAAGGCTGTAGACGTCTGAAAAACCCTGGCCTACCAGATAGGCGGCTGCGCTCTGGCTGGAGTTGCCGTGGTAGCAGACGACTATCAGCGGTTGGTCGAGATCAGCGGTAGCGATGAAGTCTGGCAAGGATTGGTTGTCCAGATGTGTCGAGCCGGTGACGTGACCATTGGCGAAGCTGTTCGGGTCGCGGATGTCGACGATCACGCCGCCTTCGCTGCGCAGCGACTGCGCCTGCTCGGGTGAAATACGTTTGAACTCGGTCATGGCTTGGCCTCACAGTCGCAGCTGTACAGTTCGTTGCTGTCCACATTCATCAGTGTCATGGAATTGCCCCATACGCAGCCGGTATCCAGCGCGTAGACGTTCGGCTCGTCGCAATTGCCTTCCAGCGCGGCCCAGTGGCCGAAAATGATCTTTTCGCCGCGGGTTTTGCGAGTGGGGTGGCTGAACCAGGGCGCGAACCCGGCGGGTGCTGAGTCGAGGCCTTCTTTGGCTTCGAGATCGAGGGTGCCGTCAGCTTTGCAGAAGCGCATCCGGGTGAAATAGTTGGTGATCAGACGCAACCTAGGGATGCCGTGCAGCTCCTTGCTCCACTTGGCCGGCTGGTTACCGTACATGCCGTCGAGGAAGGGTTGCAGCATGGCGTCATCGCGAAGCGCCTGTTCGACCTCGGCCGCACGGCGCAGGGATTTGCTTAGTGTCCATTGCGGTGGGATGCCGGCATGAACCATGGTGACCTGGCGTTCGGCATCGTGGTGGACCAGTTTCTGCTGACGCAGCCAGAAGATCAGGTCGGCTCGGTCGGGCGCATCGAGGATCGGCTGAAGCGTGTCGGACTTCTTCAGCCGCTCGACCTTGTGCGTGACGGCCAACAGATGCAAGTCATGATTACCCAGAACGGTGACACCCGAACTGCCCAGGTCTCGCGCGAAGCGCAATGCTTCCAGCGATTGTGGGCCGCGGTTGACCAAGTCGCCAGCCAGCCACAGGCAGTCGCGTGATGGGCTGAAGTCAACTTGCTTGAGAAGGCAGAGCAAGGGTTCGAGGCAACCTTGCAGGTCGCCGACAGCATAGGTAGTCAATGCAGGGCTCCCGGTACGGCCAGCCGAAACGGCGCGATCGTGGCATCGAAGCGGTGCCCGTCCTCGGCAAGCATTTGATAACTGCCCTGCATTGTGCCGACGCGTGAGGCCATCAGCGTGGCGCTGGTGTAGACATGGCGATGGCCGGGGGCTAGTACCGGCTGCTCACCCACCACGCCTTCGCCGCGCACTTCCTGCACCTGACCGTCTCCATCAGTGATGATCCAGTGGCGTGACAGCAACTGCGCTGTGAGCTCGCCCTTGTTTTCGATGGTTACGGTGTAGGCAAAGGCAAAACGGTTTTGGTCTGGCTGTGACTGGTCTGCGAGGTAGGCCGGGCGGACATTGACGTCGATCCGGTAGCGGAGGTCTTCAGGCATGGTGTGCTCCTTCGCGTAGGTCGCTTTCAGCCGCGGGCAAATAATTGATCCGATAGTCTTACGAACGCGGCGAGGTCCAGCTGTTCCGGGCGCAGGCTGCCATCGACGTCGGCGGCGGCGATCGCATCTGCGTCCAGTAGCCCCTTGAGGGTGTTGCGCAGCGTTTTGCGGCGCTGATTGAAGGCCTGACGAACCACGGTCTCCAGCTGCCGGTGATCGCGCGCCGGGTGCGGCAACACTTCATGCGGGACCAGGCGCACGATGGCCGAGTCGACTTTCGGCGCCGGGTTGAAAGCGCCAGGGCCTACGTTGAACAGATGTTCGACGCGGCAGTGGTACTGCACCATGATCGACAGCCGCCCCCAGTCGCCACCACCTGGCTCTGCGGCGAGGCGCTCGACCACTTCCTTCTGCAACATGAAGTGCATGTCGCGGATCAGGCTGGCGTGATCGAGCAGGTGAAAGATCAGCGGCGTTGAGATGTTGTACGGCAGGTTGCCAACGATGCGCAGGCTGTTTGGCTCCGAGCTTAGCTGGGCAAAGTCGAATTTCAGCGCATCGCCCTGGTTCAGGGCGAAGTTCTCGCGGTCGGCGAATTTCTGTTGCAGGATCGGAATCAGGTCCAGGTCCAGCTCGACCACGTCTAGGTGCGCGCCGCTGTCCAGCAGGCCTTCGGTCAGTGCGCCCTGGCCCGGGCCGATCTCTACTATCCGCTCGCCCGGCTTGGCATGAATGGAGCGCAGGATGCGATGGATAACGCCCGCATCGTGAAGGAAATTCTGGCCGAAACGCTTGCGCGCGCGGTGTTGGTAGTTCTCGGACATATACAGCAGTCTCAGGAGCAGCTGGAAGCGTGAGGCTTGCAGCTGGGAGCGAAAAGGCCCGCAGTTTAGCAGCTGCGGTAGCTGAGGCGAGTGCCCCCGCCGCGGGCCATTGCGGTTCGGAGGCGCGCTGGAAAGTCCGGAAGCGGTTTTTTGTCGACTCGATACCGCTGTTCCGGCCGCTGCGGCCGCCACGCCGATCTGTTTCAGGTGTATGCCTTACGCCCGAACAGGGTGTGCTGCGTGCTGCTTTTAGCTGCCGCTCATCTCATACGCCGTTTCCAGCGCGACTTGCAGGCTGCCGGTGTCGATTCGGCCAGTGCCTGCAAGGTCCAGCGCGGTGCCGTGATCGACCGAGGTGCGTACGATCGGCAGCCCCAGCGTGACGTTGACGGCTGCGCCAAAGCCCTTGTACTTGAGCACTGGCAGCCCCTGATCGTGGTACATCGCCAGCACCGCGTCGCAGTGTTCGAGGTGTTTGGGCGTGAACACTGTATCAGCCGGTAGCGGGCCGATCAGGTCGAGCCCGTCGCGTCGCAGGATTTCCAACGTTGGCTCGATGACCTCGATTTCCTCGCGGCCCAAATGTCCGCCCTCACCAGCATGTGGGTTGAGACCACAGACCAGAATCCGGGGATGGGCAATGCCGAATTTTGCTACCAGGTCGTTGTGCAATATGCGCGTCACACGCTGCAGCCGCTCGGCAGTGATGGCCGCCGGCACCTCCTTGATCGGCAGATGGGTGGTGACCAGTGCAACCCGTAACCCACGTGTGGCTAGCATCATGACGACCTGCTCTGTGCCGGTCAGCTCCGCGAGAAACTCGGTGTGTCCTGAAAACGAGATGCCTGCCTCGTTGATGACGCCCTTGTGCACCGGCGCAGTGATCATGCCGGCAAAGCTGCCATCAAGGCATCCGTTACCGGCACGTGTCAGCGTCGCTAGCACATAGTCTGCGTTCGCCGGGTTGAGCTGGCCGCTTATGGCCGGCGCAGCGAGCGGCGTGTCCCAGACATACAGGCTATTGGCGGTTGCCGGCTGGTTCGGCCAGCTGCCCGGGGCAACGTCGATCAGGGTGATGTCCAGTCCAAGCTCGGCTGCTCGGGCGCGTAGCAGCTCGGCACTGGCGATGGCGACCAAGGCGTGAGGGTGGCTGTCGCGTGCGAGCAGCAAACAGAGGTCCGGACCAATACCGGCGGGCTCGCCGGGCGTCAGGGCGAAACGTTTGGTGGTCATCTCTAGGCCTTTGGGCTGATGAAATGAAGCGGGCCGGCCGATTGGCCGGCCCGCTGAGGCGTCGCTGACGAACATGTCACCGCGAAATCAGAGCTTGATCTCAACGTAGGCTTCGTCGCGAATCTGGCGCAGCCAGTTCTGCAGCTCTTCTTCGTACTTACGGTTGCGCAGCAAAGACAGGGCCTGTTGCTCGCGGAACTCTTCGCTGGCATCTGTGGCGCGGCGTCCGAGCACTTCTAGGATGTGCCAGCCATACGGCGTCTTGAAGGGTTCGGACAGCTGCCCACTGGCGGTGTTGGCCATGACTTCCCGGAACTCCGGAACCAGCGAGCTGGGGTCGATCCAGTTGAGGTCTCCGCCATTCAGCGCCGAGCCTGGGTCTTCGGAGAAGTTCTTCGCCAGATCGGCAAAGCTCTCGCCGGCCTGGATGCGGTCACGCAGTCGCTGGATCAGACGTCGACTTTCTTCTTCGCTGCGGATTTGACTCGGCTTGATCAGAATGTGGCGAACATGGACCTCGTCACGTACCTGAGTATCACCGCCCCGCTTGTCGAGCACTTTTAGCAGAATGAAGCCCGGCGGGGTACGCACCGGCCGGGTGACGTCGCCGACCGACATGCTGCTGACCTCGGTATCGAATGGCGGTGGCAGCTGAGCGGCCTTGCGCCAGCCCATATCGCCGCCTTCCAGTGCGTTTTCACTGGCCGAACGCGAGACAGCCAGTTTGGCGAAGTCGGCGCCTTGCTGAAGTTGCTGGTAGGTATCCATCGCAGTTTTTTCAGCCGCCTGGATCGTCGCCGAATCAGCTGACTCCGGCACCGGGATTAGGATATTGGCCAGTCGGTATTCTTCTGACAGCTGCAGTTTGCCGAGGTCTGAAGCCAAGAAGTTCTCCACCTCTTGGTTCGATACCTGAATACGCTCTGCAATCCGGCGCTGGCGCACCCGGCTGATGACCATTTCGCGGCGAATCTGCTCACGAGCGGTGTCGAGGCTCAGGCCGTCACGCTCGAGGGCCGCGCGAAACTGGTCCAGGGTCATGTTGTTGCGCTGGGCGATGGTGCTCATCGCCTGGTTCAGCTCTTCATCGGAGATACGGATGCCCGAACGTTCACCGATCTGCAGTTGTAGATTTTCGGTGATCAGCCGTTCCAGCACCTGTTGTTGCATAACGTCCGCAGGCGGCATTTCCGCGCCGCGTTTCTCGATGGTCTGCTGCACTTCGCGGGTCCGTTGGTCCAGCTGGCTTTGCATGATCACGTCGTTGTCCACGATCGCGACGATACGGTCGAGCTGTCGAACTTCGGCCGACGCGTACAGCGCAGCAGTTGCGCTGCCCAGCAATAGGGCGCCCGCCAGCAGGGGGCGCAGACAATCAGAAAGCTTGATCTTCACGTTCACGGTAACCTTGTATGCCTTCGTCGAGGAATGTCTCGGTCGAGCTGCCGAACAGGCCGCCGAGTCCCTTGAGGACGATTTGCAGGAAGATGCCGTTGTCCGGCTCATCGTTCTGCGATGGGTTGAGACTGGTTTCGTCGTAATCGATCCAGTAGCGGTTGATCAGACGCAGCTTCCAGCAGCAGCTGTCGTACTCGAAGCCACCAAAGGCCTCCAGTGTCCGATTGCGACTGTAGTCGTGCTGCCAGCGTGCGATCACGCTCCACTGCGGCAGGATCGGCCAGATAGTGGAGATATCGTGCTGGTTGATCTTGTAGTAATCCTCGATGTACTCAGGCGTACCCGGCTCGCCGAAGTCGCTGCCAGACGTCCATTGGCCAGTGGCCTGGTCGAATCGCACCGTGTCGTTGCGATAGCGGTAGCCGAAGTTGACGATCTTTCGCGGGTTGTCAGCCGGCTGGTAGTGGAACATGGCGCTGCCGGACTGCGTCTGGCTTTGGTCCGGATCCCAGTTGAACGTCGAGGTGAAGCGCCAGTCGCGGTTGTAGCGATACATGTACTCGAGGGCGTAGGGCGATACGTCAGAAGACGAGCCTGGACGATCCTTAAGATCAGGTAGCTGCACTTCGCGATCGCGGAAGTAGATGATCTGGCCAACGCTCAAGCGCTGACGCTCCATTCCGTTCGGCTCGATCCAGCGACTTGTAACGCCCAGCGAAAGCTGATTGGCATCGCCGATGCGATCCTTGCCGGAGAAGCGGTTTTCACGCCACAGCGAGGAGTAGCTGAAGGTGTTTTCACCGGTATCGAACACAGGAATATCATCCTGGTCTTCTTCCGGTACGTACAGGTAGAACATCCGTGGTTCGAGGGTCTGACGGTAATCCTTGCCGAACCACTGAGTGTCGCGGTCGAAATACAGGCCGCTGTCGACGCTGAAGATCGGTACGCTGCGATCAGGCGAGTCGTTGAAGTCGCTCACCTGGCGACGGCCGGTATTGTCCAGCGTCAGGTCGTACTTGGTGTGCGCGTATTTCAGCGATGGCCGGACGAAGCCCCAGCTCCAATCGAGCGGCAGGCTGACGCCGGGCTCAATGTGGAGACGCTCGCCCTCGGCACGGTTCAGTCCGGCAAGCCGCGCGTCATACCACAGCTGCTCCGGCGTGCCCGTGTTGCCATCCTGATCCGTGAAATAACCACTGCGCAGGCTGCGCTGGAAACTGACGAATTCGGTGTCGTAGGCAAAACGCAGGCCGCCTGGCTGGAACGGCAATGCGCCGTTTAACGTCAGCTGCGGCAGGCGCTCGTAGGGTGTGATGTCGGCAATGGTTGCACGCTCGTAAGCGTGCACGTTCAGCTGAGCCGTGTAGGACGGCGCGCGGTAAGTCAGGGTGCCGCGCTGATCTAGGTGATCCGGCTGATCGATGCCCAGCTGGGTATCCAGGTCCTGGAAATAGTAGGGATCGCTGATGTCGGTGTAGTCGACCTCTGCCAGCCAGCGCGTGTCCAGGCCGGTACGGTGTTGCCAGCTGTACATCCAGCGCTGGTCCTCGTACTCAGACTGCAGCTTGCGCTCGTCGTTGCTGTCATCCAGGTAGGCGGCGCCAAACTGGCCTTCGCTGCGACGGGTCAGGTAACGGAACTCACCTTCCATTAGCAAGCCGCGATCGGTCATGTAATTGGGGTAGAGCGTGGCGTCGAAATTCGGCGCCAGATTGAAATAGTACGGTGTGATCAGCGACAAACCCGTATCGCTGGATGAACTGATGCTTGGCGCCAGGAAGCCGGACTGGCGGCGGTCATCGATCGGGAAATAGATGTAAGGCGTATAGAACACCGGCACACCCTTGACCCGCAGCGTGACGTTGGTCGCCGAGCCGAAGCCGGTGGCCGGGTTGAGGGTGACGTTGTTGCCTTGCAGATACCAGTCGTTATCGCCGGGTTCGCAGCGGGTATAAGTCCCGTCCTTGAGGCGGATGATCGCGTCCTCGGTACGCTTGGCATAGAGTGCACTGCCGCGGACCTTACCTTCGTGAACCACGTATTCGGCGTTTTCGACCTGCGCTTCACCTGTGTCGAGGAACAGTTCAGCGCGGTCACCGACCATCAGTGCGCCGCCGTCACGCAGACGGACATTGCCTTTCAGCTCGCCGCGGTTCTCCAGCTGGTACAGGCTCGCCTCGTCGGCTTCGGCCTGGATGCTGCCCTGGCGAAGTACCACGTCGCCGGCCAGCGTGGCGATTTCCTGCTGCTGCTCGTAACGGGTTGCTTTGGCCGATACGTAGGTCGGTGCCTCGCTCATCGGCGTGTCGTCGAACTGACCGGGGCGGTTTGGTTCAACATAGGTACCGGCACAGTACGGACCTGTCTCGGCCAGCTGTGCATTGGTCAGCTGATCGCGCGGCACCCAGTCCAGATGACTGTAATCGGCACTGCGCGAGGTCAGTGCCCGGCCCTTGCTTTCGGTGACCAGTTTTGTGGTGGCCGCCTGGCGCTCGGCTTTGCTGGCGCTGGGCTTAGCGCTAGTGGTCTCGCCAGCAGACGTGCCACGATGAGTCGGACGTGGTGGCAGGGTCGGGCTGGCGGCATCCGCTGCGCAATTCCAACCCCCGCCGGCGCCTGGTTGGCAGGCGAACTGTTCGGCTGCGATAACCATGGGCGCCGTTACAGGTTGCAGTGCGAGCAAGCCGCCAGTTACCAATAGAGGGAATTTTTTACGAAAAGCGGGATATTTGACTGCCATCTTGTTTTTTGGTCCGTGCTTGCGGCGAGCCATCGGCCGGGCTGGGCCGCACGCCTCTCGATGGGCTGAAAGTCGGGTAGCCCCGTTCCGTTAACCGGAATCGGGGCCCCCTAAGAACCGTACGTGCGCCTTTCAGCGCATACGGCTCAAGCCTTAAACAAAGCCTCCGAAGAGGCCGGTTTGCACACTGTCAAACCACGAGCATGAAGTTGTTGGTGGCAAATGGGGTGCAATAGTACCCGGTTCCCCAAGGAGTCTCCACCGCCTTGTGAACGGTAGATAACGTGATGGTCGTGCCATCCGGTCTCTTTGGTAATCGGTTGATTGCAAAGCAAACACAGTCCCTTTTGACTCTGGAACAGGCTGGTCACTTGCTTACGGTATTTCAGCTTTTTCAGCATCCGCTCCATTCGCAGTTTCTCGCCCATTTCTTCCATTGAAAGATCGAAGGGGTTGTAGTCCCCGCTCACCTTCTTGTGCCGCTCGATCGGTGTGCTCGCAAGCGAGTACAACGCGATCTCCCGTTTTGTCCCACCTTCGTCTAGTACCGTGGTGGCGAACATCCAATTTCTATCACCGACGGCCCGGAAATACCTCTTCCTGATCCATTCCAATGACTTGTTCGGATGTCGCCGTTTAGCCCAACGCCAGAGCTTCAAAAACACTTTGCTATCCATGCGGCTGTACGCCTGCTTGGCCACCACTGGCTGGTGATACAACGCCCAGCCTCGCAAGATAGGATTCAACAATCGGATTAAATCCTCCTGCCTTGCCGTCTTGCGAGTGTCGATGACTTCCTTCACCTTGCCGTAGAACGCCTTGACGTTCTTCTTGCTCGGCTTGATCAGGAGCTTCCCGCTGTACTTGCGGAAGTTCCATCCCAGAAAGTCGAAGCCTTGGTCGATATGGACGATCTGCGTTTTCTCAGGTGACAACCGCAGCCCGCGTTCCGCCAGGAACTGCTCTACCCAAGGTTTGATCTCGTTTTCCAGAATCTCCGGAGAGTTACCAGTTATCACGAAATCGTCCGCATAGCGCACCACGTTGACCTTCAGCTTCTTGGCCCTTGTCACGCCCAGATATTGCTTGAGCTGTGATTCCAAGCCATCGAGCACCATATTTGCCAATGTCGGCGAGATGATCCCGCCTTGTGGCGTACCGGCATCCGTTGCCTGTAGCTGGCCCTTGTTAATCACGCCAGCCTTCAACCATTTCCGAAGAACCACCTTGTCCGTAGGGACGTTGGCGATCAACCAGTCATGGTTGATGTGGTCGAAGCAGCCGAGTATGTCCGCCTCCAGAATCCATTGGACCGAAGCCTTCTTGGACAGGCAGACGAACAGCTGCCCCATCGCATCCGCCGTCGAGCGTTCGATCCTGAAGCCGTAGCTGTTCGGATCGCCCTTGGTTTCTGCAATGGGCGCCAGTGCCAGCAGATACAACGCCTGCATAGCTCTATCGGTCATGGTCGGGATGCCCAACGGGCGTTCCCTTCCATTGGACTTCGGAATGAACACACGCCGTAAGGGCCGTGGTTGATATCCCCGCCGCTTCAACCCATTTGCCGCTTTCCATTTGGCGTCGGGTGTATCCCAGAGCACGCGGTCGACTCCCGCCGTGCGCTTACCCTGGTTTTCAGTGACTCTCCGTACGGCCAGATGTCTGGCCGACTTCGAGCGGGTCAGCATTCTCTGCAGGGCTTTCACCCTGCGCCATTTGCCTTCCCGACAAGCCTTCGCAATCCGTATCTGCATTCCCCGGACATTCCGCTGAACCCGACACCAGTCGATGTCGTGCCACTGCTGCGGAGTGCCGGAAAGCGCAGACTCGGCCTGTTGGCTGAGCTCTTTCATGCTGCTTTCCTCTCAAGATGGTTGAACCACCCCGAGCGGAAGACACACGCCGGTCCCTGACGGGGAGCGCATATCCCGCCAGGGTTGGTTTGGTAAGACTCGATGGAGCCGAGCCTGAAGTTCGTTGAGATTAGGGTCAGTCAGACGTCATGCGACGAAAGACCACGCAGAAGTCTGCCCGGTTTCCCGTGGGGAGATGTTTCAACCCCTATCCGAACCATTACAGTCCGGCATTCGCTTTCTCTGCGATCCCATACCCGCACCGCCAACAGCTCACCTTGCGGCTCACCTGCCACGAGGGCAGCGATACGGGCTTACCACGTTCCCTATCTGTCACACGACTGGGTTAGGACCTGCCTTTTCACCGGAGGCGGTAATGGCGACGTATCCCCACATCCCACGGAGATAACCGGCCTCGTACCTTTTGGTTCATGCCTATCAGCAGCTTTGGCACGTTTATCCTTACGGTGTTTATCAGCAGTTCACTTGTGTTGTCCGTGCCAGCCAGCCTAGCGCCTCAACCCGATACTGCTCCGAGCATCCACGGCTTGCCTCACGGCAGAACCGCGCCCTTGCGGGGGCTACATTGTCGGGAAAGCTTCATACCCCACCGTTGCCAGTGACGCATGTTTCCCTAGGCTACCGTTGGTCGCACAACGAGTCCGCTACCATTCCCAATGAGGAGTGATTGGACAATGACAGATAGAGCTTTCGCTCATATCTCCGGTGCAGGGGCAAGAACTGCGGAAGCAGCTTGCTCAGGTGGGTATTCCTCCTCATTTAAGGCAGGAGGAACCCCAGCGGGAGTTCTCCCCGCGTGGGTATAGGTACTACAGCCGAAGCTAGAAGTGCTTTTGTCTAAAGTTATTTATCTCGCGCTTGATATCAGGCAGCAAGGCGTAGAGGCCTGTGCCGCCCATTGAAACGAAAATCAGAGCAAGAATGATCAAACCAGACGTTTGCTGATCCATTTCGACCTCCTACAAGTAGGCATCCATCATTTATTTCAATGACCGCTCATGCTTCCGGACGCTCAACGAGCTTAGGTTGAGTCAGTCGCCGCTGCGACCCGTAGCATTTCAGACTCTGCTACGTGGGTATGTTTTGTTTCCCAGAATTAGGCTCTGAGCATTGGAATCCTTGCGGAATCCGCCGAGATGACACGACACCTCGGACCCGGAGACACGCTACGCGTGTCGCACAAGATGCTGGATAATAAAGCATGACCCGCTTATCGGCTAGCGCCGTGGAGAGCCCCTGATATGCCGCAACATGATCAACGTCTGCTGGACCTCAACGCCTGGCTGGAGCCCCATCTACAGGCGCTTTTCGCTCGTCGCGGCTGGGGCGACGTGCCCGAGGTGTCGCTGGTTGCTGCCAGTAGTGACGCCAGCTTTCGTCGTTACTTCCGTTGGGAGGCAGGGCAGCACAGCTTTATCCTGATGGACGCACCACCGCCTCAGGAGAACTGCCAGCCGTTCGTGAGCATCGCGGCAATACTGGCCGAGGCTGGCGTGCATGTGCCCGAAATCCTCGCGGCCGACCTCGAGCGGGGCTTCTTGCTGCTCAGCGATCTGGGTCGGCAGACCTACCTGGACGTAATCGACGGCGAGAATGCTGACGCGCTCTTTGCTGACGCCATTTCGGCACTGCTGACGTTCCAGGCCAACGCCGACCAAGCAGTACTGCCTTCCTATGACGAAGCCCTGCTGCGCCGAGAGCTGCAGCTATTCCCTGAGTGGTATGTGCAAAGGCATCTGGGCCACAGCTTCACTGCGGATGAGCAGCGGCTGTGGGATCAAACCTGCCGTGTGCTGATCGACTCGGCGCTGGCCCAGCCAACAGTGCTGGTGCACCGCGACTATATGCCACGCAACTTGATGCTCAGCGAGCCGAACCCCGGCGTACTGGATTTTCAGGACGCTGTGATTGGCCCGGTCACCTACGACATCACCTCGCTGTTCAAGGATGCCTTTCTCAGTTGGCCGGAAGGGCGAGTGCTTGGCTGGCTGCAGGGTTACTGGGATTCCGCGCGTGCACGGGGGATACCGGTGCAGGAGAGCTTCGCCGAGTTTCATCGCGCCAGCGATCTGATGGGCCTGCAGCGCCACCTCAAGGTCATCGGTATCTTTGCGCGAATCTGTCACCGTGACGGCAAGCCACGCTACCTGGCCGACGTGCCGCGCTTTTTCGCTTATCTCGACATCGTGCTGGAGCGCCGCCCTGAACTGGCCGATCTCAAGCGGCTGCTGCAAGGGTTGCCGCAGGAGCCCGTTGCATCATGAAGGCGATGATCTTGGCGGCCGGAAAGGGCGAGCGCCTCCGGCCCCTGACCTTGCACACACCCAAACCGCTGGTCCGCGCGGGCGGAGTGCCGCTGATCGAGTACCACATCCGGGCGCTGGCCAAGGCCGGTATCGACGAGCTGGTGATCAATCACGCCTGGTTGGGTGAACAGATCGAGGCGTACCTCGGTGACGGTCGGCGTTTGGGCGTCTGCATCCAGTACTCAGCCGAGGGCGAGCCACTGGAGACCGGCGGGGGGATTCATCGCGCTTTACCGCTGCTGGGGGCGGAGCCTTTTATCGTGGTCAATGGCGATATCTGGACCGACTATGACTTTGGTGCGCTGAAGCGGCCACTCGAAGGCTTGGCGCATTTGGTGCTGGTGGACAATCCAGCACATAACCTCAAAGGTGATTTCAGCTTGATCGACGGCTGCATTGGCGACGGGGACACTGCGACGCTGACCTACAGCGGCATCGCCGTACTCAGCCCACAATTGTTTAGCGGGTGCAGTGCCGGTGCGTTCAAGCTTGCGCCACTGCTGCGCCAGGCGATGGCCGTTGGCAAGCTGAGCGGTGAGCATTATCGCGGACGCTGGATTGACGTTGGGACGCATGAGCGTCTGGCTGAAGTCGAACGCACGCTCGAGGCACAGCGCTGAATGTTCTGGCCAATCACGTTGCTAGGCGCACTTGCAGGGTGGCTGCTGGCGAGCATTCCGGGCGCCCTGTTGGGTGCACTGATCGGGCAGGTGCTGGACCGTCGCTTCGGGCTCGACTCCTGGGCGAGTGTTCGCCAACTGCTATCAAGGGCCAAACCGTTGATGCAGGGCAGCGACTTGCTGTTTTTCCTGCTCGGACGCTTGGCGAAAAGCAGCGGGCGTATCAGCGAGGCTCACATCCAGGCCGCCCGCAGTGAGATGCGTCGGCTGCAGTTGAACGCTCCTCAACAACGCATGGCAATTGACGCCTTTTACCGTGGCAAATCTAGTGGGGACGGGCTACGCGAGCCCTTGCAGCGATTAAGGGGGCGGCAGGATGAAGCGAAGGCGCTCCTGCAAGCCTGCTGGCGCATGGCCAGGGCCCAGGGGCAGATCGATGCGCGTGAGCATGAGTTGATCATGCTCTGGGGAAAGTGGATGGGCTGGGATTCGGTGGCCGTGGCGGCGCTGGACCAGCAAGGGGGGCGCCGCCAGGGCGCGCCGAGCAATCCCGGTGGGGCCTACGAGCAGGCATTGCGGTTGCTGGGAGTCCGCGCCGACAGCGAGCCGCAGGCAATCAAAAGGGCCTATCGGCGCCTGCTCAGCAAGCACCACCCGGACAAGCAGGCCGGTGCCGGCGCAACCGCCATCGAGGTGCGCGAGGCAACCGAGCGGACCCGCGAACTGCACCATGCCTACGGTTTGATTCGCGAGCGGCGGGGCTTTCGTTAGTGCGAGCCGGTCGGCGCTTATATTTCTCGCTTGAGCCAGCCGCGGACTCGCCGAACGAGCACTTCCTGATCGGAGGGGCGATCGCCGGTCTGTTGGGGTAAGCCGACTTGGCGATAGGCCGGGTGCTGGATTCGGCGGCTGGCGTTCAGTCGCTCGCGAGCTGTCTGTTGCTCGCTCCCTGCGTCCTTGTAATAGAAGTCGCCGGTGGCCAGCTTGAGGGTCGGCACCAGCTGCGCAAGCGGCTCGTCCTGTCCTTCCGGTTGGCGCGGCTGGATCACCAGCAGATGCCTGACATCCGCTGGCGCCTGTTGCTGAAGATAGCGGGCCGCCCAATAGCCGCCTGTACCCTGGCCTAGCAGCACAATCGCTGCGGGTTGTTTGCTGCGGGCGAAGGCCAGGGCTGCCTCGATGCGTGCAGCGATCTGCTCGGCCTGCTCAGGCTCGGGCGCGGCCGTTTCGGCCGGATCTGGCGCGTCGCCGTCGTCGGCTGCCGGTTCGTCAGGCACTGCTGCGGCTTCTTCAGGCAAATATCCGGCTTCGCTTGGCGGCGTGTCTTCGGTGGGCTGTTCGGGCTCGGGTTCGTCGGCCGGTTGTTCGGGCGCTTGCTCATTGACTGGCGGTAACAGCAAGCCCGGCGAGTCCGGAAGGCTCAGGCTCAGGGTGTGCCAACCGTGGTCCGGCAGGCCACGACGCAGCGGGCCGATGCCGCGCGGCCAGTTGGTGCTTTCGCCCTCGCCAGGCAACAGAACGATGACACCCTTGGGCTCAGCCACATTGGCGGGGCGCCAGAGCGCAACGAAGTCGTCCTTGTCCGCGTTCAGGCTGATGAACTCGCTGGGCGGCAGTTGGCGCAACAGGTCAGCGGCCATGGTCGCGCTGCGAGAGGGCAGCGGCGGGCGATCGATAGCCACCGGAGCCGGCGTGGCTTCCGGTTCGGCAGGCTCCTCAACGGCGTTGACCAAAGAACTGGTGACGATGGTGAACAAGGCGACCGCCAAACCAGTTGAAACGCGAGCTCGAACCATGGGCTTTCCTGATAGACGCCGGCCTGGCGCTGCCGTGGTGCTGGCGCAGGCGGTGCAGATGCACTACAAAAGCGTTTTCGGCACGAATGCCGATCTCGTGAGGCTTATGGTGTCATTTCTGCTGCGTTGTTGCTGCCTGTTGCTTGCGCTGAACGCGATGACCGTACAGGCCTCGAGCGTGCCGCTGAGCGATGCGCAACAGGAGTGGCTGGCGGCACACCAGCAGTGGCGTGTGGGTGTCGTGATGGCGCCGCCTTACGCCGAGTATGACCAGCGCCAGCGTCGCCTGTCCGGCTTCCACGTGCAGTTCATTGAGCGGCTGGCCGCCAGCCTCGGCGTCACCCTGCAATGGCATCGATTCGTCGACGAGGCAGCATTGACTGATGCCATGCGCGCCAACGAGATCGACCTCGCGCCAGGGCTGCGACAGACTCGGGAAGGGCTGCGCATCTGGCGCTACAGCGATCCGTTTCTGAGAGTACCAAGGTTGATTATCGGCGACATAAACGGCCCCCGTGCGATCGATCTAGAGCGTCTGGACAGCAATGATGTGATCGCCCTGGAGGGGCCCGGCGCGGTGGCCGACTACATGCGCAGCAACTACCCGAGCCAGCCGGTGCTGGAAGTCGGTAGCCAGTTCGAGGCACTTCGTCAGTTGCTTGAGGCACGCGTGCGTTTCGCAGTGGTTGATGAGCCGCTCTACGGCCGGCTCTCGCAGCGGGCCGAATACGCATCGCTGGATGTCGTTGGTGATCTGGGCAATCCATTGTTGCTGCGCATTGGTTCCCGCCGCGACAGCCCGGTGATGAGCGCGGTCATCGATCAGGCGTTGCGCAACTTTCCCGCTCGTGAGTTCAGTCAGTTGCAGGAGCACTGGCTGAAATCGCGCAGCATCGACCAATCCCGCCGCATCAGTTACTGGCGCAGCCTCAGCCTACTGTTGACGTTGATGCTGGTGGCTACCGTGACCATGCTGGTCTGGCAGCGCCGCCAGCAGGGGCTTCTGGAGAGCCGGTTGAAATCGGCGCGGCGAGACATCGAGGCGCGCGCCGCGGCCGAAGAGGCGCAGCGGTTGACTCAGTTCTGCCTCGATCACAGTACGGTCGGCATTCTCTGGTTGAACTGGGACAGCCATGTTCGATATGCCAACCAGGCTGCCGTCGAACTGCTCGGGTATGCCTCGGACAGTCTTCTCGACCAGCCCTTGCAAGCGCTGGAACCGGGAATGAGCATGGACGACTGGCTGCAGCTCTGGCGTGACGCCCGCAGCGGTGTGGAGGACCACCGGGTTCACGAATGTGAATGGCAGCGTGCCGACGGCAGCCGGTTCCCCGCCGCAGTGACCCTGAGCTTCCTGCGATTCGGCAGTAAGGAATACCTGGTCGTGTTCCTCGCTGACATCACCGAGCGCCGCCGCGCCAGTGCCGCGCTGCAGGAAAGCGAGGTGCGCCTTAAGGCCATGGCCGGCAACGTCCCTGGACTGGTGTTCCGCCTCGAACGGCAGGACGCCGGTGCGCCGGTCAGCATCGCCTACATCAGCGAGGCCAGCGAGCGCCTGGTTGGCTACTCGGCTGAGCTGTTGTTGCAGCCCGGACGCGGTATCCGCAGCCTGGTCCATCCCGATGACGAGCCGGGTTACTGGAGCAGCCAGCAGCAAGCCCTGGACAGCATGAGCGACTGGTACTGGCAGGGGCGGATCCTGACTCGTTCCGGCGAGATTCGCTGGGCCGATATCCGTGCGTCGGTACGGGGCCAGCTGGAGGGTCGGCAGGTCTGGGACGGTATCGTCTGGGATATCACTGACAACAAGCGGATTGAGCTGGAGCTGGACGCCTCGCGTGCGCAGTTGCGCAAGCTGGCGGCGCACGTCGAGACCGTGCGCGAGGAGGAAAAAGCCCACATCGCCCGCGAGGTCCATGACGAGCTGGGGCAGATGCTGACGGTACTGAAGTTGGAAATCTCCATGTGCGAGATCAGCTTCGCCGAGCTCGATGCCGGCCTGGCGGCCCGTTTGCAGGGCATGAAGCGGCTGATTGCGCAGCTTTTCCAGCAGGTGCGCGACGTGGCGACCGCCCTGCGCCCGCCGATTCTGGACGCCGGCATCGCATCGGCCATCGACTGGCAGGCGCGGCGCTTCGAGGAGCGCACTGGCATCGCCTGCCTGGTGGAAGTGCCGGAATGCCCGCCGCAACTCGGTAATGCCAAGGCCATCGGCTTGTTTCGCATCCTTCAGGAAGCCCTGACCAATGTCATGCGTCACGCCAATGCACAAACCGTGAGCCTCACCCTGCAGCAGCAAGGGGATATGCTGTGCTTGAGCATCAGCGATGACGGCCAGGGGTTCGTGGTTCAGCAGAGCCGCCAGGGACCCTCATTCGGTCTGGTTGGTATGCACGAGCGAGCGCAGATGCTCGGCGGCACGTTGCTGCTGGAAAGCCAGCCGGGCGAGGGGACCTCGATTCACGTCTCGGTGCCCCTGGATGTCCCAGCCGCGCCTGCGGTTCTGATCAGTACATTGGAGAGCTAGCGCCATGATTAGGGTAATCGTCGCCGAGGATCACACCATCGTTCGCGAGGGCATCAAGCAGCTGATCGGATTGGCCAAGGACATGCAGGTGATCGGTGAGGCGGGTAACGGTCAGCAGCTGCTCGACCAGTTGCGGCTGACGCCTTGCGATGTGGTGCTGCTGGACATCTCCATGCCGGGCATCAACGGACTGGAAGCCATTCCACGGATCCGTGCATTGAGCCAGCCGCCGGCGATCTTGGTCCTGTCGATGCATGACGAGGCACAGATGGCGGCGCGTGCGCTGAAAATCGGCGCTGCCGGTTATGCCACCAAGGACAGCGACCCGGCGCTGTTGCTGACCGCGGTGCGCAAGGTCGCTGCCGGCGGCCGTTATATCGATCCGGAGCTGGCTGATCGAATGGTCTTCGAGGTCGGGCTCACTGATTCCCGGCCACCCCATGCGCTGCTGTCCGAGCGTGAGTACTCGGTTTTCGAGCGCCTGGTACATGGCGACTCGGTCAACGACATCGCCGCCAAGCTTGCGCTCAGCAGCAAGACCATCAGCACGCACAAGGCGCGCCTGATGCAGAAGCTGGTCGCCCACTCAGTGGCCGATCTAGTGCGCTATGCCATGGAGCACAAGTTGGTCTGAGCTCGCCCGACCGCCGCCGTGCACGCCTCAACCCAGTGGACTTTGCGCTATGACAGCTGCTCAGTCAGGCCGCTGGCGCAGCAGCCCTTGTAGGGCGATCCCTACATCGGTCTCTCCGTTTGACTGAGTTCAATCACTCCGCTGCGCTGATGTTCGCGGACTGCGCAGGCTCCTAACCTGTGGTCACGGAACAACGGAACACAGGTGCGGCATGCTCGATTCCCAAGCGAACGAAGTACTGGTCAGCTTTCGTGGCATCCAGAAGAGTTACGACGGCGAAGCGCTGATCGTCAAAGACCTCAACCTGGACATCCGCAAGGGTGAATTCCTCACGCTGCTGGGCCCGTCCGGCTCCGGCAAGACCACCAGCCTGATGATGCTGGCCGGCTTCGAGACGCCGACTGCCGGTGAAATTCTGCTCGGCGGCCGTTCGATCAACAAGCTGCCGCCGCACAAGCGCGACATGGGCATGGTGTTCCAGAACTATGCGCTGTTTCCGCACATGACGGTTTCCGAGAACCTGGCGTTCCCGCTAAGCGTGCGGGGCATGGCCAAGCTCGACATCAAGGAGCGAGTCAAGCGCGCCCTGTCGATGGTGCAGCTCGAAGGCTTCCGTAATCGCTACCCGGCGCAGCTGTCCGGTGGTCAACAGCAGCGTGTGGCCCTGGCCCGTGCCCTGGTGTTCGAACCGCAGCTGGTGTTGATGGATGAACCCCTGGGGGCGCTGGATAAGCAGTTGCGCGAGCAGATGCAGATGGAGATCAAGCACCTGCACCAAAGCCTTGGGGTCACTGTGGTCTACGTCACCCACGATCAGGGCGAGGCGCTGACCATGTCAGATCGGGTCGCGGTATTCCATCAGGGCGAAATTCAGCAGATCGATGAGCCGCGGGCGCTCTACGAGCGGCCAGCGAACACCTTCGTCGCCAACTTTCTCGGCGAGAACAACCGGCTGCCGGCACGCCTGGTCAGCCGTGACGGCGACAACTGCACCGTTGAATTGGGCCGCGGCGAACGGGTCGAGGCCCTTGCGGTGAAGGTCGGTGCGCCGGGTACACCGGTCAACCTGTCGATCCGCCCGGAACGGGTCCGCCTCAACGGCGCCAGCGCCAACTGCCCGAATCGCTTCACCGGGCGGGTGGCCGAATTCGTCTACCTGGGCGATCACATCCGCATCCGCCTCGAGGTCTGTGGCATCAGCGATTTCTTTGTCAAGCAACCAATCGCCGAGTTCGATCCCGCCCTGGCAGTTGGCGATGTCGTGCCGATCGGCTGGCAAGTGGAACACGTCCGTGCGCTGGATCCGCTGCAAGCGGCATAAGCAGGGACGAGCAAGCAAGAAAGCTGTCTTCAACCGCATCATGGAGCGAATAACAATGCTGAACTCTCTGAAACTGACCGCCCTTAGCATCGGACTGGTATGCGCTGCCCAGGCCTCGGCGGAAAACCTCACGGCCGTCACCTTCGGCGGGGCTAACAAGCAGGCCCAGATCAAAGCCTTCAACGAGCCGTTCGAGGCCAAGACCGGCCACAAGATCATCGCCGGCGAGTACAACGGCGAGATGGCTAAGGTGAAGGCCATGGTCGATACCAACAGCGTGTCCTGGCACCTCGTGGAAGTCGAATCACCGGAGCTGTCGCGCGGCTGCGACGAAGGGCTGTTCGAGGAAATCGATCCGTCGGTGGCGGGTAATCCGGATGACTTCATCGAGGGTGCCATACAGCCTTGCGGTGTCGGCTTCTTCGTCTGGTCCACGGTGCTGGCCTACAACGCCGACAAGCTTGCCAGCGCGCCGACTGGCTGGGCGGATTTCTGGGATACCGAGAAATTTCCCGGCAAGCGCGGCCTGCGCAAGGGGGCCAAGTACACCCTTGAATTCGCCTTGATGGCTGATGGGGTTGCGCCGAAAGACGTGTACACAGTCCTGGCGACCAAAGAAGGCCAGGACCGGGCCTTCAAGAAGCTCGACCAGATCAAGCCCAGCATTCAATGGTGGGAAGCCGGCGCGCAGCCACCGCAGTTTCTGGCCTCCGGTGACGTGGTCATGAGCAGCGCCTACAACGGTCGCATCGCCGCGGTGCAGGACGAGAGCAATCTCCAAGTGGTTTGGGACGGTGGCATCTACGACTTCGATTCCTGGGCGATGCCCAAAGGTGCGAAAGATCAGAAGGCGGCGCTTGAATTCGTCAGCTTTACCTTGCAACCGCAGCAGCAGAAAGCCTTCTCAGAAAACATCGCCTACGGGCCGGCGAACAAGAAAGCGGTCGAACTGCTCGATCCCAAGCTGTTGAAGAACATGCCCACGACACCCGAGAACATCGCCAACCAAGTGGCTATGAACGTCACCTTCTGGGCCGACTACGGCGAGCAACTGGAACAGCGCTTCAACGCCTGGGCTGCGCGCTAAGCAAGCCTGGCACCCCCTCGCATGGCCGGCCCTGAGGCGGGCCATGCGCCGCCGGAAACTGAAACTTTGCGGAGTCTGTCATGGCGACTGCCATCTCCTTGCCTGTTCCCGATATCGCCGAGCCCAACCTGAAGCGTCGGCTGGCGCGTGCCGAGCGCATGAACCGGTTGAAATCCAAGGCGCTGATCCTGCCATTGCTGGTGTTCTTGCTGTTGACCTTCGTGCTGCCAATCGCCTCGTTGCTCTGGCGCAGCGTCGACAACCCGGAGGTGGTGGGAAGTCTGCCGCGCACGGTCGAGGCGATCGCGGCCTGGGATGGCCGCGGCCTACCGGAGGAATCGGTATACCGGGCCCTCAGCGAAGACCTGCTCGAGGCGAGGCAGAATCAGTCGCTGGGCGATCTATCCAAACGCTTGAATATGGAGCAGGCCGGTTTCCGCAGCCTGATGACCAAGACGGCCCGCGCGCTCCCATTCAAGGAATTGCCAGCGTCCTATAAGGAAGCGCTCGAGACATTCGATGAGCGCTGGGGCGACCCTGCCTATTGGCAGGTCATCCGTCGTAACGACAGTGCGCTCACACCCTACTACCTGCTGGCTGCCCTCGATCACCGCATCGACGACATGGGCGAGCTGGCACCGGTCTCGCCTGATCAGGCGGTGTACCTGGATATCTTCGCCCGCACGTTCTGGATGGGCCTGGTAATCACGGCGATCTGCCTGGTGCTTGCCTATCCGCTCGCGTATTTGCTGGCCAATCTGCCAGCGCGCAAGAGCAACCTGCTGATGATCATGGTGCTGCTGCCGTTCTGGACCTCCATCCTGGTGCGCGTCGCCGCCTGGATCGTGCTGCTGCAGTCGAGCGGCCTGATCAATGGTGCGCTGTTGAAGATGGGCCTGATCGACGAGCCGCTGCAATTGGTATTCAACCGCGCCGGCGTGTACATCGCCATGGTGCATATCCTGCTGCCATTCATGATCCTGCCGATCTACAGCGTGATGAAGAACATCTCGCCGAGTTACATGCGTGCGGCGATCTCGCTGGGCTGTCATCCCTTCGCCAGCTTCTGGCGGGTGTATTTCCCGCAGACGCTGGCCGGCGTCGGTGCCGGTTGCCTGCTGGTGTTCATCATTTCCATTGGCTACTACATCACGCCGGCGCTGCTCGGCAGCCCCAACGACCAGATGGTCAGCTACTTCGTCGCCTTCTACACCAACACCACCATCAACTGGGGCATGGCGACGGCGCTGGGCGGCCTGCTCTTGCTGGCGACCATGTTGTTGTATGTCGTCTACAGCTGGCTGGTCGGCGCCAGCCGGCTGAGGCTGGGTTGAGCATGACGGCGCTTACCCGGCAATCAAAGCAAACCATTCGTTCATCTGGGCAGGAGACCGTTCCATGCTGAGCCCCTACATGTCGCCCATCGAGCGGGTCTGGTTCTACACGCTGCGCATCCTTTGTGCGCTGGTGCTGCTGTTCCTGATCGTGCCGGTGCTGGTCATCGTGCCGCTGTCTTTCAACTCAGGCTCGTTTCTGGTCTATCCGCTGCAGGGATTCTCCATGCGCTGGTACGAGGCCTTGTTCAGCTCGGCGGACTGGATGCGTTCGCTGAAGAACTCGATGCTCATCGCGCCGGCCGCCACGGCGCTCGCGATGGTTTTCGGCACATTGGCGGCGATCGGCCTGACCCGCGGCGAATTCCGCGGCAAGGCGTTGGTGATGACCTTGCTGATATCGCCGATGGTGGTGCCGGTTGTGATCGTCGGTGTGGCCAGCTACCTGTTCTTCGCCCCGCTGGGCATGGGCAACAGCTACTTGTCGCTGATTCTGGTGCATGCAGTGCTGGGCGTGCCGTTCGTGATCATCACGGTGTCGGCCACGCTGCAGGGGTTCAACCAGAATCTGGTGCGCGCCGCGGCCAGCCTGGGCGCCTCGCCACTGACCGCCTTCTTTCGCGTGACGCTGCCGCTGATCGCGCCGGGAGTGATCAGTGGTGCGCTGTTCGCCTTCGCCACGTCCTTCGACGAAGTGGTGGTGACCTTATTCCTTGCTGGCCCCGAACAGATCACCTTGCCGAGGCAGATGTTCAGCGGCATTCGTGAAAACCTCAGCCCGACCATCGCCGCCGCGGCCACCTTGCTGATTGGCTTCTCTATCGCGCTGCTGCTGACCCTGGAGTGGCTGCGCGGCCGCTCCGAGAAGATGCGTACCCAACAACCCGCCTGATCCGGACGCTTCCATGACCCTGCAACTCGATCACCCCGGCCTGCTTCGCCAGCAGGCCTACCTAGACGGCGTCTGGTGCGATGCCGACGAGGGCGGCCGGACCGCTATCTTCAACCCGGCCACCGGCGAACTCATCGGCGAGGTGCCCAACATGGGGCGCGCCGAAACCTGTCGCGCCATCAATGCCGCACAGGCGGCACAACCGGCCTGGCGGGCGCTGACTGCCAAGGAGCGCGCCGCGCGTCTGCGTCGTTGGTACGGGCTGATGCTGGAAAACCAGGAAGACCTGGCGCGCATCATGACGGCCGAACAAGGCAAACCGCTGGCCGAGGCCCGTGGGGAAGTGGCCTACGCCGCATCCTTTCTCGAATGGTTCGCCGAGGAGGGCAAGCGCCTGTACGGCGACGTGATTCCCGCCCACGCCGGCGACAAGCGCATCCTGGTGCAAAAGGAGCCGGTCGGCGTCACCGCGGCGATTACGCCTTGGAACTTCCCCAGCGCGATGATCACTCGCAAGGTCGGCCCGGCGCTGGCGGCCGGCTGCGCCATGGTGCTCAAGCCGGCGCCGCAAACGCCGTTTTCCGCGCTGGCGCTGGCCGTGCTTGCCGAACGCGCAGGTATCCCGGCTGGATTGTTCAGCGTGGTCACCGCCGACGCCGGCATGTCTCGCGAAGTGGGGGCCGAACTCTGCGAAAACCCTGTCGTGCGCAAGCTGTCGTTCACCGGCTCGACAGCAGTGGGCATCAGGCTGATGCAGCAATGCGCGCCGACGCTAAAGAAGCTCTCGCTGGAGCTGGGAGGCAACGCACCCTTCATCGTGTTCGACGATGCCGATCTGGATGCGGCGGTCGAGGGCGCGATGATCGCCAAATACCGCAACGCCGGGCAGACCTGCGTCTGCGCTAACCGGATATATGTGCACGACAGCATTTACGATGCATTCGCCAACAAGCTTTGCGCTGCAGTTGCACGGCTGAATGTGGGTAACGGCACGGAGGAGGGTGTCACCACCGGCCCGCTGATCGATGCAGCGGCGGTGGCAAAGGTGCAACGTCATCTGCAGGACGCCCTCGACAAGGGCGCCACCCTGCTGGCCGGCGGCAAGCCGCACGCATTGGGCGGCACCTTCTTCGAACCGACTCTTTTGGGCGACGTCACCGCCGAGATGGCCGTCGCGCGCGAAGAAACCTTCGGCCCGCTGGCGCCACTGTTCCGCTTCAGCGACGAGGCAGATGTTATCCGCCAGGCCAACGACACCGAATTTGGCCTCGCTGCCTACTTCTATGCGCGCGACCTGAGCCGCGTGTTCCGCGTCGCCGAGGCGCTGGAGTACGGCATGGTCGGCATCAATACCGGCGTGATCTCCACCGAGGTGGCTCCGTTCGGCGGCATGAAGGCCTCTGGCCTCGGTCGCGAAGGCTCGAAATACGGGCTGGATGAATATGTGGAAATCAAATACCTGTGTTTGGGCGGCATTTGACCAGACGGCACAAAACAGGCGTGCAAAATAATGCACGGAGTTTTACTGTAATCCGGACGCTCCGGATGGCGCGGCAGTCGATCATCGTATGCTGCCGCGCTCACCTCCTGGCGTTCTTTCCGACCCGTGCCGACGATGAGCGGCTACCGAGGAGCTTATGAGCAAGACCAACGAATCCCTGATGCAACGCCGTGTCGCCGCCGTTCCCCGTGGTGTCGGCCAGATCCATCCGATCTTTGCCGATCACGCGAAGAACAGCAGCGTGGTCGAC
Source organism: Pseudomonas sp. NPDC077451 (assembly GCF_044543345.1). Lineage (NCBI taxonomy): Bacteria > Pseudomonadati > Pseudomonadota > Gammaproteobacteria > Pseudomonadales > Pseudomonadaceae > Pseudomonas > Pseudomonas sp. NPDC077451. The sequence goes on along the minus strand of NZ_JBITVX010000007.1, from coordinate 22,463 downwards.
GTCGAAGGTCGCGAGTTCATCGATTTCGCCGGCGGCATTGCTGTGCTGAATACTGGCCACCTACACCCGGAAATCATCAAGGCGGTGGAAGCGCAGTTGCACAAGCTGACCCACACCTGCTTTCAGGTGCTGGCTTACGAGCCCTACGTCGAACTGTGCGAGAAGATCAACGCGCGGGTGCCAGGCGATTTCGCCAAGAAGACGTTGCTGGTCACTACCGGCTCCGAGGCGGTGGAAAACGCCGTGAAGATCGCCCGCGCTGCCACCGGTCGCGCCGGAGTGATCGCCTTCACTGGCGCTTATCACGGCCGCACCATGATGACCCTGGGGCTTACCGGCAAGGTTGCGCCGTACTCCGCTGGAATGGGCCTGATGCCGGGCGGCATCTTCCGCGCGCAGTATCCCTGCGCGATCCATGGCGTCAGTGTCGATGAGTCGATCGCCAGTATCGAACGCATCTTCAAAAACGACGCCGAGCCGCGCGACATTGCCGCGATCATCATCGAGCCGGTGCAGGGCGAGGGCGGCTTCAACGTCGCACCGAAGGACTTCATGGTTCGCCTGCGCGCACTGTGCGACGAGCACGGCATCCTGCTGATTGCCGACGAGGTGCAGACCGGCGCCGGGCGCACCGGCACCTTCTTCGCCATGGAGCAGATGGGTGCGGTTGCCGACCTGACTACCTTTGCCAAGTCCGTTGGCGGCGGCTTCCCGATTGCCGGCGTGTGCGGCAAGGCCGAACTGATGGATGCCATCGCCCCGGGCGGGCTGGGCGGCACCTACGCCGGCAACCCGCTGTCCTGCGCGGCGGCGTTGGCGGTACTGGAAATCTTCGAGGAGGAGAAGCTGCTCGACCGCTGCAAGGCGGTAGCCGAGAAGCTCACCACCGGGCTCAAGGTGATCCAGGCCAAGCACAAGGAGATCGGCGAGGTGCGCGGCCTCGGCGCGATGATCGCCATCGAGCTGTTCGAGGACGGCGACCATGCGCGTCCGGCAGCGGCGCTGACCTCGCAGATTGTTGCCAAGGCACGGGACAAGGGCCTGATCCTGCTGTCCTGCGGCACCTACTACAACGTGCTACGTGTGCTGGTGCCGCTAACTGCCGAGGATGAGCTGCTCGAACGCGGCCTGGCGATCATCGCCGAGTGCTTCGACGAGCTGACCTGATCCACCCGAGGCGCGTCGGCATCCGCAACGGATGTCAGGCGCGCCGCAACCCCGACCCTCGGTTACAATGCGCCGCATTCCGCCGTGCTACCCGAGGTCGTCATGCAGCCGTTCGCCATCGCTCCCTCCATTCTTTCCGCCAATTTCGCCCGTCTGGGTGAAGAAGTGGACAACGTCCTCGCCGCCGGCGCCGACATCGTCCATTTCGATGTGATGGACAACCACTACGTGCCCAACCTGACCATCGGCCCGATGGTTTGCTCGGCACTGCGCAAGCACGGCGTCACCGCGCCTATTGACGTGCATCTGATGGTCCGTCCGGTGGACCGTATGATCGGCGACTTCCTCGAAGCCGGCGCCAGCTACATCACTTTTCACCCGGAAGCTTCGGATCACATCGATCGATCGCTTCAGCTGATAAAGGATGGCGGTGCCAAGGCCGGTCTGGTGTTCAACCCGGCCACCCCGCTGGATGTGCTCAAGTACGTGATGGACAAGGTCGACATGGTCCTGTTGATGAGCGTCAACCCTGGATTTGGCGGCCAGAAGTTCATCCCCAACACCCTGGACAAGCTGCGCGAGGCGCGCGCGTTGATCGATGCCAGCGGGCGTGAAATTCGCCTGGAGATCGACGGCGGGGTGAACCCCAAGAACATCCGTGAGATCGCTGCAGCCGGGGCCGATACCTTCGTCGCTGGCTCGGCCATTTTCAACCAGCCGGACTACAAGGCCGTGATCGACCAGATGCGCGCCGAACTGGCGCTGGCCCGCTCATGACTCGCCTGGAGCAGCTCTTCGACGGCCAGCTGCCGCGGCTGGTGATGTTCGACCTGGACGGCACCCTGATGGATTCGGTTCCGGACCTGGCCGCTGCGGTGGACAAGATGCTGATGCTGCTGGGCCGTGAACCTGCCGGCATTGCGCGAGTACGCGACTGGGTCGGCAACGGTTCGAAGGTACTGGTACGTCGGGCTCTGGCCGGTAAGTTGCAGCATGACGGCGTGGCCGATGAATTAGCCGACGAGGCGCTGGCGCTGTTCATGCAGGCTTATTCCGGCGGCCACCAACTGACCACGGTGTATCCCGGCGTTCGGGAATGCCTGGACTGGTTGCGCGAGCGCGACGTGAAACTCTCGATCATCACCAACAAACCGGCGCAGTTCATCGAGCCGCTGCTGGAGGAGAAGGGGCTCGCGGGTTACTTCCAGTGGCTGGTCGGGGGCGATACCTTGCCCCAGCAGAAGCCCGACCCCGCGGCATTGTTGTGGGTCATGAGCCAGGCCGGCGTCGAGCCCGATGCGTCACTGTTCGTCGGCGACTCACGCAACGATGTGCGCGCGGCGAAAGCCGCGGCCGTTTCCTGTGTCGCGCTGACTTATGGCTACAACCATGGCGAACCCATCGCCAACGAGGCGCCGACACTGGTGCTCGACGACCTGCGCGAGCTGGTTGCTTCGATTTCGGGGCTGCGCTAGTGTGGCCCCTATCCCGCAACACCCCAAGACGAGATCAGATCGTGGTGGTCACCCGCAAACAATGGATGAATGTCATCAAGGCCCTGGCCCGTTGGCGCTGGCGCGCCTGACATTTCCTGCCGGCTTCGCCCGGTACGTTTGCACAACTCGACCTTATGTAGTTCCCCTCCGACCACGAGGCTGACATGACCCGCGAAGAATTCCTGCGTTTGGCCGCCGAAGGCCACAACCGCATCCCTCTGTCGTTTGAAACCCTTGCTGACTTCGACACGCCGCTGACGCTCTATCTCAAGCTTGCTGACGCGCCCAATTCCTATCTGCTCGAATCGGTACAGGGCGGCGAGAAGTGGGGGCGTTATTCGATTATCGGCCTGCCGTGCCGCACCGTGCTCAGGGTCCATGATCACAACGTTAGCGTGACCACCGATGGTATCGAGACCGAACAGTCCGAAGTTGAGGATCCGTTGGCCTTCGTCGAAGCCTTTCAGCAGCGCTATCGTGTGGCGCCGGTCGAGGGCTTGCCGCGTTTCAATGGCGGGCTGGTCGGATACTTCGGTTACGACAGCGTGCGCTATGTCGAACGCAAGCTGGCGACCTGTCCCAATCCCGACCCGTTGGGCACGCCGGATATCCTGTTGATGGTTTCCGACGCCGTGGTGGTCTTCGACAACCTCGCCGGCAAGCTGCACTGCATCGTGCTAGCCGATCCATCGCAGCCGGACGCCTATGAGGCGGGGCAGGCGAAACTTCAGGCGCTGCGCGAAAAACTGCGCCAGTCGATCACGCCGCGGCTGGGCTTGGACTTCGAGAAGGGCAGCGGCACCGAGCCGACATTCCGCTCCAGTTTTAGCCGCGAGGACTACGAGCAGGCGGTTAACCGCATCAAGGACTACATCCTCGCCGGCGACTGCATGCAGGTGGTGATCTCCCAGCGCATGTCGATTCCCTTCAAGGCCGCGCCGATCGATCTGTACCGCGCGCTGCGCTGCTTCAACCCGACGCCTTATATGTACTTCTTCAATTTCGGCGATTTCCACGTGGTGGGCTCCTCGCCGGAAGTGCTGGTGCGGGTGGAGGAAGGGCTGGTGACAGTCCGACCTATCGCTGGCACCCGCCCGCGCGGCGTCAACGAGGAAGCCGATCTCGCACTGGAGCAGGATCTGCTCAGTGATGCGAAGGAGCTGGCCGAACACTTGATGCTGATCGACCTGGGCCGCAACGACGTCGGCCGCGTGGCCGAGAATGGTTCGGTTCGGCTTACCGAAAAGATGGTCATTGAGCGCTATTCCAACGTGATGCATATCGTCTCCAACGTCACCGGCCAGCTCAAGGCGCCACTGACGGCCATGGATGCGCTGCGTGCGATCCTGCCGGCCGGCACCTTGTCTGGTGCTCCGAAGGTCCGCGCCATGGAGATCATCGACGAACTCGAACCGGTGAAACGCGGTGTGTATGGCGGTGCAGTCGGGTATCTGGCCTGGAACGGCAACATGGATACCGCTATTGCCATCCGTACCGCAGTGATCAAGGACGGCGAACTGCACGTGCAGGCCGGTGCCGGCATCGTCGCCGACTCGCAACCGGCGCTGGAATGGGAAGAAACACTGAACAAACGCCGCGCGATGTTCCGCGCGGTGGCCTTGGCAGAGCACGGCAGCGACTAACTTCGGCGGGGCCAGGGGTTCATTCGGCGACTGCGACTAAAGTCCTTATTAGCCGTATGGTAATGGCTATTGGCTGGCCATATAGTCGTGGCAGCCGAGCAGGATCGCTTGGCGATCCAACCCCAGCCAATTCGAGCCAGCCATGTCGCTACTGCCGAGTCCCCGCTCATCCGCTGTTCGCCAGCCCTGGCCTTTGGCGTCATCGTTGGTGATTGCCCTCGCTGCGCTGCTGGTGCTGGTCTGGCTGTTATCGAGTCTGGCGGATCTCAACGGCAGCCCGGTGTGGTTTCCGTTACCGCTGCACATCGCTGTCGAAACCTTCTCGATCGTCGTTGCCGCGTTGGTGTTCGCGGTGGCCTGGCACAGCCAGCAGCCAGTGCATCGATCGAATCCGCTGCTCGCCTGCGCGTTTTTGGCCATCGCGCTGCTGGATCTGGCGCATATGCTGTCCTACCGGGGTATGCCCGTCTGGGTGACGCCTGCCTCAGCGGAAAAAGCGATCGCCTTCTGGCTGGTTTCCCGCGTGTTGCTTGCTTTGACGGTGCTCGCGGTGGCGTGCCGTCTGTGCCACCGAAGCATCGCACTGCCGCGGGTCCTGCTGCTTTCATCATCCCTCGGACTGGTTGTTCTGGTGGTTTATCTGCAGCTGTTTCAGCCGCAGCTGTGGCCGCGGACCTTTATCGACGGGGAGGGGCTGACCCGCTTCAAAGTGCAGATGGAGTGGCTGATCATCAGCCTCTTCGCACTGGCGGCTTGGGTGTTCTGGCGGGCTCGAGAGGTTGCAGACCGTGACTATTTCGAGGGCATGCTGGCTGCGACACTGGTCTCGATTCTCGCCGAGCTGTGCTTTACCGCCTACTCCAGCGTGAACAGCTTCTACAGCTTGCTGGGGCATCTGTACAAGATCGTCTCCTACGGCTTCATCTATCAGGTGGTATTCGTGTCGAGTGTGCGTGCGCCGTACGCGCGGTTGGCGATCGAAATGGGCGAGCGGATTGCTGCGCAACAGCGCGCCGACTACATGGCGCACTTCGACAGCCTGACGGGACTGCCCAATCTGACCCAGCTGGAAGAGCGGACACGTCAGGCAATGGCCAGCGCTTTCAAGCTCAAGGGGGCAGTTGCGGTGCTGTACGTCGATCTCGATCATTTCAAGATGGTCAATGATTCGTTCGGGCGCACTTTCGGTGACCAGCTGCTCTGCACAACCTCGGTAAGACTGCAGCAGGTATTGCCCGATAGCGCCATGCTGGCACGTGCCGGCGGTGACGAGTTCGTCGTGTTGTTGGCGGATCTCGAGAATGCCGAGGGTGCGTCGGCTGTGATCCAGCTTGTCCTCGACGAATTGGCCGAACCCTTCATGATCGCGCGCCAGCAGATAGTGGTGTCGATTTCCATTGGCGTCGCGGTCGGCCCGAACGATGGCATGGACTTTCCCTGCCTCCTGCGCAACGCTGAGATGGCTATGTACAAAGCCAAGGAAGCCGGGCGTCGGACCTGGTGCTATTACAACGCTGCCCTGGATACCGAAATGCGTGGGCGGCTGTACCTGATCAACGGCCTGCGGCTTGCTCTCGAGCGAGAGGAGTTTTTTCTGGAGTATCAGCTGCAGCTGGACCTCGCCAGTGGCAGGGTAGTGGGCGCTGAAGCCTTGTTGCGCTGGCAGCATCCGCAGTGGGGGTTGGTCGCCCCCGGGCAGTTCATTCCTGCAGCGGAACAGAGTGGTCTGATCGTCGATATCGGAGAATGGATAATCCTCGAGGCGTGCCGACAGGCTGCAAGCTGGCAGGCTGAAAAGCTGAACATTCCGCGTGTCGCAGTGAACGTCGCTGCGATGCAGCTGCATCAGGGGTCGCTGGAACAGACCGTTGCCGCCGCCTTGGCGCAGACCGGTCTGCCGGCTTCGTCGCTGGAGCTCGAGCTGACCGAGTCCAGCCTTGTTGATAACACCGAGCAGGTGATGATTGCACTGGCAGGTCTGAAGGCCCTGGGAGTTACGCTGTCCATCGATGATTTCGGCACCGGGTATTCGTGTCTGGCGTATCTTCGGCGGTTGTCGGTGGACACCTTGAAGATTGATCGCTCCTTTGTCAGCGATCTACCCAACGAAGACGGCCATGCCATCGTCGCCGCTATCATCCACATGGCCGAATCGCTCGGGCTGAACACGCTGGCAGAGGGGGTCGAGGACGAGGCCACTGCAGTGGAGCTGCGTCGACTTGGCTGCCGGCAGGCGCAGGGTTTTTTTTACGCTCGGCCAGTTCCGGCATCCGCATTACCCGCCGCTATCGCTTCGCTGCCGGTATAGGGCGCCCGGCTTGGCTGTAGCGGGCAAGCGATGCTCTGGTATAGTCCGGTTGAAATCGTGGCCTGGCATGGGCTACTTTGCGCTGTCAGCTCTGCGAGACCTTTTCCGTGAAATTCAGCAGCACCCTCCTGATGCGTCTGTTCAAGGCCCATGCCCGCTGGCGTTGGCGCGCCTGATCCTCGTTGCTGGCTCCGTGCCGGAATACCCCGTTCACACCTGTATTACCGATCATTGTGCCGAGTCGCTATCGCGCCGGTTCGGGCCGTCATGGCAGGTGGTGGATCAGCCTCAAGCCCTAGGGTGACGCAAATGCTGCTAATGCTGGATAACTACGATTCCTTTACCTACAACGTCGTGCAATACCTCGGCGAACTCGGTGCGGACGTCAAAGTGGTGCGCAACGATGAGTTGAGCGTCGCCGAAATCGAAGCACTGAACCCGGAGCGTATCGTCGTATCGCCCGGCCCATGCACGCCGAACGAGGCGGGGGTTTCACTCGACCTGATCCGCCATTTCGCCGGTAAGCTGCCGATTCTGGGCGTTTGTCTCGGCCATCAGAGTATCGGGCAAGCGTTTGGCGGCGAGGTCGTGCGGGCGCGTCAGGTCATGCATGGCAAGACGAGTCCGGTCGCTCACCAGAACGCGGGCGTGTTCGCCGGCCTGAACAATCCATTAACGGTGACGCGCTACCACTCCTTGGTGGTCAAGCGCGAAACGCTTCCCGACTGTCTGGAAATCACTGCCTGGACGCAACTGGAAGATGGCACTGTCGACGAGATCATGGGCCTGCGGCATCAGACGCTGAACATTGAAGGCGTGCAGTTTCACCCTGAGTCAATCCTCACCGAGCAGGGGCACGAATTGTTCGCCAATTTTCTGAAACAGACCGGAGGCGTGCGCTGATGGATATCAAGGAAGCCCTCAACCGTATCGTCGGTCAGCTGGACTTGAGTACCGATGAGATGAAGGCGGTGATGCGCCAGATCATGACCGGTCAGTGCACCGATGCGCAGATTGGCGCGTTCCTCATGGGCATGCGCATGAAGAGCGAAACGATCGACGAGATCGTCGGCGCCGTACAGGTGATGCGTGAGCTGGCCGAACCGGTGCATTTCGATACCCATCGATTGGTGGACACCTGCGGTACCGGTGGCGATGGGATGAACATTTTCAATGTTTCAACTGCCGCAGCCTTCGTGGTCGCCGCCGCGGGAGGCAAGGTGGCCAAGCACGGTAACCGTGCGGTGTCGGGCAAGAGTGGCAGCGCCGACCTGCTCGAAGCGGCCGGTGTTTACCTGGATCTCACGCCCGAGCAGGTTGCGCGCAGCGTCGATGCAGTGGGCGTCGGCTTCATGTTCGCGCCAGCGCATCACGGCGCGATGAAATTTGCCGCCGGCCCACGCCGTGAGCTGGGCCTGCGCACGCTGTTCAACATCCTCGGCCCGATGTCCAACCCCGCTGGCGTCAAGCATCAGGTGCTTGGCGTGTTCAGCAAGGAGCTTTGCCGGCCCATGGCCGAGGTGCTGTCGCGCCTGGGAAGCCAGCATGTGTTGGTGGTGCATGCGCAGGATGGGCTTGACGAGATCAGTCTGGCGGCCCCGACCTATGTCGCCGAACTGAACAAGGGCGAGATCACCGAATACCGTATCCAGCCTGAAGATTTCGGGATCAAGAGCCAGAGCCTGATAGGTCTCAATGTCGAGGATGCACAGGGTTCGCTGGCGCTGATTCGCGACGCACTGGGACGGCGCAAAACGGACAATGGGCAAAAGGCTGCCGACATGATCGTCCTCAATGCCGGTGCTGCGCTTTACGCGGCCGATATCGCCAGCAGCCTGAAGCAGGGCGTAGAGATCGCCCACGATGCGCTGCATACAGGCTTGGCGCGAGACAAGTTCGAGGAGCTGGTGTCCTTCACCGTGGTGTTCAAGCAGGAGAGTTCGCAATGACCAGTGTGCCGACGGTTCTGGAAAAGATCATCAGGCGCAAGCGCGAGGAAGTGACTGAGCGTCGCGGCCGGGTCGGGCTGGCTGAACTCGAAACAATGGCGGCGGCAGCCGACCCGGTCCGCGGTTTTGCCCGCCGGCTGCAGGAGCAAGCGCGTAACAAGCAGCCGGCCGTGATCGCAGAGATCAAGAAAGCCTCGCCAAGCAAAGGGGTGCTGCGGGAAGATTTCGTGCCGGCGGACATCGCCCGAAGCTACGAGGCGGGTGGCGCCAGCTGCCTTTCGGTACTGACCGATATCGATTTCTTCCAGGGGGCAGACGACTACCTGAAGCAAGCGCGCGCGGCATGCAAACTGCCTGTCATCCGTAAGGACTTCATGGTCGACCCCTACCAGATTATCGAAGCCAGAGCCCTGGGCGCGGACTGTATTCTGCTGATCGTCGCTGCGCTGGAGGATGGTCAGATGGCGGAGCTGGCTGATGTGGCAAAGGCTCAGAATCTGGACGTATTGGTGGAGGTTCATGACGGAGCAGAGCTGGAGCGCGCGCTGCGCCTCGATACGCCTCTGGTCGGGATCAACAACCGTAACCTTCACACCTTCGAGCTCAGTCTGGAAACGACTCTCGATCTGCTGCCGCGCATCCCTAGAGACCGTCTGGCGGTTACCGAGAGCGGCATTCTTCATCGTGCCGACGTTGAGTTGATGGAAATCAACCAGGTATATGCGTTTTTGGTGGGAGAGGCTTTCATGCGAGCCGAGCAGCCTGGGGTCGAGCTGCAGCGTTTGTTCTTCCCCGGACGCGCGAGCCTACGGTCGTCGGTCGATCCCGAATGAGCCGCGTGAATAATAAAGCCGGTTAATAGCCGGCTTTACTATTGGCGTGACGGGTGGCTCAGCGAGTGCCGAATACCACCATGGTCTTGCCTTTCACGTGTACCAACCCTTGTGATTCCAAGCTTTTCAGTACACGTCCGACCATCTCCCTCGAGCAACCAACGATGCGGCCGATCTCCTGGCGAGTGATCTTGATCTGCATGCCATCGGGGTGCGTCATCGCATCGGGCTGCTTGCACAGGTCGAGCAGAGTGCGGGCTACGCGACCGGTTACGTCGAGGAACGCCAAATCACCCACCTTGCGCGTCGTATTGCGCAAGCGTTCAGCCATCTGGCTGCCGAGCGCATAAAGAATATCGGGGTCTTGCTGGGTCAGTTCACGGAACTTGGCATAGCTCAGTTCTGCTACTTCACATTCAGTCTTAGCGCGAACCCATGCGCTGCGTTCCTTTTCCGAGCCTTCTTTCTCGAACAGTCCCATCTCGCCGAAGAAGTCGCCGGAGTTGAGATAGGCGATGATCATTTCACGACCATCGTCGTCTTCGATCAGGATCGTGACCGAACCTTTAACGATGAAGAAAAGCGTTTCGCTACGGTCACCGGCATAGATGATAGTGCTCTTGGCGGTGTAGCGTCGGCGATGGCAATGTGCGAGTAGTTTGTCGATGTTCTTGATCTTGGGCGTAAGTGTAATAGCGACCATGCTGTAGTCCCGGAAGATGTGTCCAATAGGAGGCAGTTCTTATTATGTATGACTGAGTTCTGTTATCAGGCTTAGCGAGCTTAACAGACCCGTTCGGGTCGACAATAAAACTGCGACACGAATATCAACTTTTGGGCATTCATTTCGTCGGTTTACCGCCTCCAGTGACCGCCTGTGGTCATGCTAAGCTTCGCTCCTTTTCAAGCGGGGTCTATCGATGAAAGCGCGCATTCAGTGGGCTGGCGAGGCAATGTTCCTAGGCGAGTCCGGCAGCGGTCATGTCGTGGTCATGGATGGTCCACCAGAAAATGGTGGACGCAATCTAGGTGTCCGTCCGATGGAAATGCTCTTGCTGGGCCTCGGCGGCTGCAGCAACTTTGATGTCGTGAGCATCCTGAAAAAGTCGCGCCAGGCAGTGGAAAGCTGTGAAGCCTTTCTTGAGGCGGAGCGCGCTGATGAGGATCCGAAGGTGTTCACAAAGATCCACCTGCGCTTCGTTGTTAAGGGACGTGGATTGAAGGACGCGCAGGTCAAACGTGCCGTGGAACTGTCTGCCGAGAAGTACTGCTCCGCCTCGATCATGCTCGGCCGCGCGGGTGTGGAAATCAGCCATGACTATGAGATCGTCGAGCTGGGCTGACGTCAGTCCAGCGAACTTCGTTGACTCGACTCGACTCGACTCGACAGCGCCGGGCGCCACCGAAGCCGGCATCTGATTAGGGCTACCAAAATTGGCCGGGCGGCATCGACCGGCATAATGCGCCCCCGTTTTAGCGGGGCGTTTTGCTCGGAAAACTCAGCCTCGACCGCAAATGCGAAGAGGTGTATGCCGTCCTACACAGTTACAGGGGTATCCGACGGGCGCGCTCGATCACGCGGTGCGCCGCATCGGAGAGAGTCTCCAATCGTTAAAAGTAAGCTCAGCTCCACGGGTTCAACAACCTGACCAAGTCCTTGTGCTTCAATATTTACGACATCTGCTATGCCGAAACACAGGAAGACCAGCAAGGATATGTGAAGTACATCGACGAGCAGTATGACGCGCAGCGGCTAACGCAGATTCTGACTCGACGTGTCGACATGCGGCGTTGTATCACCGCTCAAAGCCCTCAACTATCTGATCCATCGGTTCGATTCGGATAGTGTCACCGTTGATTATCGGGTTCGCGGCTTTACTCGTGACGTCGAAGGCAAGAAGCACTTCATCGACCATTAAATAAACTCGATTCAGAACTATCTCTCCGAAGACACCCGGTCGGCCTACCAGATGACCGATGTGAACCTGTATCAAGAGAACCTCTTCCACACCAAGATGCTGTTGAAAGACTCCGAGCTGGAGAATTACCTATTCGGGGACGCCACTTGCAATCTTTCGCCATAACAACGTGGACAGATGGAGGAGGGGCTGCGCCATGAAATGCTGGAGATTTTCTATGCGCGCAATAGGCCGAGCTAAGATAGAGGTCTTCTGAAAGCAGAAGGGCGCCATGTAGGCGCCCTTCTTCGTTAGGATCGGGTTAGATCCGGTAGGTGGTTTTAGTCATCACCTTGGCCATCAGGCTCATGCCGAACTTCACTGGCCCTGGGAAGCGCAAGCCCCCGGCATCCAGAGCGGCAGTCGAGTGCTGCGCTTCGTCCGTGCGCATCTGCTCGAGTATTGCCCGGGACTTCTCGTCGTCGTGTGGAATCTGCTCAAGATGTTCATCCAGATGTTTGCAGACTTGATCCTCGGTGGCGGCGACGAAGCCCAGGCTGATCCGGTCGCTGATCAGGCCAGCGGATGCACCGATGCCGAACGACAATCCGTAAAAAAGCGGATTCAGAACGCTGGTGTGACTGCCCAGCTGGTGAATGCGCTGTTCACACCAGGCCAGGTGGTCGATTTCTTCAGCTGCAGCTCGCTCCATCGCCTCCCGTACTCTCGGCAACCGTGCCGTCAGTGCCTGCCCCTGATATAGGGCCTGCGCGCAGACCTCACCTGTGTGATTGATGCGCATCAGGCCGGCAACGTGACGCGCTTGGCTGTCGCTCAGCTCGGCCTCGTTCTTTAATACGGCGGGAGTCGGTCGCTGAGGTTGGCCGCTGAACGGCAGCAGCGTCCGTAACGCGGCATCGGCCTGCAGCAGCAGACGGTCGGCAGGTGAGTATTGGCGTTGGTTGGGCATGTCGCCTCCAGATGATTCGGAGCAGGCGTGGACAGTGGGTGGTGCGTTTGGCTAGCGAGTGTTCAGCCGGGGGGCCAATGCATCTGACGCTGGCCGAGCACATGCATATGTATGTGATGGACCGTCTGACCGCCAAGGTCGTTGCAGTTCATGACAACCCGAAAGCCTTCCTGGCAGCCCTGCTCTTCAGCGAGACGCTGCGCGGTAAAAAGAATATGCCCAGCAAGGATCTTGTCGTCGTCTTCGCTCAGATCATGCAGGGTCGCGATATGTTTTTTCGGGATTACCAGGAAATGTACCGGCGCCTGGGGCGCGATGTCATTGAAGGCGATAACCTGTTCGTCTTCATAGATCTTCTGCGCAGGGATAGTCCCGGCCACGATCTTGCAAAATAGACAATCCACGGCGTTTCTCCAGAATTGATCAGAAAGCAGTGTAACAGGCGATTTTCGGACTGGTCAGCTGGCACGGAGCATAGCGAATGAAGAATGATATCCACGACTTGGCTCTGGTGCTCGAATCAAGGCTGCGATTGGTGCTGATCGAGTCCTGGGACGAGCTTCGGGTGCTCGAAACCCTGAGCGGATTGGCTGTGAGCCGGGGTATGACGTTGCATGTTTGGTCCGTGACGGAAGGCTTGCGGCATCTCGCGTTCGGTGGCGAGGCGCTGGATGCCGGCGAAAGCTGTTCAGCTGAGGTTGCATTGAGACGGGTCAAGCACGATCCCCTTGGCAATCTGTATGTGTTCTGCGATCTACATCCGTTTCTCGATGAGCCACGTTCGGTGCGTTTGTTGAAGGAAATCGCGATGGCGCAAGGGCCTTCTGCGCCCACGCTTGTGCTGGTTTCCCACGCCCTCAAGTTACCTCCGGAGGTTCAGCGCTACGCGGCTCGATTCAGTCTCACCCTGCCGTCCGAGGAGGAGCTGCTGAGCATCGTTCGGGATGAAGCGACCGTCTGGAGCGAGCGTAATCGAGGCGCCCGCGTACGTACCGACAATCGCACTCTGCAGCAGGTTGTGAAGAATTTGCGTGGGCTCAGTCATGCCGAAGCTCGCAGCTTGGCGCACAGCCTGATCTGCGACGACGGCGCGATCACACAGGAAGATCTGCCGGAGCTCAATCGCAAGAAATTTGAGTTGTTGGATATGGAAGGCGTGCTCGGCTTCGAATACGAAACAGAGCGTTTCGCTGATGTTGGAGGGCTGCAGAACCTTAAGCGATGGTTGGTGCAACGTCAGGCTGCCTTTGTGGCAGGCAGCGGATCGGATAGGCCGCGCGGGGTGATGCTTGTCGGCGTGCAGGGTGGCGGTAAGAGCATGGCAGCCAAGGCGGTCGCTGGGCTCTGGGGGTTGCCACTGCTGCGCCTGGATTTTGCTTGCCTGTACAACAAGTTCTTCGGTGAAACCGAGCGCAATCTGCGCGAGGCGCTAAAACTGGCCGAACAGATGGCGCCTTGCGTGTTATGGATGGACGAGTTGGAGAAGGGGCTCGCGACGGGCGAGATGGATGGCGGCGTCAGTCAGCGAGTCCTAGGCACCCTGCTGACCTGGATGGCTGAGCGTGAAGCGCCGGTGTTTATGGTTGCGACTGCCAATGCGGTGGATCGGCTTCCGCCAGAACTGCTGCGCAAAGGCCGCTTTGACGAGCTGTTCTTCGTCGACCTGCCCGATACATCAACGCGGGCTGAGATCTTTCAAATTCATCTGGCACGGCGTGAGTTGAAAGCCGATCAGTTCGATCTGGAAGCACTTGCGGTGGCCTGTGATGGTTTCTCCGGTGCGGAGATCGAACAGGTGGTCGTATCGGCCGTCTATGCTGGTCAGGCCCAATCTCGCGAACCGGATCAGGACATGCTTCTGCACTGCGTCCGGGCGACCGCACCGCTTTCGGTGGTGATGGCCGAAAAGCTGGACGAGCTTCGTGGTTGGGCTTCGGGGCGAGCCGTGCTGGCCTGACTGGCGTGCTGCTCCCCGGTGAGCGCTACAGCTTACTGGTAGGTTGGCAAGACGATGGCGGCCAGGACGCCGATCACAGGCACAAGCAGCCAGAGCGCCGCGAGAATTTTTACCGCCCGGCTATTCGGTGGTTGTGGCGGGCCGAAGCGATTCACGCCAGGGTTGCCGGGCATCAGCAATACCACCAGTGGCAAGACGGTGCCAATGATCGGCACCAGATAGAGCAACATAAGCCAGCCGGACCAACCCAGGTCATGCAAACGCTGCACGCCAATCTGAATACTTACGAGCAGGAAGCCGATGCCGAATACGCCGGTAAGAATCACACCGAGCACGACTGAGGCGGCGGACATCATGCCTGCTACTAACATTAGGCTCAGCGCCGCAGCCGTCAGCGCCATTGTCCAGGCCAGATAGCGCAACCGGCCAATTCTGCCTTGTGTTGTAAATACTTTTAGCTCGCCGTACTCCGCAGTCGGGGTGCCCACTTCAGCGCGGGGCGGAGCGTACGGATGCGCAGCGCTGTTACGTTGCGCTGGCGTTTCGCCCAGCTGTGTCTGGCGTGCCAGGTACTTCTGGATAACGATCCCGCAGCTTTGGCATTCGATAGCGGCTGGCTGAGTGTGGCCGCATTTGGGGCAGGCCATCTGCTCACTGGCGATAGGGACCTCGCTCGAAGGTGCCGGCGCATAGTCAGCGATTGTGAGCGTCAGACCTTTTGCTGCTTCGGGTTCCTTGCGTGCCTGGATGCCGGCACGCTGCAGCGCTTGCACGTATCGGTCAGCTTCCGGAGCGCTCAGGTTACGCTTGATATGTACTGAGCCACGACCAAACAGGCGCTCGACTTTGTCGGCGTCGCTTTTAAAGAGTCGGGTCAGGTTGCTCTTGGCCGTATCGAGCGATACGCCCGGTACAAGTTCACCGTCGAAAACGATTCGGAATTGATCAGTGCTCATCCAGCGTCCCTGTTGCCGGTTTTCGCGCAAGCCTAAATGGCGGGTGAACGGCCAACAAGCGTCGCCAACCAGAGTTGCACGAGGCTTGTGGCAATTGAGAGATGCGTCACGGTTGGCGCAGCCAGCGATGCGACAGCTGCGCTGCGTGATCGTGGGCGGCACGGTATTCCCGATCCAGCCGGGCAATCAGTTCTTCACTGGTCGGCAGGTCTCGTATTTCCCCCACGCCCTGGCCCGCCGACCACACGGTTTTCCATGCCTTGGCCTCATCGCTGACAGGCTTGAGCTTTTCTGCATAATTCATTTCGCCTTTGTTTTTCAGGCGCTCCTCGTCGTAGCCGGCTTGCTGCAGGCTTTGACGAAGGAAGCTAGCAGGTACGCCTGAAACCGCTGCGGTGTGAATGATGTCCGCTGCATGTGCCTGCAGAAGCATCTGCTTGTATTCATCCGAAGCCTGGCTTTCGCGGGTGGCAATGAAGCGCGTCCCCATATAGGCCAAGTCCGCTCCGAGGAGCTGCGCCGCGAGTATCTCGTGACCATGGTTGAGGCAGCCGGAGAGCAGCAGCGTTTTGTCGAAAAACTGGCGAATTTCTGCCACCAAGGCAAAGGGACTCCAAGTGCCAGCGTGCCCGCCTGCGCCTGCTGCCACCGCTATCAGACCATCAACCCCAGCATCAGCAGCTTTCTCAGCATGGCGCCGTGTGGTGACATCATGGAAAACCAGCCCGCCGTAGCTGTGAACGGCGTCCACCACTTCTTTCACGGCGCCGAGACTGGTAATGACAATCGGCACCCGCTGCTCCACGCATATCGAAAGATCAGCCTGGAGCCGAGGATTGCTGTGATGCACGATCAGGTTAACCGCATACGGCGCGGGTTTATGGGCGCCCGACAGGTGCTGGTCTATCTCCTGTAGCCAATCCCGGAAACCGCTGCTTTCTCGCTGATTCAGTGCAGGAAAGCTGCCGACCACACCGCTGGAGCAACATGCTGCCACCAGTGCTGGGTTTGATACCAAGAACATGGGAGCGGCGACCAAAGGCAGACGAAGGCGCTCTTCGAGCAGTACGGGCAATGACATGGCAGATTCCTTGAGTCGGTTTCAGAATGGTTTGATTACGACCAGAATGACGATAGCCAGTAGCAGCAATACCGGAAACTCGTTGAACCAGCGATAGAACACATGACTGCGAGTGTTTTCGTCGCGTGCGAATCGTTTTAGCTGAGCGCCACAAATATGGTGATAGCCGATCAGCAGGACAACCAGTGCGAGCTTGGCGTGTAGCCACCCTCCGCTGAACAGCGCAGGGTTAAGCGCAATCATGCCAATGCCGAAAGCCAGCGTGGCGACCATCGAGGGAATCATAATGCCGCGATAGAGTTTGCGTTCCATGACCTGGAACCGCTCTCGACTGATCGCGTCCTCGCTCATGGCGTGATAAACGAACAATCTCGGCAGATAGAACAGCCCCGCGAACCAGCAGACGATTGCAACGATGTGCAGGGCTTTCAGCCAGAGATAGAGCATTCGGAAGTTCCTTCGGTTCAGAGTCAGCCCGATAGTAGTGGCTAGAGGGCCCGCGCGTCATCTCGGTGGTTGGCCCTGAGCGCAGGCGCCTTTATCATCAACGTTCTTTATCGTTCCACTGCGAGAGGCAGCTCATGGTCAAGGTCGGAATCGTTGGCGGCACAGGCTACACCGGGGTCGAGTTGCTGCGTCTGCTAGCCCAGCACCCTCAGGCGGAAGTGGCTGTGATCACCTCTCGCTCCGAAAACGGGGTCAAGGTGACGGATATGTATCCGAATCTCCGAGGCCATTACGACGAGCTGGCCTTCAGTGTGCCCGACACCGCAACGCTAGGCGCATGCGATGTAGTCTTCTTCGCCACTCCTCATGGCGTGGCCCATGCCCTGGCGGGAGAGCTGTTGGATGCCGGTACTCGGGTTATCGACCTCTCCGCGGACTTCCGCCTGCAAGATGCGGATGAGTGGGCCAAGTGGTATGGCCAGCCACATGGGGCGCCTGACCTGCTGCCCGAAGCGGTTTACGGGCTGCCGGAAGTGAACCGTGAACAGATCAAGGGGGCGCGCCTGATTGCTGTGCCCGGTTGCTATCCCACGGCAACCCAGCTCGGCTACCTGCCGTTGTTGGAGCGTGGCCTGGCCGACACATCTCGGCTAATAGCCGACTGCAAGTCGGGCGTTAGCGGCGCCGGACGGGCAGCGAAGATCGGCTCGTTGTTCACCGAGGCGGGCGAAAGCATGATGGCCTATGCCGTCAAAGGTCACCGTCATCTACCAGAGATCACCCAAGGGCTGCGACGTGCCGCCGGGGGTAATGTGGGGTTGACCTTCGTTCCCCATTTGACGCCGATGATCCGCGGCATTCATGCCACTTTGTACGCGACGGTTGCCGACACCTCGGTGGATCTGCAAGCGCTTTACGAGCAACGTTACGCTAGCGAGCCTTTTGTCGATGTGATGCCTGCAGGCAGTCATCCGGAGACGCGCAGTGTTCGTGGTGCCAACGTATGCCGTATCGCAATCCATCGTCCTCAGGATGGAGATCTGGTGGTCGTGCTGTCGGTCATCGATAACCTTGTTAAAGGCGCCTCCGGTCAGGCGCTGCAGAACATGAACATCATCTTCGGGCTGGATGAGCGGCTCGGCCTAGGCAATGCGGCTTTGTTGCCCTGAACTGGCTGTCAGTGAAATCGCTTGAGATCAGCATCGTATCGGCCCGTGATCGATGAATACGTGATCGATGAATAGTTGACCAATTTTGTAGGACAAGCCGATAATGCGGCGTCAAGCAGTAACGTGCGTTCACGCGCCAGGAGAACCAAATGAGTGTCGAATCCTTCACGCCCACCGCGATCCAGTTCAGTCAGGGCGCCGCGAGCAAGGTGAAGAGTCTGGTCGATGAAGAGGGCAATCCGCGGCTGAAGCTGCGTGTCTTCGTCACCGGCGGCGGTTGCTCTGGTTTTCAGTATGGTTTTACGTTCGACGAAGAGCTCGCGGAAGACGACACCATCATTGAACGTGAGGGTGTGAGCTTGGTGGTGGACCCGATGAGCTACCAATATTTGGCTGGTGCTGAAGTCGACTATCAGGAAGGCCTGGAGGGGTCACGCTTCATCATCAAAAACCCGAACGCTACGACAACCTGCGGTTGCGGCCAGTCGTTCTCGATCTAAGATCTCTTGCAGCAAAGAGACACCGTGCCTTGGCACGGTGTTTTTGTTTCTGAGCCAGGATGGTGACGGGCCGGTATGACCGTGCGACGCGAACAGCTCACGCGGGATAGATGGCGCCAAGGATTCGCAGCCCGCGAGCGCCTGTCACGCTTGGACGGTTGGCGGCGATACCCTCTATGCAGCAGTGCGCTAACCAGGCGAATGCCATGGCTTCTAGCCAGTCCGGTTCTACTCCGTAGCTCGTGGTGCTCGCCAGCTCGCATGTTGGCAGCAATGCTCGCAGCCTTTGCATCAGCGCCGTGTTGTGTGCACCGCCGCCGCAGACCAGCACATCCTCTGCGTCAGGTTGGGCCGCCATGAGCGATTCGCTGATGCTGCGGGCCGTCAGTTCGAGCAGGGTAGCCTGGACATCTTGAGGAGCGAGGTCGGGGAACGATGCGAGGTGAGTGTCCAGCCAGGGCAGGTTGAATAGTTCCCGTCCGGTGCTCTTTGGGCCATGAGTAGAGAAGAACTTGTCGCTTAACAGTAGCGTCAGCAACTGGTGATTGACATGGCCGCTGGATGCCCAGTTTCCGTCGCGATCATAGGGTTGCCCCTGGTGGCGATTTATCCAGGCGTCGAGCAGCACGTTGCCTGGACCGCAGTCGAAACCGCGTGTCGGCGTGCCCGAATGTAGCAAGCTTACGTTGCTGAACCCCCCAATATTGAGCACCGCTCTGATCCGTTCTGCGTCGCTGAACATGGTTTCGTGGAAGGCGGGTACGAGCGGTGCGCCCTGGCCACCGGCTGCAATGTCACGCCGACGAAAATCAGTCACAACGCTGATGCCGGTTAGTTCGGCGAGTAGAGAAGGGTGCCCGATTTGGATAGAGAAGCCGCGTTGCGGCTCGTGCCGCACGGTCTGCCCATGGCTACCGATCGCACGAATGGCTGAGGGGACGAACTGCGCTTTGTGAAGTAGTTGATGTACCCCGGTGCTTGCGAGTTTGGCCCAAGCCTGTTCAGCAATGGCTGCCCGAGCTAGTTCGTCAGAAGCGGACGTACACAGATCGAGCAGATCCTGTTTGAGCTGCCCCGGCATAGGCTCGTAATGTGTCTCCAGCAGGGTCGTTCGTTGACCCTGTTCAATCAGAGCGAAGTCAAGGCCATCCAGACTGGTACCTGACATGACCCCGATGTAGAACGACATCTACTCGCTCTTCATTGCCAGCATGGTTGCGCGCTCTTCGTCCATGCGCGCCATCAGGGGATTGCTGAGCTGCAGGAAGCGCTGTTTTTCATTCTTCGCAATGGGGTCGGCCATTGGCAGTTTTAGGCCCAGCGGATCGACATGCACGCCATCGACCTGAAATTCATAATGCAGGTGCGGGCCGGTCGACAGGCCGGTCGTACCGATATAGCCAATGATTTGGCCCTGTTTGACCGAGGAGCCGTTGCGTACGCCTTTGGCAAATCCCTGCATGTGAGCGTAAAGCGTGCGGTAACGATTACCGTGTTGAATGACCACGGTGTTCCCGTATCCTCCTTTACGGCCAGCGAGAAGCACTTTGCCGTCTCCGGCACTCTTGATAGGCGTGCCGCGCGCTGCGGCGTAGTCCACGCCTTTGTGCGCGCGGATCTTGTTTAGGATGGGGTGTTTGCGACCGTTGGAAAAGCGTGAGCTGATGCGCGCGAAGTCTACAGGTGTGCGAATGAACGCCTTGCGCATACTTTGGCCGTCAGCGGTGTAATAGCTGCTATTACCCTGCTTGTTGGTATAGCGAACAGCTGTATAGCTCTTGCCGCGATTGGTGAAGCGGGCCGCGAGAATGTTGCCTGTTCCAACGCGGACGCCGGCAACAGTTTTTTGCTCGTATATCACCTCGAATGAATCGCCTTTACGTATGTCCATGGCGAAATCGATGTCGTATCCGAACACGTTGGCCAGATCCATCGTCAAGTTGTGACTGAGTCCTGCGCGCTTCGCAGCTAGGAACAAGCTGCTCTCTATGCGGCCATAGGCGTAAGCAGTACTCACGTCCGGCTTGAGCTGTTCCTTCTTGAATACGTAGCTGGTGCCAGATCGCTCCAGTTGCACGCTTTCCAGCTTGTTCAACTGGCTGCGTAGCTGGGCTAGGTTGCCCTGGTCATCCAGTTCAAACTCCAGGCGCTGGCCAACCTTCAGGCGAGCAAATTGCTTTGCCTCTTTGCTGCTGGCCAAGACGTCGTGAACGGTTGCTTGAGGAAGGCCAACCTTTGCAAATACCGTCGACAGCGTATCCCCGTTCGCCACGACCACTTCTTTCGACAGAGGTGTGGCTTTGGTAGCCGCTTCAGCGTCTTCCTGCTGCAACGACTGAAGTTCAGGTTCGCCAGGGGTTTCGGTCCGAGTGAAGGGAGACTCAACCGAAAGGCTAACAAGAGGTTCTTCGCTTGCGGTCTCAAGTTCTGCGGCGGTATCGAGACGCAGATCGAGAAAGGTTTTCTTGGCTTCGACTTCGCGGGATGGGAATACAAGAAGTGCCAGGCTCAGAAGCGCAGCTATACCGCTTGCAGCCAGGAGATGGCTCTTCGGGTAGAGGGGGGCTTTCGATTTTGAATAGGTCATTAGAAAGTCTGGAATGTCTGGCGATATTTTGTACAGAGAAAATATTTGCCTAAAATATAAGCAAAGTGCTGTCGAGGCAACCCTTGAATCCACCGGTCGCGGGCTGGTTCGCGTTCGACGACGTTGAATTTTCCGGGGGTTCTTGTAAGGTTTACCGCCTTATTTCCTGGCGTGGGGCCTCCAATGAAGTCGGTTCAAGAGCAGTTGTCGGTGATCAAGCGGGGCGCTGACGAAGTGCTCGTCGAGGCAGAGCTGGTTAACAAGCTGGAGCGCGGCCTGCCGCTTCGAATCAAGGCCGGCTTCGATCCAACTGCGCCGGATCTGCATCTCGGTCATACCGTGCTTATAAATAAGCTGCGCCAGTTTCAGGATCTCGGGCACCAGGTGGTCTTCCTTATAGGGGATTTCACTGGGATGATCGGCGACCCAAGCGGCAAGAGTGCAACGCGGCCACCTTTGACGCGTGATCAGGTGCTGGAGAATGCGGAAACCTATAAGAGCCAGGTGTTCAAAATTCTTGATCCTGGCAAGACCGAGGTGGCCTTCAATTCCTCTTGGATGGATGGTTTGACGCCGTCCGACTTTATTCGTTTGGCATCGCAGTACACCGTGGCTCGTATGCTGGAAAGAGACGATTTCAGTAAGCGCTACTCGACCAACCAGCCTATTGCTATCCACGAGTTCCTTTACCCATTGGTCCAGGGTTACGACTCCGTTGCGTTGCGGGCGGATGTAGAGCTGGGTGGGACGGATCAGAAGTTCAATCTGTTAATGGGGCGCGAGCTGCAGCGCTCTTATGGGCAGGAGTCTCAATGCATCGTCACCATGCCGCTTCTAGAGGGTCTGGATGGCGTGAAGAAAATGTCCAAATCGTTGGGTAACTATGTCGGGATCCAGGAAGCGCCGGGCGTCATGTATAGCAAGTTGGTGTCGATTCCGGATGCGCTCATGTGGCGATATTTCGAGTTGTTGAGCTTCCGAGACCTGGCGGAAATCGACGAGTATCGGGTCGATGTGTCGCGCGGTGCGAATCCTCGCGACATCAAAATCAAGCTGGCGGAAGAGATTGTTGCTCGCTTTCATGGCGAGGAGGCCGCTGCGACAGCTCATCGCTCTGCTGGCAATAGAATGAAAGAGGGTGAGTTGCCGGAAGATATTCCTGAGATCAGCCTGTGTTCTACAGAAGATATGCCAATCGCCTCGGTCTTGAACCGGGCAGGCCTAGTCAAGAATGCGGCCGTGGCTCGTGATCTGTTGGCTTCGGGTGGGGTGCGGGTTGATGGGCGGGTTGTTGATCGGTCGTTTCTCTTCTGCGTTGGTTCAGTGCACGTCTGCCAGGCAGGGAAAAAAGCTTTCGGCCGTGTTTCGCTTAAGCCGGAATAAAACAACGGTTGACGCGAGTTTCCCAGTGCCTATAATGCGCACCTTCTCCGGCGCAGGCCTTTAGCTAAACCTCTTGTAAATCAAGAAGTTAGCAAAAATGAAGGGTTGCACGGATGGCG
>NZ_JBITVX010000006.1:0-291527 GCF_044543345.1 Pseudomonas sp. NPDC077451 | reverse complement strand
GCCTAAGGGTGGATACGGCTTCCTGACCTTCCCCCGATGATCAGTCGGGAACTATCACCCCAACATAGCGTGGTAGTCGAGATACAAGGGTGGATGTCGCTTTCTCCATCCACCGTTGGCCGCCGAATGGAACATGCGGCACCGGCAGCCCCAGGAGTGACGGGCCGACAGCGCTATCGCAGCAGCAGCTTGCCTTCGATGGGCACGTAACGCGACGCCGCGCGAATCAGCGAGTTGGCTGTCAGGCCCGGCGCACCATAGGCCGTCGCCTCGGCGCCGCCAGCGCGCACCCGGTCGAGCAGCAGATCGAAGTCGCCATCTCCCGAGGCCAGTACAACTTCGTCGACTTGCCCCACCACGTCCAGCACGTCGATGGTGATTCCAACATCCCAGTCGCCCTTGGCCGAGCCGTCGCTGCGTTGGATATACGGTTTTAACTTCACCGTGAAGCCGAGGTTGCGCAGGATCTGCTGGAACTGCTGCTGCTTGGCATCCCCCCGATCGATGGCATAGGCATAGGCCTCTACGATCTCGCCGCGCTCGCTGACCTCGGCCCACAACGCGGAGTAGTTGAAATGGCAGCCGTGAGCCTGGCGCACCGTGTAGTAAAGGTTCTGCACGTCGGCAAACAAGGCGATCTTCTTCACGCGATGACCTGAGCGGAGGAATGGCCAGCCAGTATGGACTGCGATAGCGCGGCTGTCGCCGGCCGGTCGTTTGGGCTCATCAGGCCATTGAAAACGACGTTGGCAATGCTTCGTAAAAACAGTCTGGATCGCCAGCCCGGTCAAATGATTTAGAACACTACCCTCTGCGTCTTCGGCTGCTTTGACTCGCGATGGTCGTTGCACCTCGTCTTGCCTGCCTCGCCTACTTTTTCCAACGGCCTGCTAAAGTGCGCGCCTGGTTTTTCCCACGAGTTGCCGCCCTGCGATGAATGTCCTGTCCATCCTCCGTGACGCCTGGTTCTTCTACTCGCGCAATTTGCTGTCCATTGCACGCCTCTGCCTGCCGCTGATTCTGCTGGAGAGCCTCGCCCGCCTGGCCATCGACCATCTGTTCGGCAAAGGTGCCATGCCGGCACAGGAGCTGCTGATCGGACTCGTCTTCTACCCGCTGTATATCGCCGCTTTGATCCTGTTCCTCGATGCGCGCAGCCGCGGTCATGCACCGCCGCTGCGCGAGGTGATGATGCGTGCATTGCCGCTATGGCCGTCGATGGCGGTACTGGCCGGGCTGGGCACCTTGCTGATCATGCTCGGCGCCTCGCTGTTCGTGCTGCCGGGGCTGTGGATCATGGTCAAGATCGCCTTTGCCGAATACCTGCTGGTGATGCGCGGCTTGAGTCCGCTGGCGGCACTGAGGGAAAGCTTCCTGCAGACCCGTGGACATTTTCTGCTGATTCTCGGCTGCATCCTCGTCGTGCTGGTGCCGCTGTGGCTTCTGGAAGCCTGGGTGGCCGCACAGTTCTGGGCGGGTGAGACAGCGCCTGGAGCGCTCGCCGTGGTGGTCGACAGTGTGGTTGGGCTGGTGCAGCTGTTGGCGACGGTGGTGCTGTTCCGCTGCTTCATGCTTTGCAGCGAACCGGGCGGCGATCAGAAGCAATAACGTTGATCGGCAAGGCGGCAGACCCCGATTTGACGAACTAGGCTTGGTCTCCACCCGTCAAGGAGGCCGCACCGATGACCGACCAGAACCCCAGCATCCTGTCCCACGTATCCCTCGGCAGCAATCGCTTCGATGAAGCCGCTGCCTTCTACGATCAGATCCTCAGCACGCTCGGGTGTAAGCGCATCATGGCCCATCCGGGCGCGATCGCCTGGGGGCGTGAATACCCTGAGTTCTGGCTGCAAACGCCGATCGATGGCCAACCAGCCAGCATCGGGAACGGCACCCATATCGGTTTCTTCGCAGCGGACAAGGCCTCGGTCGATGCGTTTCATCGCGCCGCGTTGGCTGCCGGCGCCACGGATGAAGGCGCACCCGGCCCGCGTGAAGAATATGGCGAGCCCTACTACGGCTGCTTCGTGCGCGACCTGGACGGCCACAAGATCGAGGCCGCTTATTGGGACATGAAGCTGGCTCAAGAGCTCTACAGCGACGCGCCGACCGCCTAGCCCGCGCCGGATGAAGTCCGAGCACCGGCCAGCCGCGGCAACAGCAGGTGCTCGAAGGTGCGTGGGAAGCAGCGCGCCACCAGCCGAGCCCGCCAGTCGAGGTTCGACAGCACCAGCAACCGTCGCCGCTTCAACGCGCCTTGATAGATGGATTCCGCCACGTCCTGCGGCGACGCCACGCGCCCCACCGTCAAAACCGGCTGTGGCGCGGTAGAGCCATCGCCAATCAATACGTTCTTGCGCAGATCCGTCGCGGTGTACCCCGGACACACCAGCATCACGTTGACACCGGTATCGGTCAGCTCGCTGCGTAGGGTTTCGAACAACCCATGCAGCGCATGTTTGCTGGCGTTGTAGGCGCCGCGGTCTGGCACCGGCGCGTATTGCGAGAGTGAACTGAGCACGATGATCTGTCCTTCACGGGCGACCAGGCTCGGCAAGGCCGCCTGTGTGCAATGCAACGCGCCGTAAAAGTTGACCGCCATGATCCGTTCGAACACCGCCAGGCTGGTGTCGGCGACCCGGCTGCGATGGGTAATAC
The DNA here is from genome assembly GCF_044543345.1 of Pseudomonas sp. NPDC077451. Classification (NCBI taxonomy): domain Bacteria; kingdom Pseudomonadati; phylum Pseudomonadota; class Gammaproteobacteria; order Pseudomonadales; family Pseudomonadaceae; genus Pseudomonas; species Pseudomonas sp. NPDC077451. Next base: position 288,869 of record NZ_JBITVX010000006.1, on the reverse strand, counting down.
CCGCATTGTTGATCAGCACGTCGATACCGCCGAAGCGCTCCACCACCAGCGCAATGGCCTGCTGCACCGCAGCGGCATCCGACACATCGCAGCGCAGCCCTAGCGCGTCAGCGTTGTGATGGTCTGTAAGGTGCTGTACCAGCCCGTCAATGGCGTTCTGATCGAGGTCGAAGATCACGACCCTGGCACCGGCCTGGGCCATCCGCTCGGCCAGCGCACGGCCGATGCCGGCACAGCCGCCGGTAATCAGCACCACTTTGCGATCAAACACCTTGCTGGTGAATACCTTGCGATACATAGACCTCTCCATCGAGTCATCCGGGTAATCGACCCCGATAGGCACGGTACGCTCTAGCCTCAGCATAGCCAGCCTGTTTTCTATCTGCTGAGGCATGGTCGCGGCGCTGGTGTGTCGGTGCTCAAATGTCCATTCTGGACAGCCGGGCGCGTGGCGACCATGCTTTGCCTACGCGCGAACCACAAGGGGCAGTGAATTACCTTGAAGCGATTATTCTGGATACCGATTGCAGCGGCTCTGGCGGGGCCTTGCGTTGCCTCGTCCGAGGCGCCGAGAACCCTGACCGTCGGTTACTACGATTTTCCCCCAGCCATCTACAGCGATGCCCAAGGGCGCCCAAGCGGCCCCCTGGTCGATCTCACTCGGCGCGTACTCGCCCACGCAGGTTTTCAGGCGCAATTCCGCGGCCTGCCGAGTGCCCGGCTGTACGCAGCCCTGCAGAACGGCACTGTCGATATCTGGCCCGGCGCGCCGGGCAAACCTGAGTTGCAAGCCGACACCCTGGAGGGTCGGGAAACCCTCGCCCAAATCAGCCTCAACCTCTATCACCGGCCCGACACCCCACGCCCGACCATGCCAAGCAGCCTGCGGAAACGCGGCGTCATCATCATTGGTGGCTACAACTACTGGCCACAGGTGAACCAGATGCTGCACGACCCGCAGCTGCAGATTCGCCTACACCGGACGGCCACCCATACCTCAGCATTGGAGATGTTGAAACACCGCCGTGCGGACTATCTGCTCGACTACGAGGTTCCGGTGAGCCAGGCCCTGAATCGCCTCGGCATGGAGGCGCTTCCCCATGTGGAGCTGCATAAGGTCGCCATTCGCTTCATCGTGTCCCGCCACACTGAAGACAGCCAGGCGGTCGTCGATTCACTGGACCGAGCCTATGCCGAGATGTCAGCAGCCGGTGAAGACCTCGACCTACCGGAGGAGTAGCGGCGTTCCAGGGCGCAGGCCGCTCGCCAAGGCAATACCGCGCATTCCAACCTTTGCCGAGCGTTTCTCAGGCCCTGCCCGGTGATCAAGGCGCCTCGCCTGGTTACTGATTCGGCATCAGCAACTCGGGCACCTCACGCCCGCCGACGAACAGCTCGTCGACCAGGCGCGTCACCTCCGCCTCGTTGCGCACGCGGTACCACTTGCCCGCCGGATAGACGCTCAGCGTCGGGCCCTGATCGCAGGGAAACTGACACTGGGTGCGGGTGATGTGCACGCCGCCCTCGCACTCGAGCTTGCCCGCAGCCTTGAGCTTTTCCCGCAGCCCTTTCCAGAGCGGCAACGCACCGCGACGGGTGCAGCGTGGACCATTGCACAGCAGCACACGATGCTCATGCAGCGGGATCTTCGACCAGGCGTGCACGGCTGGAAGCGGTGCAACTTCAGTGCACGGCAGGTGCAGCTCCGTTCGCTCGATCAGGGCGCAGGCCGCTTCGACGGGCAGCGCCTCCGCAGTACCGATCGCGCTGGCTACGAAGATGCGATCAGCACCCTCGAATTGCATGAGTTCGCTGCGCAGCCAGTCGAGATGGGCACTGCTGCTCTGCGGCTCAAGGTCGATCACCAGAAGCGGTCGAGCGCTTTCACGGACCGCCTGCCAAAGCGGGCCGTAGCCCGAACCCGTATCGATCACATCCCGCAGTGCTTGCTCGCCGCGCAGCGTGGCCAGACGCGCCCTGAATACCTCGGCGAAAGAACCTGCGGACAGATCGGGGCCGGCGAACAGGACCCGTGCGTAGGGTGAAACAGCGGTAGTCATTGGCTCTCTCCTTAGCGGCGCGCAGTCTAGCAGCGACGGCCGAAGGTGAGCGATCAGGCGGTAGCACCACCGGTGATGACGCCAAGAGCCATGAGCGCTGTTTGTAGATCATCCCGGCGCATGAATTCCCGGGTTACCGCCGGGAGCATCGGCCGGCGCAGCAGCAACACCGGCAGGCCTCGCTCGCGAGCCACCTGCAGTTTCGGTTCGGTGGAATCGCCGCCGCTGTTTTTGCTGATCAACACATCGCAGTCCAACCGCTCGAACAGCTGACGCTCGGCTTCAAGGCTGAAGGGGCCGCGGTCGCCGATGATCTCGGCGCGATCAGCGGCCGGCTGAGCATCCAGGCAACGCACCGTCCAGTGCTGGTGTTCTGGGGTCTCGTGTAGGTGCGCCAGCGGCTCGCGCCCGAGCGTGAAGAAGGGCCGGCGGAAGTCGCTCATGGCCGCGATCAGCTCATCCCAGTCATCCACTTCGCGCCAATCATCTCCGCTACCGGCCTGCCAGACAGGTCGTCGCAAGGCCCAGCATGGAATTCCTGCCTGTTCCGCCGCGATTGCTGCGTTAGTGCTGATCTGCGCCGCGTAGGGGTGCGTAACATCGACCAGCAATTCGATACGTTCCGCCGCGATGAAGGCTGCCAGCCCTTGCGCACCGCCAAAGCCGCCGACGCGGACCTGGCATTTGAGGTCGTCGGGCACGCGGCCCAGGCCGGCGAGACTGTAGACATGCGGTGGACCGAGGCTCCGCGCAAGGCGCAAAGCATCGCCCGTACCGCCGAGCAGCAGGATGCGAATCATCGCGGCTTCTCGACCTGCAGCAGCATGATCGGCAACGCCCCACGCCAGGTGTCGAAACCGCCTAGCGGCTGCGCATGCGCCACGGATATCCGGGTCAACTCGCCGCCAATGCGTTCACGCCAGCTCATCAGCAGCGCCTCGCTCTGCAGGGTCACCGCATTGGCGAGCAACCGCCCACCGGGCTTCAGGCTGGCCCAGCAATGCTCCATCACACCCGCAACCGTGACGCCGCCGCCGATGAAGATCGCATCCGGCTCGGGGAGGTCTGCCAATGCCTCCGGTGCGTGACCGGCCACCAATTTCAATGCGGTAACCCCAAGCGCGTCGCGGTTATGTTCGATATGGGCCTGACGCCCCGCATCGGCCTCTACCGCGATGGCGCGGCAACTGGGATGAGCACGCATCCATTCGATGCCGATAGAGCCGCAGCCGGCGCCGACATCCCACAGCAGTTCGCCGGGCATGGGTGCGAGGCGGGCCAGGGTCAGCGCCCGCACGTCCCGTTTGGTCAGCTGGCCGTCGTGTCGGTAGAGGTGATCGGCAAGACCGGGTGTGAGCGGCAGGCACTGGGCATCCGCGTCGGGCATGCATTCGACGGCCAGCAGATTCAGATCGGCGATGGCATCGAAGGACCATTCCGTGGCGAGTGAGTCCAGGCGGCGTTCCTTTGCTCCGCCCAGATGCTCAAGCGCGGTCAAACGGCTTGCGCCGAAACCGCGGCTCGCCAGCAACTGCGCCACCTGCGCGGGGCTCGTTCCGTCATTGCACAGGATCAACAGGCGGGCACCGGGAAACATCCGGGCGTTCAGCGCCGCGAGCGGCCTCGCGACCAGGGAAACGACCTCCGTCTCCTGTAATGGCCAGCCAAGGCGCGCCGCCGCCAGAGATACGGACGACGGCGCTGAAAACACGCGCATCTCAGCGGCATCCAGTTGTCGCGCCAAGGTGGCGCCGATGCCATAGAACATCGGATCGCCGCTTGCCAATACGCACAGCGGGGTGCCCCGGCGTGACAGGACCGGGTCAAGACTGAACGGGCTCGGCCAGCGTTCTCCCCGGCCCTGCAGATTGTCGGACAACAGCGCCAGCTGCCGATCACCGCCGATGATGCGTGTTGCCTCATCGAGCGCCTGTCGAGCCGCTTCGCCGAGCCCGGCCCAGCCGTCTTCGCCGATACCCACCACCGTCAACCAGGGCGTCATCCCGCCTCTCCATCACTATGCCAAGCCTTCGTCAGGCGACAGGCTTGGCTGTCGCGTCGTCGGGCAAAGCGGGCATAATAGCGCCTTCGTCGGTGCCCGCCGCGACTACGCCAAGGGCCTAAGAGGGAATACGGAGCGATCTCATGATCGTGACCGAGCTGCCCCCGCAACTGTAAACAGCGAATCCTCCGCACGCATGCCACTGGGAAACCGGGAAGGCCGCGGATGATGATGACCTGTCAGCCAGGAGACCTGCCGACGACGCTGGTCGCGAGTGCCAACATCGGGCGGGGTGTACCGATGCCAACGGAGTTCACCGAACTCTGCCGGTCTGGTCGCCGCGTCTTTAGTTTCAGGTGACACCGTGCGCGACCATGCCTCCCATGACTGAACTGCCCGTTCCACGCCCCAGCGCGTGCCCTGGCCTGCTGCGCATCGTGCAGGCGCTGGATGGTGGCATCTGCCGAATCAAGCTACCCGGCGGCGTTCTTGCCGCGAATCAGGCGCGCGTGATCGCCGAAGCAGCTCAGCACCATGCCAGTGGCGTGCTCGAGCTGACCAACCGCAGCAACCTGCAGATTCGCGGCGTACGGGCCGAATCGGAGCAAGACCTAATCCGCGCACTGCTGGACGCGAGTCTTGGCCCGTCGGTGGCCGATGCCGACGACGTACGCAATCTCATGCTGAGCCCCGCTGCAGGCCTGGATCGCCAGCAGCACATGGACACCCGGCCACTGGCCGAAGACTTGCTGGCCCTGCTACAGGACAACCGAGCGCTGCACGCCTTGTCCGCCAAGTTCGCCATTCAGCTCGATGGCGGCGAAAGCCTGTGCATGCTGGAGCACGCCCATGACCTCTGGCTGCGCGCCCTTCCCGGCACCCCGCAGCAGCTGGTGTTCGGGCTGGCGGGCTATCCGACCGGCAAGCCTATCGGCATGGTCGCTGCGACCGACGCCGTGCAGCTGGTCGAGGCGATGCTGCTGACCTTTCTCGAGTGCGCTGGCCCGGAGCAGAGCCGCATGCGCCAGCTGCTCGAATGCATCCCGGCCGAGGAGCTATTGCGTCGGGTACAGGCACGCCTGCCCACTGCTCTTTCGCCCGTGCCGGCCAATTGGCAGCGGCAAACCCCGGCGGCAGACGCGCCTTTTGGCATCGTCGCGCAACGCCAGCGAGGGCTGGCGATTGTTGCGGCCAGCGCGCCGCTGGGGCGGATCGATGCCGGACAGCTTCACGCCGTGACCGAGCTGGCCCAGCGGCACGGGGACGGCAGCCTGCGACTCACGCCATGGCAGAGCCTGCTGATTCCAAACGTGCAGATCCACGAGGCGGACAACGTGCTCGCAGCCCTCAGGCAAGTCGGGTTGCTTACCTATAGAGCCGCCCCCCTGGCCAACCTGATTGCCTGCACCGGTTCTGCCGGCTGCGCGCGCGGGCTGGCCGACACCAAGCACGACGCTCTGGAGTTGGCGGCCTGCCTGCAACAGCACGGCGCGCACCCGCACGTACACCTCAGCGGTTGCTCGCGCTCCTGCGCGGCTGCGCATGTCGCGCCTTACACGCTGCTTGCAGTCGGCGACGGCCGCTATCAGCTCTACGAGCGCGCCGCGAATGTGGCCGGTTTCGGCCAACCACTGGCACCCCCCATGAACATCGACCAAGCGGGCGCCTGGCTCGCCCAGCACCACGCAACGGGACGCACCCATGCTTGATTACATCCGCGACGGTCAGGAAATCTACCGGCGCTCCTTCGCCACCATTCGTGCAGAAGCCGATCTCAGCGCGATTCCGCCTGACATGGAAAAGCTCGCCGTGCGGGTGATCCACGCCTGCGGAATGGTCGACATCGTCAGCGATCTCGCCTTCTCTCCAGGCGCCGGGGCGGCCGGCCGTGCCGCGCTGCAGGCCGGCGCGCCGATCCTCTGCGATGCGCGCATGGTGGCCGAAGGCATCACCCGGCCGCGCTTGCCGAAGAACAACCGGGTCGTCTGCACCCTGCATGATGACGGCGTGCCGGACCTCGCCAAGACGCTGGGCAATACCCGATCCGCGGCTGCGCTGGAGCATTGGCGCGAGCATCTGGAAGGCAGCGTGGTGGTGATCGGCAACGCGCCGACCGCGCTCTTCTACCTGCTGGAAATGCTCGATGCCGGCGCCCCAAAGCCTGCGCTGATCATCGGCATGCCGGTCGGGTTCATCGGCGCGGCGGAATCCAAGGACGCGCTGGCGGCGGACAGCCGCGGCGTGCCCTATGTGGTCGTGCGCGGCCGGCGCGGCGGCAGTGCGATGGCGGTTGCTGCGGTCAACGCCCTCGCGACGGAGGTGGAGTGATGGAAGGCAAAGGACGGCTGATCGGGCTGGGTGTAGGCCCGGGCGATCCCGAACTGATCACGCTGAAAGCCCTGCGCCTGCTGCAGAGCGCGGCTGTGGTCGGGTATTTCGTGGCCAAGGCAAAAGCCAGCAAGGGCCAGGGCGGCAACGCCTTCGGGATCATCGAGCAGCACCTGACCGACGGCCAGCAGCGCATGCCGCTGGTCTACCCGGTCACCACCGAAAAGCTCGCCCCGCCGTTCTCCTACGAGGATGTGATCAGCGATTTCTACGACACCTGCGCGGTGCAGATTGCCGCTGAACTCGACGCCGGGCGCGACGTGGCGGTGATCTGCGAAGGCGACCCGTTCTTCTACGGCTCCTACATGTACCTGCACGACCGCCTGGCAGCGGACTATCCGGTCGAGGTCGTGCCCGGAGTTTGCTCAATGCTGGGCTGCACTTCGGTGCTCGGCACGCCACTGGTCTACCGCAATCAGAGCCTGTCCGTGCTGTCCGGCGTGCTGCCGGAGGCGGAGCTCAAGCAACGCCTGCGCGATGCCGAAGCAGCGGTGATCATGAAGCTCGGGCGCAACTTCGAAAAAGTCCGCCGTGTGCTGCAGGAGCTCGGGCTGGAAAAGCGCGCGCACTATGTCGAACGGGCCACCATGGCCAATCAGAAGATCGTCCCGTTGGATGAGGTGGAACCGATGTCGTCCCCCTATTTTTCGATGATCCTCGTCCCCGGCGAGAAGTGGCGCGGCTAAGCCCTCCTCATTCACCCGTCTCCCCTGATTTACGGATGCACTATGCCCGGCCCCGCCACCCCAGCACCCGCCATCGTCGTACTCGGCGCCTCCGCCCTCGAAACAGGCAGGCGGATACAGCGCCTTTACCCTGAGGCGCAGGTCCACGGGCTCCGAGGCCGAACGACCGAGGTCGATGCCACGTACGAAAACTTCGGCGAGCATCTGCGCGATCTGTATCGAGCCAACACGCCGATCATCGCGCTGTGCGCGGCAGGCATCGTCATTCGCAGCCTCGCGCCAGTACTCGGCGACAAGGGCAACGAGCCTCCGGTACTGGTGGTTGGTGAAGATGGCAGCGCCGTGGTGCCCTTGCTCGGCGGCCTGGCAGGCGTAAACCGGATGGCACGGGAGATCGCCACTGTGCTGGAGGTCAGCCCGGCCATCACCACCAGCGGCGAGCTGCGCTTCGGCGCCTGCTTGCTCTCCCCGCCCCCCGGTTATGTGCTGGCGGATCTGGACCAAGGCAAACGCTTTGTCAGTGATCTGCTGGCGGGCGCGCCGGTGCGCGTCGAAGGCCCGGCGCCCTGGCTGGATGAACTCAGCCTGCCGCTCGACCCGCACGCGCAACACCGGGTGACCGTCAGCCCGCTCAGGCAGGAAGACGCGTCTACCCTCTGCATCCACCCCAAGCAGGTTGCGATCCATGTCGAACACGGGGGCCCGGCGCTGGATGCCGAGGTGCACCGACTGATCGATGAGTCCGGCGTTTCTCTGCACAGCCTCGCCTGCCTCATCGCTCCGCTCGACCTCATGACCGACGCCGATGTGCAGTACACCGCCAACCAGCTGGGCCTGCCGATCCGCTTCAGCGATGACATCAAGCAGCTGCCGCCGCAGCACAGCCGCAGCCAGCGCGCACAACTGTTACTGGCAGATGAGCCCATCGACATAGAGAAGATCGGTCAGCCACGCGGCTCGCTGACGGTGATCGGCCTCGGGCCCGGCGCACCCGAGTTCATGGTGCCTGCGGCGCGGCAGGCACTGGACGAGGCGCAGGACCTGCTCGGTTACGAAACCTATATAAAGATGGCCGGCCCGCTAAGGCCAGGCCAGGTCAGCCACAGCAGCGACAACCGCGAGGAGCTGCAGCGTGCAGCCCACGCCTTCGAGCTCGCTGCCAGCGGCCGGCGGGTGGTGGTGATTTCCTCCGGTGACCCCGGCGTGTTTGCCATGGCGGCCGCGGTACTGGAAGCGCTCCACGCTTCAAGCGACCCACGTTGGCACGCAGTGAATCTGCAAGTGCTACCAGGGGTTTCGGCGGCGCTTGCCACCGCCGCCAAAGCCGGCGCGCCGCTTGGCCACGATTTCTGCATGCTCTCGCTATCGGACAATCTCAAGCCCTGGGCCATGATTGAAAAGCGCCTGGAGCATGCGGCAGCGGCCGATCTGGTCATGGCCTTCTACAACCCCATTTCCAAGGCGCGACCCTGGCAGCTCGGCCGGGCCCTGGAGATCATCCGTCGACAGCGCGCTCCGGAAACCTTGGTGGTGCTGGGCCGCGACATAGGCCGTCCAGCCGAAGCACTGACGGTAACCAGCCTGGGAGAGCTCACGCCCGAGCAGGTGGACATGCGCACCCTGGTCATCATCGGCTCGTCGCAGACCTGCCGGTTCGCCAAACCAGACGGAGGCGACTGGGTTTACACCCCCAGAAGCTATCCGGCCTCCTGAACCGAGCCCGCGTTTTAGACGTGCTCAATACAAGCAAACCCATTACCCTAGCGGCGCTTGATGGTTCTGCCCCAAAGGCAGAGGCAAGAGGGAAGCAGGTACGCCCACAGGCTATTCCTGCGCTGCCCCCGCAACTGTGAACGGCGAGTTCACCTGCAATGAAGTCACTGGCCTGATCGGCTGGGAAGACGCAGGTGCACGACGACCCGCGAGCCAGGAGACCTGCCATCAGCGTGCCGATACCGGCGCCTTTCAACTCGCATCCCTCGGAGGGAGAACGATGCATATCGAACCTGGCGTACTCAACGCCGCAAAAATCGTCTTTGCCAACGCTGCTGCCGTTTCCACATTGGCAGTGTTCCTGCCCAAGCTGATGTGGCGGCCGGATATCTGGATCAAGACCCTGCTCGCCGCGCTGTTCTTCTCCATATTCATGGAGGTCTTTCACATGCCGGTTGGCGCCTCGGAGCTGCACTTCGTGGGTGCGTCGGCGGTGTACGTGATTTTCGGATTCGTGCCGACGCTGTTCGGCTTCGCCATTGGCCTGCTGTTGCAAGGGCTGCTGTTCGAACCGACCGATCTGGTGCACCTGGCAGTCAACTCGCTGTCGCTGATCCTGCCGCTGATCGCCGCCCATGGCCTGCTTGGCCGGCACTTCTTCGCTGAAGGCGGGCGCGTTATTCGCTGGGCCGAAGTCGTCAAGTTCGACGCGGCCTTCTATGGCGGCGTGGTGCTGATGGTCGGTTTCTGGCTGTCGCTGGGTAACGAACCCACGCCGCTGCAGAATTGGGCGTTGTTCGCTGTGTCCTACCTGCCGCTGGTATTGCTCGAGCCGCTGTTTACCTGCCTGGTGGTGCGCACGCTCAAGCGCAACGCGGACAACCCGCTGATCAGCCGCTTCACCACGGTCAAAACCCTCGCAACCGCCTGATCAAGGCTCGCCCGGCGCTGACGTTCAAGCCTCGTCAGCGCTGCGGCGACGCAGCAGATAGCTGTCCATGATCCAGCCATGCCGCTCGCGCAACTCGGCGCGGGTGCTGCGAATCTCCTCCGCAACCTCCCCTACCTTTCCCGCAATCAGCACCTCATCCGCAGTGCCCACGTATGCGCCCCAGTAAATATCCATCTCCTGATCGACGAACAGGCAATAGGTGTCCCGCGCATCGAGCATCACCAGCACGCTATCCAGCCCCTCAGGAAAGCCCTCGGCCAAACGCCGGGCCGGCATGACCTGAAAAGCCTGGCCGATGCTGTTGAAGCAGACCTTATGCCGGGCCGCTAGCGCCTGCAGACTGGTGATGCCGGGAATCACCTCGTAGGTGATCGGCTCCGGGCTGGCTTGCACGATGTCCTCGACGATACGCAGCGTGCTGTCATACAGCGCAGGATCACCCCAGACCAGGAAGCCGCCCACCTCACCCTCGGCCAGCTCATGGTGAACCATCTGCTCGAACACCCGCTGCTTGTCCTGATTGAGATCGACAACGGAGGCCCGGTAGTCGGCGACACCTCGAACGCGCTCGGGGCATTCGGCTTCGACGAAGCGATACCCCGGCTGTTCGATGAAGCGCTCGCAGATGTGCTTGCGCAGGTGGATAAGCGAATCCTTCGAGGCGCCCTTGTCCATCAGGAAAAACACGTCGACGCGGTTCAGCGCCTTGATCGCCTGTACCGTCAGGAAATCGGGATCGCCTGCGCCAATGCCAATGATCAACAGGGTCTTCACGGGGTTAGGCTCCATTGCGCTAAAGGTTTGTCGTTTAGATAGGGTGATTCAGGGTCGCGAGCGTATCGATGTGTCGATACTCCGCGCCCAGTTGTTCGGCCAATTGCCGTGCGCGGCCTAGGCGAATCGGCGAACTCTCGATATCCACCAGCAGGGCCGGACAGCGGCTTGGATCCAGGGCTCCCGCGTCACGCAGCCGGCCATCCGTGAGGATCAGCAGCCGATGCTGCTCGGCGGGCTTCAGACGTTGTCGACGCGTCTGCCAATCGGCCGCCTGCTGCAGTGCGTCCAGCAAGGGCGTACCGCCTCCGGCACCAAGATCAGCCAGCCATTGCTGCTGTGCAGTTGAAACCTTGCGACCCGGCCACACCCAGTCGGCGCGCGTTCCGTTGGCTTGCATCAGAGCCAGACGGACACGTTGACGCCGGGCCTGCTCGAAGACTTCACCGAGCAGCCCCTTGGCCTTGCTCAGCGCGCCGTGTCGACGCGTCGAGCCCGAAGCATCGACGATGACCAGCCACAGCTCGCTTGCCCGGAGGCTGCGGGGGCGCATCACCAAATCTTCACGGCGGTGCGGTCGCCCGTTGAGCAAAAAGGTGGCTGCCCAGTCGATCCGTCCCGCGGCACCACTGCGAGCGGCGCCCTGCCGACCACCGTTAAGGCTGCCCGGTGCTGCTCGTGCATCCGCGCCGCGGGCGCTGGGTGGGCGGATGCTCAGGACTTTTTTGGCCATTGCGGCGGCTCTCGACGAGCGCCAACGGGCTGTGCCTGGGCCGGCAACTGCCCCCAGTCACCCGCGCCCTCGTTTTGCTGCCGAGGCGCGCCGGGCTGGTCGGCCTCGCGTGGGGGCGGTGATTGCGGGGCAGTCGATGGAGGAGTCGCTTGCCGCTGACGATGGCGCAACACGAAACCGGCGACGGCCTCGATATCTTCATCCTCGATTCGAGCCGAGGCGCGCCAGGCCGCATGAGCACGGGCCGCGCGCAGCCAGACCAGATCCGCGCGCAAACCATCGACCTGAGCTGCAAAGCAGCGCTGACTGATCTGCTCCAGTGCGGCATCGTCCAGCGGGATGTCCAGCAAGAGTGTCCGAGCGCTCTGACAGCGCGTTCGCAACGCCTCCTGCTCAACCGACCAGCTCGACAAGAATCCATCGGGGTCGGCATCGAAACCCAGCCGCCGGCGCACGATTTCCGCTCGCTGAGCGGGCTGCGGCTGGGCGTCGAGCGCAACGTTCAAGCCGAAACGGTCGAGCAGCTGCGGACGCAGCTCGCCTTCCTCGCTGTTCATGGTGCCGATAAGGACGAAGCGCGACGCGTGGCGATGGGACACGCCGTCACGTTCGACGTGATTGACGCCGCTGGAGGCTGCGTCGAGCAACAGGTCGACCAGATGGTCCGGCAGCAGATTGACCTCATCGACATAGAGCACACCGCCGTTGGCCTTGGCCAGCAAACCCGGAGAAAACTCGGCGCGGCCCTCACCCAGCGCGGCGTCGAGGTCCAGCGAGCCGACGATGCGCTCCTCACTGGCGCCCAGCGGCAAGGTGACGAACTGGCCGCTCGGCAGCAGGTCCGCCAGCCCGCGCGCCAGGGTCGATTTGGCCATGCCGCGAGGCCCTTCGATCAACACCCCGCCAATCGCCGGATCGATCGCGGCCAGACACAGGGCCAACTTCAGATCATCGGCACCCACCACGGCGGCCAGGGGAAAGTGACTATCGGGCATGGCAGGCATCCGTAGGGGCAAAGAGGAATATGTAGGGTGGGTTAGCGGCGCAGAACTCGGGACAGCGATACGCAAGCGATCGTGACGCGCCGCGTAACCCACCACGCGATGGCACGTGCTGCACCGATGGCGGGTTACGCCACGTCGATATCATGCAGGCATAGAACGACCGAGACTTGCGGCTAACCCATTCCAGTGATTCAAAGGAAATGCCGGGACTCATGATTCCTCACTGTCGATCAGCAGGTTTTCCAACGCTTCCCGATAGTCGCCGGGCTCCTCCCAGAGCCCGCGCTGCTGGGCTTCCAGCAGGCGCTCGAGAATGTCTTTCAGCGCCTCAGGATTATGCTGCTGGATGAACTCGCGGGTGTCGCCGTCCAGTGCATAGGCATCGGCCAATAGCGCGTACTGGTGATCGTCGATCAGTTCGGTGGTGGCGTCGAAGGCGAACAGGTAGTCCACCGTGGCAGCCAGTTCGAACGCGCCCTTGTAGCCGTGGCGCTTCATGCCGGCGATCCACTTGGGGTTCGCCGCACGCGAACGCACCACCCTGCCCAGCTCTTCTTTCAGGCTGCGGATTTTCGGGTTATCCGGCTGGCTGTTGTCTCCGTGGTAACTCGCCACCGATCCGCTGCGCAGCGTTTCGGCGGCGGCCAGCATGCCGCCCTGGAACTGGTAGTAGTCGTTGGAATCGAGAATGTCGTGTTCGCGGTTGTCTTGGTTCAGCAGCACGGCCTGCACCTGCTGCAACCGCTCGGCGAAACGCGCTCGCGCCGGTACGCCTTCGTCGTCCTTGCCATAGGCATAGCCGCCCCAGTTCAGGTACACCTCGGCGAGGTCCTCGCGGCTTTGCCAGCGGCGGTCTTCGATGACGTTCTGCACACCCGCGCCGTAAGCACCCGGCATCGAGCCGAAGATTCGCCAGCCGGCCTGGCGCCGCGCTTCCGGCTCATCGAGGCCGCCGTCTTCAAGTTCGAGCGATTCGCGCCAGACTCGCGCTGACAGCGGGTTCATATCCTCTGGTTCGTCGAGATCGGCCACCGCCTGCACCGCCTCGTCGAACACGCGGATCAGGTTGCTGAAGGCATCGCGGAAAAAGCCGGAAACCCGCAGCGTCACATCCACCCGCGGCCGACCCAGCTCTTCGAGCGGCACGATATCGAAGCGCTCCAGACGGCCACTGCCTGATTGCCAGACCGGTCGCACGCCCAGCAGCGCCATGGCCTGGGCGATATCGTCGCCACCGGTGCGCATGGTCGCGGTGCCCCACATGGACAGGCCAAGTTGGCGCAGATAATCACCGTGATCCTGCATGTGCCGTTCGAGCAGCCGCTCGGTCGCCTGCACGCCGATTCGCCAGGCCGTAGGCGTCGGCAGGTTGCGCACATCGACGGTGTAGAAGTTACGCCCCGTCGGCAGCACATCGATACGTCCCCGGCTCGGCGCGCCGCTGGGGCCAGCAGGGACGAAACGGCCCTGCAACGCGGCTAGCAAGCCGGCCATTTCTTTGCTCCCACAGCTGTCGAGCAATGGCGCGATCCGGCCTCGCAGCTGCTGCACCACGTCACGACTGGCGGGCCCGACACCTGCGGATTCGCTTTCGATCATCTCCAGCGCCAGCAGCTCCAGCCGCTCACGGGTATCGCCTGCGGTGCGCCAGAGGCTAGCGTCGCAGTGTGCCAAGGGGTCCGGACGCGGCCCGTGCCAGGGCGCCGCCATGTCGCAGTCGATGGGATCGAAGCCCAGGGCCAGATCATCGGCCAGAGCGCGCAGCAGACTTGCATTGGCGCCCTGCCCGTCACCACGCGGAATACGCAGCAGCGCAAGCAGGGTGTCGCGCCGCAATTGCCCACCAGGCGACTCGCCGAATACATGCAGGCCATCGCGGATCTGCGACTCTTTCAGGTCGCAGAGGTAGGCATCGAGCTGCGGCAGCCAGCTGTTCGGATCGTCGCTGAGCTGCAGCCCAAGCTCGCGGTCGAGGTTGGCCGCGCGTACCAGGGCCAGGATCTCGCTGCGCAGTTCCGTCGCACGGCGCAGGTCGAGCTGGCTAGCTTCGTAGTACTCATCGGCCAATCGTTCGATGTCGCGCAGCGGGCCGTAACTTTCGGCGCGGGTCAGCGGCGGCATCAGGTGGTCGATGATCACCGCCTGGGTACGCCGCTTGGCCTGGGCGCCTTCGCCTGGGTCATTGACGATGAAGGGATAGATATTCGGCAGCGGGCCGAGCACCACGTCCGGCCAGCAGCAGTCGGAGAGGCCTACGCTCTTGCCCGGTAGCCACTCGAGGTTGCCGTGCTTGCCGACGTGGATCACCGCGTCGGCGGCGTAGCGCGTACGCAGCCAGCCATAGAACGCGAGGTAGCCGTGCGGTGGCACCAGATCGGGGTCGTGGTACATGGCGGCCGCGTCGAGCTGATAACCGCGCGCCGGTTGTATGCCGACAAAGGTCGAACCGAAACGCAGCCCGGCGATCATCAGCCGGCCGGCACGAAACATCGGGTCCTGCTCTGGCGTGCCCCAGCGTTCGATCACCGCCTGCTGGTTGGCAGCCGGTAGCTGATCGAAGAACGCTCGGTACTCCTCCAGGGCCAGGCTCTGGGCACAAGGCCGCAGGTCGAGGTTATCGAGGTCGTTGGTGACGCCACCGAGCAGCTCATGGATCAGCGCGGTGCCGCTGTCAGGCAGATCGGCAACCGGATACCCCTGCGCCTGCAGCGCACGGAGAATGTTCAGCGCAGCGGCCGGGGTATCCAGCCCTACACCGTTGCCGATGCGGCCATCTCGTGTGGGGTAGTTGGCCAGGATAAGGGCGACGCGCTTGTCACTGTTCGACAGTCGCGCCAGCCGGGTCCAGCGCCAGGCCAGCTCTGCCACGTGGTCCATGCCCGGCAGATGCGGCTGGTAGCAGATCACGTCGCTCTGGCTGCGCTCGCTGCGCCACGCCAGGCCCTTGAAGCTGATGGGTCGGGTGATCAGCCGGCCGTCCAGCTCCGGCAACACGACATGCATCGCCAGGTCACGCGAGCCCAGACCCTGGGCATTGGCCTGCCACTGTTCATGATTGTCCAGCGCGCAGATGGCCTGCAGCACCGGCACGTCCAGCCGAAACGGCCGCAGGTTTGGCGCATCCGGGCTGGACTGGGCGAAGCCCGTGGTATTGATGATCACCGCGGCGCCGCTCTGCTCCAGCCAGGTTTCGACCTGCGTCAGACAAGCCGCCTCCTTCAGGCTCGCAACTGCGATGGGCAAGGGGTTAAGCCCTTGGGCCGTCAGCCTCTCGCAGAAGGTATCGATAAAGCCGGTGTTCGCCGCCTGCACCTGGGTGCGATAGAAGATCAGGCCAACCACCGGTGCATCCGCGCGCCAGTCGCGCTGCCAGTCAGCCAGCGTCGCGGATGGATGATGCGGGTGATAGATCGCCACCCGAGCCAGCGCCTCAGGCTCATGCCAGGGGTAGTCACGGCCCAACCAGCGGCTGGCGATGCAGTGATAGAACTGCCGCGCGTTGTCGACACCGCCCTGGCGCAGGAACTGCCACAGCCGGTGGCTATCCTCGGTCGGCACATTGCCGAGCTCGCTCAGTTCGGGATCGGCACAGTCATCGCCCGGGACCATGATGACGGTAGCGCCGCGCTGGCCCAGCTCCACCAGCCGCTCGATCCCGTAGCGCCAGTAACTGACGCCACCGTGCACGGAAATCAGGATGACCTTGGCGTGCTGCAACACCTGCTCGACATAAAAGTCGATCGACGCGTTGTTGCCCAACTGCGCCGGGCTCGCCAGCCGCAGGCTGGGATAGTTCTCGGGCAGCTGGCCAGCGACCTCGGCAAGCAGTGACAGGTGCGAATCCCCCGTGCACAGCACGACGATTTCCCCAGGCGTCTGGCCCAGGTCGGCGATGCTGTCGGCCGGCAATTGCTGGCCGGGCTGGGTGCGCAGCAGATGCACGACCGGTCAGCCCGCCAATGCAGCGTTCAGTTCGGCATCTATCGCCGATGGGTCGAGTGACTGGCCGATGATGATCAGCCGACTGACACGGGCCTCACCGGCCTGCCAGGGACGATCGAAGTGCTTGTCGAACCGTTGCCCGACGCCCTGCAACAGCAGGCGCATGGGCTTGCCCGGAACCGCGGCAAAGCCCTTGATGCGCAGGATTCCGTGCTTGATCACGGCGCTCTTCAATACTTGCATCAGCTTGTCTTCAGGCACCTCCGGCAGCTCGACCGCGAACGAGTCGAAGGCTTCATGATCGTGTTCTTCATGGCCTTCGAGATCGTGATGAGTCTTGCGCCCATCGATGTGCAGTTCGGTTTCGCAATCGAGACCCAGCAGCACGTTCAACGGCAGCTCGCCGCCGTGCGCCTCGATGACCTTGACTCCTTCGGGAAGCTCCTCGGCCACTTCGCCACGAACGGCCGCCAGCGCGTCAGGGCTCAACAGGTCGGCCTTGTTGAGAATGACCAGATCGGCGCTGGCCAGCTGATCGGCGAACAATTCATGCAGGGGCGATTCGTGATCGAGATTGGGATCGAGCTTGCGTTGCGCATCGACCTGATCCGGGAAGGCGGCAAAGGTGCCGGCAGCCACTGCCGGGCTGTCGACCACGGTAATCACCGCATCGACCGTGCAGGCGTTACGGATCTCCGGCCAGTTGAAGGCCTGGACCAGCGGCTTGGGCAGTGCCAGGCCAGAGGTTTCGATGAGGATATGGTCGAGATCGCCACGACGCGCCACCAGCTCGCGCATCACCGGGAAGAATTCTTCCTGAACGGTGCAGCAGAGGCAGCCGTTGGCCAGTTCGAAAACCCGGCCGTTGGCCTCTTCCTCACTGCAACCGATGGAGCACTGCTTGAGGATCTCGCCATCGATGCCAAGCTCGCCGAATTCGTTGACGATCACGGCAATACGTCGCCCTTCGGCATTGGCCAGCATGTGGCGCAGCAAGGTGGTTTTGCCGGCGCCGAGAAAGCCGGTAACGATGGTGACGGGAAGTTTGGAAAGGGTTTTCATCGTAGCCCTGCAAGCATCGGAAAAAAGATGAGCAGGCAGGCGGACACTTACGTGGCGACAAGCGCCAACAAGCACCACCGGAGCACCCCGCCCGGTTGTAAATGTGTGGCGAGGCAGGTCTCCTGGCTCACGACCGGGCGACGCGTGGTGCGTCTGCCAATATCCCTCGCCTTCCCGCGCCATGCGCAGTGGCTGGTGTGCTCGACAAAGCACACCCAAGGGTCAAGTCGCTTACAGTTGCGGGGGCAGCCACGGCTTTCCGTGTTCCCTCTTAGCTCTGGCATCGCCAGAGAACCTCGACGCGTGAAGGCTACGCAGAGGCCGGGGGCGGGTCAATCGCCCGGTTGACGCTCAGCAAGGCGCGTGATGTTCTTGCGGCCCTTTTGCCCATGACCGTGCTCGCTGCGGTCCATCCCATACGAGCGCCATGCCCATCCCGACCGCTACTGACGATTCATCTGTTCCCGAGCCTCGTCCCCTACCGGATGGGGCGCTGCTCGTCGCGGGGCTGGGGTGCCGCAAGGGTTGCAGCAGGGTCGAGCTCGAAGCGCTTCTGCATCGCGCCTTGCGGGATCAAGGATTGACGATAGCCGCGCTCGACTGCCTGGCCAGCAGCGAGATCAAAGCGAACGAACCGGGCCTGCATGCGCTGGCCGCGCACCTGAGGCTGCCCCTTGCCTTGCTGTCTGCCACGCAGCTTGCCCCCTATGATGCGGCGGTCAGCGAGCATTCGCTGCGCAGCAAGGCCCTGACCGGCAGCGCTGGGCTTGCCGAGGCCAGCGCCCTGGCACAGGCCGAAATCATGGGTAATCAGAAAACCCGATTGCTGTGCCGAAAGCTGCGCTCCGCCAATGCGACCTGCGCCTTGGCTATCACCCGTCTTCCTTGATCTGGAGTTTGCATGACCGTCTATTTCATTGGCGCCGGCCCTGGTGACCCGGAACTTATCACCGTCAAAGGGCTGCGTCTGGTGCGCAGCTGCCCGGTCATTCTCTACGCCGGCTCGCTGGTCCCTGCCGCAGTGCTCGAAGGCCATAGTGCCGAGCAGGTGATCAACACCGCCGAGCTGCATCTGGACGAAATCGTTGAGCTGATCCAACAGGCCGATGCCAAGGGCCAGGACGTGGCACGGGTGCACTCGGGCGATCCGTCACTGTACGGCGCCATTGGCGAGCAGATCCGTCATCTGCGCCGGCTCGGCATCGCCTTCCAGATCGTTCCGGGCGTCACCGCGACGGCTGCCTGCGCCGCACTGCTGGACGTCGAGCTGACACTGCCGCAGGTTTCCCAGACAGTGATCATGACCCGCTACGCCACCAAATCAGACATGCCACCCGGTGAGCAGCTGCACGATCTGGCCCGACATGGCGCGACCATGGCGATACACCTTGGCGTGCAGCATCTGTCGCGCATCGTGGCCGAGCTGAAACCGCACTACGGCACTGACTGCCCCATTGCCGTGGTGCACCGCGCCAGCTGGCCCGATCAGGATTGGGTCATGGGCACGCTGGCGGACATCGAGGCGAAGGTCAGCGAGAAAGGCTTTCGCCGTACCGCCTTGATCCTTGTCGGCCGGGTGCTGACGGCCGAGGCGTTTGCCGATTCGGCGCTGTACAACGTCGACACTAGGCACCTTTATCGGGCGCCGAAAGACTGAGTCCTGCGGGCTACTTCCGTGGTTTGACCCGCGCAGTCGGCTCGGCGATCAAGGGGTCGTCGGGCCAGTAATGTTTGGGATATCGGCCTTTCAGGTCCTTCTTCACCTCGATGTAGGTGTTGGCCCAAAAGCTGGCCAGATCCTGGGTCACTTGCACCGGCCGGCGCGCGGGTGACAGCAGATGCAGCTTCACCACTTGCCGCCCGCCAGCGATGCGCGGCGTGTCGGCCAAACCGAACAGTTCCTGCAAGCGCACCGCCAGCACCGGCGGTGATTCGTTGTAGTCGAGCCGCACCCGCGAACCGGATGGCACAGCAATGGCGACCGGTGCCAGTTCGTCGAGTCGCTGTGGCAGCGGCCAGGGCAACAAGGTCGCGAGCATGCTCTGAAGGTCGAGCCCAGCGAAGTGCGCCAGCCGCGAAACCTTGCCCAGATACGGCAGCAACCAGTCTTCGAGCCGCTCCAACAGCGCCGCGTCGCTGACGTCGGGCCATTCACTTGAGTCGCCCGTGCGCAGATCGAGCTGCCTGAGCAGGCCGATTCGCGCCTGCCACTGGCGCAGATCCGGGGTCCAGGGCAGCAGCTCCAGCCCTTTGCGCCGCACCAGCCCGAACAGCGCGCGGCCACGGGCCTCGTCATCCAGCCCCGGCAAGCGTTCGCGACTGAGGATCAGCTCGCCGACCCGCCGCTGCCGCTCGGCGCGCAGCACGCCTTCGCGCTCGTCCCATTCCAGTTCGTCGCGCTGGCTGACCTGCTCGGCCAGCACCTCCTCGAACAGTGCCGGGTCCAGTGCCGCCGCGCGGTAAATGCGCTCCTCGCGCTGGCCCTGACGACTGCTCAATTCGGCGATCACCAGCCAAGGCTCTTTCATCAGGGCGTCCGGCTCGCCGAATACAGCCGCTCGACCGTTGGCCAGTCGATATTCGCCACCGCCATCACGGCGCTGCCGGGCGATCCTGTCGGGATAGGCAAACGCCAGCAGCGCGCCGTGCCAGCGATGATCGGAAGCATCAACCGGTGCCGGCGCCGAAGGCCCACGCAGCAAGCCGCGGAACTGTCGGGCCAGCTGGCGCACCCGTTGTGCGCCGGCATGCCGGCCCGCGCTGCCGTCGAGCAGGCCGAGACGGGTGGAAATGTCCGCGCCGCCGCGCTCACCGCCGCGCTGGATATCGCGCTCCACCAGCAGTGCAGCGAGATCCGCGGCCAGCGGCGCGAGGCCCAGCGCCTGACCGCGCAGCAGCAGATGGGCGATACGCGGGTGAGCGGGCAGTTCGGCCATGGCCTGGCCGTGGGCGGTCAACTGCCAGCCGCCGCGAGCAGTCCGACCGAGCGCACCGAGACGCTGCAGCAGATCCTGTGCCTGGGCGTAAGCCGCGGCAGGCGGCCGGTCCAGCCAAGCCAGTTCGTCCGGTTCGACACCCCAGCGCGCTAGCTGCAAGGCCACGCCGGCCAGATCGGCCTGGAGGATTTCCGCGTCGCCATAGGCGGACAGCTGCGCATGTTGATCTTCCGACCACAACCGATAACACGCGCCAGACTCCAGTCGTCCTGCTCGCCCGGCCCGCTGGGTTGCCGAGGCGCGGGAGATACGCCGTGTTTCCAACCGCGTCATGCCGCTGCCTGGATCGAAGCGCGGCACTCTCGCCAGTCCCGCGTCGACCACGACCCGCACGCCTTCGATGGTCAGGCTGGTCTCGGCGATGTTGGTCGCCAGGACCACCTTGCGCTTGCCGGCAGGCGCGGGCTCGATGGCCGCACGCTGGGCGGTCAATTCCAGTTCGCCGTGCAGTGGGCAGAGCATCACCTCGCCTCGATCCCCCAGCTGCTCGGCCAGCATGTCGTTCACGCGGCGGATCTCGGCCTGCCCGGGGAGGAAGACCAGCACACTACCGGACTCTTCATCCAGCGCCTGCAAGATGGTCTGCACCACCCTCGGCTCGATGCGTTCACCGACCTGGAAGGGCCGCCCCCACCGCTGCGTGACGGGATACATGCGGCCTTCGCTGCGCACCACCGGCGCATCGTCGAGCAGAGCGGACAGCCGCGCGCCTTCGAGCGTCGCGGACATCAGCAATAGTTTGAGCGGTTCATCGCGCAGCAGCTGACGTGCATTGAGCGTCAGCGCCAGGGCCAGATCGGCATCAAGACTGCGCTCGTGAAATTCGTCGAAGATAACCAGGCCAACACCCTCAAGGGCCGGGTCGTCCTGCAAGCGGCGGGCAAGGATGCCCTCGGTGACTACTTCGATGCGGGTGTTCGGCCCGACCTTGCTCTCCAGCCGGATGCGATAGCCGACCGTTTCACCCACCTTTTCGCCCAACTCGCTGGCCAGCCGCTCGGCCGCTGCCCGGGCTGCCAGGCGGCGCGGTTCGAGCATCAGGATCGATTGTCCGGCGAGCCATGGCTCGTTCAACAAGGCCAGCGGCACACGGGTGGTCTTGCCAGCACCGGGCGGCGCTTCGAGCACCGCTTCGTCACGGCTTTGCAGGGCCTGGCGCAGCGCCGGGAGGGCTTCATCGATGGGCAGAGCAATCATGGAGACTCCGTTTTCTGGGCCGCGATTATAGCGAGCACAGGCCTCGGCGCAGCGGTGAACAGCGTTATGCCCCAGGTGAAGCAACGATGCCGAACAGAGCGGGCAGCGGAAGTGTCTGATATCGGGAAAACATCACGCAGCCCTTGTATAGTTGCGCCACTTTTCCCGGAGGTCCTTATGCGTACTCGTTCCCGTGTCATCGGCGGCGTGCTGGCCGTCTCCCTGTTCACTCAGCTGACCGCCTGCGGCACGCTGTTCTACCCCGACCGCCGTGGCCAGATCGACGGCAAGATCGACCCGGCAATCGCAGTAGCCAATGCCGTCGGCCTGCTCTTCTATCTCATCCCCGGCCTGATCGCCTTTGGTATCGATTTCGCCACCGGCGCGATCTATCTGCCTGACAGCAACTACTCCATGGCCCCGGAAAAGCTGCAGGAAGCCATTGGCGCGGACGGCGTGATCGACCAGGCCAAGCTCAAGGCCATCATCGAAACTGAAACTGGCCGTAGCTTGCCGCTGGATGACCCGCGCCTCATCCAACACAACGGCAGCGTCGAGCAGCTGGCGGCCTTTGGACTGCGTCCGGCCGCCTGATGCAACACACCCGCGAGCGCAAAGGCGTCAGCGCCGAACACGCCCGGCTGATGCGCCGGGCCACACGGCTTGCGCTTGCCGTCGCGCTGACCCTCGCGGCCTGCAAGGCGCTGGCCTGGTGGCTGAGTGGCTCGGTCAGCCTGCTGGCCGGGCTTACCGATTCACTGCTAGACGGCGCCGCCTCGCTGCTCAACTTGTTGGCCGTGCACTACTCGCTGCGCCCCGCCGACGACGACCACCGCTACGGCCACGGCAAGGCCGAAGCCCTGGCCGGGCTCGGTCAGGGCGCTTTCATTTCCGTCAGTGCGATCCTGGTCTGCGTCCAGGGTGTGGACCGCATGCTGCATCCGCAGCCGCTGGGTGCGCCGACACTGGGCATCGCCGTGATGCTGCTGTCGTTGGCGCTGACCGTGGCGCTGTTGATGTATCAGCGCCATGTGGTGCGAGAAACCGGCTCTACGGCGATTCGCGCCGATTCGTTGCACTACCGCTCGGATCTGCTGCTCAACAGCAGCATTCTTGTCGCGCTGGTGCTCGCCGGTTACGGCCTGGAACGCCTGGACGCCGTCTTCGGTATCGCCATTGCGGTGTACATCTTCTGGAGCGCCCTGAGCATCGTGCGAGAGGCAGGCGCCGTGCTCATGGATACAGAGCTTGCCCCGGAGATCAGCGAACACATGCATCAGCTGGCATGCGACGTGCCTGGCGTGGTGGGCTGCCACGACCTGCGTACCCGTGTTTCGGGCACCCGCTGGTTCGTGCAAATGCACCTGGAGCTGCCGGGCGAGCTGCCACTGATCGAGGCGCATGCGCTGTGCGACGCGGTCGAAACGGCGATCCACAGCCACTACCCCCGGGCTGAAGTCCTGGTGCATGCCGACCCGCTCGAGGTGGTGAAGCCTCGCCCGCCGGAACCAACCGAACGCCCATAAAAAAAGACCACGTGGCGAGACGTGGTCTTTTTTCAATACTGCTCTGAATTCGCTAGTCGCTTGTGACGACGTCTTCGGCAGCGCCTTGTGAGCGGTGCGGGCCCGGACCGATAGCCTCGGTAAGGTATGCGGTTGGCGCGGCGGGGTAAGTACCGCGTCAGTTTTGCCGGGGGCTGAAGTTGGATAAAGCTTACGCCCCGCCCACCGACAGAGGATTGCGAAAATTGCTCATATTCACACCAGTTGCGCAATCCTTGCGCGCAGATGCATAGTTATGCGCAACCAAACCCCACAGGCAACCAAACATGAGCAAGCTAGACCGTTACGACCTGCGCATTCTGCAGGAACTGCAGCACGATGCGCGCATTTCCAATCAGGATCTGGCCGAGCGTATCGGACTGTCGCCCTCGCCCTGCTCGCGACGCGTCAAGCAGCTTGAGGACGACGGTTACATCGCCCGCCAGGTCGCACTGCTGGACCGCAAGAAGCTCGGCCTGACCCTGACCGCCTATGTACTGATCGGCATGGACCGACACACACCGGAGCGCTTCGAGCACTTCGAAGGTGTGATCGGCAAATGCCCGGAAGTGCTCGAGTGCAGCCTGGTGACTGGGATGGATGCTGACTACCAGCTCAAGGTTGTGGTGCCGGATATGGAGCACTATCAGGCTTTCCTGCTGGGCACCCTGACCCGTATCGAAGGGGTGTCGAGCGTGCGCTCCAGCTTTGTCCTGCGGCAGGTGTCATCGAGCACCGAGCTGCCGTTGGAGCATTTGCGAGGCTGAGACGCCGCTCACACTTGCAAACCACACAGCTAGAAGGGCTATTGCCTATAATCCGCGCCCTTCTGCTTCGCCCGCTCTCGAATGTGTTCGGCAGGCGCAGCGATATCAGTCTCGTGCAAGGGAAATGCCCATGAAAGACACCAACCGCGTCATGCAGAGCTACGGTCGCTGCTGCGCGAGTGCGGCCTTCTTCGACGACTTCTATGCCACCTTCCTTGCCAGCTCCCCAGCGGTGCGGGACAAGTTCGTCAAAACCGACATGGTGGCGCAGAAACAGCTGCTGCGCGCCGGCATCCTCAACCTGGTCATGTTTGCCCGCGGCATGCCGGATACCAAGCTCCAGGCGTTGGGCAAGAGCCATTCACGAGCCCATCTCGACATCCGTCCCGAGCTCTATGACCTTTGGATAGCCGCCCTGCTCAAGACCATCAGGCAGCATGATCGGCAGCTGGAACAGCTGGATCTTGAAGCCTGGCAAGTGGTGCTCAACAAGGGCATCGACGTGATCAAATCCCACTACTAACAGCCGTACCAGAGCTCGAAACAGAGCCTCTCGCTCGAACCCCTGAAGCTCAGAATCGTCCAACGCCTGAGGGAGCTGAGCACGCTCCACGGGCGTATACTGCGCCGTTTTCTCGCCCGGCCAGCCCGGGCGCATTCTTCGATGTCAGTCAGGAGTAACCTGTGGAGCCTGAAGTATTTGAGAAGTGGATGATGATCGTCCTGGTCGGCGGCCTGATGGCGTTCATGGCATTCATCATCTGGGACTTGGCCAAGAAGTCGAAAGCCGGTCGCCTCGGCACGGCCATCCTGTTTCTGGGTCTGGGGCTGTGCCTGTTCGCATTTCTCGCCAAGCCGATCATTGGCTACGTGATCGAAGTGACACAGGGCATTCCGCACTGACCCGCTGAAGTCGTTTGAACAGAGCACAGCGGCCAGCGCTTCACAAATGCGCCGGCACCTGCCGCCATTCGCCCGGCTGCAAATCGTCCAGCGACCAGGGCCCGATCCTGACCCGCACCAGCCGCAGCGTCGGCAAGCCGACCGCAGCAGTCATCCGCCGTACCTGACGATTGCGGCCCTCCCGAATCACCAGCTCCAGCCAGCAGGTCGGCACACTCTTGCGAAAACGCACCGGTGGATTGCGCGGCCAGAGTTGGGGCTCGTCGAGCTGCCGTGCTTCAGCTGGCAAGGTCATGCCATCGTTGAGTTCAACGCCGTCGCGCAGCCGCTGCAGCTGCTCGGCAGTCACCTCGCCTTCCACCTGAACCCAATACGTCTTCGGCAGCTTGTGCTTGGGATCAGCAATACGCGCCTGCAATTGCCCGTCGTTGGTCAGCAGCAAAAGGCCTTCGCTGTCGCGATCCAGGCGGCCAGCGGGATACACACCCGGCACCGGCACAAAGTCCTTCAGTGTGGCGCGGCCATCGGCATCGTTGAACTGAGTGAGCACGTCGAAGGGTTTATTCAGGAGCAGCAGACGTGGCTCGGCCGGCGGCGCCTTGGCCACACGACGAGGTTGTGATCGCGCCGCTGCAGGGCGCGGTGGACGGGGACGAGAGGTGCGAGGCATGGCGGAGCCTTTGATGGCAGGCCGGCCATGCTAGGGCGGGCGTTGCTGACCAGCAAGGGGCAGTGAAAGCCAGCGTTACTACAGGCACCGAACCGGCTAAAACACCGCTGCGACCGATCAGCACCACAAAGGCGCATGGCGTGCGCCATAACCTCACCAAGCGCACCGTTATCGGACAATGCCGCGTCCATGCCCCGCCATGGCGCATTTCATGATTGACCGCAAAACGCCGGAACAGAAGGCTTACAGGCGAATTGGCACGGATGCTGCGATAGGGCTCTACGTCCCCAAGGACCAACCCCACAGTTGCGCATGGACAGCCAAGGAGCCGCCCACAATGAAACGCCGTCCCCTACTGAAGTCCACCCTCGCCGCAAGTGCCCTGATGCTCAGCGGTCTGTTCCCGTTCACCCTGCAGGCTGCCGAGACCATTAAGGTCGGCATCCTTCATTCGCTGTCCGGCACCATGGCCATTTCGGAAACATCTCTGAAAGACATGGCGCTGATGACCATCGACGAGATCAACGCCAAGGGCGGCGTGCTCGGCAAGCAGCTCGAGCCGGTGGTAGTCGACCCTGCGTCCAACTGGCCGTTGTTCGCTGAAAAAGCCCGTCAACTGCTCACCCAGGACAAGGTCGCGGTGACTTTCGGCTGCTGGACCTCTGTGTCGCGTAAATCCGTGCTGCCCGTCTTCGAAGAGCTCGACGGCCTGCTGTTCTACCCGGTTCAGTACGAAGGTGAAGAGCTGTCGCCGAACGTCTTCTACACCGGCGCCGCGCCAAACCAGCAGGCCATCCCGGCCGTTGAATACCTGATGAGCGAAGACGGCGGCAGCGCTGAGCGCTTCTTCCTGCTGGGCACCGACTACGTCTATCCGCGCACCACCAATAAGATCCTGCGCGCCTTCCTGATCAGCAAGGGCGTGCCGGAATCCAGCATCGAAGAGGTCTACACCCCCTTCGGTCACAGCGATTACCAAACCATCGTCGCCAACATCAAGAAGTTCTCCGCCGGCGGCAAGACGGCGGTGGTCTCGACCATCAACGGCGACTCCAACGTGCCGTTCTACAAAGAACTGGCCAACCAGGGTCTGGAAGCCACTGACGTTCCGGTCGTCGCCTTCTCGGTCGGTGAAGAAGAGCTGCGCGGTATCGACACAAAACCGCTGGTCGGTCACCTGGCCGCCTGGAACTACTTCCAATCGGTCGAGAACCCTGTGAACGACAAGTTCGTCAGCCAATGGAAGGCCTACGCCAAGGAAAAAGGCCTGCCCGGCGCTGACAAGGCCGTGACCAACGACCCGATGGAAGCCACCTACGTCGGCATCCACATGTGGGCGCAGGCGGTCGAGAAAGCGGGAACTACCGACGTCAAACCGGTGGTGCAGGCACTCGCCGGCCAGACCTTCGAAGCACCGAGTGGCTACACCCTGACCATGGACGAGAAGAACCACCACCTGCACAAACCGGTGATGATCGGCGAGGTGCAGGATGACGGACAGTTCTCGGTGGTCTGGGAAACCGAAAGCCCGGTCCGCGCTCAGCCGTGGAGCCCCTACATTCCCGGTAACGACAAGAAGCCGGACTACGCGGTGAAGTCGAACTAAGCGAAGCGTCAATCGCATCGCATCGCCTCCGTAGGGTGGGCTTCAGCCCACCAATGGCGTCTTCGGTGGGCTGAAGCGGAACGCCGCCCGGCCCACCTACGAGACTGATTGCTGCTTTCGTTGCGGTGGATGGATGAAGCGCCATCCACCCTACATTCGCTCGGCTTTGTAGGGTGGGTCGGGACGCGGAGTCGATGCCTTTCTTATCCACGTGTCGACCACCACAAGCTCCACGAAGAGAGCTCCGGGGTCCCTGGGGAACACACGAATGAACACTGCCCTGTACCGATTTTTCTTGCTGCTCCTGCTGGCCTTGCCCTGGGTAGTCCACGCCGGAGACGCGGCCGACTACGCCAAAGCCAGCCCGGCAAAACAGGCCAAGCTGCTGGAAGACTGGGCCAATGCGCCAGCCCCTGAGCGGCTGGAACTGATCGAAGCCCTGCGCGCCAACCGCGTGGTGATCGACAAGAACAAAACACCCTTTATCGGCGAAAACGGTGATTACCGCGCCCTCGAAGGCGACGCCGAACCCGTTGGCACGCCTAAGAAACTGCGCCTGAACAACCGCCTGCGCGGCTTGCTCAATAGAGCATTAGCCAGCCACCAGCTGTTCTCCGACGACCCGGCCGAACGCCTCGCCGCGGCCAAACGCCTGCAACGCAGCGGACAACCGGAACAGCTGCCACTCCTGCAGCAGCGCCTCGAAGCCGAAGATGACCCGGCCGTGCGCGAAGCCCTGACCCTGACCCTGGCGAACCTGCAATTGAGTGCCGAAGACCCGGGCGTGCGCCTGGCTGCAGTGCGTCTGCTCGGCGAAACCGGCGCACCGCTGGCACGGGTGCGGCTGGAGAACCTGCTGGCCGATGAGGCGGAAACCGACGCCGCCGTGCGTAAGGCCGCCGAGACCAGCCTGGCCCAGGTCAAGCGCAAGCTGCTGATCGGTGAACTGCTCGGCCAGGCTTTCAGCGGCTTGTCGCTGGGCTCGATCCTGTTGCTTGCTGCGCTGGGCCTGGCCATTACTTTCGGCCTCTTGGGCGTGATCAACATGGCCCACGGCGAAATGCTGATGCTCGGCGCCTACACCACCTACATGGTGCAGGTACTGATGGCTCGGCTTATGCCAGACGCCCTGGCCTTTTACCCGTTGGTGGCGTTGCCAGTGGCCTTCTTCGTCACCGCCACGATTGGCATGGCGCTGGAGCGCACCGTCATCCGCCACCTCTACGGCCGCCCGCTGGAAACCCTGCTGGCGACCTGGGGCATCAGCCTGATCCTGATCCAGTTGGTACGCGTGCTGTTCGGCGCGCAGAACGTCGAGGTCGCCAACCCCGGCTGGCTGTCCGGCGGACTGCAGGTACTGCCGAACCTGGTGCTGCCCTACAACCGCATGGTGATCATCGGCTTTGCGCTGTTCGTGGTGCTGCTGACTTGGCTGCTGCTGAACAAGACCCGCCTGGGCCTGAACGTGCGTGCCGTGACCCAGAACCGCAACATGGCCGCCTGCTGCGGCGTGCCCACCGGCCGCATCGACATGATGGCCTTCGGGTTGGGCTCGGGCATCGCCGGGCTCGGTGGTGTGGCGCTGAGTCAGATCGGTAACGTCGGCCCGGATCTGGGCCAGGGCTACATCATCGATTCCTTTCTGGTGGTGGTGCTGGGTGGCGTTGGCCAACTGGCCGGCAGCATCTTTGCAGCCTTCGGGCTCGGCATCGCCAACAAGATCCTCGAACCACAGATCGGCGCCGTGCTGGGCAAGATCCTCATCCTCGCGTTGATCATCCTGTTCATCCAGAAACGTCCGCAGGGGTTGTTTGCGCTGAAAGGGAGGGTGATCGATTGAAAACTCGTCTCTCTCTCCATTCCCTTCTAGGAGCGATGGGTGACGCCCAGTCCTTCCTTTCGATAACGGTGTCAGTCAGCAACCCTGCGGGATCGCCAGCAAGCTGGCTCCTACTGGACACCCGGCGAATCGGCGCACCCGCCATCAACCCTCGGCAGGACGGCCACCTATGAACCAGCCACTCACCCTCACGGCTACACAAAAAGCCGGACCGAAGCTCACTGCCGCCGCACTCGGCCTCGTGCTCGTCGTTCTCCTGGCCATGCCGCTGCTGCACCTTCTACCGGCGGACAATGCCTTCCATGTCTCGGCCTACACCCTGACGTTGGTCGGCAAGATCCTCTGCTACGCCATCGTCGCGCTGGCGCTGGACCTGGTCTGGGGCTACGCGGGCCTGCTGTCGCTCGGCCACGGCCTGTTCTTTGCCCTCGGCGGTTACGCCATGGGCATGTACCTGATGCGCGAAAGCGCTGGCGACGGGCTGCCTGCGTTCATGAGCTTTCTCGCCTGGACCGAGCTGCCCTGGTACTGGTACGGCACCTCCAGCTTCCTCTGGGCGATGTGCCTGGTGGTGCTGGCGCCCGGCCTGCTGGCCTTCGTCTTTGGCTTCTTCGCCTTCCGTTCGCGGATCAAGGGTGTGTATTTCTCGATCATGACCCAGGCGCTGACATTCGCCGGCATGCTGCTGTTCTTCCGCAACGAAACCGGCTTCGGCGGCAACAACGGGTTCACCGGCTTCACCCGTATCCTCGGCTTCGACATCACCGCACCGGGCACCCGCGCCGCGCTCTTCCTGGCCACTGTGGCGTTGCTGGCCGGCAGCCTGCTGCTGGGTTGGAAACTAGCGCGCAGCAAGTTCGGCCGCGTACTCACCGCGCTGCGCGATGCGGAAAACCGCCTGATGTTCTGCGGCTACGATCCACGCGGTTACAAGCTGTTCATCTGGACGCTGTCCGCCGTGCTCTGCGGCCTGGCCGGCGCGCTCTACGTGCCGCAGGTGGGCATCATCAACCCCAGCGAAATGGCGCCGACGCAATCCATCGAAGCCGCCGTCTGGGTCGCCCTCGGCGGGCGCGGCACGTTGATCGGCCCGCTCTTGGGGGCCGGAATCGTCAACGGCATGAAGAGCTGGTTTACCGTGGCCTTCCCGGAGTACTGGCTGTTCGCCCTTGGCGCGCTGTTCATTGTCGTCACCCTGTACCTGCCGAAAGGCGTCATCGGATTGCTGCGCCGGAGGGGCGAACAATGAAAACCGCACCCGTACCCGAACTGATCGACCCGGCGGACGCCAGCGGCAGCGGCCGCGACGCCATCGGCCTCGGTCGAGTGAAAGGCGCCGGCCTGGATGCCCGCCACGGCACCATCCTCAGCCTTGAAGACATCAACGTCAGCTTCGATGGCTTCAAGGCGCTGACCAATCTCAGCCTCTACATCGGCGTCGGTGAACTGCGCTGCATCATCGGCCCCAACGGCGCCGGCAAAACCACCATGATGGACGTCATCACCGGTAAGACGCGTCCCGACAGCGGCACGGCGTTCTTCGGCGACACCCTCGACCTGACACGGATGAGCGAAGTGGAAATCGCCCAGTCCGGCATCGGCCGCAAGTTCCAGAAGCCCACGGTGTTCGAAGCATTGAGCGTGTTCGAGAACCTCGAACTGGCGCAGAAGACCGATAAATCGGTGTGGGCCAGCCTCCGGGCCAAACTCAACGGCGAGCAGCGGGACCGCATCGACGAAGTGCTCAATACCATCCGCCTTGCAACGTCCCGCAATCGCCCCGCCGGGCTGCTGTCCCACGGCCAGAAGCAGTTTCTCGAAATCGGCATGCTGCTGATGCAGGACCCGCAGCTGCTCTTGCTCGACGAACCGGTCGCCGGCATGACCGACGCCGAAACCGAGTTCACTGCCGAACTGTTCAAGAGCCTGGCGCGCAAGCACTCGCTGATGGTGGTCGAGCACGACATGGGCTTCGTCGACACCATCGCCGACCACGTCACCGTGCTGCACCAAGGCCAGGTGCTGGCCGAGGGCTCGCTACAGAACGTGCAGAACGATGAGCGGGTGATCGAGGTGTATCTCGGGCGGTGATTGATTCAAAGGGTGGACGGCGCCCTTCTCGTCAGCCATGACATCCCATGGTGGATGGGTGGAGCGTCATCCACCCTACGCCCGCCGAACGTAGGGTGGAAAACGGCGAAGCCGGTCGCCGGCGTCCGCATCATCGCAAGCTAATCGTAGGGTGGATAACGCCAGAGGCTTATCCACCAAAGTGAAGGAGTCGCACATGCTGCAAGTCCAACAACTTCATCAGTACTACGGCGGCAGCCATATCCTGCGCGGCCTGTCTTTTGACGCGCAGATCGGCGAAGTCACCTGCCTGCTCGGGCGCAACGGCGTCGGCAAGACCACCTTGCTCAAATGCCTGATGGGCCTGATCCCGGCTAAGGAAGGCGCGGTGAACTGGGAAGGCAAGCCGATCACCAGCTTCAAGCCGCACCAGCGCGTGCACGCCGGGATTGCCTACGTGCCGCAGGGCCGGGAAATTTTCGGGCGCCTGACGGTTGAGGAAAACCTGCTGATGGGGCTTTCCCGGTTCAGCGCGAAGGAGGCCAAGGAAGTCCCCGAGTTCATCTACGAGCTGTTCCCGGTTCTCAAGGAAATGAAGCACCGCCGGGGCGGTGATCTCTCCGGTGGTCAGCAGCAACAACTGGCCATCGGCCGCGCATTGGCAAGCAAGCCACGCCTGCTGATCCTTGACGAGCCCACCGAAGGCATCCAGCCCTCGGTGATCAAGGAGATCGGCGTCGTGATCAAGAAACTCGCCGCCCGCGGTGACATGGCGATTCTGCTGGTGGAACAGTTCTACGACTTCGCCGCCGAGCTGGCCGACCAATACCTGGTGATGAGCCGCGGCGAAATCATCCAGCAAGGCCGTGGCGAGACGATGGAAGCGGAGGGTGTACGCGGCCTGGTAGCGATCTGAAAGCTCGCGCTGGCGGCGAGCCTTTTTGACCCGTCCATGGCTGATGGCCGCCGCGTTCGGTCTGGCGTCGCACCCTTTGCAAACATACTCCCTGCCGATCAAGCGGCTAGCACTACGCCCGGACGGCCGCGGTCGGACTCGTCTGCCCTTTTAGCCTAGCCACACCGTTAACCAACCTGACTCGCCTGTGGTGGGCAACTGGCTGCTGCTCTTGGCGGTCTGACGCAGTAAGCTCCCTGGGTCGGCCGCGTGCGGCCTGCCTACCCGAACAGACAAGAGGTCCCTGCATGAACAACGTGGTTTTCATCACGGGTGCGACATCCGGCTTTGGCCGAGCCACTGCCCGCCGCTTTGCCGAGGCCGGCTGGTCGCTGGTCCTGACCGGACGCCGCCATGAGCGGCTCGAAGCGCTGAAGGAAGAGCTGTCGGCCAAGGTCCCGGTGCACATCGCCACGCTCGACGTACGCGACGCCGAGGCGGTGAAGCAGGTTATTGCCGAGCTGCCCGAAGGCTTTCGCCAGGTCAAATCGCTGGTCAACAATGCGGGCCTGGCGCTCGCCCCGGAGCCCGCGCAGAACGTTGATCTGAACGATTGGCACACCATGATCGACACCAACGTGACCGGCCTGGTCAACGTTACTCATGCGCTACTGCCGCGTCTGATCGAGACGGGCAAGGGCGCGAGCATCATCAGCATCGGCTCGGTCGCCGGCCACTGGCCCTACCCGGGCGGCCACGTTTACGGTGCTACCAAGGCGTTCGTTGAGCAGTTCAGCTACAACCTGCGCTGCGACCTGCTGGGCACAGGCGTACGGGTCACCGACATCGCTCCCGGCATGGCCGAGACCGAGTTCACGCTGGTCCGCACCAAGGGTAACCAGGAAGCGTCCGACAAGCTCTACCGCGGCACCACGCCGTTGACCGCCGAAGACATCGCCGAGCAGATCTTCTACGTGGCCACCCTGCCCGATCACATCAACATCAACCGACTCGAAGTCATGCCTACCAGACAGGCCTGGTCCCCGTTCAATATTGATCGGGACAAGTAAAGACGGCGCAGAGGGATGCGTGAGTTTCGCCTCTAGGCTACGTGCCTCATAACGGCGAACGTATGCGTCCTACCCTTCGGTGATGCTTCCGTTACCGACGACTGTATCGGGCACCTCGACGATAGAAAAGCTGTGCCGGACGGTGCTTGCAGCTGAGCCAGCTTCGCTTGAAAGCGAGAGAGATGTCAGGGGGGGCCCGACGAGCAAGACCGGTCTCCCTGCAGGGCATGAAGAGGATCGAGAGCGACTGCAGAAGCCTGTCACCGAAACGACCCAGGAGGGCCGTTTGGCTGTGAAGGATTACTCGATGTCCTTGCGCACGATCTTGCCGTCTTCCACCACCGCCATGGTGGTCGGGGTAATGAAACCGCCCTTGTCGGTGATGCCCTGTATCGAATAGAGGTTGTACTTGGGGTCCAGCGCGCTGATCGCCTCGGCCATCTTCGCCCGCACCTGTTGCGGATCGGTACTGCCCGCTAGCTCCATAGCCTTGGCCAACGTATGAAAGGCCAGGTAGTTGTAGGCCGCTTCGGAGCCCGGCACCTTGCCGTGGGCCTGCTTGTAACGCTCGACAAACGCCTTGGCCGCCTCGCCCTCGTATTCGGACAGCGGCACTACGCCGATAGCGCCTTCCAGCAGATCCAGGCCGCCCGTGACCGCGGCGATTTCATCCAGCTTGGCTTGATCCATGACGATGAAACCGCCCTGGAAGCCAAGCTGCCGCGCCTGCTGCATGACCAACCCGGTGGGTTCCGAGGCGCCGCCGACGAACATCACGTCCGGGTTTGAGGCGATCACCCGGCTCACGCCGGTATAGAAGTCGGTCGACTTGTTGTAGTCCATGGGATTGCTTTCGGCGATCTCTCCGCCCTTCTCCTCCCAGGCCTTGGTCATCATGTCGGTCCAGATCTTGGCGTACTCGTGGGTCGCGCCGGCGATGCCGAGCTTTTTGCCATGATGCTTGAGCGCGTAGTCGGAAAAGGCATCCACGTAGCCGGTGAACTCCGGCGGAATGCGTACGGTGAGCGGATTGCCCTGCTCAGTCACCGAGGGCACGCTGGTATAGGCCATGATCAAGAAGTCGTCGCCGACGTTGAAATCCTGCAGGGCAAACACGCCACCGGTGTGCGGGACGAAGACTGCAGCTGCCTTCGATTCCTTCACCAGCCGCTTGGCGTTAGTCGCCGCCTGGCTCGGTGAATACTTGTCGTCGAGGCTGATGAGATTGACCTTGTAGGTCTCGTCACCGATCTTCAGGCCGCCGGCCTTGTTGGCGTCATCGACCGCCATGCGCAGGCCGGACAGGGTGTTCTCGCCATAGAGCGCGGCACCGCCGCTGAGCGGGCCGGTGAAACCGATATTGAGCGTCTGCTCGGCATATGCACCGCCGGCCTGGGCCGCGGTCAGGGTGGCAATCGCCATTCCAAGCGCTTTGAGCGTTTTCATTGTTGTCTCCTTGGTCATGACTGTTCAGGCGCCGATATAGGCTTTGCGCACGGCTTCGTTACCCAGCATGGCCTGCCGGTCCCCCTCCATCACCAAGCTGCCGCTTTCGATGACATAGGCGCGGTGAGCGATCTTCAATGCTGCAAAGGCGTTCTGTTCGGCCAACAGCACGCTGGTGCCGGACGTGTTGATGCGGGAAATCACCTCGAACATCTGGTTCACCACCAACGGCGCCAGCCCCAGCGAGGGCTCATCGAGCATCAGCAGCCGCGGGCGGCTCATCAATGCACGACCGATCGCCACCATCTGTTGCTGGCCGCCGCTCAGTGAACCGGCAGGCTGGTTGCGCTTGTCGTGCAGAATCGGGAATAGATCGAGCACTTCCTGCAGATTGCGCTTGTTGCCCTCGCCGTCGCGACGATGCAGATACGCGCCGAGGGCGAGGTTCTGCGAGACCGACATCTGCGGAAACAGCTTGCGGCCCTCCGGGCAGTGCACCACCCCGGACGCAACCAGGCCGGACGGCTTTAGCCCGTCGATGCGTTTGCCCTCCAGCGTGATGCTGCCCGCCGTTGGCTTGAGCAGCCCGCTGATGGTGTTGAACAGCGTGGTCTTGCCGGCACCGTTGGCGCCGAGCAGCACCACCAGCTCGCCGGCGCCGACGGCCATCGAAACCTGGGTGAGCGCCTTGAAACTGCCGTAGCAGACATCGACCCGATCAAGCTGCAGCATCGTAGTCACTCCCCAGGTAGGCTTCGATGACGGCCGGGTTCGCTTTGATCTCGGCAGGTGTGCCTTCGGCAATCTTCTCGCCGTAGTTGAGGACCATGATCTTGTCCGCCAGCCCCATGATCATGTCCATCTTGTGTTCGATCAGGCAAACCGTCAGACCGTGTTCGGGCATCTTGCGGATCAGCTGGGCCAGGCCTTCGGTTTCTTCCGGATTGACGCCTGCCGCCGGTTCGTCAAGCAGCACCAGCTTCGGCTCGGTGGCCAGCGCCAGGGCAAAGGCGACGCGCTTGCGTTCTTCCTGGGAGATATCCAGCACCACGCGGTTTTCCAGGTGCGCGAGGCCGACGAAGTCCAGCGCAGCGCGGGCCTTTTCGCGGCACTCGCGTTCCTCCTGCTGCAAACGCTTGGAGTTGATCAGCACATCCCAGAGCCCCGAGCGGGTGCGCAGACGATGCCCGACGATGAGGTTGTCGAGGACGGTTGCCTGCTCGAACAGATGCGTGGTCTGGAACGTACGACCAACGCCGAGCCGGGCCACGCGGTCGCAGCGCATCCGCGACACGTCGTGACCGTCAATCAGGATGCGCCCTGAGCTGGGCTTGTGAACGCCGGAAATCAAGTTGAAGAAGGTGCTCTTGCCCGCCCCGTTGGGGCCGATGATGGCGTTGATCTTGCGCGCTTCGAACTCGACGCTGACATCGTGTACCGCTGCCAGGCCGCCGAACATACGGGTCAGGTTTTCGACCTTAAGCATTGTTGTTCACCTCGCTGCCTGGGGTGACCTTGGTAGTGGCCCGCGGGTCATTCGCCCGGGCTGCTGCGGTGTCCTTGCGCAGCTTCCAACCGAGGAAGGTGCCGATGACACCACGCGGCATGAAGATCACCAGCACAACGATCAGCGGGCCGAAGATGATCATCCGATAGTCTTCGAGGAACTGCAGCGACTGGGTGATCCAGACCACGCCGACAGTGCCAACCAGCGGGCCGAACAGGGTGCCGAAGCCACCGACCAAGAGGTAGGTGATCATGTCGAAGGTGTGGTTGGGGTTGGCTTCCTCTGGTCCGATGAAGCGGATCATCGAGGCATAAAGCCCGCCGGCGACACCGGCATAGGTGGTCGAGAGGACGAAGGCCAGGAGCTTGTTGCGCATCAGGTCGATGCCCAGCGACTGGGCCAGCGCATCACCGTTGCGGATGGCCATGAAGGTACGGCCCAGCAGCGAGGACGCCAGGCGACCGGCGAACCAGATCGCCAGGATCAGAAACAGCAGCGCAAGGTAGTAGAACGGCACCGTCTGGCTGAAATCCACCAGCCCGAAGCCATCCGGCGCAGCGATGCCGCGAATGCCGATGGCGCCGTGGGTCAACTCCTCCCATTTGTCGATCAGCAGATAAATGATGAAGCCGACGCAAAGCGTGAAGATGGCGAAGAAGTGCTCCTTCAAACGCAGCGAGACGATGCCGACCAGCGCGCCAACGGCAGCCGAAACCAGCGCCGCAGCCACGAACGCCGGCCAGAAATTCCAGCCATGGTCAGCCGTGAGAATCGCCAGGGTATAGGCGCCGATGGCAAAGAAGCCGCCGTGGGCCAGATTCAGCTGGCCGCAGTAGCCAGTGATGATGTTCAAGCCGTAAACCGCGATGGCCCAGATGAAGGCGCTGGCCATCACATAGACCTGATACTCGCTCTTGGCGAACAGCGGGAAGGCCAGGGCCAATGCCAGCAGCACCAGCTTGGCGCCGCGACCGGTCAGCAGGGATGCGAAACGATGCATCAGTGAGCCCCCTTGGCGAACAGCCCGGTCGGGCGGAAGGACAGGATCACCACCAGCAACGAGAAGGCGATGATGTCCTTGTAATCCGAGGACAGGTAGAAGCCGCCGAAGCTTTCGGCAAAGCCGAGGATCATGGCGCCGATGATGGCGCCGGGAATACTGCCCATGCCGCCGAGCACGATGATGACGAAGGCTTTCATGATCACCAGGTGCCCCATCGCCGGGTACACCAGGTTAATTGGCGCATAGAGGGTTGCAGCGAAGGCGGCGAGCATGCCGGAGATAGCGAAGGTCAGCATCGCCACGCGGTTGGCGTCGATGCCGACGAGAAACGCACCTTCGCGGCTCTGGGCCATGGCGATGATGGTCGAACCCAGCATCGTCTTGCGCAGGAACAGGTGCAGCGCAAACATCAGGGTAAAGGCGCCAACGATGATCAGCAGGCGTTGCTCGGGAATGATCAGCCCATCGAAATTGAGGATGCCGGCGTAGGGCGAGGCCATGCGACGGAAGTCCGAGCCCCAGAGCATCTGCACCACCGCTTCGAGAAACAGGAGGATGCCGATCGCCGCGATCTTGTCGTGAATTGGCGGCGCATTGCGCAGCGGGTGAAAGACCAACCGTTCCGACAGCACCGCCAGCACCGCCACCACAACCCCGGAGGCCAGCATGGCGATCCAGTAATGCAGGCCGAGGTCGGTCATGAAGAAATACGACGCGAACGCGCCGACCATGTACAGCGCGCCGTGGGCGAAGTTGGGGATGTGCAGGATGCCGTAGACGAGCGTCAGGCCAAGGGCGACCAGACCGTAGATGCTGCCCAGGGTCAAGCCGTTGAGCACTTGCTGAAACAATAGATTCAATGCGGCGTCTCCGTGGATCTTGTTGTTATGTGTGCCACCGAGCGACTGCCGATTCGTCCCAGTCAAAGCAGGTCGAACATGCCACCGCCGCCGGGCAAATCGGACTCTTCGCCTGACTGACATTGGCACTCGCTCGCACCCTCGTCAAACGAGCAGCTCGGAAGAGATAAAGGCC
Organism: Pseudomonas sp. NPDC077451; assembly: GCF_044543345.1. NCBI lineage: Bacteria > Pseudomonadati > Pseudomonadota > Gammaproteobacteria > Pseudomonadales > Pseudomonadaceae > Pseudomonas > Pseudomonas sp. NPDC077451. The sequence continues at coordinate 251,004 of NZ_JBITVX010000006.1, read as the reverse complement.
CATAAAGCAGCGTGATGCTGGCAACAAGCTATTTCAGTGACTGCCCGATCGCTCAGATCAAGCTTCGACGGATCGCTGCTCGATCAAGCCGAGCACGTCGCAGCAAGGCCTCATTTATACGCACCAACGTGGATCACTCGCTGCGCAAAACCTTTCGCGCGCACCATTGGAGGGCACCAAAAGCCGGCAACCTCACCGTCGACCGGCTCCTTTACTCGCCCACCAGGCTAGTAAGCACCGCGCCGCGCACCGCTCTGGCGCGAGAGGCACGACTATTGCTCGGCTGGTTCAACCACTTGCTGATCTCACGGTTCATGACTGCTCTGACTCCGCTGTTCACGCCTCACTGGAACGCCGAACTCGAACTGGGCTATGCCCGCTTCGACGACTCGACGCGTCCGGTGCTTCGGCGCCACAGCGGCCCGCTGAGGGTCCAGAAGCATCTTTACCCGGAAGGGCCGGAAGTCTGCCAGCACATCATCGTGCACCCGCCGGGCGGGATAGCCGGGGGTGACCGGTTGGACATCAGTGTCGCGGTCGGCAGCGGCGCCTGGGCCCAGTTGACCAGCCCCGGCGCGGCGAAGTGGTATCGCGCTGGCGGCCCGGCGTTTCAGAACGTGCACTTGCGCGTCGAGGCCGGCGCGACGCTGGAATGGCTGCCACAAGAAACCATCGTCTACTCCGCTGCGCAGGCGGAGCTGAGCACCTCCATCGAACTGGAGGGTGACGCCAGGCTGTTCTACTGGGACATCATTGCGCTAGGCCGACCAGCCAGCGGCGAGCGCTTCGACGCTGGCCATTTCCAGGCCCAACTGAACATCAGCCGCGACGGCGAACTGCTCTGGCACGAGCGTCAGCGTGTAACAGGCAACGACGGGCTACTGGACTCGCCGATCGGTCTCGACGGCCAACCGGTATTCGCCACCATGATTGTCAGTGGCGAGATCAGTGCCGAGCTGCTGGAGCGCTGCCGTGAACTACCGAACCGAGTGCGGGGCGATCTGACACAGTTGCCTGGCATGCTCGTTGGGCGTTGCCTGGCTGGCGAGGCGCTGCATGCACGGGCCTGGCTGATCGACGTGTGGCGGTTGTTGCGACCTGAACTGCTCGATCGCGAGGCGGTGCCACCGAGGATCTGGAGTACATGAACTGCGGTGGGTAAGGCTCCGCCGTTACCCACCCTACGCCGGCCAGCACCAGATGCATGGCCGCCCGAAATTCGCTGTGTGGTTGCCACCACCAGCCGGTGGATGCGAAAAGCGATATCCACCGCCACGATTGGAGCCGTTATGGATTTGTCGCCGAGAGAAAAAGACAAGATGTTGATTTTTACCGCAGGGCTGGTGGCTGAGCGTCGCCTCGCCCGCGGTGTAAAGCTCAACTACCCGGAAGCCATGGCCTACATATCCGCCGCGCTGCTCGAAGGTGCCCGCGATGGCCAGACGGTCGCCGAGCTGATGCACTACGGCACCACACTGCTGGCTCGTGATCAGGTCATGGAAGGCGTGCCGGAAATGATCCCGGAGATCCAGGTCGAGGCCACCTTCCCGGACGGCACCAAGCTGGTCACCGTGCATCAACCAATCGCTTGAAACACGGGTCAATGTGTACTGCGGCCATGGCCGCAACGATGATGATCCCGAAACGCTTGGAAGGAATTAAACGTGCAGATACGTGACGCCCTGGACGCCGACCTCGAAGGCATCCTAGAGATCTACAACGACGCGGTACAGAACAGCACGGCGATCTGGAACGACCAGCCGGTCGATCTCGACAACCGCCGCGCCTGGCTGGCCGAGCGCCACGAACAAGGCTATCCCGTGCTCGTCGCCATCGATGACGAGCAAAAGGTAGCCGGCTACGCCTCGTTCGGCCCGTGGCGCCCCCACGACGGCTTTCGTCATACCGTCGAAAACTCAGTGTATGTCAGCCCTGACCACCGCGGCAGCGGCATCGGCCGCAGCCTAATGCAGACCCTCATCGAGCGCGCCCGGCAGCTGGACAAGCACGTGATGATCGCCGCCATCGAGAGCGAGAACCGCGCCTCCATCCATATGCACCAGCAATTGGGCTTCATCCACGCCGCGCAGATGCGTCAGGTGGGCTGCAAGTTCGGCCGCTGGCTGGACCTGACCGTGATGCAACTGACGTTAGATAGGAGGTCCGAGCCATGATCCCCGGCGAATACCAGATCCAGGCTGGCGACATCGAGCTCAACGCCGGCCGCCGCACGCTGACCCTGAACGTGGCCAACAGCGGTGACCGGCCGATTCAGGTTGGCTCGCACTACCACTTTTTCGAAACCAACGATGCGCTCGCCTTCGACCGCGCCGCAGCGCGTGGCATGCGGCTGAACATTCCGGCCGGCACCGCCGTGCGCTTCGAGCCAGGCCAGAGCCGCGACGTGGAGCTGGTCGATTTGGACGGGGACCGCCGGGTGTTCGGTTTTGCCGGACGGGTGATGGGCGCACTCTGACGCAGCGTTATTCGTTGGGTGGATGGCCACCCCGTGGAAAACGCCGAAGGCTTTTCCACCACCCAAATTGCTGTGGACAAGCTTCGCGTTGTCCACCCTACGGACAGGATGAGACTCAATGAAGATTTCCCGCCAAGCCTACGCCGACATGTTCGGCCCCACCGTCGGCGACAAGGTGCGCCTGGCAGACACCGAGCTGTGGATCGAGGTCGAAAAGGACTTCACCACCTATGGCGAGGAAGTGAAATTCGGCGGCGGCAAGGTGATCCGTGATGGGATGGGCCAGGGTCAGCTGTGCGCCGCGGATGTGGTCGACACCCTGATCACCAACGCGCTGATCCTCGACCACTGGGGCATCGTCAAGGCGGACGTGGGCCTGAAGGACGGGCGCATCGCCGCCATCGGCAAGGCCGGCAATCCGGACATCCAGCCGGACGTGACCATTGCCATCGGCGCCGCGACCGAAGTGATCGCCGGTGAAGGGATGATCCTCACCGCCGGCGGAATCGACTCGCACATCCACTTCATCTGCCCACAGCAGATCGAGGAGGCCTTGATGAGCGGCGTCACCACCATGATCGGTGGCGGCACGGGCCCTGCCACCGGCACCAATGCCACAACGGTGACGCCTGGCCCCTGGCACATGGCAATGATGCTCAAGGCCGCAGACGCCTTCCCGATGAACATTGGCTTCACCGGCAAGGGTAATGCCTCGCTGCCCGAACCCTTGATCGAACAGGTCAAGGCCGGCGCCATCGGTCTCAAGCTTCACGAAGACTGGGGCACCACCCCGGCTGCCATCGACAATTGCCTGAACGTCGCCGACCAGTACGACGTGCAGGTGGCGATCCACACCGACACCCTGAACGAATCCGGCTTCGTCGAGACCACCCTCGGTGCGTTCAAGGGCCGCACCATCCACACCTACCACACCGAGGGTGCCGGCGGCGGCCATGCGCCGGACATCATCAAGGCCTGCGGCTTGCCGAACGTGCTGCCCAGCTCGACCAACCCGACGCGGCCATTCACCCGCAACACCATCGATGAGCATCTGGACATGCTCATGGTCTGCCACCATCTCGACCCGAGCATTGCCGAGGACGTGGCCTTCGCCGAGAGCCGTATCCGCCGCGAGACGATTGCAGCCGAGGACATCCTGCACGACCTCGGCGCCTTCTCGATGATCAGCTCCGACAGCCAAGCCATGGGCCGCGTTGGCGAAGTGATCACCCGCACCTGGCAGACCGCCGACAAGATGAAGAAGCAGCGCGGCGCCCTACCCGGTGATGGCGCCGGCAACGACAACTTCCGCGCCAAGCGCTACATCGCCAAGTACACCATCAACCCGGCGATCACCCACGGCGTCAGCCACGAGGTCGGGTCCATCGAGGTCGGCAAGTGGGCGGATCTGGTGCTCTGGCGCCCGGCGTTCTTTGGTGTAAAGCCGACGCTGATTCTCAAGGGCGGCGCCATCGCTGCGAGCCTGATGGGCGATGCCAACGCCTCGATCCCGACGCCGCAACCGGTGCACTACCGGCCGATGTTCGCCAGCTACGGCGGCTCGCTGCACGCATCGAGCTTCACCTTCATCAGCCAGGCCGCTTTCGATGCCGGCGTGCCCGAACAATTGGGGCTGAAGAAGAAGATCGGCGTGGTGAAAGGCTGCCGCTCGGCGCAGAAGAAGGACCTGATCCACAACGACTACACGCCGGACATCCAGGTCGACCCGCAGAACTACCAGGTTCGCGCCGATGGTCAGCTGCTCTGGTGCGAGCCGGCGGACGTACTGCCCATGGCGCAGCGCTATTTCCTCTTCTAACCGCGTTGGTGGCCCATCGCGCAGCGGGCACTGCTGCACACCTCAGCCTGCCTCAACCCGTCGAATACGCGGCCCCACCGTCACTCACAGTGGTGGGCCGAAGCGGAGCGGCCCCGGCCGAGGTGCGGTTAAAGCCGCGCGGTTCGGGCCCCGTCGATCGGGGCCCGAACCACCCAAGACGATTCCGCCCCCCCAAAAAAGCAAAGACCACTCTCCAGGCTAAATGCCTGTCGACTCGCTCTGCCCGTTGATTAACGCGCGAAATTCAACCGTACGGTTGATTGGGCAAACCCGGCACTGAACTACCTTCTCGACTACCCAAGCGCAACACCCGCCCCAAGGAGGCAGGGAAGCGAAGCGGCCCCAGCTACCAAGGCTCAAGGTAGGCATTGCTGGCACCGCTTCAGGGAACGCTGTGCGCTGCGGGTAACCGCGTAGCCCAAGAACGACAAACCGGCTGCGCGACCGATAAAATCCATGGAGAGACAACCAATGTTCAAATTCAACGCGCTGTTCGCTGCCGTCCTCGCGGTGTCCGCTAGCCAGGTTTTCGCCGCCAGCAGTGAAGCGACCGTCAATCAAACGGGTAAGAACCAGCTCGCCACTGTCTATCAGGAAGGGGTCGGCCAGACTTCCGAGGTGTACCAGACCGGTTATGCCCACAGGAACACCGCTACTACTAACCAATCCGGTCAGGACAATCTTTCTCAGGTGACCCAGGACGGCGCATGGCACGACGCGACCGTTACCCAGACCGGCACGGAAGGCCAGGTCACCATTACCCAGAACAACTGGAACAATGACACCACCGTCGCTCAGGCTGGCTTCCTGAACATCGCTGACGTAATCCAGACCGGTTGGAACAATGATGTCGAGCTCAACCAGGAAGGCGCACTCAACGACACCACCGTTGATCAAGCCGGCGAAAGCAACGACGCTTTCATCGATCAACTCGGCCAAGAGAGCTCTATTCTGGTAAGTCAGACCGGCTACAAAAACGTCGCTGACGTAGATCAATCAGGTCTTGGTAGCACCGTTGACCTGATGCAGCTGGGCAGCGAAAACCTCGCCACGATCGACCAGACCAGCGAATCGAGCAGGATCAATGTGCTGCAAGACGGCGCATTCAATATCGCCACCGTGGATCAGGCAGGATTTTCCAATTCCGCCAACATCAGCCAAATGGGCACCAGCAACACCGCGACTGTAACGCAGCGCTAATCGCACCGCGTCTGCCAGTTCGGGCGATATCAGAACCCCAGACCTCCACGATGGGCCTGGGGTTTTGTTTACTGGCCAGGACCGCCGCACCATCCGGGGCCGGCTGACCAACACTGCCTGCTGTGACTCGGCTACAAGCATCACTACCGTGCCAGAGCGGCTGACTGTAACCCTCTCGCGTTGCGCCGTTCACCTCTGGAAAGCAGCCTGCAACGCCACGCATCCGTTTCGTTGGTATCAACGCACCCTCACCCCAGGTTGTACCCTCTCCGCATCATCTGAACTAAGCACAGCTCTGGAGCATCACGCGACTTCGTGCGAGCCATTGGTGCACTCCGAACGCGCTTACCGAACCTGCCACACCCATTCCGCACCAAGGCTTGTATACAAAACCCACGAGCAAAACCCGCCGCAACGTCTACGCTTTCGGCAACGGGGGGCGGCTGAACTCAGCAATCCATCTCGTGACGCCTCGGACTCTGCCGTACGCGGAACAAGAACTGCATACAACAATCGACAACAACCATGTACAGAGCGCCCACCTATGAATCACGACGATTTCCACATCAAGCAGATAGACCCCACTCTGTATAACGAGGACCTCGCCCCGCTCGCCCCCGCCAAACGCAAGTGGGGGTGGTTCGAGATCTTCAACGTGTGGTCGAACGATATCCAGAGTCTGTTCGGCTATACCCTCGCCGCGACGCTGTTCATCAGTTACGGCCTGAACGGTTGGGCCGTGCTTGCCGGGATCGTGCTGGCGGGTTTCATCGTCATGGGGCTGGTGCAGCTGACCGGCAAACCCAGCGTCAAATACGGCATCCCCTTCCCGGTCATGGCGCGCGCCAGCATGGGCGTACGCGGCGCTAACTTTCCGGCTGTGGTGCGCGGCATCGTGGCGATCTTCTGGTACGGGGTGCAGACCTATTTCGCCTCGACCGCGGTGGCGCTGTTGATTCGCACACTGGCAGGGCCTGGGTCCGAGGCGACCCTGCTGGGACTGACCACCATCGACTGGATCGCCTACGTGATCGTCTGCGTCTTCCAGGTTGCGCTGTTCGTCAGGGGCGTGGACTGGGTGACGCGCTTTCTGAACTGGGCCGGCCCGTTGGTCTATCTGGTAATGATCGCTATGATGATTGCCATCTGCTACAAGGCGGGCCCAGGTCTGGCTGGCGCACTGGGCAGCATCTTCAGTGGCACTGGTACATACGCTGGCGGGCCGATTGCTGCGTTCGCCGCGGTGGTCGGCACGATGGTCGCTTACTTTGCGGCCGTGGTAATCAATTACGGTGACTTCGCGCGATTCGTGAAGGACGAACGTCAGATGCGCATTGGCAACTTTCTCGGCCTGCCGGTAAGCCTGGCGATCTTCTCGCTGATTGCCCTGGTTATCACGGCCGGCACCGTGGTGGTGTTCGGCGAGACGCTGACCAACCCGACCGATATTGTTGCGCGCATCGACAACGTCGGCCTCACGCTGATTGCTGCGATTACCTTTTTTGCCGCCACAGTGGGCATCAACCTGGTCGCCAACTTCATCCCGCCAGCCTACGACATCGCCAATCTGGCGCCAGCACACATCAGCGCCCGCACCGGCGGTTTCATCACCGCCGCTATCGCGTTTTTCATCGGTGCGTTGTGGGTATCGTTCATCAGTGCGGTGGGCATCGCCGCCTTCGTCGATACGCTGGGCGCCGTGCTGGCACCGCTATACGGCATTATCGTCGCCGATTACTACCTGGTCCGTCGGCAGCGGCTGGACGTACAACAACTGTTCTGCGCGGAACCCGGCTCGACCTACTACTTCAATGCCGGCTGGAACCGTAAAGCGGTCATCGCCTTTGGCGTGAGCTCGATCTTTTCCGTTGCGTCGGTCTGGACACCGGGGCTGGAAAGCCTGTCGGGCTTCGCCTGGTTGCTGGGCGCCTTGTTTGGCGCCGTGGTGCATTACCTGCTGATGCGCAAACAGATCGTTCCGGCCGTTGCTAACCCTACCCTGACGACCCAAGCGTAACGCCCTGGGCGGGTCGGTTCGGCAGATAGTCGGCTCGATTCCGCTCTTCGAAACGGTGCGTGATAAAGTGCACGGCCACCATCACGCGCCGCCATGACACCGAATGAAACGATCGATAACCGACGACATTTCGGCGATCAGCCGTATCAACGCCGTGCCGGCGATCCTCCAGGTGATCTCCGAGACCACCGGGTTACGGTTCGCTGCCGTTGCGCGAGTTACCGAAGACTCCTGGACAGCGTGCGCCGTGCTCGACCGGATCAACTTTGGTCTGCAGGTCGGCGGCGAGCTGGACGTGACCACTACGCTGTGCCACGAAATCCGCGCATCTCACGAAACCATCATCATCAGCAAGGTGAGTGAGGACGGGCGTTACTGCAACCATCACACGCCCAAGATGTATGGCTTCGAGAGCTACATTTCGACCCCAGTGTTTCGCACCGATGGCAGTTTTTTCGGCACCGTCTGCGCGCTCGATCCGCTGCCTGCGAATCTTTCGGAAATGCCGATCCTGTCGATGATGGAATCGTTCGCCAAGCTGCTGGCCATTCAGCTGGAGGCGCAAGAGCAATTCGAAGCCACCGAGGCAGCCCTGCTCGATGCACAGCAGACGGCCGAGCTGCGGGAGCAATTCATCGCCCTGCTCGGGCATGACCTTCGCAATCCGCTCTCCTCGATTCTGTCCGGCGCGCAGCTGTTGATGAGGCGCACGAAGGACGCCTCGATCACCGGCATTGCCGAGCACATGCTCACTGCGACCCGTCGCGCATCACGCCTGGTTGACGATGTACTGGACTTCGCCCGCGGCCGGCTGGGCAATGGAATTCCGCTGCAGAACCGCGAATGCAAGGACCTTCACGTCACCCTGACGCATATCGTTTCGGAGATGCAGAGCGCCAATCCGCAACGCGCAATCGAAGCCGACATCGCTCCGCTCGACGGGGTCCGCTGCGATGCGGATCGCGTCGCGCAGTTGCTGTCCAATCTGCTCGCCAATGCGCTGGTGCATGGGTCACCGGATGGCCGGGTACAGGTCCGCGCGGTGATCGAAAATGGATGGCTGTTGCTGTCGGTGAACAACCAGGGCGAGCCGATTCCACCGGAACGGCTGGATCATCTGTTTCAGCCTTACTGGCGTGAGCCCTCAAGCAGCCAGTCCGGCCTCGGTCTGGGGCTCTACATTGCCAATGAAATTGCGCGCTCGCATGGCGGCAGCATGCGCGCGGAGTCAACAGCCGAAGCGGGCACGACCTTCGTTTTCAGCATGCCTACCGAAGCGCATGCGCTCTAGGCGAGTTCAGCCTTCATGACGTCGTAAGCGCCCAGGTACGCACCGGCTAGCTGACTCTTTTGCTGATCGCTGAGGATCTTGCCGGCCATCTGGAAGAACTTGTGCTCTTCTTCCTGAAGATGGTGATGAACCTTGTCAGACAGTTTGCGTGCCTGCACAAGCCAGCTCGGACTGCTGGGATCGGTTTCTTCCAGCGCCTCGACCATCTCATCCATTTCATGGTGTTCGGCGATCGCATGACGGGACAGGTCGACCCCGCTGTCATCACGCATCAGCGGGATATAGAAATGCCGCTCTTCGGCCACCGAATGCACCCAGAGTTCGTGCTTGAGCTCAGCGAAAATCGCTTGCCGCTCGGCGCTGTCGCCGTGGGTCTGTACCAACTTTTCAGATAGATCACGCTGGATGTCGTGGCTTTGGCGCAACGCTTCGAAAATCATCATGGGTATATTCCTCTTCCGTGAACCTGTGGGGACGCGGTGTGTGACAGGCACAGGAGCGCCGAGTGCGCCCTTACCGGCGCGTTTTTTGTCACGCACTCAGCGCAGTTGGCTGTCCTTGCTGCCGCGGCGGTTGTAACCGCTGAATTTGGCTTCCTGCTTGTCCCGTTCGGTTTGGCATTTGACGCACAACCTGACACCAGGCACAGCCTGCCGCCGCGCCTCGGGAATCTTCGCGTCGCATTCCTCACAGTGCGTCAGGCTCTCGCCCTGCCCCAGCCGACTGCGCGCTCGCTGCACAGCATCTTCGATGGTGCTGTCGATCTGTTCCTGAACCGCACCCTCATTCGCCCAACCCGTAGCCATCGCGACCTCCCAGCAAGCCAGGTCTAACAGTGTTCTAGCTTGGAACACCTACCCCGCGCACCGTTCAGTAATGCAACTGGCGTGACGCGCATTCCGTGCCGCCAATCGAAAAACCACCCGTCGATCCGTTGGCGTCAAATCGACGAACGGACCTCGGCGCCACATTGCATTGTCTATCCTTCCAGCCGATTGGACGGCAAGCCCCACTACAGATGCTCTATCTCGGGACTTGCCTCATCGAGGTCGCCCGCCGGCCTTCTGTAAACACACCCCCAGGGAAGCGGTGATGCACACAAAGATCCTGCCGGCGCTGTTAATTGGCCTGAGCGGATGCGCCAGCCAGCCGGAAGTGCTTGAACGCGAAGTCGGCCAATTCGACCTGCGACTCGGCACGGCCCCCACCCGTAGCATGGCCCAAGGGCTGGTGAACCCGACGGCCGCCAGCACCTTCCGCGGTGGACTGGACCTGACTCACGACAGTGGCCTGTATGTCGGCCAGTGGGCGCCCAGCATGGGCATCATCGAGGGCAACCAGTTGGAGCTGGACAGCTACATCGGCTATGTCCAGCCCCGCTTCGACCAGGCGCCAGGCTACGAGCTGGGCGTGATCCGCTACAGTTTCCCCGAGCTGGACGGAGCGGATCGTCACGAAGTCTATGCAGGCTTCAACCTGGCTGGCAGCAGGCTGGGTGGCGCGTTGAGCAGCCGACCGGGGCGCACCGACAGCACCCTGCTGCTGGAGCTGGGTGCTCTCAGCCCACTCGATCTGGACCTGCGCCTGAAATATGCCAGCCACTCGATGGATAGTCCCATGTACCACCCCGGTGGCAGTGTTGAAGTGTTCAATGACTGGTCGTTGAACCTGTCTCGCCCCTGGCTGGGCGTGCGCCTGGATCTCTCCTACACCGACTCGAGCCTTCGCGGCCGCGAGTGCGGCGTCTATTCGGGGCAGAACACCTATTGCGAGAGCTACTTCATGTTCAAGGCCGAGCGGTCGCTGTTCTAACGATGCTCCGATCAGCCTTGCTTGAAACGCATCCTCGCGTGCCATACGGCGACCAGAAAGGCCGTGGCCGCAAAGCCATACAGCAGTCCAAGATTGCCGTCCTGATACAGCCATGAGCCAAGTACCGGCCCGGTGGCCATGCCCATGAAGCGGAAGAAGTTGTAGCTGCCCACGGCGGTGGCGCGATTGTGCGGGTACAGGTCCATCAGCAGGCTGGTCTGCACCGGCAGCGAAAGGCCGAGAAACAGCCCGAACGCACTCACCGCGACCACAAGCGCCGCCAGTGACCACTGCGCAACCGCGAGAAACAGCAGCAGACTGAGCGCATTGAGTGCCGCGGTCGTCACCAGCACCGGACGGGGACGCCAGCGCCCCAACAGTCGTCCACCGGCGAAGCTGCCGATCACAACAGCAATCGACAGCGGCAGAAACACCAAGCCCTTTTCGCTGGCACTCAGCCCGTAGCTGGCATCGAGGACGCGTGGCATGAACACCAGGTAGTTGTAGAACGCGTAGTACTGAACAAAGCTCAGCACCATGATCGCCAGGCCCTGGCGATTGCGCACCACATCCAGGTACTCCCTGAGATGAAAGGCGCGAGACGTGCTCCCGGCCGGGCGGGTCTCCTGCAGCCAGATGGCGTTGCTCAGCAGCGCAACGCCACCGACCACCGCGAGCAGCAGAAATACGTAATGGAAGTCGACGTGCTCGCCAATGAAGCCGCCCACCACCGGGCCAACCACCGGCCCCAGCGCCACCATCATCTGGAACGAGCCCATCGCCCGAACACGCTCGGCGCCTTCGAACCGATCCCCGATCACCGTCACTGCTACCACCGCACCGGCAGCGATGCCCACCGCCTGCAGCGCACGAAACACCAGCAGCGTCTCGATATTGGTCGAGAGAAAACAGCCGATGGACGCGCCGATGTAGCACGCCAGCCCCAGCAACAGGGTGCGCCTGCGGCCACTTCGATCCACCAGCGGGCCGTAGACGATCTGCATGAACGCCAAAACGAAGGTGAAGATCGAAATGCTGAGGTTGATCAGCAGCGGCGTCGTCTGCAGCGCCTCGCCCAACTCCGGCAGAATCGGTGCGTAGACCGTCTGCGTGAACGGGCCGAGAAAGGCGGCGAATGCCACCATGAAGGTCAGCAGGCGTGGGCTCATCGGATCTCCGCTAACGCATCGAAAAGAGGCCCGGCGGCGCGCGCCGCCAGGCGGGATGGGTCACTCCTTGACCTGCATGTATTCCTCGGCCCAGACCATGTATTCCTCGGCGGTCGAGTATTTGACCGACAGCTGCGAGGCGTTGAGATCGGACGCATCGATCTGACGCTGCTCGCGCAGGCAGTCGTAGGTCGCCTTGATCGCGGCAAAGTAGGCCGCGTGACCGTTGACCACGATGCGCACGCCAAGCGCAGCCAGACGGCTGTTGTCGCGCAACTTGGGGTTGCCATAGGTCACCAGCATCAGCGGTACGCTGAGTTTTTCCGCGACCTGCTCCAGCTGCTCGAAATCCTCGATGCCAACCAGGCAGATCCCATCGGCGCCAGCTGCCTCGTAGGCCTGCACGCGCGCGATCACCTCTTCCAGGCCGATCACACCCGCATTGGTTCGCGCGATGATCGCGAGTTCAGGATCGATGCGTGCTTCCAGCGCCGCACGGATCTTGCCGACCGCTTCGAACATGCCAATCAGGTCGGTGGACTTGCGCCCAAATTTGGCGGGCAGCAGGGTATCTTCGATCGTCAGCGCCGCGATGCCTGCGCGTTCCAGCTCGACCACCGTGCGCATCACGTTCAGCGCGTTGCCATAACCATGGTCGGCGTCGGCGATGATCGGCAGCCGCGATACGCGGCCGATGCGTGTCGCCTGCTCGACAAATTCACTCAGAGTGATCAGCGCAAAGTCCGGCGCGGCCAGGACCTGTAACGAGGCGACCGAGCCACCGAGAATGCCGACTTCAAATTCCAGATCGGCGGCGATACGCGCCGACATCGGGTCGAATACCGATGCAGTGTGGTAGCAGCGATCGGAGGCCAGCAGCCGACGGAACTCGCTGCGCAGGGTGTGATGAGAGATACGTTGCATGGGGGTTCCTGATGAATCGCACGCAAGGGTCGAGTCGCCCTTGTCTGTTCAGTGTTGGTAGTGGTACGGACGGCCTATTGCACGTCTCGGTGTTTCAAAGCGCCGGGCGCGGTTGTCGCCCTTGCACATACGCCATGACCAGCCCGCTGGCGATGATGATGGCCATGCCGACAATGGCGCCGAAATCCGGCGTATGTCCAAAGGCAACCAGGCCTACCACCCCGGCAAAGATGATCTGCGAATAGGTGAACGGTGCCAGCGCAGCGGCGCTGGCAAAGCGAAACGCATTGGTCAGCAACAGATGACCGCTCATGGCCATGGCACCGAGCCCGGCCATCATCAGCGCGTCATGCAGCGTTGGCGTCTGCCAGTTGAAGAACACCAGCACGCTCATCACCAGACTGCCAACCACGCTGGTGATGAAGTTGCTGGTGACCGGATGATCCGTGGCGCTGAGTCGACGGGTGATCAACTGATAGACCGTGAAGCTCAGCGCCGCGCCGAACGGCAACAAGATCGCCGGCGTGAACAAGGCTCCGCCCGGCCGCACGATGATCATCACGCCGATCAGCCCACAGCCGACCGCCAGCCATTGGGCACGACTGACCTGTTCGCCGAGCAAGGCGGACGCGATGGTAACCAGCAATGGGGTCAGGAAGATGACTGCAGTCGCTTCGGCCAGTGGGATGTAACTCAGACCGCTGATGAACAGCATGCTGACGCTGACCAGGCTCAGGCCACGGCAGATCTGCAGCTTCGGCCGCAGGGTATGAAACACACGACGCCCCATGCGTGGCGTGAACAAGGTGAGCATCAGCACCGTCTGCGCCATATAACGCGCCCAGATAACCAGAAACACGGGGTAGAGCTGCGTCAGATACTTGGACAGCCCATCGTGACTGGCGAGCGTCAGGCAAGAAACCAGAATCAGCGACACGCCAAGCAGGGGCCGGTGAGAGTTATTCAATGAGGGAAACCGCGACAATAGGTAGCAAGCTATGAATTATGCCCATAAATCGGCATTTCGTCAGCGGTGACGTGAGTCGATCCGACCAGAAGAGGTGCGCGCCAGACTGCCACGCAGGTCCATCTTCTGACTCGTCGATGCGTCTGCTGAACGTCGATTCGTGACCTGATCACGCAACTGTCATCCCGTCAGGCTGTAATGCGCTACGTCTGTCGGCGCCCGCTCCGCTCGCCCGACAATCGCGTATGATCGCCGCCCCCGTGCGAGCCTCGTTACCGGCCGCTTCAGTCCGAGTGTTGTTTTGATGTTCAAGATACGAGCGATGCAGGTGCGCGATATACCTGCGGTGATGTCGATTCAGGAAGAATCCTATGCTGCCGAAGTCCACGAGGACGAAGCGGTGATCCTCAACCGCCTCGCCGCCTGTCCGCAGCTGGCCTGGGTGGCCGAGGACGATCAGGGCGTTTGCGCCTATCTCTTCGCCTACCACTCACGGGTCGGCAAGGTGACGCCACTGGATGGCGACTTCGAATCCCCCGCCAAAGCCGACTGCCTGTATCTGCACGACCTTGCCGTATCCCGGCGGGCCAGTGGCCGGGGCATCGGGCCGGCGCTGGTGCAGAAAAACCTCGAGCAGGCGCGCACTCAGAAGCTTCGCTACTCGGCGCTGGTTTCGGTGCAGGAGTCCGAAGCCTTCTGGTCTCGCCTCGGCTATGCAGCGCACACGGAACTCGAGCCGCCCCAAGCCAGCAACCTTGCCAGCTATCAGATACCCGCCGTCTATATGGTGCGTGCGCTGCACTGAGCGCACGCAGATGGTGCGACCTAGATGCAGGCGCACCATAACAGGGCCGGCTAAAGCCCCATTTTCAAGCACGGACAACCTGCAGGCTGCGGGGCGCTTCTGTTGTGGCGGGTTGGCAAGGGCCTTGCTCTGCTTGTGCCAATCGCACAACCGGAACTGCTCGCCATGCTGGTCATTCATCACCGCACCTCCCCGCAGGCCAATGCCGACGCCGAGCTGGAGTTGACCTTCGAAGCCCGTAGCAAATCGCGTCTGCGTTGCTTCACCACCACGGGAGAAGATGTCGGCCTGTTCCTCGAGCGCGGCCAGCAACCTCTGCATGACGGCGAATGCCTGCGCGCCGAGGATGGCCGTATCGTCCGTGTAAAGGCCCGCGCCGAACAGCTCCTTCATGTGACCTGCAGCAGCGCGTTCGAACTGACGCGCGCCGCCTATCATTTGGGCAACCGCCATGTGGCACTGCAGGTCGGCGACGGCTGGCTGAGGCTGCTCGATGACTACGTACTGAAAGACATGCTGGTGCAGCTGGGCGCCAGTGTCGAAGCCATCGAGGCGCCCTTCCAGCCCGAGCACGGCGCCTACGGTGGCGGTCATCATCACTCCCACGCAGGCGAAGCCGAGTTCAGCTACGCGCCACGTCTGCATCAGTTTGGTGTGCGCACGTGAATCCGGCTGCGTTCGCGCTGCTGCGGCTTGCCAGCCCGCAGTTGCCGATCGGTGGATACAGCTATTCGCAAGGCCTGGAAATGGCGGTCGAATGCGAACGAGTACGCGACGAAGCCAGCGCCCGCCGTTGGCTGGGCGACCAGCTGTTATTGAATCTGGCGCGCTTTGAAGCGCCGCTGCTGCTGGCGCACTGCCAGGCGGCAGCGGCTGAAGACTGGACAGAACTCGAGCGACTTGCCGATTGCCATCGCGCCAGTCGCGAAACCCGTGAGCTACGGCTGGAAAGCCGGCAGATGGGCTACTCGCTGAAGCAACTGCTGAACAACCTGCCCGAACTCGACGCCCCTGCCCGCGCTCTGTTTCAGCGCATCGACGAACCAGGCCTCGCCCTGGGCTGGGCCTTGGCCGCACGTGCCTGGGGCATCGGCCCCGAGGATGCACTGACCGCCTGGCTTTGGGGCTGGCTGGAAAACCAGCTGGCGGTGCTGATGAAAACCCTGCCGCTCGGCCAGCAAGCGGCACAACGCTTGACCTCCCAACTGCTGCCGACCCTGCAGCAGGCCCAGCGCGACGCAACCCTTATCGAGCCGGAGCACTGGGGCAGCGCCGCCTTTGGCCTGTCCCTGACGAGCATGGCGCACGAGCGCCAATACAGCCGGCTGTTCCGCTCATGAGCACCGCTTTCACAAGAGGAAACAGACGATGAACACCCAACCCCTGCGCATCGGCATCGGCGGGCCGGTCGGCTCCGGCAAAACTGCCCTGACACTCGCCCTCTGCCTGGCCCTGCGCGAGCGCTACAACCTGGCCGTGGTCACCAACGACATCTACACCCAGGAAGACGCGCAATTTCTGGTACGCAACGAGGCCCTGGCGCCCGAGCGCATCATCGGCGTGGAAACCGGCGGCTGCCCGCACACCGCGATCCGCGAGGATGCTTCGATCAATCTGGAAGCCGTCGAACAGCTAAACCGGCGCTTCCCAGGGCTGGACCTGATCATCGTCGAGTCCGGTGGCGACAATCTGTCCGCCACCTTTAGCCCGGAGCTTTCGGATCTGACCATCTATGTGATCGACGTATCGGCCGGCGACAAGCTGCCACGCAAGGGCGGGCCGGGCATCTGCAAGTCCGATCTGCTGGTGATCAACAAGGTCGACCTGGCGCCGATGGTTGGCGCGTCGCTGGAGGTCATGGACCGCGACACTCGCAAGATGCGTGGCGACAAGCCGTTCGTGTTCAGCAACCAGAAGGTGGGCCAGGGCCTCGACGAGATCATCGCGTTTATCGAACAACAAGGAATGCTCAGCGCCGCCTGACCACCTCATTCGCCATTCAAAGGAGTCACTGATGAACCTGCGCAAATCGATGTTCACCGCAGCCCTGCTACTCAGCCCGGCATTGGCGTTCGCCCATACAGGCCATGATCACGCTGGCGTCATGTCCGGCATCGCCCATCCAATCTTTGGCCTTGATCACCTGCTGGCAATGGTCGCCGTTGGCCTCTGGGCGGCGCAGCAAACCGGCAAGGCACGCTGGGCTTTACCCCTGACCTTCGTCGCCACGATGTTGCTGGGCGGCCTGCTCGGTTTTGCCGGCCTCGAAATACCGTTGATGGAAACCGGCATCGCCGGATCGGTGCTGGCCCTTGGACTGTTGGTGGCATTGGCGGTGCGCCCGCCGCTAGCCCTCGCGGCGGGGCTAACCGCCCTGTTTGCGCTTAGCCATGGCGTGGCTCATGGCCTGGAGCTGCCCATGCTGTCGAGCCCCTGGGGTTACGCTGCCGGCTTCGCCGTCGCGACCGCTGCACTGCACGGTATCGGCTACGTGATAGCACGCAACCTGCCACAGGTGGCTGCCCCACTGGTGCGCATCGCCGGTGCCGCGTCGGCGCTGACCGGTGCCTGGTTGCTCGCAGCCTGATCGGACACAAAACGAAACAATCACGGAACCTGAGCGCTCCCTGAGACCCAAACGCTGAGCACATTCGCCGGTTCGCTACCGGCGACGCCTCAGCCATCGGTCATACAGAGGAAGCGCAACGTGTCCAACCCCCCTCACGCCCACGGTTTCGCATACTGGGCGCTCAAAGTCTTCGCCGTCATCGTCGCCCTGTTTGGTCTCGCCCTCGCCGCTGGCGGCGTCTGGCTGATCACGCTTGGCGGCTCCTGGTACTACCTCATCGCTGGCGCCGGCATGCTGATTGCCGGCGTGCTGCTGTTCATGCGGCGCATCAGCGGCGTCTGGCTTTACTGGGCAGTATTCCTAGCGACTGTTGTCTGGGCTATCTGGGAGGTCGGCCTTGACCCCTGGGCGCTGATACCACGCCTGGTGGCGCTGGCTGTGATCGCCCTTCTTACCCTGGCTTTTATTCCGGTGCTGCGGCGCCACACTCGCAAAGAGGCGCACGCATGACGCACCTGATTCGATTGTTTGGCTTGATGACCCTCATCTGGCTGCCACTCAGCCATGCCCAAACGACCGCCTATGACCCTACGCTGGAGCCAGCCACAACCGTAGCCAGCACGGTTGCCGGCGCCCCCGAGCCAGCCGACTGGACCGCCTATGGCCGCAACAATGCAGCCACCCGTTATTCGCCGCTCGATCAGATCGATCGCGACAATGTCTCCGAGCTCAAGCCAGTCTGGGGCTATCGCACCGGCAACCTGCCCGATCAATCAGTGGTCGACAAGAAGTGGGCGCCGGAAACCACACCGCTCAAGGTCGGCGATAACCTCTATCTGTGCGATGCGCTGAACGTGCTGATTTCGCTCGATGCCAGCAGCGGTCGTGAACGCTGGCGCTACGATCCGAAGGTTTCCACCGACCATATTCCCTACTCGGCCACCTGCCGCGGCGTGAGCTACTACGAGGTGCCGGATGTACCCGATGACACCGCCTGCAAGCGCCGCATCATCGAGGGCACGCTTGACGCAGAGCTGGTCGCGGTCGATGCCGATACGGGCGTGCCTTGCGCCGATTTCGGCCACGCCGGCCACGTCGATCTGATGGAAGGCATGGGCGACTCTGTACCGGGTTACGTCGCGGTGACGTCGCCGCCGACCATCGTTCGCGGGGTCGCGGTGGTCGGGCACCAGGTGCTCGACGGCCAGAAGGAAGACGCGCCATCCGGCGTGATCCGCGGATACGACGCGGCCACCGGCAAGCTGGCCTGGGCCTGGGACATGGGTCGGCCTGGCGAGACCGGGCTGCCAGAAGGGGATGATGTCTACACCCGAGGCACGCCCAACGCCTGGACGATCTTCTCCGGCGACGAAGCCCTCGGCCTGGTCTACGTACCGATGGGCAACTCGTCGGTCGACTACTGGAGCGGCAACCGCCGCGAGTTCGAGAAACCCTACTCGACCGCGCTGGTGGCCTTGGACGTGACCAATGGGACAGTGCGCTGGGTCTTTCAGACCGTGCATAACGATGTCTGGGACTATGACCTCGGCTCCCAGGGCAGCCTGATCGACTTTCCGGTCGGCGACGGACGTACTGTTCCAGCGGTCGTGCTACCCACCAAGATGGGCGACATCTACGTGCTCGACCGCCGCACTGGCGAGCCATTGACGCCCGTCGAGGAGCGCCCGGTGCCCGCAAGCACTTTGCCTGACGAAACGCTGTCACCGACGCAACCCTTCTCTGTCGGTATGCCGTCCACGCCACGCGAGCAGCTGACTGAGACCGATGCATGGGGGGTGACGCCGCTGGACCAGCTGTGGTGCCGCATCCAGTTCAAGCGTGCCAGTTATGAAGGCATGTACACACCGCCGAGCGTGGACAGGCCATTCCTGCAGTGGCCGAGCTACAACGGCGGTAACGACTGGGGCAGCGCGGCGGTGAACACCGACCGCAACATCCTGGTGTTGAACTACAACCACATCGCCATGTATGACCAGCTCATCCCACGCGACGAGGCCAACGAGCGCGGCATGGTCCCACTCGGGGTACCAGGCGGCAGCACCTCGTCTGGCGGCTCAGTGCCGCAGGCGGGCTCGCCCTATGCCGTGTCCATCGAGGCCTGGCGCAACGGCTTCACAGGCGTACCCTGCAGTCGCCCACCCTTCGGCGGCATCATGGCTATCGACCTCAACACCCGCAAAGTGCTGTGGAACGAGCCATTGGGCACCGCTCGCCACAACGGGCCATTCGGTATCTCGTCACACCTTCCGGTGAAAGTCGGCACGCCGAACAACGGCGGCCCTGTCATTACCGCAGGCGGCTTGATCTTCATTGCGGCGGCAACCGACAACCTCATCCGCGCAATCGATATCGACTCAGGTGAGGTGCTCTGGCAAGACGTGCTGCCCGCCGGTGGGCAGGCGACGCCGATGACCTATGAGGCCAACGGGCGTCAGTATCTAGTGATCGTTGCAGGCGGCCACCACTTCATGGAGACGCCGCCGGGCGACTATGTGGTCGCCTACAGCCTGCCGGCCAAAGGCGACCCCACGTTGCCGGATTTCCTGAAGGACTAAGTGTCCGGCTAGCCGCCGCGCATTAGCGGAACGGCGGCTCGTCGAAGCTGCGCAGCTTGCGTGAGTGCAGTGAATTGAGCTGGGTGCGCAGGAGATCGAGCGCGGCGATGCCGATCTTCAGGTGCTGGGTCACGGCGCGTTCATAGAAAGCGTTGGCCGAGCCTGGCAGCTTGATCTCGCTGTGCAGCGGCTTGTCCGAGACGCAGAGCAGCGTCCCGTAAGGCACCCGCAGGCGATAGCCCTGAGCGGCGATGGTGCCGCTCTCCATGTCAACCGCGACCGCGCGGGAGAGGTTGATCAGCGGCCGCTCCTGAGCCCAGCGCAATTCCCAGTTGCGATCATCGTAGGTCAGCACCGTACCGGTGCGCAGGCGCCGCTTGAGCGCTTCGCCCTGCTCCCCGGTCACCTGCGCCGCGGCTTCCTGTAGCGCCTGCTGGACTTCCGCCAGCGCCGGTAGCGGGATATGCGGCGGCAGCACCCGGTCGAGAATCCCATCACGACGCATGTAGGCGTGGGCCAGCACGTAGTCGCCGATGGACTGCGACTGCCGCAGCCCGCCGCAGTGGCCGATCATCAACCAGCAATGCGGACGCAGGACGGCCAGGTGATCGGTGATGTTCTTGGCATTCGATGGGCCAACGCCGATATTCACCAGGGTGACGCCATCGCCATCTTTGGCCTGCAGGTGATAGGCCGGCATCTGGTAGCGATGCCAGAGCACACCGCCAATAATCGCCTGGGCTTCGCCCTCTTCCATGCCGCGCTCGATGATGATGTTGCCCGGCAGCACCATGCGCACGAAACGGGTGTCGTCGCGCAGCATGTCGAGACCGTGACGGATGAACTGATCGACGTAGCGGTGGTAGTTGGTCAGCAGGATCCAGGGCTGCACATGACGCCAGTCGCTACCGGTGTAATGCACCAGTCGGCGCAGGGAAAAGTCTACCCGCGCACCATCGAAGAGCGCCAGCGGGTAGGGATCGGCATGCTCCCAGTCATACAGGCCGTCGGCGATGTCATCGGTGGCGGCGGATAAGTCGGTGCTGGGAAACACCCGCGCCAGTTCGGCGGCAGTCACGCCGGTTCCGGCCAGTTCGTCGCCCTGTTCGATCACATAGGGATAGGGAATGTTGCGCTCACTGATGCCCACCTCAACTTTGACGCCGAAGTCCTTGATCAGCGGTCGCAGCTGGTCGAGCAGGTAGCTGCGGAACGACGCCGGATGGGTCACGGTCACGCTGTAAACACCCGGTGCCTGCACCTTGGCGTAGGCACGGGTGGAAGCCGGCACCTCGCCATGGCATTCGTAGGTCAGGCGCAGTTCGGGATAGCGAAACTGGGCGCGTTCGGCGGCGTCGGGCTCCTGCCGAGTCTTCACATAGCGTTTGAGTGCCTGGTTAAGCGAGCGAGTGGCATGCTGGTGGAGTTCGGCAAGATGGTCCACCGCCGCTTCAGCGCTGGTGGCAATGCGAAGAGTCTCGCCTGCT
Source organism: Pseudomonas sp. NPDC077451 (assembly GCF_044543345.1). Lineage (NCBI taxonomy): Bacteria > Pseudomonadati > Pseudomonadota > Gammaproteobacteria > Pseudomonadales > Pseudomonadaceae > Pseudomonas > Pseudomonas sp. NPDC077451. The sequence goes on along the minus strand of NZ_JBITVX010000006.1, from coordinate 229,871 downwards.
GGAATCATGGTTGGTTTCCTTGTCTGTTCGTTGAAAGCATCTTGCCTGCTGATCAATGACAGCGGTAGCACCGCAGTGCTGCGATCATCGATTAGACGCGGCTATTCGCAGCGCCAGGGACTCCAACCGCGCCTTCAATATCGCCAGGCTGGGCGCCGCGGTCAGGCTCAGACGCAGCGCGTTGGGCGCGCCATGACCGACCGCGAACACGGCCGCTGCAGCCGCCTCGATCCCCGCATCACGGCACAGCACCGGCAGACGTTGATCGTCCGCCAATTCCAGCCACAGATGCGGTGAGGCATTTGACGAGGCAGACCCAAGCAGTTTCTGCGCCAGCCGCCAACGCCGGGTCATCTGCTCACGTTGCCAGGCCAGCCGGCGCGCCGCGGTGCCGTCTTCAAGCCATTCGCAGCCGATCTGCAGGCATAGCGTCGACAAGGCCCAACTGGTCGCCTGCCGCTCCGGATCGATACGCGACAACCACTCGTCCGGTCCGGCAATAAAGCCCAGGCGCAACCCAGGCGCGACCGTCTTCGACAGACTGCTGATCAGCAGGGTCCGTTCAGGCAACGTCGCGGCCAAAGGTGGCTCGTCGCCAAGTGCGCCGTAGATATCGTCTTCGATGATCAGCAAGCCTCGCCGTCGCGCTACGGCAGCGACAGCCTCGCGGCGCTGCGTATCCATGCTGACGGCGGTCGGGTTCTGCATGCAGGGCGTCAGGACGGCCACGCGGGCCGAGGTAGCGCGGGCCAGGCGGTCGAGATCGTCCGGCAGAATACCGAACGCGTCCATTGCGACCCCGTGCAGCGGTAGTCGTAACTGACGCCCGGCGGCCTTGATACCGGGGGACGTCAGGGCTTCGACCAGCACCGGCTCGCCTGGCTCGCACAATCCGATCAGCGCAGCGAACACGCCCTGCTGCGCCCCGGCACAAAGCATCACCTGCTGCGGCGGAATTTCAAGCGCCCGACTACGCAGCCAGCCGCTCACCGCCAGCTGGCCACGCTGCAGACTGCGCGCTGAGGGATAACCTTGCAGGCCCGCCAGCTCACCCGTCGCGCACAGGGCCGCCATGCTGCGCTGCATGTCGTCATCGTCGGGGTCGAGAACCGGCAGGTTGGTCGAGAGGTCGACCAGTTCCGGATAGGCCTCCGGGGTCTTCAGCCGGAACAGGCTGGCCTCGCGGCTGCTGGCGAGCACGTAAGTTCCACGCCCTACCTCGCCACCGACGAGATGCCGACGCGCCGCTTCGCGGTAGGCCTGCATTGCCGTGCTGGGATTGAGGCCGAGCGCCCAGGCCAGCCGCCGCTGCGGCGGCAGTCGATCCCCCGACCGCAGCTCGCCACGTGCAATGGCCGATGCAATGGCATCGACCAGCGCCAGGTAGCGCGGTTGGTCATCAGATTCGAGTTTGGGTAACCACATTGTTTGCCATGCAATATAAATATTTACCCATACAATGCCCGCCACCTAGGATCGACGTCAAACCGCCAAGGAGCCGTCGATGTTCGATCTACACCAACTGCGTCAGGCAGCCGAACTGATTCACCAGAGCGTACCGCCAACCCCGCAATACACATGGCCACTGCTGGCCGAACGGCTTGGCTGCCAAGTCTGGGCCAAGCATGAGAATCACACGCCGGCCGGCGCTTTCAAGGTGCGCGGCGGTGTGCTCTATATCAATGAGCTGATCAAGCGTGAACCGCGCTTGCCGGGGCTCGTCACCGCAACCCGTGGCAATCACGGCATCAGCCTGGCGATGGCCGCACGCAACGCGGGTTTACGCTTGCAGATTCTGGTCCCTGAAGGCAACTCGGCGGAGAAGAACGCCGCCATGCGTGCATGCGGCGCTGAGGTCGTCGAGTACGGTCGCGACTTCGATACCGCCCGCCAGCGCGCCGCGGAGCTGGCTGAGGCCAACGGCTGGCATTTTGTCCCCTCACTGCATCCGGACCTGATCAAAGGCGTCGCCACCTATGCGCTGGAATTCCTCGAAGCGGTGCCGGACCTGCGGCGGGTTTATGTGCCCATCGGGCTCGGCTCAGGCATCTGCGGGATGATCCGAACCCGCGACCTGCTGGGCCTGAACATGCAGATCATCGGCGTGGTGTCCAGCGCTGCCGATGCCTATGCACAGAGCTTCGAGCAAGGCCGCATCGTCTGTACGGAAACAGCCAACACCTTTGCCGATGGGATGGCATGCCGCATGCCATCTCCCGACGCTCTGGAGATCATTCGCAAAGGCGCAGCGCGCATCGTGCGCGTCGATGACGCTGAAATCCGCCATGCCATCGTCGCCTTCCACGAAGACACCCATAACCTCGCCGAAGGCGCCGGCGCTGCCGCGCTGGCAGCCGCGATGCAGGAGCGCGAGCGCAACCGTGGCGAGCGCATTGGAGTGGTGCTCAGTGGTGCCAACATCGACCGCGAGGTGTTGGCAAGTATATTTGGAGCGGCGCTTGTTCGTCCGCGGCGCCGCCTGGTCGGCGACCGGCGCTCGCCTGCAAAGGGACAAACGCCTTAATGTCTGAAAACCCTAAAACAGGACTGAGCACCCCTGCGGGCATGCAGGAAGATGTCCTCAAGCACACACTGAACATCCCGATCGCGGTTCATCCCCGCTGGGCGGGGAATACATTGCTGTTTAAACCTAACGAGTCCGCATCAGCTCAAGCCAAATGTTACTGCTGTCGCATGATGATGTCGTAGCGCCGCTGGTATTCCTCGTACGAAAGCGACTTGTCGGCTGCGAGCTCGTCGAGAAGCTGCTTTTTACTGCTTGTTTCGGCGACAGAAGCACTCGCCAGTTGCGGCTGCTTTTGGGCGAGTCCGGCAGTGGTCGCCTTTGGTAACTTATACATCGCGCCGGTCGCCGGATCGACGGCCAGCATTCCGATTAACCCGCCGAACAAGATGTTTCCCCAGTACCAGCCGTCGAGTTCGCTGTTAATCACAGACGAAGCGTCCTCGTAACCGTCCTTGCGATAGCGGACTGTGTACCTTTCACCGTCGAAATAACCAGCGCCCGCATTAAGGACGACTTGCCCTGGTGTCACGCCGGAACTGACGATTAATCCGCTTTCGCTGGATATCTCGTAGCTAGCACCTGCAGGAGCGGACGTCACCGAGACAGGATAGATTGAGTCGCTAACAATGCTCGCGCAGCCCGTTACAGAAACGATGGCTGCAGCCAAGATTAATTTTCTCATTATCACTTCCACGTTGTGTTTTCGACGGCGAAATATAGCAGAACGCCATCACGGAAACCCAGCGTTGGCCCAAGCTGGTAGCTGGGTGGTTCTACCTGGCCGGTTTGATGCTATGCATCGCCTGCCCACGCTGAATTCGCCATATATAAGGCGCACGGCATTTGCCGCATGCAACTGCTGGAGTGCGGACACGCAGCGTAGGGCATGCTGGGCACAAGAGCAGCCGAGGGTCGCGGCGAGGTGCAATCCATAGTCAATGGCAGCGCCAATGCGGTTTGCGTTACCCCTTTTCGCTCCTCAGCCATGAGCCCACCAACGGCCGCTTGGACGGCCGGAAGCTCATAAGTGACAGCAACGCAGAACAATCTCAAGCACAAGGTCCGACGGATAGCCGCAACAGTTTGCTCGGCCGCCATTATTGATTCGCCCGTCTCGTCTCGCGCCGTTGCTGCCTACTCGATGAACGGCGCACTGCGCGCCAGCAGCGCACTGATGTCGAGGCCGCGCGGCAGCGTGCCGAAGGCCCGGCCGTTGCCCGCCAGGCGGCTGGCGATGAACGCGTCCGAGACTTTATCGTTACCCGCTTCAAGCAGCAGCTTGGCCTGCAGCGCGACGGCTACGTCTTCGGTGAGCTGACGCGCGCGGTACTGGATGTCGCCTTTATCGGCGAATGCCGTTTGCAGCCCTTTGATGTGATGTTGCAGACACACATCGCCATGACCGTCGCCCAGCTCGGCGAACAGTACTTCCAGCACACCAGGCTCCTTGGACAGCGCACGCAGGACATCCAGGCACTGCACATTGCCTGAGCCTTCCCAGATGGAGTTCACCGGCGCTTCGCGATAGAGGCGCGGCATGATCGTCTCCTCAACGTAGCCGGCGCCGCCGAGGCATTCGCTGGCTTCGGCGACCATTTCCGGGGCGCGTTTGCAGATCCAGTATTTGCCGATCGCCGTGACCAGCCGGGCGAACTTCTCCTCCTGCTCGTCGAACGGATTGTCCAGCGCGCGCCCCATGCGCATGGTCAGCGCCAGTGCAGCCTCGCTCTCCAGCGCCAGGTCGGCCAGCACGTTCTGCATCAGCGGTTGTTCAATCAAGGCACGACCGCCCACCTGCCGATGCGTGCAATGGTGCATGGCCTGGGTCAGCGCTTGGCGCATCAATGAGCTGGAGCCGATCATGCAATCAAAACGGGTCGAGGAGACCATCTCGATGATGGTGGGCACACCGCGCCCCTCCTCACCGATCATCCAGGCCAGCGCGCCGCGGTATTCGACCTCGCTGGATGCATTCGACCAGTTGCCCAGTTTGTTTTTCAGCCGCTGGACATAGAACTGGTTACGGCTGCCATCGGGCCTATGCCGCGGCAGAAGGAAGCACGACAAGCCTTGTTCGGTCTGCGCCAGGGTCAGGAAGGCATCACACATAGGCGCCGAACAGAACCACTTGTGCCCGACCAGCTCGTACTGCTGGCCTGGACCGCGCGCCCCTACGGCATGTGCACGAGTGGTGTTGGCCCGCACATCGGTGCCGCCCTGTTTTTCGGTCATGGCCATGCCGATGGTGACGCCGCTTTTCTGCTCCATCGGCAGGTTGCGTGGGTCGTATTCCCGGCTGAGGATCTTTGGCAGCCAGACGTCGGCAATCCCAGGCTGCTGTCGCAGGGCGGGAACGCTGGCGTAGGTCATGGTCAACGGGCAGCTGCTGCCGGCCTCGGCCTGATTGTGCAAATACATCAAACCGGCACGCGCCACCTGGGCGCCGGATTGTGGATCGGTCCAGGGCAGTGACGGGATGCCATGAGCAATTGCGGCACTCATCAGCTGGTGATAAGCCGGATGAAACTCCACCAGATCGATGCGGTGTCCGTAGCGGTCATGGCTCTTGAATACCGGCTTGTTCTCGTTGGCCAGAAACCCGGCAGCCATCAGGGGCCCACCGGCCAACGCGCCGTAAGCATCCAGCCGCGACTCGGCCCAGCCGCCCCGGTATCGCCGCACCCAGTCCTGCAGCGGCAGGTCGAGACGGTACAGGTTGGCACCGTCCAATGGCGGGACCTGATTCAGCACCTCGTGGGTTTCGGCGTATTGCAGCAGGCTCATATCGGGTCTCCTCGGCAGATGCGGCAAGGGGCCCGACGGCATGCAACTAGGGATTAGGAATAGTTACCGCTGTCACTGCGATGAATCGCCGGGCCGAGCGGGCACCGGCTGGTGGGCACCCACCAAAGAAGTGAAGCACGCAGGTACGCCGGGCAAAAGTGAGGTTTCGGCCAAAGTCTGCGCGTTGCAATGGCGAAACAGGCCGCAGCCTTAGGCGCGGGCGCTCAGCGTTGCACGTTCAGGTCAGCTCTACCGGTAGTAATACCTGGAAGCGGCTGCCGCGACCCGGCTCGGATTGGCAGGACACCGTTCCGCCCTGCAACTCAACCAGCTGCTTGCACAGAGACAGGCCGATTCCTAGCCCACCGTACTGGCGGGTCATGCTGCCATCGAGCTGGCGGAAGTATTGAAACAGCGAGTCATCGACCGGCGCATCGAACCCCACGCCCGTATCGATCACCGTCACATCGAGCGAGTAACCAGGCGCTGACTCGTATCCTTTGACCGAAAGTGTGATGCCGCCGCGCAGGGTGAACTTGATGGCGTTGTCGAGCAGGTAGCCAAGGCTCTGTTTCAATTTGCCGGGGTCACCAACCAGTATTTCCGGCAGCTGGCCATCGAGCTCGAGATCGAAGCTCAACCCGCGCGTTGCGGCCCGCGCGCCGTATTCCGCATAAAGCTCATCGACCAACATCCGCAAGCTGAACGGCGCGTTGCTCACCCGCAACTTGCCCGCCTGCAGTTCGGTCAAGGCGAGGATGTCATTGACCAGCTGCATCATGTCCCGCGCCGATCTGGTTGCGATGCGCTGGTATTGCTCAAGCTCGCCGCTCAGCTCTAGGGTGCGCATGAGGTCGAGGCTGCCGATCACGCCGTGCATCGGAGTTCGTAATTCGTGGGTGACGTTGGCCAGGAACTGATCCTTGAGACGGTTGCTCTCGGCCAGTTCGCGGTTCATGGCTTCGAGTTTACGCCCGGTCTCCATGAGCACTTGGGCGCGCTCTTCCTTCATCATGTTGATCCGGTCGGCCAAGGCCAACGACAACAGCGCCACCTCGAGCGCCGAGCCGATCTGGCCGGCATACATGGTGATGAACGTGTGCGGCAGGTACCCCAGCACCATCAGCGTGTTGATCTGTCCCCCGATGAGAAAGGCCGACCAGGCGATCAAGAAATAACGCGCAACACGCATCCCTCGATGCCAGGCCACAATGGCGGCGACAAAAATAATCAGAATGAACCAGAGTGCAAGGAAGGTCGCCATCCGCAGCGCCAGCGCGTAACTGGAGGTCAGCGATACGATCATCGTCACCGCCCCCAGCCCCATCAGCAGCATCAGGGTACGGTCGATCCAGGGGCTGTGCTCGCTGGTATGCAAAAAGCTGCGCGCGAACTGACAGCCGAACAGACCCGCCGCACCAATGAGAAATGGCGTCGATGCATTGGCCCACCACGGCCAGTTCGGCCAGAGATACTGAACGCCAAGGCCGTTCACCGATACCTGATATAGGCCGAACGAGGCGATGTAGAGGATGTAATAGAGGTAGCTGCGATCACGGACGCTGAGGTAGATGAACAGGTTGTAGAACAGCATCACCAGCAACACGCCGTAGATGATCGCCAGCACATAGATGTGCCCGGATTGTTCTTCCAGGTAGGCCACTGGCGACCATAGGGTGAGCGGGATCTGAATCGAACCCTGACTCTCCAACCGCAGGTAGATTCGCTGTGGCTGGTTAGGCGCTAGCTGCAGGTCGAACAGATGATTGCGTTGCCTGATCTGGCGCTCATGGAACGGCAACGCGTCGCCGCTCTGTTGCGCAAGGCGATAACCACCGCGACCATCAGGCAGATAGAGGTCGAGATGGTCGAGCGGCGGATACGCCAGCTCCAGCCACCAGCGGCTGTGTTCAGCTGGCGCCTCGGCACGGTAGTTCAGATCGATACGCAGCCAGAACGCCGAGCGTGAGTAACCGGCATTGAGCACATCTTCATCGCTCTCGACGAAGCGCCCCGCGCCATCGAGCTCGACCACCTCAGCGATGGTGGCTTCGCGGCTGGGGTCCTCCAGCACCGCCATGACCTGACCGAGGGGAAGACGCTGGGTATTGCTGTTGAGCTCGACGGCACCCGACATCGCTGGCAGCAGGGCGAGCAGTAAAAGAAGAATATGGTGCATGGGGAGGCAATCCGTCGAGCTGCGCCAGAAGAACCCCCGTTCTCCCGAATACACACAGCCAAAGCTAAGTGCTGGCACTTTAACATGGTTCTGGCGCCACAGAATCGACGCCATGCGCCCACCGGACGGACGTACGCGGCAGCAACCGCGAGCCCGTGCCGGCGCGAGCTGCCCGGGAGGATTGGTGATAAGCTCGCACGCCATGAAAATCCGGCAGCGCCTAGCCTCGGCCGGACCCACCACACCATGACTCGGGGAACCCATCGATGTCCGGCCATTGCTCCCGCCCTGTCGTTCTTTGCCTTTCCGGCCACGACCCGAGTGGCGGTGCTGGGCTACAAGCCGACATCGAAGCGCTTATCGCCCAGGGCTGTCACGCCGCCCCGGCGGTCACTGCACTGACCGTTCAGGACACCGTCAACGTCACCGACTTTCGCGTGCTCGATCGCGAATGGGTGCTGGCTCAGGCTGACGCCGTCATAGCCGACTTGCCAGTGGCCGCGGTCAAACTGGGCATGCTCGGCTCGGTTGAGATGGTCGAGACCGTATTGGAAATCATGCAGAAGCTGCCTGGCATCCCACTGGTTTGTGATCCGGTGCTGCGCGCCGGCGGCGGCGGCGCGCTGGGCAAGGACGAAGTCGGCTACGCCATGCGCGAACGGCTGTTCCCGGTGTCTACTATTGCCACCCCGAACCTGCCTGAAGCACGGATTCTTGCCGAGCTTCCGGAAGGCAGCGCCGATGAATGTGCGGAAAAGCTGTTGCCCTTCATCCGTCACCTGCTGATCACCGGCGGCCATGGCGACGAGACCGAAGTCCACAACCGACTCTACTCACGTGATGGCAGCCGCTACGATTTCAGCTGTCAGCGCCTGCCCGGCAGCTATCACGGGTCCGGCTGCACCCTGGCCAGTGCGTTGTCTGGGAGGCTGGCGCTGGGCGAGGACCTGGCCAGCGCGGTGAAATCCGCCCTCGATTACACCTGGCGCACCCTGCGTGACGCCGAAGCACCAGGCCGTGGCCAATATATTCCACGACGCCTGCCGCTGGATCTGGCCTGACCGGAGCGCTGCCATGAAAGACACCAAACTGCGCGGGCTCTACGCGATCACCGACAGCAAGCTCTTGGCCGACGGGCGGCTGCTGCCCTATGCCGAGGCGGCGCTCAAAGGCGGTGCTCGGCTGCTGCAATACCGCGATAAGTCCGAGGATGACAGACGGCGTCTGCGCGAGGCCGAGGCCTTGCGCGAACTTTGCGATCGTCACGGCGCCCAGTTGATCATCAACGATGATGCCGAGCTTGCCGCCCGCCTGGGCGTCGGCCTGCATCTCGGCCAGGAAGACGGATCGCTCTCAGCGGCTCGTGCCCTGCTCGGCCGCAAGGCCATCATCGGAGCGACCTGTCATGCGCGCCTGGATCTGGCTGAGCAGGCCATCCGTGAGGGCGCCAGCTATATCGCGTTCGGCCGGTTCTTCGACTCCAACACCAAGCCCGGCGCGCCCTCGGCAACGCCTGAACTGCTGGCAGAGGCTCGGCAGCGGTTCAGCCTGCCGATCACCGCGATTGGCGGCGTGACGCTGGATAATGCGCCAGGCCTGATCGCCAAGGGCGCCAGTCTGATCGCCGTCGTCCACGCCTTGTTCGCTGCCGAGTCAGCGAACGAGGTCGAACGCCGCGCGCAGGCCTTCAGCGAACTCTTCGCTATTAATTGAACACGGCACGGCTCCAGTCGCCGTGCTCCTCAAACCTATTCCTGTATCGAGAGAGGTCACTATGTCCCGTTCCGAAACCCTCTTCGCAAGTGCTCAGAATCGAATTCCAGGCGGCGTGAACTCACCGGTACGCGCCTTCCGCAGCGTTGGCGGCACGCCGTTGTTCTTCAAGCACGCCGAAGGCGCCTATGTCACCGACGAAGACGACAAGCGCTACGTGGATTACGTCGGTTCCTGGGGCCCGATGATTCTGGGGCACGGCCATCCTGACGTACTCGACGCGGTCCGCAATCAGCTGCAACACGGATTGTCCTACGGTGCACCGACCGCCATGGAAACCGAAATGGCCGAGCTGGTCTGCAGTCTTGTGCCATCCATGGAAATGATGCGCATGGTCAGCTCCGGCACCGAGGCGACCATGAGTGCGATCCGTCTAGCCCGTGGCTACACCGGACGCGACAGCATCATCAAGTTCGAAGGCTGCTACCACGGCCACTCCGACAGCCTGCTGGTGAAGGCAGGCTCAGGTGCCCTGACCCAAGGGGTTCCCAGTTCTGCGGGCGTACCGGCAGCATTTGCCAAGCACACCCTGACGCTGCCCTTCAACGACCTGGCCGCTGTCGAGCAGATGCTCGCGGAAGTGGGCAGCGAAGTGGCCTGCATCATCGTCGAGCCGGTCGCAGGCAACATGAACTGCGTACCGCCAGCGCCCGGTTATCTACAGGGGCTGCGCGAGCAGTGCGACAAGCACGGCGTGGTGCTTATCTTCGATGAAGTGATGACCGGCTTCCGCGTCGCCCTCGGCGGCGCTCAGGCTCATTACGGCGTCACCCCGGACCTGACCACCTTCGGCAAGATCATTGGCGGCGGCATGCCGGTCGGCTGTTTTGGCGGCAAGCGCGCCATCATGGAGCGCATCGCCCCGTTGGGCCCGGTTTATCAGGCCGGTACTTTGTCAGGCAACCCGTTGGCGATGGCGGCCGGCTTGACGACGCTGAAGCTGATCAGCCGCCCCGGTTTTCATGAAGAGCTCACCGCTTACACCACGCGCATGCTGCAGGGCCTGAAAGAGCGGGCTGAAGCAGCCGGCATCCCGTTCGTCACCACCCAGGTGGGCGGCATGTTCGGTCTGTATTTCAGCGAAGCGGACAACATCGTCACGTTCGAAGACGTAATGTCCAGCGACGCCGAGCGCTTCAAACGCTTCTTCCACTTGATGCTTGAGGGCGGCGTATATCTGGCGCCCAGCGCGTTCGAAGCCGGCTTCACCTCCGTCGCTCATGGCGACAAGGAGCTGCAGATCACCTTCGATGCCGCCGAGCACGCTTTCGCTCAGCTGAAATGAACCTGATCCCCGAGCTACTACAAGCCGTGCTGCTGACCCTGACGGGGTTGGCGAGCGCTATCTGGATCGGCAGCGCCCGCCGCGGCTACGGTGAGCCGGATCAACCGGCTCTGTTCTCGGCACTGCTTGCGTTCAGTCTGGCGGCCGGGACAGGTGCATGCGCGGCGGCACGCCTAGCACTAGGTGCTGATACGCTCGAAGCGGAACGCTGGCTGCTGCAGGCAACCTTGCTGCTTGGCTTGCCGCTCGTCGGTGTGGTCGCGTTGACTCTGTCGCGCAAATGGATATGGAGCCGTCCCACCTGGGGCCGTGTAGTGATTGGGTTATGCGCGTTTTTTGAACTGGCAAGGCAGCTGGGCTGGAGCGCGCCGTATGCGCTTTCGCTGGGTTTGTTGAGCGCTCTGCTGGTGGTTTATGCAGGCTTGCTGCAATGGCCTGCACGCCTGCAGGCCGCGGCGGGGTTGGCTGGCGGCGTTTTGCTCATGGCTCTGCTCCCATGGGGTGGGCTGCTGGTCAGCTCCAACCCGCTGCTGGCCTATCAGCAGCTGTGGCTGGCACTGGCTATTCCGATCATCGCCTGGCTATTGCTCCATCTACCCGGGAATATGCGAGAAGAAAGCCCTGCGCCGACATAAAAAGCCGCAAGCCTGCCGTTAAAGCCTTTGTAAGCAGGCCACCGCTTATCCATAATGTGACAGTCGGCTCGTTTCACGCCGAACCTTTCAGTCACCGCCCTGATCTTCGAGGCGCCTTGATTCATGACTTGCACCGGTCGCAGCCTCACGCTTGGCTGCCTGCTGCTACTCACTCCCCTGCTGGGCATCGCGGGCGGCAACTCGCTGCTGATCCCTGCCACTTCCCGCTGCGCGCTCAACACCGTCCCGGAAGCGATGAACGAAGCGCTACGCGCCTGCGAACAGGCCGCCAATGGCGGTGACCTGCAGGCGGCCTATGAGCTCGGTGACTATTACTACAACGGCCGGCGCGTTCCACGTGACCTGGCCAAAGCGCTTCACTGGTTCGAGCAGGCCTCACTGAAGGGACACGCATTGGCCCAGCATCGGCTCGGCGTGATGTTCTTTCGCGGCGAAGGGGTGCCCGCCAACAACGTCCAGGCTTACGTTGTGTTGAAGATGTCGGCGGTCAATGGCGAAGAAGAGGCGCTGGATACTGCCGATCGTGTCTCGGCGCAGATGGGGCGTGAGGAGCACGAAATCGCGACTCAGGTCCTCGGGCAGATCTTTCGCGACTATCTGATGGACCTGCAGACGGCAGGCGAATAGCAAGCTGCTAGCGAATGCGAGTTCCGACTGGCCTCAATGTCACCAAACCCGCCTGTTTTCCCTTGCGACTCATGGCTTGAGGCGGGCCTTTGCGCTTGCGCTTTTATCGCCCACGCCCTGGTCGTATAATCGCCGGTCATTTTTTGCACAACGCCGGCCCGTAACATGACCCGCAAGCTCTATATCGAAACCCACGGTTGCCAGATGAACGAGTACGACAGCTCGCGCATGGTTGACCTGCTGGGTGAGCAGCAACTTCTCGAGATCACTTCAAACCCGGCGGAAGCCGATGTGATCCTGCTCAACACCTGCTCGATTCGTGAAAAGGCCCAGGAGAAGGTGTTCTCGCAACTGGGCCGCTGGCGGGAGCTCAAGCTTGAAAACCCGCAGCTGGTGATCGGTGTCGGCGGCTGCGTTGCCAGCCAGGAAGGCGCGGCGATCCGTGACCGGGCGCCCTATGTCGATGTGGTCTTCGGTCCGCAGACGCTGCACCGCCTACCCGAAATGATCGATGCAGCGCGCACGACGAAGAAACCGCAGGTCGACATTTCGTTTCCCGAGATCGAAAAATTTGACCGCTTGCCCGAGCCGCGCGTCGACGGCCCGACCGCGTTCGTCTCGGTCATGGAAGGCTGCAGCAAATACTGCACGTTCTGCGTGGTGCCTTACACCCGTGGCGAGGAAGTCAGCCGTCCGTTCGACGATGTGCTTGCCGAAGTCATTCACCTGGCCGAAAACGGCGTTCGGGAGGTCACATTGCTCGGACAGAATGTCAACGGCTACCGCGGCGCTACCCATGACGGCCGCACTGCCGATCTGGCCGAACTGATCCGCGTGGTCGCGGCAGTCGATGGCATCGACCGCATCCGCTACACCACCAGCCACCCACTGGAATTCTCCGATGCGCTGATCCAGGCTCACGCCGAAGTACCAGAGCTGGTGAAGTATCTGCATCTGCCGGTTCAGTCGGGTTCGGATCGGGTGCTGGCCGGGATGAAGCGCAACCACACCGCGCTCGAATACAAGTCACGCATCCGCAAGCTCAAGGCCGCCGTACCGGACATCCTGATCAGCTCTGACTTCATCGTTGGCTTCCCAGGCGAAACCGAGAAGGACTTCGAGCAGACCATGAAGCTGATCGAGGACGTTGGTTTCGACTTCTCCTACTCCTTTGTCTACAGCTCGCGGCCGGGCACGCCAGCAGCGGATCTGGTGGACGAAACCCCAGATGACGTGAAGAAGCAGCGCCTGGCGATTCTGCAACAGCGGATCAACCAGCAGGGCTTCGAGAACAGCCGACGGATGGCGGGCACGCAGCAGCGCATTCTCGTCACGGACTACTCTAAGAAAGACCCAGGCATGCTACAGGGTCGTACCGAGCACAACCGGATCGTCAATTTCCGTTGCGACAATCCGCGGTTAATCGGACAGTTTGTCGACGTGCACATCGACGAAGCGCTGCCGCACTCGTTGCGCGGCACACTGCTGGAGCAGGTCGTTAGCTGAGCACCGCGTTACTGCGGCCGATCGCCGAATGAGCTGCAGCCGCAGTAACGCAACGGCTCGCCACTGCTTTTTTCTTCACGCAGCGCTATTCTCCTCCCATCTTTTTGCAAAGCAGGTCAACTAAAAGCCCTTGAACGCCCCCACAGAACCTCATCGTTTTACCCTCGAACCCTTTGAAGCCAATCGCTTTGCCAATCTCTGCGGTCAGTTCGACGAGCATCTGCGCCTCATCGAACAACGCCTGGATCTGGAAATCCGCAACCGTGGCAACCAATTCGAGTTGGTCGGCCCGAGTGATGTGGCCCAAGCTGCAGAGCATCTCCTGCGACGCCTGTATCGCGAGACCAAGAGCATTGAGCTCTCGCCAGACACGGTTCATTTGTTCCTGCAGGAATCGGCAATGGAAGAGTTGAACAACTCGTCTACGACGCCGAACATTTCGTTGCGCACCCGCAAAGGCAATATCCGTCCACGCGGCGTCAATCAGCAGCGCTACGTGCAGTCGATCCTCGACAACGACATCAACTTCGGTATCGGCCCAGCCGGCACGGGCAAGACCTATCTGGCGGTCGCCTGCGCTGTCGATGCACTGGAGCGCGAGCAGATTCGCCGCATCCTGCTGGTACGTCCGGCAGTCGAGGCCGGTGAAAAGCTTGGCTTCCTGCCCGGCGATCTGGCCCAGAAGATCGACCCTTACTTGCGCCCCTTGTATGACGCGCTCTACGAGATGCTCGGTTTCGAGCAGGTCGCTAGGCTGATCGAGAAACAGGTCATCGAGATCGCGCCGCTGGCTTACATGCGTGGACGCACGCTGAACAACAGTTTCATCATCCTCGATGAGAGTCAGAACACCACCCTCGAGCAGATGAAGATGTTTCTGACCCGCATCGGCTTCGGCTCGACAGCGGTGATCACCGGCGACATTACGCAGGTGGACCTGCCTCGTGGCACCAAGAGCGGTCTGGCCCACGTGATCGAAGTCCTGAAGGACGTCAATGGCATCAGCTTCACGCACTTCAAACCCAAGGACGTGGTACGCCATCCGCTAGTACAGCGAATTGTCGAGGCCTACGAGGCATTCGAGGGCGATCAGGCACAAAACGGTAATCGTACGCTTCAGGAACATGGACGTGATTGAGCTCGACCTGCAATGCGAAAGCCAGGGAGCCATCCCGTCCGAGGCGGACCTGCGTCGCTGGTGTGAGTTGGGGCTGCGCCAGCGCACGGCCGACTCCGAGCTGACCATCCGCATGGTGGACGAACCTGAAGGCCGCGAGCTGAACCGGACATGGCGACAGAAGGATTACGCCACCAATGTGCTTTCCTTTCCGGCCGAAGTGCCCGACGGACCGGGCGGCGTTCCGATGCTGGATATTCCGCTGCTGGGCGATCTGGTGATCTGCGTACCGGTGCTTGAGCGGGAGGCGGTAGAACAAGGCAAGACACTGCAGGCGCACTGGGCGCATCTGGTCATCCATGGCTGTCTACACCTGCTCGGCTACGATCATATCGATGACGACGAAGCCGAGGAAATGGAGAGCATCGAGCGTCAACTGTTGGCGGAACTGGGTCACGCCGACCCTTACGCCGACGAATAGCCCGCTACGGGCAACTGCAAGGACCACTGAGTCAAAGATATGAGCGAAGACCGATCGAGCAACGGGCAGAAGTCCTGGTTTGGGAAAATCAGCCAGGCTTTTGCCCATGAGCCGAAGAATCGTGAGGAGCTGCTGGAAGTATTGCGCGGCGCTCACCAGAACAAACTACTCGACAACGAAGCCCTGGCGATTGTCGAAGGCGCCATCCAGGTCGCCGATCTGCAGGTGCGCGACATCATGGTGCCGCGCTCGCAGGTAATGAGCATCAGGGCCGACCAGTCGCCGAAGGAGTTTCTCCCCGCGATCATTTCCGCAGCGCACTCGCGCTATCCGGTAGTGGGCGACAGCCTCGACGAAGTTATCGGCGTGCTGCTGGCCAAGGACTTGCTACCGCTGATCCTGCAAAACGATCAGCAGAATTTCGATATCAAGGACCTGCTGCGCCCCGCCACCTTCGTGCCCGAATCCAAACGCCTCAACGTGCTGCTGCGCGAGTTCCGCGCCAATCACAGTCATATGGCGATCGTCATCGACGAATACGGCGGTGTCGCCGGACTGGTGACCATCGAAGACGTACTCGAACAGATTGTTGGTGATATCGAGGACGAGCACGACATCGAAGAAGACAGCTACATCCGGCCACTGCCTAGCGGCGACTTTCTGGTCAAGGCGCTGACACCGATCGATAGCTTCAACGAGTTCTTCCAGAGCGAATTTCCGGATGAGGAATTCGATACTGTCGCTGGCCTGGTGATGAGCACCTTCGGTCACCTGCCCAAGCGTAACGAGGTGACTGAGATAAATGGCTTCCGCTTCCGCGTGCTGAACGCCGACAGTCGCCGCGTGCATATGCTACGCCTGACCCGTACCGAAGCTGAAAGCCGCTAGCGTTCTGCGGGCGCTGTTGCACTGGCTTAGATAGATCCTTTTAGCATTCACCCGCCGTGCACCCTCCATGCTCGCGGCGGTTACTTAAGGAACATCCATGCGCTGGATTACCCGCCCCGGCTGGCTGGGCAACCTGTTGGCGCTCGCCGCCGGCGCCCTGACAACGCTGTCGCTTGCCCCTTTCGATATCTGGCCGCTGGCCTTGGTGTCGATGGGTGTAATTTATCTGGGCCTGCGCGAGCTGACGCCGAAACAGGCGGCCGGCCGCGGCTGGTGCTACGGCTTCGGCCTGTTCGCCTCGGGCGTCAGCTGGGTTTACGTCAGCATTCACGACTTTGGCTCGGCTCCACCTGTCTTGGCCGGTGCGCTGACCTTGGGCTTCGTCGCCGGGCTGGCGCTGTTCTTCCTGTTGCTTGGCTGGGCCTGGGCCCGTTGGCTGCGACAACCGACGGCGCCCCTGCTCAACGCTCTGCTGTTCGCCGCGCTCTGGCTCGCCCTGGACGCACTGCGCGGCTGGGTACTGACGGGTTTCCCCTGGCTTTATGCCGGTTATAGCCAACTAGAAGGGCCATTGGCGGGGCTTGCGCCACTCGGTGGCGTCTGGTTGCTGACCTTTGCGCTCGCATTGACCGCATCACTGCTGGTCGAGCTACCCCAGCTTCTGCGTCACAAGGCATCGCTGACCGGAGCATCGCTGCTCGTAGTGGCCCTCTGGGGCGGCGCACTGGGCTTAGGCGACCACACCTGGACAACCGCAAAAGCCGAACCGATCACCGTCGCCGCGATGCAGGGCAACGTCGCGCAAAGCATCAAATGGGACCCGAAAAAGCTTGAGATGCAGCTCCTGCTCTATCGCGACATGACCTTCCGCAGCCAACCTGTCGATCTCATCGTCTGGCCCGAAACCGCAGTGCCGATACTCAAGGAGCATGCCGAAGGCTACCTGACGATGATGGGCCGCTTCGCCCAGGACCGGCAGTCAGCCTTGATAACCGGCGTTCCGGTACGCCAGCCCAATGCCGACGGCGAGCTGCGCTACTACAACGGCCTGACCACGGCGGGCGACGCGCAAGGTACCTACCTGAAACAGAAACTGGTGCCCTTCGGTGAGTATGTGCCGCTGCAGGACATGCTGCGTGGCCTGATCGCCTTCTTCGACCTGCCCATGTCGGACTTCGCGCGCGGCACGTCGGAGCAATCGCTGCTACAGGCCAAGGGCTACCGGATCGCACCGTTCATCTGCTACGAGGTCGTCTACCCGGAGTTTGCCGCCAGCCTTGCAGCGCAGAGCGACATCTTGCTCACCGTTAGCAACGACGCCTGGTTCGGCCACTCGATAGGCCCGCTGCAACATCTGCAGATGGCGCAGATGCGAGCCCTTGAAGCCGGTCGCTGGATGATTCGCGCCACCAACAACGGCGTCACGGTGCTGATCGACCCGCACGGTTGCATCGTCGAGCAAATCCCGGCGTTCAAGGAAGCGGTGCTATACGGTGAAGTCACGCCCATGCAGGGATTGACGCCCTATCTGCAATGGCGCTCCTGGCCGCTGATCGTCGTCTGTGTGTTGTTGCTCGGCTGGGGCCTGGTGCGCCGTCGGCGGGGCTGATGCACAGCGCAGCCACCACCGGCCAACGCAGCGCTATTCAGAGTCGCCGTCATAAAGCAACGGATAGACCAGCATGCCGACCGCTTCGTTGAGCAGCATGCCGGTTTGCCAGACGGCCTTCGCCTCGGGCAGCCAGCCACCAAAGGGTCGCCCGTTGGGGACACCCACGAATCCTACCGGGGCAGCGATCACCTCTAGTCCCACCTCCTCGAAACACCAGCGGGACCGCGGCATGTGCGATGCCGAAGTCACCAGCACGATACGCCCGATGCCCGCCGCCTTG
The DNA here is from genome assembly GCF_044543345.1 of Pseudomonas sp. NPDC077451. Lineage (NCBI taxonomy): Bacteria > Pseudomonadati > Pseudomonadota > Gammaproteobacteria > Pseudomonadales > Pseudomonadaceae > Pseudomonas > Pseudomonas sp. NPDC077451. The sequence continues at coordinate 212,156 of NZ_JBITVX010000006.1, read as the reverse complement.
AGCACTTCCGCACTGTAGCGCGCGTTCTCCCAGGTGGTCCGACTGCGCTCTTCGAGCCATTGCGTCGGTGTGTTGAAATCGCGCTCCAGCGCCTCGGCAGCCAGTAGCGCTTCACTCGGCGGCTCGCCATAGTGCAGCCCACCACTTGCCAGGATCGGCAGCCCCGATGCCTTTGCCAATCGCGAGGCGTAACGCAGCCGCTCGAGCGCAATATGGCTGGGCTGATCGGAACCCCAGCCAGGATCGGCCTGTTCACGACCTGCGCCCAACACGACAATCGCCTGGGCACGCCGGCCGAGGTCGCTCCACTCCGAGCGATCCAGCGCCACTTCGCTTTCAATTGCCCGCGCTGCCCATTCGACTGTCACCGGCAGACTCATCAGCCACAGCCCGCCGAATCCCAGCACGAAACAGAACGCTGCCAGCCGTGGCGAGCGCCGCCGCAGCCACCAGGCCGCGAGCAACAGCAACAACAGCCCGCCGGGCGGTAGCAGCAATTGTTTAAAGAAATAGCGTATCGGCATGTGCAGCTCCGGTTGATCGGTCGCCACAACTTTACCTTCCGGGGCGCCCGTTTGTCGGCAGCATGGACGCCTTCAATGCTTCGGGTAGGTATGCAACCGTTGCCTGGCACGCAGCAACTGCGAACCACACGCCGAACAGGCCACCGGACCGGCCCCCTCTGGCCAATGCACGCTGGCGCCGCAGAGCGCGCAGGTCATGGCCTGCTGAAGCGCGGGTGGACTCTGCTTGCAGCGCTTGCCGGAGTGATGCCGCAGCACATTACGCAACGCGGGCCGGGCCGCCTGGCGGTCCAGCTGCGCCTGCTCCTCGGCAGCCGCGTGCCAACCGGACAGCCATTGGGAGTCCTGCTGGAGATAGGCACGGATCAAATCGAACTCGGCAGGCGTCAAACCACCAACCTCCAATTCGGTAGTAGTCCCAGTGTCATCACCCGCCGTTCGTTCGGCTTCTTCCAGAGCCAGTGTCAGCCGCTGCAGCACGCGTCCGTACAGGGTTCCCTCATCCGCCTGGCGCTCTCTACCCATGATTCACCTCGTGTTCATCCCGCCCCCAGTACAAGCGTAGTTCAGACTCGAACATCCACCTCGCACTCGACAAACGGGGCCGAACAATGCTGGCAAATCGGGTTTCCCTCGGTTGCAAAGGGTCATGTATGCTACGGCGCTTCCATGCGTTCGTATCAACCCGTTGCGCCGCCGTTTGCGTCAGGCTTAGAGCCGGCGGTGCGGCAGCCCGAGTTGCGATGCGAGCAGCCAGCCTCTTTTCCAACGCCAGTAGCCATGCACGAACAGTATCAGCCCCGCGAGATCGAAGCCGCCGCGCAATCCCACTGGGACGCGCAGAAATCCTTTGAAGTGAGCGAACAGCCAGGCAAGGACACCTTCTATTGCCTGTCGATGTTCCCCTACCCCAGCGGCAAGCTGCACATGGGGCACGTGCGCAACTACACCATCGGCGACGTGATTGCACGCTACCAGCGTATGCAGGGCAAGAACGTGCTGCAGCCCATGGGCTGGGACGCGTTCGGTATGCCAGCAGAAAACGCAGCGATGAAAAACAAGGTCGCGCCGGCCAAGTGGACCTACGAAAACATCGACTACATGCGCACCCAGCTGAAGAGCCTGGGCCTGGCAGTCGACTGGACGCGCGAAGTCACCACCTGCAAACCCGATTACTACCGTTGGGAACAATGGCTGTTTACCCGCCTGTATGAAAAAGGCGTGATCTACCGCAAGAATGGCACCGTCAACTGGGACCCGGTCGACCAGACCGTGCTGGCCAACGAGCAGGTCATCGATGGCCGCGGCTGGCGTTCCGGCGCGCTGATCGAGAAGCGCGAAATCCCCATGTACTACTTCAAGATCACCGCGTACGCGGATGAGCTGCTGGAAAGCCTGGACGAGCTGGACGGCTGGCCCGAGCAGGTCAAGACCATGCAGCGCAACTGGATCGGCAAGTCGCGCGGCATGGAGATCAGCTTCCCTTACGACGTCGCCAGCATCGGCAGCGAAGGCGTGATGAAGGTCTTCACCACCCGCCCCGATACGCTGATGGGTGCAACTTACGTGGCCGTTGCCGCGGAACATCCGCTTGCCACCCTTGCCGCACAGAACAATCCCGAATTGCAGGCGTTCATCGACGAGTGCAAGCGTGGCGGTGTGGCTGAAGCCGATATCGCCACTCAGGAAAAGAAAGGCCTAGCCACTTCCCTGCGTGTGCAGCACCCACTGACAGGCGAGCTGCTGCCGGTCTGGGTCGCTAACTATGTATTGATGAATTACGGCGAAGGCGCGGTGATGGCCGTACCGGCCCACGACGAGCGCGACTTTGCCTTTGCCACCAAATACGACCTGCCGATTAAGCCGGTGGTGCGCACCAGTGCCGGCGACGAAACACCCGCGCCCTGGAACGATGCCTATGGCGAACATGGGGAGCTGATCAACTCTGGCGATTTCGACGGGCTGGACTTCGACGGCGCCTTTGATGCCATGGAAGCCGCGCTGCAGCGCAAAGGCCTGGGCCAAGCCCGCACCCAGTTCCGCCTGCGCGACTGGGGCATCAGCCGCCAGCGTTACTGGGGCTGCCCGATTCCGATCATCCATTGCGAAACCTGCGGGGATGTCCCGGTGCCGGAAGACCAGTTGCCGGTCGTACTGCCCGAAGACGTCGTCCCTGACGGCGCCGGTTCGCCGTTGGCCCGTATGCCGGAATTCTACGACTGCAGCTGCCCCAAATGCGGCGCCGCAGCCAAACGTGAAACCGACACCATGGACACCTTTGTCGAGTCGTCCTGGTACTTCGCCCGCTACGCCTCACCTCACTATGATCAGGGCATGGTCGACCCAGCCGCAGCCAACCATTGGCTGCCGGTAGACCAGTACATCGGCGGCATCGAGCACGCGATCCTGCATCTGCTCTATGCGCGCTTCTTCCACAAGCTGATGCGTGACGAGGGACTGGTCAGCTCCAACGAGCCGTTCAAGAACCTCCTCACGCAGGGCATGGTCATCGCGGACACCTATTACCGCACCCTGGAAAACGGTGGCAAGGACTGGTTCAACCCGGCCGACGTCATCGTCGAGCGCGACGCCAAGGCCAAGGTCATTGGTGCGAAGCTCGCCAGCGATGGCCTGCCGGTGGAGATCGGCGGCACTGAGAAGATGTCTAAATCGAAGAACAACGGTGTCGACCCGCAAGCCATGATCGACAGCTATGGCGCCGATACCTGCCGCCTGTTCATGATGTTTGCCTCGCCGCCGGACATGAGCCTGGAATGGTCCGATTCCGGCGTCGAGGGTGCGAGCCGCTTCCTGCGCCGTGTCTGGCGACTGGCACATGCCCACGTCAGCGCGGGTGCCGTTGTGAAACTGGATATATCCGCCCTCAGCGATGAGCAGAAGGCTGTACGCCGTGCGATCCACCTTGCGATCAAGCAGGCCAGCCAGGATGTTGGGCAGCATCACAAATTCAACACCGCGATCGCCCAGGTGATGACGTTGATGAACGTGCTGGAGAAAGCAGCCGCTGCAACAGAGCAGGACCGCGCGCTGCTGCAGGAAGGCCTGGAAACCGTCGCACTGCTGCTGGCCCCTATCACACCCCACATCTGCCACGAACTCTGGCAACAGCTGGGCAACAGCGGCTCGATCATTGATGCACAGTGGCCGGCCGTCGACGAGTCTGCTCTGGTTCAGGACAGCCTGACGCTGGTGGTGCAAGTCAACGGCAAGCTACGCGGACAAATCGAAGTGCCCGCCAGCGCCACACGTGAAGAAGTCGAAGCCACTGCCCGCGCGAACGAGAACGTAGTGCGTTTCACCGAGGGCTTGACGATTCGCAAGGTCATCGTGGTGCCGGGCAAGCTGGTTAACATCGTCGCTAACTGATTCGCCTTGGCGCGTGCGCCAAGGCTGGCAAGGGGATACAACATGATCAAACGCAATCTGGTGGTGGTCGGCCTGGCCCTGCTGTTGAGCGCCTGCGGCTTTCAGCTTCGCGGGACAGGCGATACCAGTTTCGCGCTCGATGAAATTAATCTGCAAGCGCGCAACAGCTATGGCGAAACCGTGCAGCAACTTGAAGAACTGCTCAAGGACAGCGGCGTCAGGGTTTATCCCGGCGCTCGCTATACTCTGGACCTGGTACGCGAGCAGACCCGCCAGCGCACCGCCAGTTACACCACCGCTGCACGCACTGCCGAATACGAGCTGACCCAGACCCTCGACTATGAGATCCGTGGCCCGCAGAACACGGTGCTTCTGGAAGACCAAGTCGAAGTATCCAAGGTCTATGTTCATGACAGCAGCAACCTGATCAGTTCGGATCAGGAAGCCAGCCAGCTGCGCCGGGAAATGCGCCGCGAGCTTCTGCAGCAACTGAGCATGCGCCTACGCAACATCACGCCTGCGCAGCTCGACCAACTGCAGCAGACAGCAGAAGCGAAGAAGCGTGCTGAAGCCGAGGCGATCGAGGCTCAGATGCGCGAACAGTCTGCGCGACCTTTGCAGTCGCCCATCGAACTGCCGCTCCAGTGACGACCTGGGAGCCCGCCAGCGCAGGCTCCCGGCCCTTGCGATGAAGCTACCTCCCGCCCAGCTCGCCAAGCACTTGCAAGGCTCTCTTGCGCCGATTTATGTGGTCAGTGGCGACGAGCACTTGCTCTGCCAGGAAGCCTGCGACGCGATACGTGCGGCTTGCCGTCAACAGGATTTCAGCGAACGCCAGGTTCTAAATGTCGAGACCGGTTTCGACTGGGGCCTACTGATCGAAGCCGGTGCCAGCCTTTCCCTGTTTGCGGAAAAACGCCTCTTGGAGCTGCGAATTCCCAACGGCAAGCCTGGCGACAAAGGTGCCGCGGCGCTGATCGACTACCTTGCGCGTCCCGCAGAAGACACCGTGCTGCTAATCAGCCTGCCCAAGCTAGACGGCAATACTCAGAAGACCAAATGGGCCAAGGCGCTGATCGACGGCAAACAGGCGCAGTTCCTGCAGATCTGGCCGGTGGACGCGCAACAGCTGCCGCAGTGGATTCGCCAGCGCCTGGCGCAAGCCGGTCTTGCTGCAGACCAGGAAGCCGTGGAGCTGATCGCGGCACGTGTCGAAGGCAACCTGCTGGCCGCCGCGCAGGAAATCGAAAAACTCAAACTGCTCGCTGAAGCGGGCCAGGTAACCACCGAAACCGTCCAGGCCGCGGTTGCCGATAGCGCACGCTACGACGTCTTCGGGCTGATTGATGCCGCGCTGCTGGGGCAGCCCGAACACATCCTGCAGATGCTTGCAGGCCTGCGTGGCGAGGGGGTCGAAGCGCCGGTCATTCTCTGGGCCGTCGCGCGGGAAGTCCGCCAGTTGGCCAACATCGCCCAGCAGTACAGTCAAGGCGTACCGCTTGACCGGGCATTCAGCCAGGCCCGCCCGCCAGTATGGGACAAGCGCAAGCCGCTGGTCAGCAAAGCCTTGCAGCGACACGATGCAGCGGGTTGGCAGCGGCTCCTGATGGATGCGCAGCGCATCGATGAGCAAATCAAAGGGCAGGCCGAAGGTGACCCATGGGTCGGTTTGACGGATTTGTGCCTTCAGCTGAGCGGACGGCAGATCAGGTTGTAGAACGCAGCAAACAGTGTGGATGTCGCCCTCAGATGCGGTCAGGCTCTCTGATTTGCGCTAAACGCCAGGTGTTGCCTGCCCTCCAGGGCTGGACATTTTTTATACAGTCCCTATGATGCCCCGGCTGATCCATAGCAACCGAGAGGGTAATCGATGAGCAAGCAACAAAAGCGGCCAAACAAGGCCAAGAGTCTAGTGGCTCAACCCCTGTTCCGCAGTCGCCAGGAACAGTCGAAAAAAGGCAAAGGCAGCTACCGCCGTGAAGCCTCCCAGTCCACCAACTGGGAGGCTTCGGTCCTTCTGGCGGCTTGAAAAGCCAAGTCACTCAAAGCGTGATAATGTCATCTGCCGATGACCTGCCGAGAGTGGTGCATGCTTTACACCTTCGTTCCCGTCCTGCTGCTGCGTACCCTGATTGCCGGATCAGCCCTGAGCATCATGGTCGCCTGCGCCGCCGAACCGGTCGCACCGAGCGCGCAAGCCTCCGCTAGCCTGCCCCCCCCTAGCACCGTCGAACTCACCGTCTTGCCATCCGAAGCCGAGCCTGAACAGCTGAGCTTCGCAGAATGGCGCAACAGGTTTCGTAGCCAAGCCCTTAACGCGGGCATTTCGGCGCAGGTATTCGACCGCGCCTTTGCAGGCGTCACGCCTGATCCAAGCATCATCATCGCTGATCGCAGCCAGCCGGAATTCACCCGCCCGGTCTGGCAGTACCTGGACGGCGCCCTATCGAAACAGCGTGTCGATCGCGGCAGACGTCTGCTCGAGCAGCACCAAGCGACGCTGAATGATATAGAAGCGCGTTACGCTGTTGATCGTAATACGCTGGTCGCGATCTGGGGCCTTGAAAGCAGCTACGGACAGATCATGGGCGACAAGGGCGTGATCCGTTCGCTCGCCACACTGGCACACGAGGGTCGACGCCCTGGATTTGCCAAAAGTCAGCTGTTGGCGGCCTTGGAAATCCTCCAGCACGGCGATGTGAGTGCCGAACAGCTGCGGGGATCCTGGGCCGGCGCCATGGGACAGACCCAGTTCATCCCGACCACCTATAACACCCACGCGGTGGATTTCGACGGCGATGGCCGCCGGGATATCTGGAGCAGTACCGCCGACGCCCTGGCATCAGCTGCACATTATCTGCAAGCCTCTGGCTGGAAAGCCGGGCAACCGTGGGGTTTCGAAGTCACCTTGCCGGATGGATTCGACTACGCACAGGCTGACAATGCTATCCGCAAGCCAGTATCCGAATGGCGTCAACTGGGACTGACCGGACTGCCGGCAGGTACCAGCATGGATGCCGCAAGCGCGACGTTGTTGCTTCCCGCCGGGTACCGAGGCCCAGCATTTCTGGTCCTGGATAATTTCCGCGCCATACTGCGCTACAACAATTCATCGTCCTATGCGCTGGCGATCGGACTGCTGTCCGAGCGCTTCGATGGCGCCGGCAGGGTCCGTGCAAGCTGGCCACAAGGGGAACAGCCGTTGAGCCGCTCAGAGCGGCTCGAACTGCAGGAACGCCTTTCAAACCGAGGCTTCGATCCAGGCACTGCAGACGGCATCATCGGTGCCAACACCCGCAGCGCTATCCGAGGCTTCCAGCAACAGCTGGGCTGGCCCGCCGACGGGCATCCGACGCAGGAATTGCTGGGACGGCTGCGCGCAGAGCCTTAGCGAGCATGGCCGAACTCATCGGCCATGCACTGCCCCAAGCCGCCCGGCTCCGCAGCCGGGTGACTCGCACTCGTTGGCAAGCAAAGCGCGGTAACGCAGGTAAACGCGAATAGAACACTCGTGCACGACCAGATCGCCACTGCGGCTCCCCGCCGCGGCGCTGTCGATCCGTGCATGCCTCGTCACGCGGACTGACCGGTCAGCGCCTGTGATAAACTGCGCGGCGGCCACAAGCCGTCTCGTCCCACGGAGCCTCTAGCGGAGCCCAGATTGCCGATGTCCGATATCTCCCAGCCCAAAACCGTTGCCAGCGGCGATAAATTCCGCACCACTCAGGGCATCACCGCGATCAAGGACGGGCAGAAACGCCGCGCCTCAAGCGAACCCCAGGTATTCGAACCCAAACCCAAGTGGCTGCGGGTCAAGGCGCCCAGCGGCAGCCGCTTCGAAGCGGTCAAGCGCAACGTGGGCGAGCACCGCCTGAGCACCGTATGCCAGGAATCGCACTGCCCGAACATGGGCGAATGCTGGTCCAACGGCACCGCCACCATCATGCTGATGGGCTCGGTGTGCACCCGCGCGTGCCGCTTCTGCGCGGTGGATACCGGCAACCCCAACGGCTGGCTGGATCAGGAGGAGCCACAGAACACCGCCAAATCGGTGGAGCTCATGGCGCTGCGCTATATCGTGCTGACTTCGGTGGACCGTGACGATCTTGACGACGGCGGTGCCGCGCACTACGCCGCCTGTGTGCGCGCCATCAAGGAGCGCACCCCGCAGGTGGTCGTGGAGGCCCTGACTCCGGACTTCGACGGCGACCTGCAAGCCATCGAACGCGTGGCGGACTCTGGCCTGGAAGTTTTCGCGCAGAACGTCGAGACGGTCAAACGCCTGACCCATGAAGTGCGCGACCCTCGCGCCGGCTACGAGAAGACCCTGCGCGTGCTGGAGCATGCCAAGCGCCATCGCCCGGAGATGCTGACCAAAACCAGCCTGATGCTGGGCTTGGGCGAAAGCGACGAGGAAGTGCTGCAGACGATGGATGACCTGCGCGCCATCGGCGTCGACATCCTCACCCTCGGCCAGTATCTGCAGCCGACCCGCAACCACCTGCCGGTCAAGCGCTGGGTCAGCCCCGAAGAATTCAACCGTTTCCGCGATATCGGTCTGGAAAAGGGCTTTATGGAAGTCGCCGCCGGCCCGCTGGTGCGCTCCAGCTACCGAGCCGACCGGGTGTTCGAAAAAAACAACCTGGGCTTGGCCGCTCCGGTGCCGGTACCGGGCCAGCCGTTCGACAGCAGCCTAATACCGACCCTGAATCTGAACTGATCGTGCCGAATACCGCCTACCCCTCTGCGTTGACTGGGTAGGCGTTTTATATCCGTCATGCCCGCTGACCTATAGGATAAGCCCCGGCTTAGCTAGCTTATTGCCGAGCCTGTGAGGGTCTGCTGCTGCGCGTAGCCGAGGTGCTTGACCAGCTGTTCACCCAGGCGGGCACCAACCTCGGCAAAGGCTACCGGCCCCTCAACCAGATCGGCTAATTGGGTCATGGCCATGCCGGCGTAGCCGCAAGGATTGATCCGCCCGAAGGGTTCCAGGTCCATGTCCACATTGAGCGCCAGGCCATGGAACGAGCGTCCGTTACGAATGCGCAGGCCGAGGGACGCGATCTTCGCGCCCTCGACGTACACGCCAGGCGCGTCCGGTTTGGCCAAGGCCTGCACATCGTAGCTGGCAAGCAAATCGATCAGGCTCTGTTCGATGCGGCTGACGAGTTCGCGCACACCAAAACCTAACCGACGGACGTCCAGCATCAGGTAGCACACCAGTTGCCCGGGGCCGTGATAGGTCACCTGCCCACCCCGATCAGCCTGTATCACAGGGATATCGCCGGGCAACAGCAGGTGCTCGGCCTTGCCGGCCTGCCCCTGGGTGAACACCCGCGGATGCTGCAGCAGCCAGATCTCGTCAACAGTGTCCGGCTGCCGTTCGTTGGTAAAGCGCTGCATGGCTTGCCAGGCGACGGGATAGTCCACCAGACCGAGCTCACGCACCCCCAGCAGCGAGATACTCATGACTAAGCACTTGCGCCTGGAGGACTTACAACCATACGTGCATTGGTGGGATGCCGGCCCATTACAACACCATGTGCACGCGCCCGGTGGCGCGCAGATCGACATGGATCGCTTGCAATTGCTCGACGCTCGTCGCCGTAATCAGTACCTGCACGGATAGAAAACGTCCGTTACGACTGTCGCGGCTTACCAGCGTGGTTTCATCAAAATTCGGCGCATGCCGACGGATCACTTCTACCACCGTCTCGCTGAAGCCTTCGCCCGCATCGCCGATCACCTTGATCGGATAGCGCTCGCAGGGGAACTCAATCTTGGGTGCTTGTGTTTCGCTTTTGCTTTCGGTCATGGCAACAGACTCATGATCCGCAAGCGCGCCCGGCGAATAGCGAGGGCGCGCTCCAGAGGTTCAGTTGAAGAGGTTGAAGAAGAACAGCTGAATGCTATCCCACAAACGGCTGAACAACCCACCTTCCTCTACCGCCTGCAAAGCAATCAGGTCAGTACTTTGCAGCACCTCGCCATCGAGACTTACCTCGACCTTGCCGATTACATCACCCTGCTGGATTGGCGCGGTGAGTTCGGGATTAAAGGTAAGGCCGGCCTGGAGTTTGTCCATCTGCCCACGCGGCAGCGTCATGGTCAGGTCGTTCGCCAGCCCAGCACTGACCTGGTCCTGCTGCCCTTTCCAGACACGGGACGTCGCCAGCTCAACACCCTTCTGATAGAAGGTCCGGGTCTCGAAGAAGCGGAAGCCATAGGTCAGCAGTTTCTGCGTCTCGGCGGCACGTGCCTGCTCGCTGTTGGTGCCGAAGACAGCGGTGATCAGCCGCATGTCATCCCGAACTGCAGAGGCGACCAGGCAGTAGCCAGCCTCTTCGGTATGGCCGGTCTTCAAACCGTCTACGGTCTTGTCGCGCCATAGCAGAAGGTTACGGTTGGGCTGTTTGATATTGTTCCAGAAGAATTCCTTCTGCGCGTAGATGTCGTAATGCTCCGGATCCTCATAGATGATCGCACGTGCCAGTTTGGCCATGTCAGCAGCAGAAGAATAGTGTTCTGGATGAGGCAGCCCTGTGGCGTTCATGAAGTGGGTGTTGGTCATGCCCAAACGCTGAGCCGTGCTGTTCATGAGGTCGGCAAAGGCCTCTTCGCTGCCGGCGATATGCTCAGCCATAGCGACGCTGGCGTCGTTGCCTGACTGAATAATGATGCCGTGCAGCAGATCGTCTACCGAAACCTGCGTATTGACCTGGATGAACATCCGCGAGCCACCGGTGCGCCAGGCTTTTTCGCTAATAGTCACCATGTCGCTTTCGGAAATCTGCCCCTTCTTGATTTCCAATGTGGCGATATAAGCCGTCATCAGTTTTGTCAGACTGGCGGGCGGCAGGCGCTCGTCACCGGCATTCTCGACTAGCACCTTGCCGCTGGCGGCATCCATCAAAACGTAGGACTTGGCCGCCAGCTGTGGCGGTGAAGGGATGATCGGCTCGGCCCAGGCGGTGGGCGCTACGGCCAGCACGGTGAGAAGGAACAGCCGGTGCACGAAGGTGGTGATAGTCATTGCGCTCTCAAAAAGGTGGTGTGGCAAAAACGGTTACAGGTCAGCGTCGCTTATCCATCAGCGATGAAGAACCTTCAATCGCCGCGTACTCTGCGCGGGTTTCCCAAATTGGCGAGACGGACGCTCTGTTCGAGCTGTGTGGCTTCATCGGGGGAGTCGATTGGCCCTAGGCGCACCCGGTGCAGAATCTGCTCTTGGTGCACAACCGAACTCACGAAAACCGGCGCTTCGGTCAGACTGCTGAGCTTGTCGCGTAGCAACTGAGCGGCATCAGGGTTGGCAAACGCACCGACCTGGAGATAGACACCGGTCCCGCTTGCAGCGCGCTTGTCGCCGGTCTCAACCTCCACCGGCACGGTGGCGCCAGCATGCTGTGTGGGTGGCGGCGTGTATTGTTCGACAGGTTGCGCCAGCGCAGCAGCCGAGGGTTTGGCGACTTTTTGCGGCTGGGCCAGGACCATCGGCGCCGGCCTGCCTCGCTCGGCCCACCATCGCTCGGGGTCGATACCTTCGACCTTGACCCGTGCGGTCCCGTTTTCTGCATAACCCAGCTTCTTCGCCGCCGCGAACGACAGGTCGATGATCCGATCCGAGTAAAACGGACCGCGGTCATTGACCCGCAGCACCACTGTCTTGCCGTTGTCGAGGTTGGTTACCCGAACATAGCTGGGCAGCGGCAGCGTTTTGTGCGCCGCGCTCATGCCGTACAGATCGTATTTTTCGCCGTTGGCGGTCGGCTGACCATGAAACTTGGTGCCGTACCAGGATGCCGTTCCGGTCGCCCGATAGTTGCGCCCGTCACCGATGGGGTAATAGGTTTTGCCCAGCACGGTATAGGGATTGGCCTTGAACGGGCCGTTGTGCGGCGTGGGTGTTGCGTCCGGGATACGGGACACGTCGACATCCCACCAAGGCGCGCCGTCCTTGTGCGGCCGCGAGTAGTCACCTGGCCCACTGATACCTGCACTTTTGGTGGGGGCCGGCGACGGTGTCGGCGCCGACGAGCATCCGACAACCAGCACAGCGACAGTCGCTACCGCCAGCAAACGAGAGGTCATTGCGCACCCCGCGCCTGGAGCAACTGCTCGGAAAGCTGATGGACTGCCATCGCGTACATCACGCTGCGGTTATAACGGGTAATGACATAGAAGTTGGGCAAGCCGACCCAGTACTCGTCGCCGTCGGTCCCGTCGAGACGAAAGGCGGTTACCACAGTGTCGTTGGCCATCTCCGTTTCGGTCGACCATTGCCAACCCAGCTCGCGCAATTCAGCGGCCTTCAGGACCGGTTCAAGCCCCTCGGTCAGACCTTCGCTATGCTGCTCGCCACTTACTGTGGCCCGCGCCACCACCGGTGCACCAGCTGTCCAACCGTGCTGTTTGAAATAATTGGCTGCGCTGCCGATGGCGTCGACAGGATTCTTCCAGATATCGATACGTCCGTCCGCATCGAAATCCACGGCATAGGCGCGGAAGCTGCTCGGCATGAATTGCGGCAGCCCCATGGCACCGGCGTAAGAACCGGTCAGTGTCAAAGGGTCGACTTGCTCTTCACGGGCCAGCAACAGGAATTCCTTGAGCTGCTGACGGAAGAATGGCTGGCGCGGTGGATAATCGAAGCCCAGGGTCGACAAGGCATCTATGACGCGATAGTTACCTGTGTTGCGGCCATAAAAGGTTTCGACACCGATGATGGCGACGATGACCTGTGCCGGCACACCAAATTCCTGTTCGGCGCGCGCCAGCGCCGCCTCGTTCTCGCGCCAGAAATCCACTCCCTGAGCGACCCGTGAATCGGTCATGAAGATCGGCCGATATTCTTTCCACGCCTTGACGCGTTCTGCCGGCCGCGAGATAGCATCGAGAATCACCTGCTTGCGCTCTGCCTGCGCCAGCACTTCGATCACCTGCTCACTGGCGAACCCATAGTCCTGCGTCATTTCGCGCACAAAATCGGCGACCTTTTCGCCTTGATAATCTGCCGCAAAAACCGCCGGAGCATGTCCGAACGCTGCAAAAAGACCCGCTCCGCAGAGCGCTCGCGTCAACCAGCCACGTCGTAATCGATCCAAGAAATTCACTCTAGTCAAACCTGTGCGATCCATTTGCGATGGGTGTGGATCGACATCAAAACCCCGAACCCTGATAGCAGGGTTACCAATGAAGTGCCACCAAAACTGATGAAGGGCAACGGCACCCCTACCACCGGCAACAGACCGCTGACCATGCCGATGTTGATGAATACGTAGACGAAAAAAGTCATCGTCAGCGCACCGGCCAGCAACTTGCCAAACAGGGTCTGCGCCTGAACGGTAATGACCAGCCCGCGCATAATCAGCAACAAATAAAGCAGCAGCAGCAGGCAGACGCCCACCAGGCCGAACTCTTCAGCCAGAACCGCAATGATAAAGTCCGTATGGCTTTCGGGCAAAAAATCCAGATGGGACTGGGTGCCCAGCAACCAACCCTTGCCAAACACCCCGCCTGAACCTATCGCCGCCTTCGACTGGATGATGTTCCAGCCGGTTCCCAGCGGGTCGCTTTCTGGGTCGAGGAATGTATGCACGCGCTGTTTCTGGTAGTTGTGCAGAACGAAATACCACATAGCCACGGCGATCGGCACCAGCGCCGCAATTGCGCTCAGAATCCAGCGCCAGCGCAGCCCGGCGATGAACAGCACGAAAGCACCGGAGACCAGCACCAGCAAGGAAGTGCCCAGATCCGGTTGTTTGAGGATCAGCACGAAGGGCGTGAGGATCAGGCCAAGGCTGACCATGGTGTGCTTGATGCCTGGCGGCAATGCGCGCGCAGATAAATACCAGGCGATGGTCATCGGCATGATGATTTTCATGAACTCGGACGGCTGGAAGCGAATCACCCCTGGGATATTGATCCAGCGGGTCGCACCCATCGCGGTGTATCCGACGAACTCCACCGCGACCAGCAGCGCTACAACCGCCAAGTAGCCAGCCGGGACCCAGCGCGCCATGAATCTGGGCTCCAGCTGGGCGATGACCAGCATGGCGCCCAGGCCGAAGCCATAGGAAGTCGCCTGCTTGATCAGCAGATCCACGTTCTTGCCGCCGGCCGAATAAAGAACGAACAAGCTGCCGGCCGCCAGCGTCAGCAGAAGCAAGAGCAGCACCCCATCGATATGCATGCGCTGTAACAGCGTCGCCCGACGACGCATCACATCGGTGGTCGAAAGCGTGCGGTCGAATGTTCCGCTCATGGCTTGGGCCCCTGTGCCGTCATGGCCGGCGCATACTCGGCCTTTAGCTCGCCCGCCTCGTTCAACAACCAGGCGTCCATGATCTGCTTGGCCACCGGAGCGGCGACGCCAGACCCGGACTCACCGTTCTCGACCATCACAGCCACTGCTATCTGTGGGTCATGCACCGGGGCGAAAGCGACGAACAAGGCGTGGTCACGATGGCGTTCGGCAAGTTTGCCGCTGTCATACTTCTCGCCCTGCTTGATGGCGACGACCTGCGCCGTACCGCTTTTGCCGGCGATGAGATATGCGGCGGTATCGCCTACTTTCTTTGCCGTGCCGCGGGCGCCGTGCAGCACCTTCACCATGCCGTTGATGGAGGCATCCCAGTAACTTGGATCGCGGAGCTGAATATCAGGCATCGGTTCCGGATCGACAGGCATTTCACCTTCGATGCTTTTCGCCAGGTGCGGTCTGATCCACTTGCCATGGGTCGCCATCAGCGCGGTCGCCTGGGCCAGCTGCAACGGAGTGGTTTGCATGTAGCCCTGACCGATGCCGAGGATAACGGTCTCGCCCGGGTACCAGGCCTGCCGGTAACGCCCACGCTTCCAGTCTCGCGACGGCATCAGGCCAGCGGTTTCCTCGAACATATCCAACGCAACGCGCTGGCCGAGGCCAAAGCGACTCATGTAGTCATGCATACGGTCGATGCCCATCTTGTGGGCAAGGTCGTAAAAATAGGTGTCGTTCGACCGCATGATGGCCGTTTCCAGATCCACCCAGCCGTCGCCGCCGCGATTCCAGTTCCGATACTTATGCTTCACATTGGGCAGTTGAAAGAAGCCGGGGTCGAACACGCGGCTGTTCTCGGTTACCACACCGGTATCCAGCCCAGCCACCGCCATCATCGGCTTGATGGTTGAACCTGGTGGGTACAGCCCGCGCAAGACCCGGTTGAACAGCGGCTGATCGATCGAGTCACGCAACTCGCCGTAAGCCTTGAAGCTGATGCCGGTCACGAACAGGTTGGGATCGAAGCTGGGCTGGCTGACCATTGCCAGCACCTCGCCGGTCGAGGGCTGCAAGGCGACGATGGCGCCGCGACGTCCCGCCAACGCGGCTTCGGCCGCCTCCTGCAGTTCAAGATCGAGCGTCAGGGTGATGTCCTTGCCCGGAATAGGATCGGTGCGCTTGAGTACCCGCAGCACCCGACCCCGAGCGTTGGTTTCGACTTCCTCGTAACCCACCTGACCGTGCAGGACATCTTCATAGAAGCGCTCGATGCCGGTCTTGCCGATATGGTGGGTGCCGCTGTAGTTGACCGGATCAAGCTGCTTGACCTCCGCCTCGTTGATCCGACCGACGTAGCCGACCGAGTGCGCGAAATGCTTGCCCTGTGGGTAGTGTCGAACCAGTTGCGCCGCCACCTCCACGCCGGGCAGACGGAACTGATCCACCGCGATGCGGGCGATCTGCTCTTCCGACAACTCGTACATGATCGGCACCGGCTCGAATGGCCTCCGCCCCTGAAGCACGCGCTTTTCGAAGAGCGCGCGCTCTTCGCTGGAGAGCTCCAGCACCTCGACCACCGTGTCGAGTGTCTTGCGCCAATCTTCAGCTCGCTCGCGAGTCACCGTAAGACTGAAGCTCGGCCGGTTGTCGGCGATGAGTTTGCCAGTCCGGTCGAAAATCAGCCCGCGATTCGGTGGAATCGGCTGGACGTGAACACGGTTGCTTTCGGATAGCGTCGAGTGATGCTCGTACTGCACGACCTGCAGGTAGTAAAGCCGCGCAATCAAGGCGCCGATCAGGAGCAGCACCAAAACCCCGCCCACAATCACCCGCTGACGCACCAGGCGGGCGTCCTTTTCGTGGTCTTGGAGAGGGATCGACTTGGACATCTTGGGTTTGGCTGTACTACTTGTGGTAAGGGTGACCCGACAGCAACGTCCAGGCGCGATAGATCTGCTCGCCGATAAGAATGCGCACCAGCGGATGTGGCAAGGTCAACGGCGACAGCGACCAGCGTTGCTCACTCCGCGCGCAAACTTCGGGCGCCAGGCCCTCCGGTCCGCCAACCATCAGGTTGACATTGCGCGCATCGAGCCGCCATCGCTCCAGCTCGCCAGCCAGTTGCTCGGTGCTCCATGGCCGCCCCGTCACTTCAAGCGTGACGATGCGCTCGCCGGGTTGCACCTTCGCCAGCATGGCCTCGCCCTCCTGACGAATCAACCGCGCCACGTCGGCATTCTTGCCACGGGTGTTAAGCGATATTTCATGAAGCTCCAAAGGCAGCTCAGATGGCAGGCGCTTGGCATATTCTTGCCAACCGTCCTCCACCCAGCGCGGCATCTTCGAACCCACCGCAATCAGCTTGATCCGCACGGATCGACTATTCCTGCTCGCCCGCGTGCTGCGCACGGCTCTGCTCGGCGCCCTGCCAGAGGCGCTCGAGATCGTAGAACTGGCGAGTTGGCACCTGCATCACATGCACCACCACATCCCCGAGGTCGAGCAGAGCCCATTCGCCGCCGTCCAGGCCTTCGCTACCAAGCGGGCGTACGCCCTGCTCCTTGACCTTCTCGAGCACGTTCTCGGCGAGCGATTTCACGTGACGGCTGGACGTGCCGCTAGCGATAACCATGAAGTCGGTGACGCTGGTCTTGCCACGGACATCGATAGTCGTGATATCGGTGCCTTTCAGATCTTCCAGGGCACTAACGGCCAGCTGAGCCAAAGAATCATTTTGCATAGTGTGAAACAACCTCAGTTCGACGCCCGGTACAGTCCGTGCGCGTTGATATAAGCCAGCACGGCGTCCGGTACGAGAAAGCGTACAGACCGGCCGCTGGCCAGAAATTGACGAATACGTGTTGCCGACACCCCTAGCGGGGCCTGCCAGACGAAAGCAATTTGCCCACCGCTGCCGGTAAGCGTCAGCGGATCGTTCACGCTGCGTGCCGCCAGCAGGTCCCGCAGTGCTTCCGGCGACTCGCTGTCGGCATCCGGCCGCTGCATGACCAGAATATGGCAATGATCGAGCAGCTGATCCCAGCGATGCCAACTGGGAAGCCCGCAGAAGGCGTCCCAACCCATGATCAGAAAGACCTGATCGTCATCATCCAGCTCGGCACGCAAAGACTCCAGCGTGTCGACGGTGTAAGACGGCTTGTCACGCTCCAACTCGCGTGCATCGACCGAAAGCGGAGCCAAGTCCTGCACCGCCAGCCGAACCATGCTCAAGCGATCCTGCGCAGTGCTGTATGGCGTTTCACGGTGCGGCGGTCGGTAGTTGGGGACCAGGCGAACCTCGTCAAGCCCGACCATCTCCGCCACTTCCAGAGCGCCGCGTAAATGCCCGATATGCACCGGGTCAAAGGTGCCACCGAGAAGGCCGATGCGCCGAGGGGTGCCAATTGCCCTCATCAAGTACGCACGTGGCCGTCGCCGAATACCAGGTACTTCTCGCTGGTCAGTCCTTCCAGGCCGACCGGACCACGGGCGTGCAGTTTATCGGTGGAAATGCCGATCTCAGCGCCCAACCCGTACTCGAAGCCATCGGCAAAACGAGTGGAGGCGTTGATCATTACCGACGCCGAATCGACCTCAGTAATGAAGCGCCGCGCATCGGTGAAGTTTTCCGTGACGATCGCGTCAGTGTGCTGCGAACCGTAGCGATTGATGTGCTGGATGGCTTCATCCAGGGAATCGACAATGCGGATTGACAGGATCGGCGCGTTGTATTCGGTGGACCAATCCTCTTCGCTCGCAGCTAACACATCGCTACCGAGCAATTCACAGGTCCTCGGGCAACCACGCAACTCGACGCCCTTCTCCCGATAGATCGCTGCCAGCGGCGGCAACACACGAGCGGCGATGGATGCATGAACCAACAGCGTTTCCATGGTGTTGCACGGCGCATAGCGCTGGGTCTTGGCGTTGTCGGCGATGCGGACAGCCTTGTCGAGGTCGGCCGCCTGATCGATGAACACGTGGCAGATTCCGTCCAGATGCTTGATCACCGGCACCTTGGCATCGCGACTGATGCGCTCGATCAGCCCCTTACCGCCGCGCGGCACGATCACATCCACGTATTCCGGCATGGTGATCAATGCCCCAACGGCGGCTCGGTCGGTGGTCTCGACAACCTGCACCGCAGCAGCTGGCAGCTGGGCCTCGGCCAGGCCCAGTTGAATGCAGCGAGCAATGGCCTGGTTCGAATGGATCGCTTCCGAGCCGCCGCGCAAAATAGTGGCGTTGCCCGACTTGAGACACAGACTGGCGGCATCGATGGTCACGTTGGGCCGTGACTCGTAGATGATCCCAACCACGCCCAGCGGCACGCGCATCTTGCCAACCTGAATGCCAGAAGGCAGGTAGCGCATGTCGCGTATCTCACCGATGGGGTCAGGCAGGTTCGCGACCTGGCGCAGCCCCTCGATCATGTCGTCGATGCGCGCCGGCGTAAGCGCCAGCCGATCGAGCATGGCCTCATCCAGACCATTGGCACGCCCAGCCTCGAGGTCCTCACGATTAGCACGAACCAGCTCCTCACGCGCGGCGTCAAGCGCGGCGGCGGCGGCTTGCAAGGCCCGGTTCTTCTGCGCTGTGGTGGCACGCGCTAGCACCCGCGACGCCTCGCGCGCGGCGCGACCGAGGCGGGTCATGTAGTCGAGTACGGACTCGGTCATGGTCTGGCTGGCCTGACTGAAGGGAAAGCGGCTGATTATAGCCACCCACGCGCCTCACGCACAGCGGCGCCGGGCGAATGGCAGAAAAGCATCCGACTGCAGTCACGCCACCGAATGTGCCCCTGACCACTCAAGCGCGTCGAAATCCGCCGTTTGATCAGTCACCGCTCCAGGCAATTCCCAGCGTTATCATGACCAGACGCTTGAAACCCGGGCGCCAGGTGCCGGGTCGAAGCGTTTCGGACCAAGGAAAACAACCATGCCGGAATGGCTTACCGCACTCTCTAATTGGCTCACTGAGCACCCACAATGGCTTGGCCTTAGCCTGTTTTTAGTCGCCTGCCTCGAATGCCTCGCCATTATTGGCTTGCTGATGCCCGGCACCGTACTGGTGTTTGCCATCGCGGTCGTCGCCGGCAGTGGCGTGCTGAGCCTCGGCGAGACACTGCTCCTCGGCTATGCCGGCGGTCTACTTGGCGACCTGCTCTCATACGGGCTGGGACGCCGCTACCATCAGAATATTCGCAGTCTCCGTGGCCTGCGCGACCACCCAGAATGGCTGACACGCGCCGAGTTGTACTTCGAGCGCTACGGCATTGCCAGTCTGCTTGTAGGACGCTTCATTGGTCCGCTGCGACCCATGTTGCCGGTGACCGCGGGCATGCTCGACATGCCGTTCGGACGCTTTCTCCTGGTCAGCCTAGTCGCCGCGGCTGGGTGGTCGATGGCCTATCTGCTGCCGGGCTGGGCGGCGGGTGCAGCCGTGCGACTGCCCTTGCCAGAGGGTTTCTGGAGCGAGGCGGGCGTTGTAACCGCCGCTCTGCTTCTGCTCGTCGGCGGCGTGGTGCATGGCAGTCTGCATCAGATGCGCTGGGTGACCCCGCTTGCCGCCGGCCTCAGCGCAGCCGTTCTGATTGGACTGTTCATTGGTTGGCCCTATTTGGTGGAACTCGACGAAGGGCTGATGACGGTCATTCAGGGCGAGCGCAGCCCGATCTTCGACCGTTTCATGGTCGTGGTCACACGAGCCGGCGACTTCCAAACCCAGCTGTGGGCCGCCGTGTTGCTGAGTCTGTTGTTGATCGCCACGAAACAGTGGCGCGCTGCGGTGTTCAGCATTCTCACGCTGCTGGGCACCGCGTTGGCCAACGGCGCACTTAAAACGACCTTCGGCCGCATCCGCCCGGAAATTCTGCTGGAGCCCCTGCACAGTTTCAGCTTCCCCAGCGGTCACAGCTCGGCAGCATTCGCCTTTTTTCTCACCCTTGGTGTTCTCGCTGGCAGGGGCCAGCCACCGCGCCTGCGCCTGGCCTGGGTGCTATTGGGCGTCTTGCCGGCCACCGCAATTGCACTGTCGCGTGTCTATCTCGGCGTTCACTGGCCAACCGATGTGATCGCTGGCGCGGTGTTGGCAGCCAGCATTTGCGCCGCGAGCCTGACCCTTGTGCAATGGCGCGCACCGATGCCGGCACTGTCGCCGAAAATATGGTGGCTGATCCTGCCGGCCACCCTGGGACTGATTGGCGCCTTTGCGATCTGGGCATTGCCAGGTGCCATGCTGCTGTATCGCTACCAGTAGTGCCGCCAACCCCATTCAGAAACCGTACATTTATTCGACCGCCTCGCCCTGCAGCTGCTCCAGCCAGCGCTGAATTCGCTGCAATTGCAGCGCTGGATCGTCAAGCTGCAACAGTTCGATTTTCTGCTCCGGCTGAAAGGGCAGCAGGTAGGCCAGCTGATGTGCCAGTGAGCGCTGGCCCTGCGCGGCACTGCCCATCCCTAAGGCCTCAACCAGCGGATGCTGACCGAGCGCCTCCAGCAGAATAGCCAGATCAAGATGCTCATCGTTCAGCGGCAGGTCGTCCCCCTCCTCGCGCCAGTTGATCTCGGCAACGGTCAACTGATCACGCTGCACCTCGGCCGACAACACATCGAAGCGACGGCCGCCCTCGACTCGTATGCCCAGCAGGCCATTAGGGCGCTGTTGCCAATCGCGAATCAACGCCTCACAGCCGGTCAGGGCATATTCGCTCGGCGCCACGCCCACCTCACTGCCTTCGATGAGACGCACCACACCGAATCCATGTCCGGCCTTCATGCAGCTGCTGACCATATCCAGATAGCGCGCCTCGAAGAGCTGCAGATCAAGGGTGCACCCAGGAAACAAAACGGTATCGAGCGGAAACAACGGTAGCTTCATTCAAACTCCTCACGACAGCATCAGCACGGCCAAAGGCAGCAGCACTGCGGTCATCACGCCCATCAGGCTCATGGCCAGTGCTGCAAACGCGCCGCACTCGTCGCCTTCCTGCAACGCCTGGGCAGTCCCCACCGCATGCGCAGTCAGACCCAGCGCCATGCCTCGGGCGGCAGGATGCTGAACGCCAAACCTGCGCAACAGTTCCGGGCCGATGATCGCACCGATGATACCCGTGATCATCACGAAGACAGCTGCCAGCGCCACCACACCGCCGATCTGCTCGGCCACCAGCATGGCGATAGGCGAGGTAACCGACTTGGGCGCCAGAGTCATCAGGATCATCTGGTCGGCACCAAAGGCCCAGGCCAGCGTCATGCCCAGCGCCGTAGCGCCAGTGCCGGCCAGTAGCAGGGTGAGCATGATAGGCCCGAACAGTTCGCGGATCCTCCGCAGATTCAGGTACAGCGGCACGGCGAGTGCCACGGTGGTTGGCCCGAGGAGCACGGTCAGCATCTGGGCGCTGTCGCGGTACTCCTCATAGCTCAGACCGCAGAGCACAAGCGTACCGACCACCACCACCATCGACACCAGCACTGGCTGCAGAAATACCCAGCGGGTTTTTTCGTAGGCCGCATAGGCCAGCTGAAAAGCCGCCAAGGTGATCGCCACGCCAAACAAGGGGTGATGAATGACCGCATCCCAAGCCGCCTGCCACTGCATCGCGATCATGCGCGACCTGCCTTGCGCTGCTGACGGCGAATCAGCGTTTGCATCAGCCAGCCGGTAAACACCAACGACACCACCAGCGAGAGCACCAGTACGCCGACGATGGCCCAGAAATCCTCGAGAATCGCCCCGGTGTAGGCCATCACACCCACAGCGGGCGGCACCAGCAACAGGGGCAGATAACGCAACAGACTACTCGCCGCGACCTGCAGCGATTCACTCGCTTGCCCGCGAGCCAGCAGCGCTACGAACAGCAACAGCAAGCCGATGATTGGCCCCGGAAGCATTGGCAGAACCATTACGTTGAGCGCAGTGCCAAGCAGTTGGAACAGCAGCAGCCAGGTTAGTCCGCGTAGCAGCATGGAAGCCTCCAGAGCAAAGGAGCGCAATTATAAGCATCTCGCCACAACGACACTCGTAACAGCTCCCTATCAGCCTATGGCGCGCCATTCGCACGAACCATGCTTGGTTGATTCGCCCTCGGCTGCGTGCTGATCTAGCGTTGCGTCACATCCGCACAAAACAACAAACACCGGAGGATATATGCCGCAAGTACCCGTAGCAGAACTCAAGGACTACATTGGCAAAGAGCTAGGCCACTCCGAATGGTTCACCGTCGATCAGCAGCGAGTCGACCAGTTCGCCGATTGCACTGGTGATCACCAGTTCATCCACATCGACCCGGAGAAAGCTGCGCAAACCCCGTTCGGTGGCACCATCGCCCACGGCTTCCTGTCGCTTTCGCTATTGCCGATGTTGATGGACGAACTGATGATTCGTCCTGAAGGAACCAAGATGGGCGTCAACTACGGGCTCGATAGCCTGCGTTTCATCCAGCCAGTCAGGGTCGGCTCGCGTGTTCGCGTTGCAGCGACGCTACTCGACGCCTACGAGAAGAATCCAGGACAGTGGCTGCTCAAGTCGCGCGCCGTGATGGAAATCGAGGGCGTGGAAAAGCCCGCCTACATTGCTGAGACCCTGGCGCTCTGCTTTGTCTGACCAGACGGGCGCCGTTGCCGCACCCCGCTGAGTTTGCGGCATACTGCGGCGTCGCCCCTCTGGATAGCCGCATGCGCCAACTCGCTCCACTTCTGTTCGCGTGTTTTTTGACCGCCTGCGGTGATGGCGAACCGTTGTTGCCTGCCGACGCCGTGCTGCCTGATGGTGGTCGTTACCGGGGCGAGGTCATCGATGGCCTGCTGCAGGGCGAAGGGCGTATCGACTACCCCAACGGCAGCCATTACCTCGGATCGTTCAAGGATGGACAGTGGCACGGTCAAGGCGTCTGGCAAGGCGCTAATGGAGACCGTTACGAAGGCTCCTTCAAACAAGGTCTGTTCAATGGCCAGGGCCGCTTCAGCTACGCCACCGGTGGAGTCTACGAAGGGCATTTCGAGCAGGGAAGCCTCAACGGCACGGGCCGCTACAGCGAACCCGGCCTGAGCTACGAAGGTGGGTTCAAGGACGGCCTCTATCACGGCACCGGGAAATTGCAGGAGGCAGAGGACATCAGCTATGAAGGCGCGTTTGCCAGTGGCCAGCCCAATGGCGAGGGCACCCGCAGCGACGGCAGTGGAGTATTCAGCGGCACCTTCACCGACGGCCGACTCAGCGGTGATGGCCTCTACCGTAGCAACGGCGGCGAGCATTACCTGGGCCAGTTTCAGGACGACCTTTTCCATGGCCAGGGGCGCTACGAAGATGCTGCCGGAAATGTCTGGAAAGGCACGTTCAAACACGGCGAACTAAGCGGCAACGGCGAATATGTCGGCATCGATGGTACGCACTACAGCGGACAGTTCACACGCTGGCAGTACAACGGCGAAGGTGATCTGCGCCAGCCGGACGGCGCTCAGTATGTCGGTCGTTTCCAGGCAGGCCAGTTCGATGGGCCGGGAACCTTCATCCTCGCTGACGGCACCAAGCGGAGCGGTACGTGGCGGGCCGGCCGCCTAAGCCAGGATGCTCAAGGCAAGCGCCTCGCCGACCCACTGGAGATAGGCCTGCTGCACCAGGGCCAGCTGTTGGCGGACGCTCTTGACGCAGTGCCACCATCGACCCCGGCGGCAGAGCTCTACAGCCTGACCCTGGCAGGCGATGGACAGCAAAGCGTGTTTCTGCGCGAAGTCGACTACGTGGACGACCTGCTGGCTGAACGTTTTGCCGCCCGCGGTCAGATCAGTTTGGTCAACCACCGCGACCACTTCACCGACCGGCCATTGGCTACTCGCGAAAACCTTTCCCGCGCGATTGCCCGGCTGGCCGAGCGCAGCGGCCCGGAAGACCTGATCTTCATCTACTTGACCAGTCACGGCTCGGCAGACCATCAGTTGGTCCTCGCGCAACCCCGGCTGGCGCTGGAGGACTTGCCAGCCGCGGACCTGTCGGCGCTGATGCAGCCACTTGCCGAACGCAACAAGATCATTGTCATCTCTGCCTGCTATTCCGGCGGGTTCATCGAGCCGCTGAAAAGCCCCAACACGCTCATCATTACCGCAGCTCGTGCCGACCGCGTGTCGTTTGGCTGCTCCGAGGAGAGTGACTTCACCTACTTCGGCCGCGCTCTATTTGCCGAGGCCTTGCAGGAAACTCCGGATATTGTGCAGGCATTCACGCTGGCACAGGCGAGGGTTGCCGAACGGGAACAAGCCGACCACTATCAAGCTTCGGAGCCGCAGATATGGGCGCCCGAGCAGGTTGTCGAACGCTGGCGAGTGCTGAGCAGACAGCAACCAGCGCCATCTGACTGATCGTCACAGGAAGCCAAACCATGTATCTGACGCCACAGCGTATTTTGCTTGCCGGCGCCACCGGGCTAACCGGCGAGCACCTGCTCGACCGGCTGCTCAACGAACCCACAGTAGAGTGCGTGCTCGCCCCAAGCCGCAGGCAATTAGCCACACACCCGCGGCTTGAGAACCCGATTGGCCCGCTGCAGACGCTGCTGCCGGAGCTGTCGGGTGACATCGACACCGCGTTTTGCTGCCTGGGTAGCACACTGAAGGAAGCAGGCAGCCAGGACGCCTTTCGCGCCATCGACCATGATCTGGTTATCGCCTTCGCCAAACGCGCCCGGGAGATGGGCGCGCGACACCTGCTGGTAATCAGCTCGCTGGGGGCCGACCCCGCCAGTTCTATTTTTTACTGCCGTGTCAAAGGCGAGATGGAGCAGGCGCTACGCGCCCAGAACTGGCCGCAACTGACCATCGTGCGACCTTCGCAGCTGCTCGGGCCACGCATGCAGGTCCGCCCAGTCGAACGGCTGACCGCCCCGCTCTCCTATCTGTTGCCCGGCAAATACCGGGGTATCTCGGCCTGCACTTTGGCGCGTGCGCTCTGGCGCCTGGCGCTGGAGGAAAGCGAAGGTACGCGGGTGGTTGAGTCAGACGAACTGCGAAGACTGGGCCGGTAACCGTTTCAAGCTGCGCTAATGCCGCGCGCAGCTTGTAAATCACGCATTTTTCTGGCTTTGCCATGCTGCGGCGTGATCAGTGCTTGATGAAGTGCTCGCGGTAATGGCGCAGCTCGGCAATCGACTCGCGGATGTCGTCCAGCGCCAGGTGCGTACCACCTTTTTTGAAACCAGCCAGTACCTCAGGCGCCCAGCGCGCGGCCAATTCCTTGAGCGTCGAAACGTCCAGGTTGCGGTAGTGAAAGTAGGCTTCCAGGCGCGGCATGCGCCGGTAAAGGAAACGCCGATCCTGGCAGATGCTGTTACCGCAGATCGGCGACTTGCCCTTAGGCACCCACTGTTCAAGAAACGCCAGCGTCTGCGCCTCGGCGTCCTCGGTAGTGATCTGACTGTCGCGCACCCGCTGAGTCAAGCCGGAGCCGCCATGCTGGCGTGTATTCCACTCGTCCATACCGGCAAGGATCTCATCGCTCTGATGGATGGCGATAACCGGCCCTTCGGCCAGCACGTTGAGCTGGCTGTCGGTAACGATGGTTGCCATTTCGATGATGACGTCGTTGTCAGGATCCAGACCGGTCATTTCCAGATCGATCCAGATGAGATTTTGCGGGTTCTGCATGGTGAACTCCTTGGCTGTGGCGCGCAGTTTAGCCGCTCGCGGAGCGGCCGTCAGGTTACGGAGCCGCCCCGGGCCGCCAGATCAGCAGGCGTGAACGCCGCCAGTCATCGATGGCCAACGTTTCCTGCGCTTCAACGCCAGGCACCTCGAAGCTGTTGCTGATCAACAGCGCATCCGGACTCATTTCGGCCCGAGCCTTCTGCCACAACGCAGGCATAGGAGCAGGCGAGAGAAAGCAATAGACCACATCGTAGCCGGCCAGCGGTTCGCGCCAGAAGCTGCGAAAACGCACCCGGCAGTTGCGCTGGAACAGACAGCGCAACCAGCACAATGCAAAGGTGAGCGGCGCCGTCTCGACACCGACGAAACGTGCGGATGGATAAAGCCGCGCCAACCGCAGGAGGGTGCCACCGAGCCCACTGCCCAGATCAACGAAACTGAACCCATCGGGCAGCGCCTGTAGCCGTTGCGCCAGCTGCTGCTCGGCAACCGAACCAGTGAGATACAAGGGAACCCGCTCGGTCAGGGCGTTCCAGTTCAACATCAGCAAGATTAGAAAGCCGACCAGCAACAACCAGGGTGGCAGCGCATGGTCTTGAAGAAGCACCAGCCCCGGCACGAAGCCAAGATTGATTGGCAGCCACCAGCGCGACAATCCGAGGCGCTGGCCGATCAATGCAGCAACCGCACCTTGCAGACAGGCAGCCCCTAAAAGGCTGAGGTGCCAGCCCAGCAGTCGCGCCAACGCAAGCAGCAACAGCCAGCACAGCAGCAGCGACAGCAGTTGACTGAGCAGCGCCAGCAAGGCGGGATAACGAGTAAGTGAGGAGACAGGCATGAGCGCTCGCCGCCAACCGTAGAGACTGCCTAGTCTACCGGCCAAAAGCCCAGCAAAAACAGGCCCGCAGCCTGCACTCACGGGCATGTTAGACTCGCCCTCTTTTCATACCTGGGCACCCACGCAATGGCCAAACGCCAACTCAACCGCCGGCAAAGCTGGCGCATCGAGAAGATCCAGGAAGAACGCGCCACACGCGCGGCGCGGCGGGAATCGCGCACAGTGGAAGAGCTCGAGGGCGGCGATCTCGGCCCGGAACAGACCGGCCTGGTCATCGCTCACTTCGGCGTGCAGGTTGAAGTTGAGGCTCAGGAAGGCGAGCACGGCGGTCAGGTGTTCCGCTGCCACCTACGTGCAAACCTGCCAGCGCTGGTGACCGGCGATCGGGTGGTCTGGCGTCCAGGCAACCAGGGCATCGGTGTAATCGTTGCGCAACTGCCGCGTCAGTCCGAGCTCTGCCGGCCAGACACTCGCGGTCAGCTCAAGCCAGTGGCCGCCAACGTCGACCTGATCGTCATCGTTTTCGCCCCGTTGCCGGAGCCGCACGCCAATCTCATCGACCGCTACCTGATCGCAGCCGAGCATGCCGGTATCACGCCGCTATTGCTGCTGAACAAGGCAGACCTGATTGATGCCCAGAACGAAGGTACACTCAACGCCCTGCTGGCGGTCTACCGCACCCTGGGCTATCCACTGATGGAGGTGTCCGCGCATGACGGTGCCGGCATGGAGGCGCTGCAAGCGCGCCTCGACGGGCACGTCAGCGTATTCGTCGGCCAGTCCGGGGTGGGCAAATCGTCTCTGGTGAACAGCCTTTTGCCTGGCGTCGACACCCGGGTGGGTGCGCTGTCAGAGATGACCGGCAAGGGGACGCATACCACCACGACCGCGCGGCTGTTTCATTTCCCCGGCGGTGGTGAGCTAATCGACTCCCCGGGCATCCGCGAATTAGGCCTGGGCCACGTAAGCCGCTCTGATGTCGAAGCCGGCTTCATCGAGTTCCAGGACCTGCTGGGTCACTGCCGCTTCCGCGACTGCAAGCATGACCGTGAGCCGGGCTGCGCGTTGCTCAAGGGACTGGAGCAGGGGCAAATCCAGCCACAACGCATGGCCAGTTACCGACATATCATCAGTAGCCTACCGGAAGCCGACTACTGACATTTGCTTGACCAGAAACGGTTGAGCCGCCCGGCTCAGTTACCGCCAGGCTGGTCGAATTGCAGCACGCCGTCCTCGAAGATGTTCAGCCGCTCGCGCAACTCCGGTGCTTGCAGCGGCGCGGAAGGCGCTGCCGAGGGCGCCGACATATCACCTGCGGAAGTGGGCTCTGACGCTGCGTCTTTCCCCGCCGCGTCCGACTGCTCACCCTCGATATCGCGCTGCGCTTTCTTGGTCAACACCAGGATATCGATGCGGCGATTGACGGGATTCAACGGGTTCTCCCGATCAAACAAGGCCGAAGAGGCATAGCCCACCACCCGGGCAATCTGTTCCTCTGGATAGCTACCTGCAACCAAGGCGCGCCGAGCCGCATTGGCCCGCCCTGCCGAAAGCTCCCAGTTACCGAATTCGCCGCGCCCAGAATAGGGCTTGGCATCGGTGTGCCCGCTGACGCTGATCTTGTTCGGTACCGCACGGATGGTATCGGCCATGGCCAGCAGAATATCTTCGAAGTACGGCTGCAGCTGGGCACTGCCTAGGGCAAACATAGGACGGTTGGCCGCATCCATGATCTGAATGCGCAAGCCGTCCTGAGTGATCTCGAACAGGATCTGATCCTTGAAGCGGGTCAGCTCCGGATTTTCGTCAACCTTGTTCTGAAGTTCCTGAAGCAACAGATCGAGACGTTCGCGCTCCAACTGCTCGGCAAAGGTTTCCGCCTGATCGGCGTCCATCTTCGACTCGCTCTGCTGAACAGCCGGGTCGACCGTATCGTTCAAGGTGCGATCCGGCGCAGGCGTTGGGGTACCGCCCAGATCGATCACATGCGGACTGGCGCTTTCAGTGAAGCCAATCGGGTCCTGGAAATAGCCCGAAATAGCACGTTTCTGTTCGGGCGTGGCCGAGGACATCAGCCACATCACCATAAAGAACGCCATCATGGCGGTCGCAAAGTCGGCAAAGGCAATCTTCCAGGCGCCACCATGGTGGCCCGCGGCGACCTTCTTGATCCGCTTGACGATGATTGGTTGGGTATTATCCATGGTCGCGCTTAGCTGCCACGCATGGCTTGTTCAAGCTCGGCAAAGCTTGGGCGGTGCGCCGGCAGAAGTACTTTCCGGCCGAACTCCACCGCCAGCGTCGGCGGCATTCCCGAAGCGGAGGCGACCAACGTCGCCTTGATGCTCTCGTACAGGTTGAGCTCTTCCTTGGCGTCATGCTCGAGCGCCCCGGCCAACGGGCCGAAAAACCCGTAGGAGGCAAGAATTCCGAGGAATGTACCCACCAGCGCCGTAGCCACCTTCTCGCCAATCTCGGCATTGGTCGCGGACGCCAGAATTGACATCGTGATCACGATCCCCAGCACCGCGGCCACGATTCCCATCGCGGGCAAGCCGTCGGCGATTTTCGCCACAGCGTGAGACGGATGCTCAAGTTCTTCCTTGAGGCCGTTGAGTTCCATATCGAACAGCCCTTCCAGCTCATGCGGAGCCATGTTGCCGGACGACATGATGCGCAGGTAATCGCAGACGAACGCGGTCATCCGCTCGTCCTTCAAAATTGCCGGATACTTGCTGAATATAGGACTGGCTGCGGGATCTTCGATGTCGGCCTCGATGGCCATCATGCCCTCACGGCGACTTTTGTTGAGGATCTCGTAGAGCATCCCCAGCACTTCCAGGTAGTACTTGTGAGTAAAGCGGTTGCCAAACATCTGCAGCGACTTCTTGAACACGATTTTGGTGGTGCTGCCGGGGTTCGCCTGCAGGAAGCCGCCAAGTGCGGCACCACCGATGATCATCACCTCGAACGGGTGGATCAGCGCGGCAACCTTGCCGCCGGACAGGATGAAGCCGCCAAGAACACTGGCGATTACCACAATAATGCCGATTATTTTTGCCATAGGTAGGTACGTCTAAAACCCGATCTTAGGGCACCTGAAACAAGCCGTGCGACATCGCACGAGCTCGATTGGGGTCAGGCGGAAGGGCAGATGAAAAGAATTGTTCTGGTTATCGGAACTTTTGCGCCAGACTAAAGGCCATCCCGATGAAATGCTAGTTCGGCGGCGCCATGACTACGACACCATACCCACGCACGCTTGCAGCCTGGCTCAAGGCGTTGGACGCCGTTGTCCTGCCGGCGGCTGCCGAACCCTATGCACGTGTTAAACGCGCACTGGGCGACAGCAGCTTATCTATGCGCGAGATTTCGGACCTTATACAGGAAAGTCCGGTCCTTGCCCTTACCGTGATCCGCGAAGCCAACCGCAGCGCCGGATCGACCAACAAACCGGCCGAGAGCCTTGAGGTTGCGCTCAGTCGCATCGGCCTGAAGCGCGCCGAAGCCCTGTTCGCCAGGGTGCCAGCCGCTCAGCCAAACGATATTCCGGCGCCATTGCGCCAGCTGATGTTGATCAGTAGCCACGCCAGCCAGCAAGCCAACGGGTTGTTTGCTTCACGCTTGGCGCGACTCTGGCAGGAAATCCACTGGAGCAGCCTGTTGTTCCTTTCGCCGGCATGGGCGCTGGTCGCCGCACACCCGGAACTGTTGGAGACCTGGGAGCAGCGCGTACTGGTCAAACGTGAGCCGGCCCGCCAGGTCGAGCATTCGTTGTTGGGCGTCTCGTTGTTGGAGCTCTGCATCGCCACCGCCGAACACTGGGGTCTGCCCGGCTGGATTGCCCAAGGCTACCGGCTCCTCAACGAGCATCGGCGCATGCTGATCAAGGCACTGCACATCGCCCGCGATAACGAACATCCCTTGCACCAGCAACAGATGCTCGACGCCGACCCTACATTGCGTCGCTGGCTCACCTTACCAAGCAACACCATCCTGCTCGCAAACGGTCTGGCGCTTTCGGCGCATCACAGCTGGAGCGGCATCCACAGCCTGCGCTGGCAGCGGCTCGCTGGACTCTACCTGCAGGTGCCTCTCGCCGAACTGCAGCAGATGGCGCATCAGCAAGCGGCGGCCAGCGCCCGCGCGATCGGGCCAACCGATCTCTGGCATCCGGCCCAGGGGCTGCTCTGGCCATGGGAAAGCACATTCCAAGTGGAAAAGGCCGCGAAGTTGCCCGACACCGAAACCTTGGCCCAATGGCGCGAGCATTGCCGCGAGCTGCTCAGCGACCCCTGCCCCTTCGACAATGTGCTGCAACTCACTGCGACCTCCTGCAAAGCGCTGACGTGCTCGGGCATGCAGCGCGTACTGTTGCTGATGGTAGATCGCAAGCAACAGCGCCTGGTCAGTCAGCAGGCCGGCGGACTGCCAAACGAAGCAGCCCGGCTGACGCTCGATCCCGAGCAAAGCCAGGTGTTGCGAAGATTGCTGGAAAAACCGGCGTTATTACGGCTCAAGCCGGACAACCTCGCCCAATTCACAGCGCTGTTGCCCGGCGCATTGAAAGCACTGTTCCCCAGCGAACATGTCCTGTTGCGCTCCGTCGGCCTGGAAGACCGGGTCGTGATGCTGCTGGTGGTCGATCAGAACAACACCGCTTTCAGTGAGACGGGCTTGCAGGCCTTCACCAAGACGGTCCAGTGCATCGAGCGCGCCCTGACGACGTTCAGCAAACGCGTCCGCTGATTTTTTCGCTAGACTGCTCCTTTCTGTCTGTTCGAGGCTTGCCGTGTCCGCCCTTTTCACCCTGCCGCTGGTAATCGAACCGGCCGATCTGGCCGAGCGTTTGAATGCTCCCGAGCTGATTCTGGTCGACTTGACCAGTGCAGCCCGCTACGCCGAGGGCCACCTGCCTGGCGCACGCTTCGTCGACCCCAAGCAGACTCAGCTCGGCCAACCACCGGCGCCGGGGCAACTGCCCGGCAAACCTCAGCTGGAAGCACTGTTTGGTGCGCTAGGGCATCGTGCCGACGCTGTCTATGTGGTGTACGACGACGAAGGGGGCGGCTGGGCCGGCCGATTCATCTGGCTGCTTGATGTCATCGGCCATTCCCATTACCACTACCTGAACGGCGGGTTGCACGCCTGGCTGGCGGAACAGCGCCCTCTGTCGCAAGACAGCCCTGTCGCTGCAGGCGGGCCGGTCCCCCTCCAGCTGGACGAAACCCCTAGCGCGACCCGCGAATATCTCGAAAGCCGGCTCGGCGCCGCCGACCTGGTAATCTGGGATGCGCGCTCGCCGGAAGAGTATCGCGGCGAGAAAGTGCTCGCGGCGCGCGCGGGGCATATCCCCGGCGCAATCAACTTCGAGTGGACCGCAGCCATGGACCCGGCACGCGCCATGCGCATCCGCGAAGACATCGCTGAAAGGCTGGAAGCGCTCGGCATCACCGCCGACAAAGAAATTGTCACCCACTGCCAGACGCATCATCGCTCCGGCTTCACCTATCTGCTGGCCAAGGCATTGGGCTATCCGCGCGTCAAGGGATACCCTGGCTCCTGGGGCGAATGGGGCAACCTACCCGACACCCCGATCCAGCAATGAAAAGGTTATCCATGAAAGATCGCTTGTTTGTACTAAGCCAGTATCTGCTGCCACATCACCTGATTTCGCGCCTCGCCGGCTGTTTCGCCGAGTGCCGCCTACCTTGGGTGAAAAACACGTTCATCAAGGCGTTCATTCGTCATTTTGGCGTGCCGATGCACGAAGCTCAGATCGAAGAGCCGACTGCTTTCGAACATTTCAATGCCTTCTTTACCCGCGCCTTGAAAGACGGCGCTCGCCCACTCGATCCGACACCCGCTGCGGTCCTCAACCCCTGCGATGGCGCCATCAGCCAGCTCGGCAAGATCGAGCAAGGGCGGATCTTTCAAGCCAAGGGTCACAGCTACAGCGTGATGGAACTGCTCGGCGGCGATCACCAACGTGCCGCGCCCTTCATGGGTGGAGACTTCGCCACCGTGTACCTATCGCCCAAAGACTATCATCGGGTGCATATGCCACTGGCCGGCACCCTGCGGGAAATGGTTTACATACCGGGCCGCATCTTTTCGGTGAACACCGTCACCGCTGAAGGCGTCCCGGAGTTGTTCGCTCGCAATGAGCGGGTGGTCTGCCTGTTCGATACCGAACACGGACCAATGGCCATGGTATTAGTCGGCGCAATGATCGTCGCCAGCATCGAGACCGTGTGGGCCGGACTGGTTACGCCGCCCAAGCGTTCGCTCAAGACCTTTCACTACGACGAAGCAGCGCGGGCGCCCATCCGACTGGAGAAAGGGGCGGAAATGGG
Source organism: Pseudomonas sp. NPDC077451 (assembly GCF_044543345.1). Taxonomy (NCBI): domain Bacteria; kingdom Pseudomonadati; phylum Pseudomonadota; class Gammaproteobacteria; order Pseudomonadales; family Pseudomonadaceae; genus Pseudomonas; species Pseudomonas sp. NPDC077451. The sequence continues at coordinate 179,154 of NZ_JBITVX010000006.1, read as the reverse complement.
CCGATTCAAGCTCGGTTCCACTGTGATCCTGCTGTTTGGACCGGACCGGGTCAGCTGGGCTGAACACTTGGGGGCCTTGACGCCGGTCCGCATGGGGGAAGGGCTGGGCCAGGCGAAGTCGGAGGATGACATCGTGGCGCCGCCAACGGTCTCACCTCAGGTCTGACACCGCCAATGGTCGGCGGGCGCTGGCCAATTGCTCCGGGTTCGCTATGATTGCTTGCAACGATTGCATATTGATATCACGGCATGGCGGGCCTCCCAAGTTCACCACCGCCGCTGGTGGTACGGCTGCAGGCATGCCACGGAGTTTATCGCTTGGATAACCAGAGCCAGCCATTACTGTTGCGCGTGTCGACGCCGAATTGCCAGGAGTTATCCTTCTGCGAACCCAGCGTGCGCGGCGTCAGACGCTGGCTTTCCGGCCTGCCTAAGGCAAACCTCGGCGAGACCGCGCGACAGCTGTACCAGGCCATGCGCGAGCTCAATCAGCTTCGCACGACCGCGGCGAACCGATTGCAGCTGCTCGAGCTGCTGCGACCGGAAATTCATTTCGTCTGCCGGGAACTGGAACGCTACTTCATCAACCAGCCTATCGTGCTCGGCGAACGCCCGCGCAAAGTGGCTAGCCTGTGCCAAGCACTGCACAACCATCTCGCCATTGGCTACAAATTGATCTCCGCCGAGCTGGCCCCACAGACTGGACGTGACCGCCTGCAGTTGCTCACCATTGCTCTGCAGCGGGCAATCCGCAGCCTTTGCGCAATGCTCGTGCGCTCTACACAGCTCTACAGCCCGACGCCTGATGGCCTGTGGCTGGAGCTGCATCAGCTGTACGCGATAGCCGTCGCCCAAGGCGTACACCGCACCCTCGTGCAGGACGAATTGTGCTATCAGGTTGCAGGCCTCAGCACGGAACAGAGCTACATCGTTGCGCTGATGCTGGGCAGCGCCCGCTGCAACCAGATGCGGCAGCAAGGTATCGGCCAACTCGCGCAACTGCTCGAACCCTGGAGCGCCTTGGTCCAACTGCAGGTTGGGTTGGGGCCGACCAGCCTGTTCGGCGTGTCTCCACGCATCGATGGTCCACCGCGCTATCGATCGATGTTCCCTGCCAACGAACGCGCCGATCTGCTCGGCATCGACCCGCATGCTCTGGTCAAAGCCATCCAGTCGCACCTGCAGTTGCCAGCCACCGAGAATAAAACGCTCGCCATTCCCGAAGGGTTGAATCCAGATCTATTGCAGCATTTGGCTGCCGCCTGGGGTGACATCTCCGAGCGCAGCTTCCAACGCGCCCCGACACAAGGGTCGATGACCCTGTGCATCGGCATGAGCGCATTGCATTACTACCTGGCAGGCCAGCGCCCGTTCGGCGAGCTGCTGAAACGTCCTGACGCGACTCGATCAGCTGTATTCAAGCTGAACAATGCCGCACCTGACGTCTGGTCCGTGGCGTTCGACGCCCAGGTGGTCGTAGAGGAGGAGCGACTTCCAGAAGAGGACCATATCGAGTTCGTCCGCCCGGTTACCGCACCGTCCAAGGTGATCGAAGAAGACGAGGCCGCACCACCTAAAGCCGATAGCCCGTTTTCAACATTCGAAGTGCAACGGGTCGACCAGAGCCCAGGCGGTTACTGCCTGTCCTGGCCGGGCGAGGTCCCGGCCCAACTCCAGGCTGGCGAGCTGCTCGGCCTGCAGGACGCCACCAGCCAGACCTGGAGCGTCGCAGTGGTACGCTGGGTCCGTCAGGTCCGCGGCAGCGGGCCGCAGATGGGCGTTGAACTCATCGCGCCCCAAGCACAGCCCTGCGGACTTCGCCTGCTGCGCAAAACCGATCAGGGCAGCGAATACCTGCGCGCCCTGCTCCTGCCGGAAATCAGCGTGGTCTCGCGCCCGGCTACGCTGATCGTCCCCCGTTTGCCTTTCCAAGAAGGCCAGAAAGTGCAGATCAACCAGAACGGTGACGAGCACCGCGCGATGCTCTGCCGCCGGCAGGCGGGCACCAGCAGCTATAACCAGTTCGAGTATCAGTTGGTGGGCCTCCCCGCCTCCCCCCAGGAGACGCCGATCACAGCACGGGGCACCCAGGCGACTTCACGGGGTGAAGATTTTGACTCGCTCTGGAACACGCTGTAGATTGCCGATCACCGTTTTTTAGCCTTCACGCCCCTCTACGGCGCGTTCTAAAGCTGCAGCCATGGCCCCGCAAAAGAAAACCATCCGCCTGCTGATCCTTGAGGATTCGCAGAATGAAGCTGAGCGACTGGTCAGCCTGTTTCGTAACGCGGGCCAGGCGACGCGCGTCCATCGCCTGACCTCCAGCGAAGACTTAGCCGATGCACTGCAGCAGACCTGGGATCTTCTGATCAACGCGCCGTCCAGCGCCAACCTCGATCCTAGCGAAGCTATCAGTGCCATTCGCAAGCAAGCCAAGGATATTCCGGTCATCCAGCTTATCGAGGGCAACGACACCGATGCGATTACCGAAGCCCTCACCTTGGGCGCTCAGGGCGCGCTGCCGCAGGGCGAAGACGAGTGGCTGATCCTGGTCGCAAGCAGGGAACTGGCAAACCTCGAGGAGCGTCGTGCTCGCCGCTCCGCCGAACTGGCACTACGTGAAGCCGAAAAGCGCTGCCAGCTGCTGCTGGAGAGTTCGGTGGATGCCATTGCCTATGTCCACGACGGCATGCATATCTACGCCAACCGAGCCTATCTGGAGCTGTTTGGCTACGAGGATGTTGAAGAGCTCGAAGGCATGCCAATGATTGACCTGATCGCTTCCTGTGATCAGGGCGAGTTCAAAGGCTTTCTGAAGAACTATCAAAGCCTGCAGGGCAGCGCCGAACTGGTCTGCGGCGGGATTCGCGCTGACGGCAGCCGCTTCAAGACAAGCATGCACTTTTCGCCTGCCAGCTACGATGGCGAGCCGTGCATCCAGGCTGTCATTCGCGCAGAAAGCGACAATGCCGAACTGGAAAAGCTGCGCGAGATCAGCAGCCAGGATCTGGTGACCGGTCTTTACAACCGCAACCATTTCCTTGAGTCGCTGGACGGCGCGGTCGAGCGCGCAGTAAACGCCGGAAAGAGTTCGAGCCTCGCCTACATCCGCATTGATCGTTTCGCCAGCCTGCAAGCCGAAATCGGCCTGGGCGATTCGGATCGCTTGCTGGCCGAATTGGCGCAGCTGCTTCGCGCGCAGTTTACGGAGCAGGCCGAACTGGCGCGCTTCGGTGACGATGCGTTCGCGGTACTCATGGCAGAGGCCACGCCAAAGCAACTCGAACAGCCCCTGACCGAGTTGCTACGCAAGGTCGAAGGGCATCTTTTCGATGTCGGTGGCCGCACCATTCAGACCAGCCTGAGTATCGGGGTCGCCGCCCTCGACGAACAGACTGCGAAAGCTCGGGACGTGATTGACCGCGCCCACCGCTGCGCCGAAGAGCTGACCGATGGCAACGCCCTGCGAACCTACGATCCGGCCCGCGAACTTGCAGCCGCCGCTAGCCGCGGCAACGTGCTCGCCATGCTGCAACAGGCGCTGGAGAAAAACAGCTTCCGCCTGCTGTTCCAACCGATCATCAGCCTCCGCGGCGATAGCCACGAACACTACGAAGTGCTATTACGCCTGCTCGACCCAGAGGGCACCGAGGTTCCGCCGGGAGAGTTTCTCGATGCCGCTAAAGAGGCAGGACTGGCGACCAAGATTGATCGCTGGGTACTGCTTAACTCGATCAAATTGCTCGCCGAACACCGCAGCAAGGGCCACAGCACGAGGCTGATGGTTCACCTGTCAGGGCCCAGTCTGCAGGACCCATCACTTCTTGGCTGGCTTGGCGTCGCGCTCAAAGCTTCCAAGCTGCCGCCCGATTCGCTGGTTTTCCAACTTGACGAAAACGACGCCGTCGCTTACCTGAGGCAGGCCAAGGCGCTCACCCAGGGGCTTGCCGGGCTCGGCTGCCGCGTCGCCCTGAACCAGTTCGGCTGTGTGCTGAATCCGCTCAATACGCTCAAGCACCTCAACGCCGACTTCGTGAAGATCGATGGCTCCTATACCCAGGACCTGAGCCGCCAGGAGAATCAGGAAGCGCTCAAACAGCTCCTGGCACAGCTCCATGAACAGGCCAAGCAGACCATTGTGCCCTTCGTAGACAGCGCCACCGTGCTGGCGACGCTCTGGCAGGCGGGTGTCGGATATATTCAGGGTCAGTACCTGCAGGGCCCGAGCCAGTCGATGGATTACAACTTCTCCTCCGACGAAGATTGATTCCCAGCAGCGCTGGCTCCATCGGTCGGTCGAATCGCTACGGCGAAAAGCCCGCGTCGACACCCGCGCGCCCCCGGCAGGACATGATCTCTGTCAGCTCCGACCGCCAGGATTGGACTAGAGTGTTCTGACCTAGCCTGCGAGGGATGCGTCATGACCATGATGAGAGCCGCCGCGTTCGTCGAACCCGGCCGAATCGAGCTTGTTGACAAACCTATCCCCGACGTCGGCCCCGACGACGCACTGGTGCGTATCACCACCACGACCATCTGCGGCACCGATGTGCATATTCTCAAGGGCGAGTATCCCGTTGCCGCCGGCCTGACCATCGGCCACGAACCCGTGGGCGTGATAGAGAAGCTAGGCAGCAACGTACAGGGCTACCGGGAAGGCCAGCGCGTCATCGCCGGTGCGATTTGTCCAAACTTCTCCTCCTATGCCAGCCAGGACGGCCTTTCCTCTCAGGACGGCGGCTGTGCCTGCCACGGCTACAAGCCGATGGGCGGCTGGCGATTCGGCAATACCATCGACGGCACCCAGGCCGAGTACGTACTGGTCCCGGACGCTCAGGGCAACCTGGCGCCGGTCCCCGACGGGCTAACCGACGAGCAGGTACTGATGTGCCCCGACATCATGTCCACCGGATTCGCCGGCGCCGAAGCCGCCAAGATCAAAATCGGCGACATAGTGGCCATCTTCGCCCAGGGACCGATCGGTCTCTGCGCCACCGCCGGGGCACGCCTGCGGGGTGCCGGGATGATTATCGCCGTCGACGGTGTCGATGCACGCCTGGACATTGCACGGCAAATGGGTGCTGACGTGACGTTGAACTTCAAACAAACGGATGTAGTCGAGGAAATTCTCCGGCTCACCGGCGGCCGGGGCGTTGATGCCGCCATCGAAGCACTTGGGCAACAGTCCACCTTCGAGAGCGCCTTACGCGTGCTCAAACCTGGTGGCACGTTGTCTAGCCTGGGCGTGTATTCGGCCGACCTCACCATTCCGCTTGGTGCCTTCCATGCCGGTCTCGGCGACCACAAGATCGTGACCTCGCTGTGCCCTGGAGGGAAGGAGCGGATGCGGCGGTTGCTGAACGTGGTGGCCTCGGGACGGGTAGACCTTGCCCCTTTGGTGACCCATCACTACGCCCTCGACGACATCACCAGCGCCTATGAGCTGTTCGCCAATCAGCGCGACGGGGTGCTCAAAGTGGCGATAAAGCCGTAAGGCACGCCTTAGCTGGAAGCTAAAGCCAACCGCTCAGCTTCCAGCCTGCTTATTCCGTTCCTTCACGATCCCGGAAGCCAAGCAGGTAGAGAATCCCGTCCAGCCCCAGTGTCGAGATCGCCTGTTTGGCCGACTGTTTGACCAGTGGTTTGGCTCGAAAGGCGACACCCAACCCCGCCAATCCAAGCATCGGCAGGTCATTGGCGCCGTCGCCAACGGCAATGGTCTGCTCTAGCCTCAAACCTTCCCGCTCAGCCAGCTCGCGGAGAAGATCGGCCTTGCGCTGTGCGTCGACAATGGGCTCCTGAGCGACACCGGTGAGCTTGCCATCGACAATCTCCAGCTCGTTGGCGTAGACGTAATCGATGCCCAGTCTGGCTTGCAGCTGTTTTGCAAAATAGGTGAAGCCACCTGACAGGATGGCTGTCTTGTAGCCGAGGCGTTTTAGCTCGGCGAAAAGCAGCTCAGCGCCTTCAGTGAGCCTGAGCCGGGCGCCCACCTCTGCCAACGCGCGCTCCTCCAGGCCTTCGAGCAATGCCAGGCGCTCCCGGAAGCTCGCGCGAAAGTCCAGCTCGCCGCGCATCGCACGTTCAGTGATCTCCGACACCTGATCGCCAACGCCTGCCACCTTGGCCAACTCGTCGATGACTTCCGCCTCGATCAGCGTCGAGTCCATGTCGAACACCGCCAGCCGGCGATTGCGGCGGAAAACCGAGTCACGCTGAAAAGCGATGTCGACGTTGAGCTCCTGCGCCACGCTGAGAAACTCAGCGCGCAACGCTGCGGTATCGGCAGGCTCGCCGCGAACCGAAAACTCGATGCAACCCTTGCCCAGCTCTTCCGGCATGTCCAGTGGCTGGCGACCCGAAAGACGATCTATGTGATCGATGTTCAGGCCGTACTTGGCGGTGATCGAGCTGACCCGCTGCAACTGCTCGGCAGTCACCTTACGGGTCAACAGGGTAACGATGTGCCGGGGCTTACCCTGCCCGGCCACCCACTGCTGGTAATCCGCCTCCGCAACGGGTGTGAAGCGCACCTGCTGGTCATGTTTGTAACCCATGAACAGCACATCCTTGAGTACAGAAGAAGCACGTTCGGTATCAGGTATTTCCACCAGAATGCCGAACGACAGGGTATCGTGGATCACGGCCTGACCGATATCCAGGATATTCACACCACCTTGAGCGAGTACGCCGGTGATTGCCGCGGTCAACCCAGGGCGGTCTTCCCCAGTGATGTTAATCAGGACGATTTCGCGCAAGGCGTAGCTCCTATGCAAAGAAGACGGGCATTCTATATCAGCAGGACGCCCGCTGAACGCAGCAGCGACACACCGGTTTCCAATCCATATCTGCTTTGGCGCGCCTGCAATTCGTCTGCTTTGACCGAGCGACCTTTAGCCCCCACAGCGCTTTCCGTATACTGCGCGCCACTTTCCTAAAGAGTAGAGCCGCGCTCTGTGAACCGGCCCGCATCCGTCAAGCCCGACAATTTCTTCCTGCTGATCTATCGTGCATTGCGCCAGCGTCGTGTTCCGCTGGTTCTGCGGGTAGCCAGCCACACGCTGCTGCTCGTCGCGCTGGCCTTGATCATCTACGCCTGGGTCATGGGCATGCAATTCAAGCATGCGATGGAGCAGCAGGCCGATGCCCTTGGCCAAAGCCTGATTACCCAAACGGCCGCCTCGGCGACGGATCTACTGGTGGCTAACGATATTCTTAGCCTCAATGTCTTGCTGAGCAACCTGGTGAAGAACCCGCTGGTGGCGCACGCGGCGATCTACAGTGTCGACAACCGCGTGCTGGCGGAATCGGGTACCCGCCCGCAGCGAAGTCTGTTGGGCGACGAGGAAGGCCTCTATTCCACTCCCATCAGTTTTCAGGAGGTGATCGCCGGACATCTGCGCATCAGCCTCGACATGCAGCAGTTCCAGCAGCCAATGACTATCAGCCTGCAAAGCATGGGGTTGCTCAGTCTTATCCTGCTAGCGCTAACCCTGACGCTTAGCATGCGCCTGGGGCGGCAGCTGTCCCTGCCTCTGATGCAGTTGCGACTGTGGTTGCGCGATCCCGATGACCCAGCGCCCGGCGCAGGCCGGCAAGATGAGATCGGCGAATTGGCGCGGCAGCTTCAGGCACGCCTGGTGCCCGAAAAGCCAGAGCCGGAAATCGAGCTAGACGACAGCATGCAGGATCTCTATTCGGCACATTTCGAGGTGCCTGCCCCGGCTGCGGTCAAAGACTACGACCGTTCCGATGTGGATCTTCGGGACCATCTCGACGAATCGACTGAGAGTTTGGTCACCGTTGATCATGCTTCCGATGAGTCATTCGACGATGACTTCGATGACGACCCTCCATTCGATGAGCCCAAGCCTGCGCCTGCCCAAGCTCCGGCAACCATCATTCCCGCAGCCCCAGCGATCTCGGGCAAAAGTGGCGTGCTGGCGATTCAGCTCGGCGCCCAAGAGCAATTGCGCCGTCTGCCACGCGCGCGGCTTACCGAGCTCCTGCAGCGCTATAGCGATTGCCTGCAGCAGGCCGCGACCCTGTATCAGGCCGAACTGCATACGCTCAACGATGGCAGCAGCCTGATGTTGTTTCACAGCCAGGACGATGAGCAGAACTACCTGACCCACGCGCTCTGCTGTGGCGAACTGATGCGCGCGCTTGGGCACGCGTTGCAAATCGAAGTGGCCGATAGCGGTATCACGCTACAGCTGCAGCTCGGATTGACCCAAGGTGAAGGGCTGTACGACCTCAGCCAGGGCGACCTTCTACTGAGTGAGCCCGCGCAAGCAGCGCTGGCCATGTCTCAACATAGCCGCAACCTGCTGCTGGTCGAACGAGGGATTGGCGAAGACAGTCTGATTCGCCAGCGTGCGCGTATCCGTCCCATTGCGAGCCCAGAAGGCGCCTGTTGCGTCGAGCGACTGCTCGAGCCTTACCCGTCGCTATTGGAGCGCCAGCTCGCTCGCATGCATGAGCTGCGCAACCGCATCAGCTGACACCGGCAATCATAACTCGGGCCCGTTTCGCTGCAGTGAGTCCGTACCTGACAACCGTGGTCGGCATCCGCGCGTCGGCGGGACCGATTGCCGGCAAGCTGCCCAGTGGCTCGATGGTAGCCGCGGTCAACGGACATGCAAGCCTCAGCCATGCTGGTCTGATATACGCCCGCGCGGCTCCTGGCCGCGAAAGATCTTCGAAATTGTGGGAACCGCGCGCTGCCACTAGGAAACGCCCCGGTCAGCGCAAGGGTATGCAAACAGACACTTTCAGCAAATCGCTTAGAAGCGAAACACTTCCAGGTCAGTCCTGATCGGTTCCACCGCCGGGATTGCCGGAGCGGCGGGCTTGCTCGGCGCTTTGTTGACGCTGTGTTTGGTGCGAGCCTTGGCCACCATCATCGGCTCAACCGCGCCCGCCATCATCTCGCTAAGTCGCTGCAGCAGCAGGCTCTGCGCCCGCACCTGGTCGGTTGCGCTGCCTTGATGCGCCTCTTGCAAGCGAACCAGTCGGCTGCTCTTGCGCTTACCCTGCCCGTCCAACAGGCGCCACTGAGCCTCCAGCACAGCAGGATGCTGAGGGCCGGAATCCAGGCGGGTGATCTCGAGTTCGACCTGTACCTCAGGGATGAACCCCTTGCTGCCAGGGCTCAGCTCCAGGCTCTGAGTCTTCAAGCGCGAGGCCAACTGGCGCAACAACAGCTGACTGACGTCGCCTTGCAGGCTTCCAGCCCAGCGCGCCTGCTGGCCGTCTGCAGCCAGGCTGCCGTCCGGCAGCCGCTGCAGCAAGGCGTCGTGTTGCAGATAATCGGCCAACTTGATCGGCCCTAGCAGAACTGCCGCGCCATCTGCTGCTTGCGCTGGCATTTCGACGCTGCCGTTGTCGAGTCGATACATTGGCACAGGCTGGGTGACACAGCCGGCCAGGCTGGCACAGGCAAGTAGCAAAACAGTTGTGAAGCGTTGCACGTTCATCTCTACCTTTGCACTGGGCTTGGGCGACGCGAAAAGCGGCTGGCGTCTGTCTGCGCCGCTGCCATCGTTTACCGTCAGCCACCGTGCTGATTGTCTTTGGCAGGCGACGTGGTCGGCAATTACCGGCGCCGCATTGCAAAATCGGAGAAATCGGAAGGCCGCTATCTTCCGCGAAACGCCCAGCAGAATCCAGCCTCTACGACCTATCCGGCCAAGCAACTTACTCGACTAACAGCGCGTCCACTCGCTGAAAGCCGCGCGGCAGCTTGTTGCCCCGCCGCCCGCGCTCACCCTTATAGTGTTCCAGATCATCGCTCTTCAGCGAAAGGGTACGTTTGCCAGCTTGCAAGACCAGCGTCGCCCCTTCCGGCAGGACGGCGAGATCTGTTAGATACTCCTCACGGCTGGCGACCCGGTCACCCGGAATGCCAATGATCTTGTTGCCTTTGCCCTTGCCCAGCTGTGGCAGGTCTCGAATCGGGAACACCAGCAAACGCCCCTCCGTCGTAACGGCGGCCAGCCAATCCTGGTCGCGGCTTTTCAGCGGCCGCGGCGCGACGACTCGCGCACCGGCTGGTAGCGACAACAGTGCCTTGCCTGCCTTGTTCTTGGCTTGCAGATCCTCACCCTTGACCACGAAACCATAGCCAGCATCCGACGCGATCACGTACAGCGACTCGTCATCGGGCAACAGGACGCATTCGAAACCGGCACCGGGTGGCGGCGTCAGGCGGCCAGTCAACGGCTCGCCCTGGCCGCGCGCTGAGGGCAGCGAATGGGCCGCGAGCGAATAGCTGCGCCCAGTCGAGTCGATGAACACAGCGTACTGGTTGGAACGGCCTGCTGCGGCGGCCTTGAAGCCGTCACCCGCCTTGTAGGACAGACCGGTGGCGTCGATATCGTGGCCCTTGGCGCAGCGTGCCCAACCCTTCTCCGAGATCACCACGGTGACGGGCTCGGAAGGCAGCAGTTCATTTTCCGACAGCGCGCGGGCTTCGGCTCGCGCAACAATGGGCGAGCGACGGTCATCGCCATAGGTCTCGGCGTCGGCGATCAGCTCCTTGCGCACAAGCTTTTTCAGCTTGGCTTCGCTGCCAAGCAGTGCCAGCAGCTTCTCGCGCTCCTTGGCCAACTCGTCCTGCTCGCCGCGGATCTTCATTTCCTCCAGCCGAGCCAACTGGCGCAGGCGGGTGTCGAGGATGTAATCGGCCTGTAGCTCAGACAGCTCGAAGCGCGCCATCAAGACAGGCCTGGGCTGATCCTCGGTCCGGATGATGTGGATCACCTCGTCGAGGTTGAGAAAGGCGACCAGCAAACCTTCCAACAGGTGCAGGCGGCGTTCGACCTTGTCCAGGCGGAACTGCAGGCGACGGCGCACGGTGCCGATGCGATAAGTCAGCCACTCGCTGAGCAGCACCTTGAGATTTTTCACCTGCGGTCGGCCATCGAGGCCGATGACGTTGGTGTTGACCCGGTAGCTGGATTCAAGCTCGGTGGTGGCGAACAAATGCTGCATCAGCTCGTCGGCATCGACCCGATTGGAGCGCGGGATGATGACGATCCGGCAAGGATGCTCATGATCCGACTCATCGCGCAGGTCAGCCACCATTGGCAGCTTCTTCGCCTGCATCTGTGCGGCAATCTGCTCCAGCACCTTGGAGCCGGACACCTGATGCGGCAGCGAGGTGACCACGATATCGCCGTCCTCGACGCGATAAACCGCTCGCATGCGCACCGAACCGCGGCCGGTTTCATAGATTTTCAGCAGGTCAGCACGCGGCGTGACGATCTCTGCCTCGGTCGGGTAGTCCGGTCCCTGCACATGCTCGCAGAGCTCTTCGACGGTGGTCTTCGGATCATCCAGCAAACGCACGCAGGCGGCGGCTACTTCACGCAGGTTGTGCGGCGGTACGTCCGTCGCCATGCCGACGGCGATACCGGTGGTGCCATTGAGCAAGAGGTTGGGCAGGCGCGCCGGAAGAGTCGCTGGCTCGTTGAGCGTGCCATCGAAGTTCGGCACCCAGTCCACAGTGCCCTGCCCCAGTTCGGTGAGCAGCACTTCCGAATAGCGTGACAGCCGTGCTTCGGTGTAACGCATGGCGGCAAAGGACTTGGGATCGTCCGGCGCGCCCCAGTTACCCTGACCGTCGACCAGCGTGTAGCGATAGCTGAACGGCTGGGCCATCAGCACCATGGCCTCATAGCAGGCCGAATCACCGTGAGGGTGGAATTTGCCGAGCACGTCACCCACAGTACGGGCCGACTTCTTGTGCTTCGAATCGGCGTTCAGACCCAGCTCGCTCATCGCATAGATGATGCGCCGCTGCACCGGCTTGAGGCCGTCACCGATATGAGGCAGTGCGCGATCCATGATCACGTACATCGAATAATTCAGGTAGGCCTGCTCGGTGAAGTCGGCAAGGGAGCGACGCTCCACGCCGTCCAGGCTCAGGTCGATAGTTTCGCTCATGGTCGATCCGTGGCGTGTTGGCGCAGCACCAGGGTGCCGGCGCGCTGGGTGAATTCGAGTTGTTTCAGGGCGCTCATGCCAAGCAATATCTGCTCACCGCCAAATCCGGGCGCCACGATGGCACGTACGTCGTGCAGCCGGATGTCGCCAAGGGCCAGGCTGTCCAGCACGGTGCGGTAACCGGTGGTCTGCCCATTGGCGGTCTGCAGCATCACCGGAGCACCGCGAGGCAGGCCGAGGCGGTCGCCCACTTTGGCGGGAACTGCAACATCGGTGGCGCCGGTATCCAGCAGAAAGGTCACTGTCTCGCCATTGATTCGGCCATCGGCCACAAAATGCCCCTGCGGGTTGCTATCCAGGAGTACCTCGATCTGCTCGCCTTGGATGACCGACACCGGCTCGCGGTTGGGGTTGAAACGGCTCTGCTCCCAATCAGAGAAAAACTGCGTGGCCAGAAACAGCCCCGCCCCCCACGCCAGGACCAGCATGATGCGCCCGGCACGACGCCCGGCAGGCTGGCTCACTGCTTGGCACTCCACCCACCCTTGGGCGCGGCAAAGCGCCAGACGACGGGACGCTTTTCGCCATCTGCACGGGTAAGCTCATTGTTGTCGATCCCGACCCATGCACCTTCCGCATCGACCCAGAGCGCTTCGGCATTGCCATACGGGGTGTCGTAGCGGCGCGGTTCAGCCATCGCCGTGTCCGCGTAGGACCAGCATGCCTCACGCTCCCCGTTTTCCAACTTGCGGCGACAGATCTGATGCGCCACTGGCTCGAGCGTGAACAATTTATCGCTATAAAACGTGAGCCCGGAAAAACGCCGCGGCTGGGTGGCTTCATCCATCGCGGGCGGGGTTGAATCGCGTCCGCCGCCGACCATCAATACGCAGCCACCGGTACAGCGCCAGCTGTTCTGATTGCGATGGGTCACCATCAGACCTCGGCGACTGTGCTCTGCCGCCAGCCACAGCCGATCGGCGCTAGGATCGACCGCCACGCCTTCGAACATGGCGTTGAACTTGAGCAGCATTCCGCTGGCCCGCGCTTGACGCACCACTGCAACAGGCAAGTTGAGCCACTCGGCGGTGCCTGCCGGGCTAACGCGCAGCACCGCCGCATGCGCTTCGCTGACCAGGTAGCGATTGCCCAGGCTGTCGCAGCTCAGGCCTTCGAAATCCATCTCTCCACCGCGCAACATGCCAGTGAAGGCGGAGCGCACACGTACGCCCCACGAAAGCCCGGTATTCGGCACGGGAGGCAACTCGAAACGCTCGGCCTCGGCCTGCCAGACGGTATCGCTGGCATCGAGGCGGTAGAGCACATTGTCCTCTCGGTCGGATACCGCCCAGAGCGCATCACCGCACCAGGCCAGCCCGGAGAGATTACCCGCAGCGATCCCTTCGACGGGATGCTCGCTGACCATTGTCAGTTCGGGCGCGGCGGCTGCCGAAAACGGCACTGCCAGAGCGACCAGCAGCGCCATCCAGCGAGCACTCAAAGCAGCACCTCCGCGAGATTGCCCTTGGACTCCAGCCAGCTCTTGCGATCACCTGCGCGCTTCTTGGCCAACAGCATGTCCATGATTTCGCGCGTGCCGTCGAAGTCATCCAGCGTCAACTGCACCAGCCGGCGGGTGTTAGGGTCCATGGTGGTCTCTCGCAGCTGAGGCGGGTTCATCTCACCCAAACCTTTGAAGCGCGTGACCTGCGGCTTGCCGCGGCGCTTTTCCGCCAGCAGGCGATCCAGAATGCCGTCACGCTCGGCTTCGTCGAGCGCATAAAAAATATCCTTGCCGAGATCGATGCGGTACAGCGGCGGCATGGCCACATAGACATGACCAGAATCCACCAGCGGGCGGAAATGACGAACGAACAGCGCGCAGAGCAGCGTCGCGATATGCAGACCGTCCGAGTCAGCATCAGCGAGGATGCAAATCTTGCCGTAGCGCAGCTGGGAGATGTCGGCCGCGCCCGGATCGACCCCGATGGCCACGGCGATGTCGTGCACCTCCTGGCTGGCCAGCACCTCACCGCCGTCGACTTCCCAGGTATTCAGGATCTTGCCGCGCAACGGCATGATTGCCTGAAATTCCTTGTCGCGCGCCTGCTTGGCGGATCCGCCGGCGGAATCACCCTCGACTAGGAACAACTCGGAGCGCGCCGGATCCTGCCCGGCGCAGTCGGCCAGTTTGCCAGGCAGTGCCGGTCCCTGTGTGACACGCTTGCGTTCGACCTTCTTGCTTGCCTTGAGCCGTCGTCCGGCGTTACTGATAGCCAGCTCGGCCAGCTGCAAGCCCAGCTCGGGATGGGCGTTGAGCCATAGACTGAAGGCATCCTTGACCACGCCGGAGACGAACGCCGCCGACTCTCGCGAAGACAAACGCTCTTTGGTCTGGCCGGAAAACTGCGGTTCCTGCATCTTCGTCGAGAGCACGAATGCGATCCGCTCCCAGACGTCCTCGGGCGCGAGCTTGACGCCGCGCGGCAGAAGATTTCGGAACTCGCAGAATTCGCGCATCGCATCCAGCAACCCCTGGCGCAGGCCGTTGACATGGGTGCCGCCTTGCGCGGTGGGGATCAGGTTGACGTAGCTTTCCTGAACGCTGTCGCCGCCCTCGGGCAGCCACAGCAGTGCCCAGTCCACGGCTTCCTTGCTGCCGGCCAGACTGCCGCAGAAGGGCTCATCCGGCAGCCGGGCAAATTCACTGACAGCATCGACGAGATAGGAGCGCAGGCCGTCTTCGTAATGCCACTCGACCTTCTCGCCAGTGCTTTTGTCTTCGAAGCTGACGTTCAGCCCCGGACAAAGCACGGCTTTCGCCTTGAGCACATGCTTGAGCCGGCTGATGGAAAACTTCGGCGAGTCGAAATACTTGGGGTCGGCCCAGAAATGCACGCTGGTGCCGGTGTTGCGCTTGCCAACGGTTCCGATGATGTCCAGCTCACTGGCCTTGAAGCCATCGGCGAACGCCATGCGGTACTCACTGCCCTCACGCTTGACGGTCACCTCGACACGGGTCGACAACGCGTTAACCACGGAAATACCGACGCCGTGCAAACCGCCGGAAAACTGATAGTTCTTGTTCGAGAACTTGCCGCCGGCGTGCAGCTTGGTGAGGATCAGCTCGACACCCGAAACCCCCTCTTCCGGATGGATGTCCACCGGCATGCCACGACCATCGTCGATCACCTGTAGCGAATTATCCTGGTGCAGAATCACCTGGACCGAGCTGGCGTGGCCCGCCAAGGCTTCATCGACACTGTTGTCGATGACTTCCTGGGCGAGGTGGTTGGGCCTCGAGGTGTCGGTGTACATGCCTGGTCGCTTGCGCACCGGATCCAGGCCGGAGAGGACTTCAATGGCTTCGGCGGTATAAGACATGTGCGTCTCGTGATGTCCTTATAAATCGGAAAAATCGACGTCTGCAAACAGCACCGGATCGAAGCCGGCAAACGCCAGCAAGGCAGGAAGCCGCTCGGAGAATCCCTGGAAACCGTGATCACCGCCGGCCTGGATGCGCACGGCACAGCCCCTATAGAAATCGGCCGCATGGCGGTAATCCAGCGTCTCGTCGCCTGTCTGCAACCAGACCTGATAGCGTTCGGCATCTTGCGGCGACGGCACTTCCAGCTCAGCTAGCGCCGTGACATGGTCTTCAGTCAGCTCCCAGACCTCACCGCTATAGAGGTTGGTCTGAGGCCCGAGATAGCCATCGAAACGGCAATGAGGCGTCACGGCCGGATTAATCAGCAGGGCCTTCAGCCTGTAGCGTTCGGCGAGATGGGTTGCATAGTATCCGCCGAGGGAGCTGCCGACCAGCAGTGGCCGCCCCAACTCGGCGATGGCCTTCTCGAGCTGCGCAATCGCCTGACGGGGGCGATGATGCAGCGCCGGCACCTGCAGCGAGGCGGCCAGGCCCAGGCGACTCAGCGCCGCCGTCAACTGGCTGGCCTTTTGCGACAGCGGTGAACTGTTGAGGCCATGCATATAGAGAATGGTGGGCTGGTCGCGGGTCATGCTGATTCGCTGGGCTGACAAAGGATGGGAAGGCTACTAGGCGAGGCGCGCAAGCTGCAAGCTGCAAGCTGCCAGAGAAGCGGGAGGCCGCCTGGGAAACCGGAAGCAGATGAGTATGGGGTTGATTCAGCGCCAAATGCCTTAGGGCTTTGAACTATCAATACCCTTTAACGCTGTAGTCGACTACGAAGTCGGTGCCGACCACTCGCGAGACACCCGTCTCGAGCTTGCCGTCGGCATACAGCCGCAGCCAGCGGTATCCCGGTGCGAGTGTATCGACCTGAAAGTCCTCGCTGCCGGGCGTGAACTGCACCCCTGTCGACGGGGTGGCTAGCAAGCGAACACCACGACGCTCGCTATCGAATGCCTGGTGAATATGCCCCCAGAGCAACGCTTTGACGCAGCTGAAACGATCCAGCACTTCGAACAGCGCCTCACGGTTGTGCAACCCAATGCTGTCCATCCAGCGACTGCCAATCGAAACGGGGTGATGATGCAGGCAGACCAGGTGAGGCCGTTCCGGTGACTGCTGCAGGGTTCGCTCCAGCAAGTCCAATTGATCGTCACGCAGCATGCCGAAAACCGCGCCCGGGACCAGCGTATCGAGCATGACGACCCGCCAAGCACCGATATCAAGCACAGGCATCATCATTTCGCTGCCACGGACGGCCTCTTGCATCGAGGTCAATTCATCATGGTTGCCCGGGCACCAGCGCACCGGCGCATCGATACGCTCGGACAACTGGCGAAAACGCTTATAGGAGGCAAGTGAGCCGTCCTGAGAAAGATCCCCTGTCGCCAACATCAGGTCGATACGAGGGTGCTCATCGAGAACCAGATCGACGACACGCTGCAGACTCTCAGCCGTATCCATGCCCAACAGCTTGCCGCCTGATTCTGCGAACAGGTGGCTATCGGTCAGTTGTACGAGCAATACCGAGTCGTTTTCAACAGTGAGCGGCGCAGCAGCCAAGACCCGTCTCCTTTGGCGAAATCGCATCAGAATTATGGTGGCTGGGAGTTGCAGGGGTAAACCGCGCGATGCGGGCATGCATCACAGAACCGCTTGGGAGCACCATCGATGCATAGCACAACGCCAGCACGCATTCAGACGTGCGCTGCTTCGCTTAAAGCACAGACTCCAGCTCATGGCCACAGGCCAGGCAGTGGCCGAGCCATTCCCCGAGGAACAGATTGAGCTGATTCTTCTCGTCAGGCTGATGCATCTGCGCGTTGGGATAGCTGTAAATTCCGCGGAAACGCCGAGCGTTTTCGGCGCCGATCACCTCAGCCATACGCGCATCGTGATAGACCCGCACGTCCATCTGCGGCACTGGTAACCAAGGCAGGCAGTCCTGCTGGCTGATGTGGACTGTGGTGGTGTATGGGCAGCTCTCGGTCACTGTCAACACCAGCACGCCGAGCAGCCGGTCGCCCTGGCTCATGGCGATCCGGCGTGTATCCGGGTGGTTGCGCATCGCAGGCAGCAAGCGCATCAGACGCATGTAGTTCGCCTCGCAGGCCGCCTGCAACTCCAACAGGTCGACGCGGTATCGCTCGCGGGTTCGCCTCATATCCACGCCTCCCTGATCTCGCTGCGGTTCAAGGCCAGCCACTGCAGGGCAATGATCGTAGCCGCGTTATCAATCCGGCCGTCGCGCAGCGCCTCCATTGCATTATCAAGAGACCACACTGCGGCACGGATATCTTCCCCCTCTTCTTCCAGCCCGAACACACCGCCCGCACCGACACTGCTGCAGCGTCCAACGTAGAGATGGATGCGCTCGGTGCTGCCCCCCGGGGACGGATAGTAAACAGACACCGGCCAAAGCTCGCCGAGCTCCAGGCCTGCTTCCTCGATCGACTCTCGGCGCGCCACCTCTTCAGGCTGCTCGTCCTTATCGATCAGGCCGGCCACCGTTTCCACCAGCCAGGGGTTATCGCCATGCGCCATGGCGCCGACACGAAACTGCTCGATCAATACAACCTCGTCGCGCTGAGGATCATACGGAAGCACGCAGACGGCATCGTGACGAACAAACAGCTCGCGCTCGATCTCAGCACCCATGCCGCCTCGGAACAGACGATGGCGAAGGCGGAAGCGGTCAAGGTTGTAAAAGCCACTGAAGCAGCGCTCGCGGCTGATGATCTCGACATCGTCGGCGCCGGCTTTGAAAATATCGTTCATGCACTACTCACATATCGGTTTGTTCCAGCACCTGCCGGCGTCGGAAAAAGGCTGCAACCGTCACTGCGTGAGCGGTCTTTCTGCTGCCATCCTAGCGCGCCGCTTGCTCAGGCGCAGCCCTTAGCAGACCATTCGCACGACGGAAGATGCCCAGCTGGCAATTCTCGAACTTCGCTCCGCTCATGCACTCGAACCCGCACTGAAACCGCCGCAGGAGCCAACCCATTGATGCCAATCCGCAATGCCATCGCGTTAATAGCATTCAGCCTGCTCATTGGAGGCTGCCAACACTTCGGTGGCGAACCGCCTGTGGAGGTTCGACAGATTCTCAGCGAGCAACGTCCAGCCGGCTGTCCTGCACAAGACGATAGCTGCCCATTGGTGAACATAGATACTCAGCTGTTTGAAAACGAGCCCGCACTGAACGCGCTGATCGACCAACGGTTGCGCGAGATGACGGTAAACAGCCCGGATGTAGAGGTCCCAGCCTCCCTCGAGGGCTATCAACAGACCTTCCTGCGAGACGCGAAACCAGGGTGGAGCAGCTATCTTCAAGCCAAACTGCGTGAACAACATGGGCCGCTACTGGTGGTAGAGCTGTCCAGCTATATCCACACGGGCGGCGCTCACGGAATGCCCGGACGCGGCTTCATCAATTTCGACCGAGCGCAGGACCGTGAGCTGAAGCTCGCCGATGTACTGCTGCCGGGCAAGGAAGGCGCCTTCTGGCGCGTTGCCGCGAAGGCGCATCAGCAATGGCTACTAGCCAACGAGCACGATGCCGCTTTCAGCCGCCAATGGCCGTTTCAGCAGACCTCAAACATCGCCTTCCTGCGCGACAAGGTCTTGCTCAAATACGACGTTTACAGCATCGCACCGTATTCGAGCGGTCACCCTGAGCTGGAAATTCCGCATGAGGCGCTGAAAGGCATAATCCAACCTGATTACCTTTAAGCCCCGGCACGCAGATCTGACCTAACCCGCAATATATGCTCAATCCTCGCACCTGCATGTGCACCCAATAGATTCGCGTGAGCTATCGGAAACGTAGGCTAAGTGAGTGGTTTGCCTTCCCGTTGTCGGTAGACCCAGTCGACGATCTCCTCGCGCGGGGAATAGCCATCAACGGTCGCACGCATCACCCCTCGGACTTGCTCGAAGTCATCGCGTTGTAAACCGTGAATCAATCTGTCCAGCACATCGCAGAAATCTCCCCAGGGAAGGCAGGCTTCGTTGGCAGAAAGGATCATCGGATGCTGCGTCGGCGTGACGTTATCGCCAATAAGCAGCTCCTCGTAGAGCTTCTCGCCTGGCCGTAGGCCAGTGAACTGTATGGCAATATCGCCACCAGGATTTCGTTCACTGCGAACTGACAGCCCGGAAAGATGGATCATCTTCTCGGCAAGCTCAGCAATTCTCACGGGGGCGCCCATGTCCAGCACGAAGACATCCCCGCCCACTCCCATAGACCCCGCTTGCAGCACTAGCTGGGCGGCCTCCGGGATGGTCATGAAATAGCGGGTGATCTGGGGGTGAGTGACTGTCACGGGCCCGCCACGGCGTATTTGCTCACGAAACAGCGGTATCACCGAACCGGAGGAACCCAGCACATTACCAAATCTGACCATCGTAAAACGGGTGCGGTTGACCTGATTGACGCTAGCCGGTTGGCCATACAGCACCGGAGCCGCTTCCTGACTGAGCGCCTGCAAGGCCATTTCAGCGAGGCGCTTGGTACTGCCCATGATGTTAGTCGGGCGCACCGCCTTATCAGTCGAGATTAGGACGAAATGCGCAACACCAGCCTGGATCGCCGCTTGAGCGCAATGCAGCGTACCCATCACGTTGTTCGTGACGCCTTCGGCAATGTTGTGCTCCACCATCGGCACATGCTTATAGGCTGCGGCATGGTAGACGCTGTCGACATTCCAGGTCCGCATGACGTCCAGCAACCGATGCGGGTTTCCGACCGACCCCAGGATCGGAATCAGATCAAGTCGAAGCGCCTGTTCACTCACTTGTTGCGCCAATTCGCGGTGGATTGCGTAAAGGCTATATTCGCTGTGATCTAGCAGAATCAGTATCGCTGGCGCTAGCTGCACAATCTGCCGGCTTAGCTCAGAGCCAATCGAACCGCCAGCGCCAGTCACCAGAACCACCTTCCCCTGAATGCATCGCGCTAAAAGGGTTTCATCCGGGGCCACACTGTCACGCCCCAATAGATCGGCGATATCAACTTCCTGCAGATCCTCGACCTTGACTCGACCACTGGCCAGATCCATAAAGCCGGGCACCGAACGAATATGCAGCGGATGGGATTCCAGATCGGCCAGAACCTCGCGCCGACGCGCCCGAGTCGCTGAGGGAATCGCCAGCAGTATTTCGCTGGCGCCCGTATCGGAAATCATCTGGGCGATATGCTTGGGCTTGTACACCTTAAGCCCTGCGATGACCCGGTTGGTGATGTCCGAATCATCGTCGATAAACGCGACAGGCCGCATCGCACGACCCATCCGCAGCGCTGCAGCCAACTGGTTACCCGCGGCACCCGCGCCGTAAATAGCTACGCGCGGTAGACCATCATCGCGCCCAAACGGAGCAGCCAGCATCCCGCGGTACCAATCGCCCAGCACGTACTGCCTCAGCAGCAGGCGCAGACCGCCGAGCAACATCAGGCTGATCCACCAATAGTTGAACACCAGTGAACGCGGAACCAGCGCCGGCGCGTCGCGGTACCAGTAGATCGCCAGAGCCAACAGCAACGAAGAGAGCGTGACCGCCTTAGCGATAGTCATCAGCGCATCGTTGCCCAAGTAACGCATGACGGCGCGGTACATGCCGATACGGATGAACAGCGGGATCGCCAGCACCGGGGCGAGCGCAAACAGCCAGGCGTGGCCGCTGAGCGGATCCACCTCGTCGAAGGAACCCAGGCGGACCACGAACGCCAGCCACAACGACACCCAAACGAGAAACACATCAGCCAAGACCTGTAACAGGCGCTTGTAGCGTCTCGGCAGCCTTAATAGATAGTCACGCAGCATCAAAAAACCTGCCTGATTGCAAACCGTAGGAGCGGGCCACGCCCGCGAACCCATACCCCAATTCGCGGCCACGGGCCGCTCCTACAAAGATCCACCACACCCTCGTAGGGACGGGCCATGGCCGCGAACACTGCACCTACCACCATCACTCCGCTGCGCCTGCACGAAGCCAAACGCAGAGGCCTACCAATGGTGTATAGGCGACGACCAACGCCAAGCCCCCATCGACCAGGCTAGCAGCCACACCGACCGCCCAGGGCAGAAGCCAACCCAACGTGATAAGCGCCACCGCGACAGTTACCGGAACATGCCCGGCCACTCGCCGTGCGGCCGACTGATAGGCATGACTGCGATGCGCCTGATATGCCGCCTCGCCACGCAGCAGACGGTGTAACAGCGTGAAAGTTGCATCGACAATGAACGCCCCGAGTAATATCAGCCAGCTCCACAGCAATTGTGGCGCTACCCAGGCGGCATTCAGCGTAAGAATCGCAACGGTGATACCCAGGAAGCCGCTTCCTGCGTCGCCCATGAATATCCGTGCGCGAGGAAAATTCCAGCAGCCAAACCCGGCCACCGCGGCGACCAACAACCACTCGACCTGACCCAACGCATTCGGGCCGCTCTCGGGCATCGCGATGACATAACACAGCAGCGCGCCAAGACAGGTGCCTATCGCCTCTGCACTGGCGATTCCATCGATGCCATCCATGAAGTTATAGAGGTTAAGCATCCACACCAGAAACAGCAGCGCCAACAGATGCCCCAGCCAGCCCAGATCCAGCGTCGAACCGAAGACGGTTAACCCAGGCAGCCCGCCCAGCCAAAACAAGGCCCAACCCGAAGCCAGAAAATGTCCCAACAACCGCCAGCGAGCAGCGATATGCCTATGGTCGTCGGCGAAGCCAACCGCTGCGACCAACAGCCCTGCCCCAATAACAGCGCACATAAGCGATATGCTTGCCAGCCCTGCAACTGACAGCACGGGCAATACAATGGTGACTACCGCAACGATCGCCACGCCGCCGCCCCGTGGCGTCGGCACGGTATGGGAGCTACGTGCGTTGGGCACGTCGATCAGACTTCGGCGCAGCGCATAACTCCGCAACCCAGCGGTGAGTACAAAAGACGCGACGAATGCCAGCGGCAATATCCACCAGAGCATCACGGTCTGCTCTGATATAGATAGTCCCGAGCCGTTTCCGCCAAAGCATCGTCCACCCGTACAGGCGGCGTCCAACCGAGCAGTTCCCAGGTCTTGCTCATGTCCACCTGCAACGATCCACAGAGCCGCGCATGGACATCCTCGCGCCCCAGCAACCGCGCCACCATAGCTAGCCAGCCATTGGGAATCGCCAGCAATCTCGCTGGACGCCCCAGGGCAGCTGCCAGGCGGCGCAATAGCTCGCTGATCGACAGATCTTCCCCGTCACAGACCATCAATGTTTGATTGGCCGCTGCCGGATGATCAATGCAGGTATCGATCAAATCGACCAGATTGCCCAGCGCCACCAGGCTGCGCTTGTTATCCAGGCCTCCTAGCGGCAGCGGCAGTCCCAACGAAAGCCAACGCATCATGCTGCGGAAATTTGCTCGCACCCCAGGCCCGTACACCAGCGGCAAACGGATGATCACCACCTCGAGACCGGTTTCGGCGCTGATCTTGCGCAACCCGACCTCCGCCTCGTACTTGCTCAACGCATACGGCCCGATTGGCGCGGGAAGATCAGCAGCAGTAAAAGGCCGCCCGGGTGCCGTGGCTTCGCCATTGACCTTTATGGAACTAATGAAAATGAACCGTCGCGCACCCGCTTCGACAGCGCTACGCGCTAGGTCCAGGGTCAGGTCGACATTGACCTTGCGAAACTCCGTCAACGGATCGTTGGCCTTGTCATCCATCACATGGACCCGTGCCGCGCAGTGGATGACTGAGTGAAGCTCCTCTGCCTGTGCTCCCGCAGCGAATGTACGGCTGTGTGAGAGTGGAACAGGAATGACCCCGACCGGGAGCAGCGCATCCACCCGACGCACCCACGCTAGGGCCCGAACGTCGGGCCGGCAGGCTAGACGCGCCAAAAGCGCGCGCCCTACAAGGCCTGTCCCGCCAGTTACTAGAATCTTTTTCTTCGCGCTCAACATAGCCTCCGACATACGCAGCCCTCCATAGCCGCCCGAACGCAGATTCTACGCGCCCAGTCATTGATCGTGCTCAGATTCCTCCGCCCACAACGATGCCGCCAAGCCCGGACCGAAACGAAGCGGCAGTTATTTGGCTGAGGGCAGCGATCCGGTTCGCCTTTCATTCAAGGAGCAAACGTTGATCATTCGTCACGGCATGCTGACCAGCGAGAATGACCACATTGGCGTTATCGAGACGTTGTCTGACATAAACTGGGCAGTGAACGGCAGCGCAACCAGGCCATTGAGATGTGCGTTCATCGATTGGCAAAAGCTATTGATGAAACCGAACTGACCCTGCGGCACGGGCAATGCGAGGAAGCTTGACCAGGTCGATTCAGGGCCGATTAATGTGCCTCTGAGCGATAAGGACGACGTCACCGAGCGGCCGTATCAGGTACTGGTCAGGCCTCCCACCGCGCGAAGACATGAAACTGAGCGCTCAGCGAAAAAGGTCTCGGGACTCGCCCGCTTGCTCTGCAACCGGACAGCATGAGCGAGTCAGTCAGACATCAGCCGACCAGCAATCTCAACCCGCTTGCAGCAAGCAGACAGCCGATCGCCATGTTGAGCCACTGAACCGCTAGTCGCTGACTCAGCCAGACACCAATCAGCACGCCCGGTATCGACCCGGTGAGCAAAGCGGCCAGAAGCGCCCAATCAACTGCCCCCGTCATCCAGTGCATTGCTCCAGCCACAAGCGCCAGCGGTATGGCATGCGCCAAGTCTGTCGCCACCAGCCGAGCACCTTGCAAACGAAAGGGATATAGATAAAGCAAAACAACGGCACCCAGAGCACCGGCGCCAACGGAGGTCAGGCTCACGGAAACGCCAATGAATGCCCCGGCAGCCACCGTGAGCCCACCCTGCCAGCGCTTGAACTGCTCGGCGTGCGCCAAGCGCAATGAAGTCCCCAGCCGGTGCAGCTGATCACGGCAAAATATCCCTAACGCTGACAGTAGAAGCAGCCAGGCCATCGCGTCACGTATCAACAGGTCCAGCGCACCTGGCCCCCCCTCCCTCCAGTAGCCCAGGCTCACTCCGACGAGCAGCGCCGACGGCAAGCTTCCGATCAACAAGCGGCGCAGCACCACGCGGTCGATCGTTCCGGCGCGGTAATGAACCGCGACGCCGCACGTCTTGGTCACAGCGGCGAACAGCAGGTCGGTCGCCACGGCGACACCTGGGGCGTAGCCGAACAGCAGGACCAGCAGCGGTGTCATCATCGCTCCACCGCCTACCCCGGTCAGCCCGACGAGAATACCGACGCCCAGCCCTGCGAGCATCAAAGGATCAAGCATTCACACCCACCGCTGCACACGCAGAGACACATGCCAGTTCAATGGCCGACGACGCGATTGTCCAGATACTCAAGAATCTCGTTGACCACCTCCGGAAGGCTTCGGTCCAGTGTCTCCAACCGGATCTCCGGATTCAGCGGCGCCTCGTAGGCGGAGTCGATCCCCGTGAAGTTCTTGATCAGCCCCGCGCGCGCCTTGCCATAAAGGCCCTTGGGGTCTCGACGCTCGCATTCGGCCAGTGGTGTATCGACGAATACTTCGATAAAGGCATCACCACCAATGATGGTGCGCGCCATGTCTCGATCAGCTCGAAACGGCGAAATAAACGCGGTGATCACAATCAGCCCGGCATCGACAAATAGCCGTCCCAGTTCGGCTATCCTGCGAATATTCTCCTCTCGGTCCGCATCGCTGAAGTCCAGGTCGCGACACAATCCCATCCGCACGTTATCCCCATCTAGCAGATAGGTATGCCGTCCGCGCTCGACAAGCGCGACCTCCAACGCATTGGCAATGCTGGATTTACCTGCCGCGCTGAGCCCGGTGAGCCAGATGGCGACGGGCGTCTGCCCCTTCAGCCGCGCACGCGTCGTGGCGTCGACATCTACCCGCTGCTGCACGACGTGCGAATTCCCGTTTTTCATGTTCATTCCATATCCTGCTCAACGTAAGCGACACGCATGACCTCTTCGATGCTGGTCAGGCCTCGGCTAGCCTTGATCAGTCCATCCTCAAGCAGGCCGCGATGGCCTTGCTTGCGGATCAAAGCCTTCATTTCCTGCAGCGGAGCCTGTCGGTTGACCAATTGCTGCAACGCACCAGTCAACGGAATCAACTCGTAGATCCCCATCCGGCCGCGATAACCTGTGTTATGGCAATGAGAGCAACCGACCGCACGCCTCCAGTCGCCCTGCCCACCGCCGCCCAGCGCATGCCACTCGGCCGGCAGCACTGGCGCCTCGTCCGGCTCTGCACAGTGCCCGCACAGCTTGCGCACCAGCCGCTGAGCCTGAACACCGCGAACCGAAGCGGCCACCAGAAACGGCTCGAGCCCCATGTCGACCAGACGAGTGAAGGCCGATGCTGCGTCGTTGGTGTGCAAGGTCGACAGAACCAAGTGACCAGTCAACGCTGACTGGATCGCGATTTGCGCCGTGTCCAGGTCACGAATCTCGCCGATCATGATGGTGTCCGGATCCTGGCGGAGAATGGCGCGCAACGCCCGTGAAAAGGTATAGCCGATCTCGGCGTGGGCCTGGATCTGCGTCACGCCTGGCACCTGATACTCGACCGGGTCCTCGACCGTGATGATCTTGTTGCTACCGTCGCGCATCTCGCCGAGTGCGGCATACAGAGTCGTGGACTTACCCGAACCAGTAGGGCCGGTCACCAGCACAATGCCGTTCGGAAAGCCCAGCCACTGCTTGAGCATCTCCAGATGATCGGTTTCGAACCCAAGCCCCCCCAGCGACAGCTCTTCCCGATTCTTGGGCAACAAACGCATCACGATCGACTCGCCAAAAATGCCCGGAGCGGTTGAGACACGAATGTCCATGTCCTTGCCGCTCAAGCGCAGCGTGATACGCCCGTCCTGAGGGAGGCGCTTTTCTGCAATGTCCAACCCAGCGATTAACTTGATACGCGAGCCAACCGCGGGGTAACGCTCGAACGGCTGGACCATCCGCGTATGCAGCACGCCATCCACCCGCATGCGCACCGTGAAACGGATTTCCTCCGGCTCCACATGAATATCCGACGCGCCCGAATCCACCGCCTGCGCCAGCAGGTTGTTCACCAACTCGACGACGGGGGCCTCTTCGATAAGGCTCTTGAGTGTCTGGCTATCGTCACGAAACAGATCGGACACCGCACTCTCGCGACGGATCTGCCCGACCAGGTTATCGATGTCCTGAGCTCTTGCCAGGTGTTGCTTGTGGGATCGATCGGGAAAGGTATAGGTCACCAGATCGATGACGCGCGAATCAGCCAGGTCCCGGGCGATCATGTGCAGATCGCCCTCGGCCTCCCATAGCACCAGATTGTTATCCAACAGCCAATCCAGCCGAACCGGAAGCTGAGCCATGAAGGCATAGGCATCACTGGGCGCAGGCATGGCGGCGGCGGCCATCAATGGCAGCCCGGACTGCTCGGCGAGTACGGCCAGCAGCGCATCTTCGGACAAGGCACCCATACGGATGAGAATCGAGCCCAGCCGGCCGCCAGTCTGCCGCTGCAAGTTCAGCGCTCGCTGCACGTCATCTTCACTGACCATGCCCGCCAGGACCAGACGCTCCCCCAACCTCATCGCAACTCCTCGGATCGCCGGCGCAGCGCGCCGAACGATCAAACGTTCTCAGAGGGCGCATTCTAGCGACCATGCCAGTGCTTTCACACAAAAGCTCATGACCGGGTGAAAACAAATACGGACAGCCGGCACTGAAGAATGAAACGGCCGAGCCGACAACATCCGAATTAATCCCTACAATGCGCCGCTTGCCTGCACTAACTGAAACAGGTTTTACACGATGAAATTCGCCTATGACGGTTTCGATGCTCAGGGTGAGCGCCAGACCGGCCTGCTGGAAGCCGCCAACAAGGTCGACGCCTTGCGCGAGCTGCAACGCAAGGCGATCACGCCCATCGACCTCAAGGCAGATGAAGGCAAAAAGGCCCCCGGCCTGTTCACGCCTCGATTGACGCGACAGCACATCACCCAGGCGCTGCATGAACTGACGCGCCTGATCGAATCCGATGTGTCGATTGCTGAATCGATCGAGGCCATGACCGACGCCGGTCATCACGAACGGATCGACCACGCGTTCGCAGGCATAGCGCGCGCTCTGCAACATGGCGAATCCTTTTCCGAAGCGCTTGCAGGCAGTGGCCTGCCACTGCCCGACTACCTTCTCCACTTGGTGCGTGCCGGAGAGCTCACCGGCGATCTCGCCGGAGCGCTCAAGCGCGCCCAGGAAAAAATGGAATATGACGATCGCACGGCGAACGAGCTCCGCAACGCCTTGACCTACCCCATCATTCTGGTGATCGCCGGCATCGCGGCGGTGCTCCTGATGTTCATTGTGGTGGTCCCGAAATTCAGCGGCATGCTGGACAAAAACAGCGCCACGGACATGCCATGGCTGGCGACCGCCGTGCTGAGCAGCGGCACCTGGTTTAACGCCAACTGGGAGGTGCTCCTCGGCGGGATCGCCCTCGCCGTATTTGCGGGCCTTGCGGCGCTTCGCCAGCCAGCCATGCGCGCCAGCCTTACCAACTGGCTGACACGGCTGCCCGTGATCGGCAGCTGGCTCACTGAAACCGACATGGCGAGCTGGTCCTATACCCTGTCCGCCATGCTCGCCTGCAAGGTCGAGTTGCTCGCGGCGCTGAGCCTGTCTACCGCCTCGATGCGCATCCCCCGCCGGCGTGCCGCCATGCAGGAGGTGATCCGCCAGGTGCGCGCAGGCAAGAGCGTCTCCTCTGCCCTGGAGGAAACGCACACCCTCAACCGCACCGGCATCAATTTGATAAAGGTCGGCGAGCGGACAGGCCGGGCGGCGGAGATGCTCGCATCGCTTGCCAACCTCTACGAAGAAAACAGCAAGAACCGGATGAAAAAGCTCATGGCGCTCATCGAGCCCGTGGCCATCCTGCTGATCGGCTCGGTGATCGGCGTTATCATCCTTGGCATCATCCTGGCCATTACCAGCGTCAACGACATGGCCATCTAACCTCGGAACCCCTATGAAGCTGTCATCTTTCGCCACCCGCCGCAGCCGTGGATTTACCCTGATCGAACTGTTGGTCGTCCTGGTCATTCTCGGCATGCTCGCCGGCCTGGTCGGCCCCCGGCTGTTTTCCAACGTCGACAAATCCAAGGTCAAGACGGCCGACACCCAGGTCAAGATGTTGCGCGGCTCGCTTCAGACCTACCGTCTGGATGTGGGCAGCTACCCCAACACCGAACAAGGCCTCGCCGCGCTGATGCACAAACCTGCGGATGTTGCCAATTGGCAAGGCCCTTACCTCGAAGACGAGCTGCCCAAGGACCCGTGGAACAACCCCTACGTCTACAAGAGCCCGGTCGATAATCTTCAGGGCTTCGCGTTGTATTCCCAGGGAGCCGACGGCAAGCCAGGCGGGGACGGCCTGGATGCCGAAGTAGGCTATCTGGAAAAGTAGCCATGCGAATGCCGGTACGCGGCTTTACCCTGATTGAGTTGCTGGTGGTGATCACCATCATCGGCCTGATTGCTGGCGTCGTTGCGCCTCGCTTCATCAACCTGGGCGACAAGCTGACTGTGAAGAACCAGCTGCAGGAGGTCCGACAGAGGGTCAATGGCCTTCCGCTTTTGGCCCTGCGCAACGGCACCCAGTTGCGCATCGGGGCAAAAGGCGCCCCACTGGATCTGCCAGACGGCTGGCGCGTCCTCGCCAAAACGCCGGTGATTTACCAGAGCAACGGCAGCTGCCTGGGCGGCGAGATCGAGATATGGCAAGGCGACAGCAAACGGGACAGCATCAGCCTTCAGGCACCGCTCTGCCAGTGGCGCTCGTGACCGTATGAAACCCATCTACATCCGACAACAGGGCTTCTCGCTGCTCGAAGCCATCGTCGCCCTGGTGATACTTGCTGGCAGCTGCATG
Source organism: Pseudomonas sp. NPDC077451 (assembly GCF_044543345.1). Classification (NCBI taxonomy): domain Bacteria; kingdom Pseudomonadati; phylum Pseudomonadota; class Gammaproteobacteria; order Pseudomonadales; family Pseudomonadaceae; genus Pseudomonas; species Pseudomonas sp. NPDC077451. Next base: position 149,830 of record NZ_JBITVX010000006.1, on the reverse strand, counting down.
GCGCTGTTCGCCTGGATCAACGGCAGTCTGGTGCAACTGCAGCGCGCCGAACTTTACGTAGAAGCCGGCCCGGCAATCGCCAGTGCCAGCCAGTACCTGAAAACCGTGGACCTGGCCCAGCGCCCCGAGGGTGCATTCAATTCCGGCAACATCACTGTCGACTGGCAGGCGAACGCCATTGAGCTTGACGTATCCCGAACCGCATCCTATGGCGGCAGCAATTTCCTGCTGTCGCTGTACGCGGTCACACTGACCCCGCACACAGCCAACCGCTCCCTACCCCCGCTGCATACCCGCATCGTCAACTACCGGCTCAAGCCAGGCCTGCCCGAGCCTACCGATGGCTTTTGAACGACGGCATCGCAACCAGCGAGGCATGACCCTGCTTGAGCTGCTGGTCGTTATGACGATACTTGCGCTGGTGACCAGCCTGCTGATGCAGGGCTTCGGCACCGCGCTGAGTACCTATGAGCGCGTGCAGCGTCGCCAGAGCGAGGGCATGCCGCTCGAACTGGGCTATCGCTGGTTCTCCGAAACGCTAGCCGGCACTCAGGCCGAACTTGACGCTCCGCGCCATTTCAGTGGCGATGCGCAACGACTCGGTGGCGTCACGCACCAGCCGTTGCAAGGGAATAATGGCCGGGTGAGCTTTTTCAGCTGGCAACTGAGCGAGGCAGAAACCGGCGAATTGAAGCTGTCCTACAGCCAGCCAAATGGCATCGACTGGGAGATCGTACGTTGGCCGGCAGGCAGCCGAGGCCGCTTCATCTATCGCGCCCCAAATGGCTCGGCCGCGGAGCGGTGGCCGTTGCCATCGGACAATGCCATGCAAACTGCAGACGACGGCAGCATTCCGGACGCCATCGCATTGGAAGTAACACCTGCCGACGGCCCGACCCTGCGCTGGTATGCCAACCTGCCCGGGCGCACCTATCCTCGCCTCGACTATCGCGACTTCTGATGATTCCCACCCCCCCTTCAACAGAAGCAGGCTATGCCTGCGAATCGCTCCCTCAGAGTGAGCCGATGCTGCGCGGCGGGGCTGCCACCTCGAGTTCGCGGGCATGGCCCGGCCATGCAGCGGGGAAGCGCAGCCAGGGCTTTGCACTGATCGCCGTGCTGGGTCTGTTGATGGTGCTGTCGCTGGTCGCCGCGTTCATCTCCAGTTATGCGGAACAACGCCTGGAGCAGACCTTCCAGCTGCGACAGCAGCTGCAGGGCCGCTTGGACCGGGATGCCACGCTCGCCACGTTGCTGCATGTGGTCGCTACACGCCCCCTGGTCCAGAACGCCTATCTGCTGCGCAGCCCACCACCTGCAGAAAGCAGCTATGACCCTTTTTCCAATACGGCAGCCGACGTTGATATCAGCGCCTACCCGCATCTGTTCGTCGATGGCCGACGCTATCAGGGCATCGGCAACAGCAGCTTCGCCCTTCAGGACGAAGGCTCGCTGTTAAGCCTGCTCGACCCGGATCGCGAACGCTGGACAGCGCTGTTCAGGCAGAACGGTCTGACGCCGCAGCAGGCCGAACGCTTTCTCGACCAGCTCCAGGATTACACCGACCAGGACGATCTGCGTCGCCTCAATGGCGCCACCTCGAGCGACTACCTCAATCAGGGACTGGCGCCGCCTCCGCAGCGCCTGATGATCAGCCCCGGCCAAGTGTTCAACCTGCTCGACAGTACCGCCCTGCATGGCCCGCTGCTGGCGATGCTCCCCTTCGCGACCACACGTAGCGGCCAACTGCACAACCTCAACACCGCGCCCGCCGCGGTGTTGCAGACCATCCCTGGGATCGATGAAAACCTGGCCGAAGCCCTTGTCCAGGCGCGGCAAACCAGGCCTTATGCGGACCTGGCGGATGCCAACGAGCGCCTTGGCCGGATCATTCCGCTCGACCCTCTCGCAGCCCCCAGCCAGGCCTCGCCGTACCTGAGAATTAAGCTATGGACGGTCATGGCCGATTGCAGACAGCCGATATGGCTTGGGCTATCATCCACGCCCACTTCCAGAACCACCCCTTGGGAAATAGATTATCTCTTCTCGCTTGACCACGAGCAGCCTTGCCGCACGCCTCAGCCAGTGGCTTTCCCGCCGCTGCTCGAGTCAGCAATGGACGGTTGACCGACGCGACATCCGGCAACAAGCCCACGCAGGCTTGCGGCCTCGCGTTCTGCTGTCGAGAGAGTTAAGTCTTTTTTTCAATCTGGATTTCAGCAAGATTCCTGCAAGCAAACGCCCCCAAGCGCTCCAGCAACAATTACTGCTGCTATCCCCGTTCAGCGAGCCTGGCCATTACGCGAACTGGCAGGACGGGCGTGCTCAGCTGTGGATCTGGGACCAGGCCGCGCTGCTGCAGCGCGCGCCGCAAGCCGCGCGCTACAGCATCCTGCCGGATTCCGCGCTGAGCCTGACCAACTCGCTCACCGACGGCGAACGCATGGTGTCAGGCATCAATGGGCTTGAATGGCAGCGCTGGCGAGACGGCCAGCTGATCGACAGCCGCTGGACAACCAACGCCACATCCGAGCTGCCGCAACTCGAGCTCGACCTGACCCAACGCAGCCCGCTGCAGGCAGCCGATCGCCAGCTCGTGCAACGCATGGCCCTGGCGGGCGTCGCCGCCATTCTGTTCGCGGCCCTACTGATCCAGGCCGGTGCCTGGCTGGATTTGAGCCGCCAGCAGGAACGGCTCGCCAGCCAACTGTCGGACCTCGAAGAAGGCAGCCAACTCCAGGCGCAAGCGCGGCGGCGCGTCCTACAAAGCCGTGACCGCTGGCTCACCCGTCAAGCACTGTTCAGCCACAGCCAGGGCGAATTGATTGCGCGTATTGGCGAAGCATTACCATCCAGCGCCAGCCTCTGGCAGCGCTACGACTACCAGCCCGGCCGCCTGCAGATTTTCCTCCTCGACCCGAGCCCGGACCCGCGCGACTACGTCCGCCGCCTGGATGAAACCGGGCTGGTCGATAGCGTCCAGGTACAACCCGAGCCGCGTAACAGCATGGTCACGCTGCAGGCCGTCCCCTTTGCTGGCGGAGCCAATCGATGAGCGCCTGGCTGCAGCGTGAATGGGCGCAGGCGCGCGAACAACTCGAGGCCAACCCGCGGCTGCGCCTGGGCGTGTTGGCGATCCCACTGATCGCCCTGCTGTATTTGAACCTGCTGCTGGGCGATGCGCGCAGCGAGCAACAGCAGGCCATTCGCGATCTCCAGGAACAACTCCTTGATGCCGGCCAGCTGGCCGGGCAGGACGAATGGGTCGAGCGCCTTGACCAGGCGCATGCCCGGCTCGACGATCAGGCCAAGCGCCATTTCGGCAGTGCCGACAGTGAAGCCTTTGCCCGCGCCGACATACAGGCCAGCGCCCAGGCGCTACTTGCCGAACAGAACCTCGAACAGATCCGCATCGAGGTTTCGACCGCGGGCAAGGCCGACCCCGCAACCGGACTGATTCCGCTGCAACTGCGCCTGGCGGGCAATGCACAGGGCGAACAGCTCTATGCACTGATCACTGCCATGGAGACCGGCAAACCCACCTATCGCATCGACAACCTGAACGTGCAGGCACAGCGCGACAGCCACTTGGTCTTCTCGTTAATCGGCACCGCTTGGCACCGCCCTTGGAGCAGCGCCGAATGAATGCGCGACTGATCCTGGCTGCACTGACACTGGTGCTCGGCCTGCCGCTGATCGGCTACCTCTGGCCACAGCCGACGCCCAGCGCCCTGCAGGATACCGAAGAAGGCTGGGCTTGGCCTGAGGCCGCCAGCGAGACGCCACGCGCCGAGCTGCCGGAAAACCTTGCCAACTATTGGCCGGGCAAAAAGCCGACCAACAGCACTGAAGCGGACCCGGCGTCAGCCGATAGCCAGCGTGGGGCGACACAGCATGACTGGAAGCTGATCGGCGTGATTCGCCAGGGCAGCAGCCTCAGCGCCCTGGTGCAAGACCCGCAGCAGAATATCGTCACGCTCAGGCCCGGTGACCGGCTGGATGAGCAACGCCGCGTAAGCGAATTGAAGCCGACGTCCCTGCTCTGGCGGGATGACGAAGGCGGCACTGGCGAGTTGCCGCTCTATCCCGAACCCGCCGCAGAATAGAACAACCCCGGAACATACCGGGGCTGCCGACATCATGAGAACTCACATGAAAATCAACGCTCACGGTCAGCTCCGCTGCCGCCTCTCGCGCTTCCCTCTCAGTTTGCTCACGCTGGCCGTAATGCTGAGCGGCTGCGCCATTGACCCCAGCCCCACGCCACTGCCCGAACCCATTCGCCCGCCGCAGCAACTGGAAGCCTACGATGCCAACCTGCAGCAGGGCTCGGTGCGTGACGAACAGACGCTCAAGGCACAACGCTTCCAGACCACCCCCGGTCAGGTGCGAAAGGGGCCGACCTATGTCGAGGCCAGCGCCGATGCCTTGGGCCAGCATCTCACTGGCCCGGCGATCAGCCTCAACCTGAACAACTTTCCGCTGCCGGCCTTCATCAACGAAGTGTTCGGCAACCGCCTGGGGCTGTCCTTCAGCATCGCTCCGGCGCTTCAGAGCAAGAGCGACCTGGTATCGCTGCGCCTGAACGAACCCCAACCCCCAGCGGACATTTTCGCCACTGCTCGCTTTGTGCTGAATGATTATGGCGTTGCCATAACCGAGCGCGAAGGCGTGCTCTATTTCCAGGCAGCCGACAACACCGCCAATGACAGCCTGCCGCTGCTGGTCAGCGGCAGCGCCCTGCCCGATGTCCCTATGTCGCACCGCCCGGTGTTCCAGCAAATCCCGATGCGCGTAGTGCGCAGCGACTCCATGGTGCTCTGGCTGAAAGATATGTTTACCGGCACCAGCCTGCAGATCAGCAGCGACCCACTGCGCAACGCAGTCATGCTGCGCGGCCCGATTGAACTGATACGTCAGGCCAGCCAGGCCGTCGAGCTGTTCGACCAGCCGGCGCTCAAGGGCAGCTACAGCATGGCGATCAGCCCGGTCTACTCGGAGGCCGAGGCCCTTGGCACTGCGCTGGTCAAGGTGCTACAGGCCGAAGGCTATGACGTTTCTGAAAATCCACCGCTTGGGGGCGTTGTCGTGCTCAAGCTCAAGGAACTGCAACGCCTGATCGTTTTTGCCGCCGATCCCGCCATTCTCACGACCGCACGCCACTGGGTCGAACTGCTTGACCGCCAGAGCCAGGAGCAGGTGGAAAGCGGCCTGTTCGTCTATCAGGTACGCAACACCCAGGCCGCCGGCATCGCCACCATGCTCGGCGCGCTCGGTTATAGCGCCAGCATTCCAGACACCGGCCTGAACAACAGCAATACCAGCAGCGCCACCGGCACCAGCGCAGGCAACCTGACCGGCAGCACGGGCTTTGGCAGCTCGGCCAGCAGCGATACTGGCGGCAGCCGCAACAATGGGGCACGGACCATTGAAGGCAACTCAGGCCAAGGCAACGTGGTGGTGGATGCCAATCGCAACGCCATCATCTACAAGGGCAGCGGCCAGCAGTGGCTACAGCTGCGTCCACTACTCGAAGAACTGGACCGCCCCGTGCCCTCGGTGATGATCGACGTATTGCTGGCGGAGGTGAACATCAATGATCGCGAAGGCCTGGGCATCGACTGGCGCAACATCACTGCCAGCATCGGCGCGACGGACCTGATTCTCGGTACGGCCAACGGCATCGGCGCCAGTGGCCTGAACATTAGCGCCCTGAACAGCGCAGGCCAGACCAAGGCAGCGCTCAACGCGTTCTACGAAAACAAGCAAGCGGTGATCCGCTCCAGCCCCAAACTGATGGTTCGCAGCGGCGAAGAAGCCCACATCGAGGTGGGCAACGAGATTCCGGTAGTCACCGGCACAACGCAATCCACCGATACCGCCAGCGCGCCCATCACCCAGACGGTGCAGTACCGCAAAACGGGCGTGCTGCTCAGCATCAAGCCCACGGTGCAGGCCAGCGGCGTGGTTGATTTGCAGGTGAGCCAGGAGTTGTCCGAAAGCACCGACACCGGCACCGGCGCAAGCCTCACGCCCGTTATTAACAACCGCAAGGTTGAAACCACCCTGACCCTGCGCGACGGCGGCTCGGTGATGCTGGCCGGCCTGATCTCCAGCAATAAGGGCCGCGGCGAAACCGGTGTACCGTTACTGGGCGATATCCCCTGGGTGGGCAACCTGTTCAAATCCCAGAGCGCCAGCGAAAACCGCACCGAGCTGATTGTGATGATCATCCCCTACATCATCCGCGACTTTGATGAGGCCCAGAGCTTGACGCGCAGCTACCGCGACCGCTTGCCGCTCAACAGCGCGCCGAACCTGGAGCGCCGGGGCTTCAACCAGCTGCCCGAGGCCAATCCCACCCCGCCAGCAGCCCCGGTCTCGCCTGCAATCATCCCCTGACCCTGCACATGCGCGGCCCGAGGCCGCGCACCGGGGCCTTGCCGTGCGGTACCGCGCTGGCCCCGCCCCCCGACACGCCCCTGCGCCCGCAGGAGCGGCCACACCACACCTGCGAACCAATCCGCCTACCCCTCCAGGCATTACCCAACCCACCTGGACGAGCCCCTCCCGTAACAACCCACCCCAAACGCAGCCCCTTGTAGGAGCGGGCCACCCCCGCGAACTGAGGCGCCTGCCTGCTCCCCTCCGGCCAACCGGCACCGCATATAACGTTCTGCGATGCTCGACCTTGTAGTGGCACAGAGAATTAATCCCAAAACAGCGACAACGAATAACAGGCGTCAATCTACAAGCGGCCGCCCCTGAGTCGCCGACAAACGGCCATAAACTAGGAAAACCCACGTAAAATCAGGGTTTCAAGATATTTCAGCCGCGAAGTTGACGACAAAATCTAGTCGATTAAAGCGCACGGCTAATCCTTGTGCTTGCACTTTGATACCGGATCGATATCATCCACCTCGGCCAACCCTTGGGGGGAGACCCACCCGCCGAATGCCGCTCGTTCCCTTCCGGAAGAGAGCGAGCACCCGTAAACGGCAGGTGAAAGGACGGTTCGAAGGACTTCGAACCAACACAACATTTGGAGTGACTCCGCATCATGAAAAAGACACTACTCGCCCTGGCAGTTTCTGCTCTGAGCGTTAACGCATTCGCAGCTAACGTTGACTTCACCGTTACTACTCCGATCGTAAACACCATCGCGACCGAGTTGTCCCTGCCGGCAAACAACTTGGTTACCACCGCAGAAACCTTGACTTGGGACCTGGGCTTTTCGGTTACCACCGCGACTCAGCGCTACATCAAGGTCTCGCTGACGAACGGTGCCAAGTTCACCGCCGCTCCGACTCTGCAGGTCAATGATGGTGTCAATCCAGCAGTCGACGGCGCACTCTCCCAAGGCGGAGCTGGTCAGAACTTCGTTATCATGGAAGTCACCCCCGGTAACAACCTGGCACCAGCCGCCGACGTAGTATTGTCCCTCAACAATCTGACCCTGACTGGCAAAAACGAAGTCGGCGTTAGCTATCAGCTTTTCGAGACCGCTGTTGATGCCGTCAATGGCACCAATGCACTGGTCAACGTAGCTGCCAAGCCTTACATCAAATTCGGCACTGGCCTGGTTGCTACCTTCCAGCCTTTCAGTGTCCAGCGTGTGATCGATGTTGCTGCCAACCCAACCTCCACCGCCTTCACTGGCGCTCTGGATGCTAACAGCGCCAAGATCGGCGCAGTGGCCATCGACGCAGTTCCTGGCCTGGTTAACTACAGCATGGCGCCCGTTGCTCTGGCCAGCCTCGTTGGTGCAGGCACCGCGCTGGAAGTTGAAGGCGACTTTTCGGCAGGTCTGAAAACTGCTGGCGCGCTGGTCCCAGATGCTGTGAAACTCGGCGGTGGTGCAATCGACATCAATGGCACTTCGGCTAGCTCGCTGACCGCTACCAAAGCAACCTTCGTCATCGACGCAGCAGTGCAAGGCAACCCGGCCACTCCGACTTATGTTGACGTTGTCTACCACGTTGCCGGCGGCGCAGCCAACACCATCGCACCGTCCAGCTACACCGCCAACTACAAGGTCGTTCCGGCTGCTAACACTACTACTGCTGGCGTAAACATCGGCAAGATTGGTGAGCTGGCCAAGAACGGCGCTTCCCAGTACGTTGACCTCGCTCTGAAGCCGGGTGGCGCTTACGAGAACTTCGTTCGCATCTCCAACAAAACCAACGTTGCCGGTAATGTTTACATCACCGTCATCGCTGACAATGGCGCCCAGCAGACCATCAACCTGAGCGACGTCGCTGGCCAGTCCGCCACTCTGGCAGCTCGCTCCTCCACCACTCAGATCAGCGTCAAGCAGATCTTCGACGCTGCCGCCGCCAAAGGGCTGGTACTGGCCGGTGAAGGCAAGCTGCGTCTGCTGGTTGACGGTGAGTTCCCGGCTACCGGTAACACCACCAATGCCAACGATTACGGCCTGAGCGTTCAGAGCTACACCGTTGCCAAAGACGGCAACAGCTTCGCCACTTTCTAAGCTTCATTTGAAAGCGGTTTAGCTGAATGAAAGGGCAGCCCTCGGGCTGCCTTTTCTATTCATCGGTAGTCCATTTCCATCCCCGCTTCACCCCCGCATCGACCAGCCGTCCCGAACAGGGTGACGCCCCTTCGTTCTGCCTCTAGAATCCCGCCATCATTTATTTGCGGCGCGCTGCCGCGTTGTGATCTATGTGATGGATGACTGGCCAGAGGGCCTCCAGCACATTCGTTGAAAGCCATTGCAGTAGTAAATATGGGACAGACCGCGTTTTCCATACCTTCCTTCACGCTAATCTACCGGCCCGCATCCCACGGGCAGTTCCATGCCCCGCCGTCCGCGCCTTACCCTACCTAATTGCCACTCCACCTGACCCAGCGCGGCAGCAATCGGCAGGTCTGCCTCGTTGCAGACGGAGACATCGCGATTTCCCTCGACTTGCTGCATGAATACGCGGGTAAAACCAACTGTGCATCCATGCCTATGTATTGATGGCCAATCATGTTCATCTGCTGATTAGCGCCTAACGTGCCGAGGCGCCGGGAGAACTGATGAAGCACTCGGGCAACGTACGTGCAGTATTTCAATCGCGCCTATCGGCGTAGTGGGACGCTGTGGGAGGGCCTGTATCGCTCCTGCCTGACACAGGCAGAGGGCCATATGCTGGCTAGTCCGCGTTACGTCGAGTCGAATCCGGTACGGGCCGCCATGGTGATGCAGCCTGCGGACTATCGCTGATCGAGCTATCGGGCCGATGCTCAGGGAGAGTTGAGTATGCTGATTCAGCCCCACTAGGTGTACCGGTACTAGGGTTTGATGCCCCTAGTCACCAGGCAGCCTACCGTGAACTGGTTCGCCAGGAGCTGGAGCTTGGCCTGGTGGACGCTGAGATGGCGCTCATGCTTGGCCGGCGAGTAATACCCGGGCAGGCTGGCTGGCCCCGCAAACAAAGCCCGTCAGCGTCGGCGGACTCGTTTGGCTGAGATCCGTCTGGGCGCTCTCATTCCCCAGATGAACATCAGCGTTTCTGCTTCAGCGACCGCAAGACCTGGTGCATAAACAGAGAAAACGGTTGCTGCTATCGGCCTACCGCAGTAAGCGCGCGAGCCCTCTTTGAAGTACGCAATCTCAGTACAGACAGGCGCACAGAGTGATGAAACGGGAGGGATCGTATCTCAGACTCAACCAGACACTGGAGTGCGCATTGGTTACAATCACCGCCCGCCCGCGCGTGTCAGCGCTATCAACTTCCCTGCATCTCGCACGAGCGTGCCATGCCTGCGCAGCCCAGCCCGCCTAGAAACCTGCCCGCCGCCGACGGCATCCGCGGCCTGGCCTGCCTGCTGGTGCTTCTGGTTCATGCGTTCAGCCACTTCTACCCGGCGACCTTTCCACTGACACGCGGAGCCGGAAAATACGGCGTCTGGCTGTTCTTTGTCCTCAGCTCCTTCTTGCTTACGCTGCGCCTGCAACAGCGCGGCTTTGGCTTGTCGAGCCTCGCCGACTACGCGCTCGGGCGCACACTGCGCGTTCTGCCGCTCTATTTTCTGGCCTGTCTGCTGTATTACTGGGCAGGGATCGGCATCACAACAGCCACCGAATTGAAAGCCGCCCTAACTTTCCAGCAAGGCTTCATTCACCTCTGGACGATTCCGGTGGAGTTCAAGTTTTACCTGCTGCTCCCGCCGCTGGCCTGGGCCGGCCTGTGGCTACTACGCCGATATGGCCACGCCACGCTGACCATCGGCGGATTGTCGCTGCTGCTCCTACAGCAGGTGTTATGGCCTTATTGGCAGACGCCCGAGAACTCGGCTGAAACTCGCTGGTATCTGCCTGCATTCCTGTTTGGCATCCTCGCCGCGCTGCTGCTACAACGCCTGCGACAACTGCCTCGGGCACGCGTCGCCACGCCCTACGCACTCGCCACATTGCTGATCCTGCTGCTCGCTCTGCCGGGTACCCGCCTGTGGTTATTTGACACGCCACCGTCAATGGCCCTCATGAACAAACACCTTTACCTGGGCCTACTGTGGGCGATTTTTCTTGTGCTGTTGGTCGACGGCCACGGGCTCGCTGGGCGTTTGCTAATGAGCAGGCCGATGGCATGGCTGGGCGCGATCAGCTATTCGACCTATCTGTTTCATTGGTTGGTCTTCAGTCTTCTGGCAAGATACTGGCAAGGTAGCCTCATCGCCATGCTCGCCGCAGTGATCTTGGCCTTGCTGGCCGGCATGCTGGGTTATCGGCTCCTTGAGCAACCCGCCGAGCAGTTTCGCCACCGTTTGTCCCGAGCCATTCGTAAACTCATCCAACGAGAGCCGGCTGTTCGTTAGCTCATACAACAAGTGGCACGATCTGTTGGCTGCCGCTGCCGCAACGCACATAAAGGTAGTTCAAATTGGCAGTCCAACAGACGACTGCGTTCTCAGCATTGCACCCTGCCTAATTGCCTGGCTATTTGCCCCAGTAGATCGCACTGCGTCGGGTTGACCTTGCCTGGCATGATCGAGCTGCCCGAAGGCTCAAGGATTCATACCCCTCTTTAAACAGCACGTCGCCGAACTGTATTCAGAACGGAAAGTTACTTATAACGTCGCTACACAGCGGCGCAGATGGCCTAATTATCGAGAGAAGGCAAGCTCATGGAACGAAGAATCAATTGGATCGATTCACTGAAATTCGTCGGCATTTTCTACATCTATCTTGGCCACTTGGGCGGCAGCGCTGGCAATTTGTACCCTTTCGTTTTTTCCTTTCACGTCCCTTTGTTCTTTTTCATCTCCGGATGCTTTGCGAGCACCCGCACGCGCACTTCGTTCAGGCAGTTCACGATCGATAAGTTCAAGCAGTTGATGATTCCCTACTTCGTCTATTCGCTGCTGTCCATCGTGGTGTATCTGCTCTGTATTCCGGCAACGGACAGCTTCAGCGTAGTTGCCAGCCTCGCGCTGAAGGCATTGCTTGGGGTACGAAACGAAACCCCCTATGGGCCAAGCCTCTGGTTTCTGCCCTGCATTTTCGTCACTGCGCTGATTTTCCGTGCTGCCTGCACCATCACCACCACCCGAGCCGGGCTGGCGTGCGTCTTCGTCGGTTTGTACCTGGCAAGCCTGTTCGCCCTGGATTCACCACCGGCCCAGACCCCTCGGATGTGGCTGAACGTGGACAGCGCCATGTATTACGGCTTGTTCTACTTTCTGGGCTGGCTGTCTTTCGGTTGGATCAAGCACCTGGACTTGCGCTTGCACATGAACAACCCAAGCGGGTTGCTACTGATCGGCTGCACCGGGGCGGTAGTCCTGATGACGTTCCTGAAAGGCATCAACTATCCCTACTCCGCTCTGGGATGGGATCTAGCCAATCCTGTCCGTCTTATCTTCAATCTGCCGTTGATTCTGGCACTGATCGTCTTTCACTTCTTCGTTGCGTATTCGCTCGCAGGGCTGCGGTACGCCACAGCCCTGGGCAAAGAGACACTGACGTTATGTGGGCTCGAAACCATTACCCGCACGGTGCTGATTTCGTCGATCACGACGGCGGGCCTGACGCTGAGCATAAACAATGCGTTTTCGGCGATCATCTTCACCGTCGTGACATTGTCGTTTTCGCTCTATGTGGTGATCCCCTTCAAGAACACGATAGTGAAGCACTACGCCAATGAAGCCAGGCGTCGCGAAGTAGACGAAATGCAACCGGTCATGGAACCGGCGTTGTCAGGCTTGGCCACTGAAGAGCCGCTGACAGCGAGAGCGCCCGGCTTGCCCCCTCGAACAGAGTAACGCTCTCAGAGCAGCACAATAGCCAGGGCAGGAACAGACAGCGCTCGCCTGGCCTTACTTACCATCGATTGATGGCAAGGCCGGCGCGGAGAGCCGCTATCTTGCGGTCTCCGCCATCGGAGCGGCGGGCGGTCAGACGACCGTTAGATCCTCAGCGGCAGCGCCGGTCACCGTTCTGCCGGCATCGGCGCTCAGCACGGCGGTCATCGCGGTGCTGGACGCCTCCCAGCTCCAGTTACGCACCGTTTCGTAACCGGCCAGTTGCAGACGCTTGCGCAACGACTCATCCGCCATCAGCCGCGCAACGGCTTGCCGCGCCTGATCGACGCTCCCCGCCCCAACCTTTAGCAGGTTGACGTTGTCTTCGGCATATTCGACGCCACCTTTGACCTCACCCAGGACAACGGCACAACCGCAGGCCATGGCTTCCAGCGGCGGGTAGGCGAAACTCTCCACGCGACTCATCTTCAGCAGGATGTCGCATGAGGAGTAGATGTGCCGCATTCCGGCGTGGTTGACGCTCTGGAAGAATCGGTCATACCGCCAATGAGCCTCTGGGCGACCGCTGGAGCTGACAATCCAGATTTCACAATCCAAGTCCTTGATGGCCTCGTAGGCCTCCGCCATGCCTTTGAAGGGTACGGAAATAGGGCCCTCGATCAGCACACGCGGGCGCTCGGGATTCTTCTCCTGCAGCGGGCTGTCAGGATAGAACATCTCCTGATCAAGCCCATTGGGCACGTAATGCACGGCTTGCTGCCCGTACTCGTCGCGCAGCATGTTGCAGATCCATTGCGCAATCGCGACGTACTCATGCGACCCCTGGTAGGTCGCGGCTACCTGGGCCTTGACAGCATCCTCTTCATAGAACAGGCGCTCGTCCGACTGCACGAAGTAGAGCTTGCGGCGGGCGGGAATCCGCTCCAGCCAATCGACGGTGGTCCAGAAGGTGGCGAACAGGAGATCGATGTTGTCCGCCCCACAACGCGACAGCTCATCCAGGCGGTAGACACGGATGGCCGGGTTGCCGAACCATTCGATGGAGCCCTCGTTGCTCAAGCTGATAATGAAGGCATCATGGCCCTGCTCGATCAGCATGCTCACGTGACGCAGGACGACTGCCGCCCCCCCGGATATGCCAAGGCAGGCCAGAATGAAGGCAATCTTTTTCGGCCGCGGGCCCTGTACCCGGTACTCACGCGCCAACAGCGCTTCCCAGTGGCCATCGTTGTCCTTGAAGTTCAGTTCGTTGTTGCCCGCATGCAGACGCAGGTCGGTCAGCACGTGCTCTATGGTCTTGAAGCGGGCTCCGTAGAAGGCCAGACGAGCCCATAGCTCATGGTCTTCGCGGTATTCCATGCGCGGCTTGAGAAAACCGGCCTTCAACAGCGAATCGCGCCGCACCATCACGGTGCTTTGGCAGGGCACGCAGACCTTGAGCAGCATATCCAGATCGCAGTTCGGGCTGTGCACCACCTGACCATCGACCAGGCCGTCTATCTCCCGGGTACCGTCAAGCTTTGCACGCCAGGAACCGTACACCACATCGGCTTGGCCCGATTCGAGCAGTGGCAGACACACCTCAAGCCGATCAGGCGCTGCTAGGTCATCGCTGTCGAGGAAAGCGATATAGCGACCGCGAGCCTCAAGGATGCCTTTGTTGCGCCCGCGTACTGCGTTACCGGAACTGACCGGGTAGCTGAAAATGCGTACCCGCGGATCATTTCGGAACTCTTCGACCACTGCCATGGTAGGAGTGGGTGAGCCGTCGGTCACCAGAATCACCTCGAACACTGGCAGGGTCTGCGCTAGCGCTGACTGGATAGTCTGGCGAAGCACATCGGTGCGGTCATAGATCGGCGTAACAAATGACACCAACGGCGGCGTTCCGGTGTTTGCTGCAGCCATCGGCAAATAACGTTCAGCCTCCTTGATCGCCAGACGCCGGCGTACGCTGCGGCTGACATACCCTACCGTTCTGCGGCAAAAGGATATCGGGCCTTCCTGTCTCAGGATAAAACCGGACCGCGCCAGGAGCTGGTCGACCTTGGCTAATCCGATACGCAGCGACGTTTTAGCTTGATGCGGTGACGCCGTGCGGCCCAGCAGACGAACCAACGCCCGAGCCGGGGCGGTGATACGCATGGAATTGGAGTCACGGAAGATGCGCAGCTCGTTTTCTGCGTGAGACAGCTGCGCTTGCAGTCGATTTATCTCGTTCTGACTCGCCTGTACTGCCTCAACTTTTTCACGCGCAGCCTGGGTGCGCAAATCGTCCAATTCGCGAGCCGCCTTGTCGCGAAATTCGCCGAAACGGTCCCTCTCAACCGCCAACAGTTCGTTCAGGCGCGTCGTTTCGGCCATAAGACGCTGCTCTAGCCTGTTGTGCGCCTCCTGATGCTCCAGACGCTCGCGCTCCGACTGTTGAGCACTGGACTCCAATTGCTGAGAGGCCGCTTGCAGCTCGGTATTCAGCTGCTGGCAGAGTCGGTCGTAGTCTTGGAGAAAGTCCAGCATGCCGTGCTGCTGCTCAAGGGCTTTGCCCACCGCTTGCCAGTCAGCCGCAAAATCTACGCTTTCGGCATCCGCTGCGGCTGCCAGTAAAGACCGGTAGGCCTGGACGACAGGCTCCGGCATTCCCTGAAACAACTGGACGTCTTCCGGTGTGTAGGCAGCGTGGCGCAGCTCCGAGCTGAGAAAATTATCGATGTAGTCGCGGATGGCCGCGTCGTTGTCGGCGGCCAGCTCCAAGCGTGAGGCAATCCGTTGCAACTGCTGCTGTGGCGCGGCCAGCAGTTGGTCATAGTCGATGAACAGGCGTGGCGCATCCTGGGTGTTATTGATTGCCGCAGCGTAGTGTTGCAGCCAGAGCCACAGAGACTTGCGCTTAGGAAACTGATTCCTGGCGCTCAGGGAATCCGCAACACTGAGCGGATGGCGGACGGCGACCACGTAAGTTACCGACAGCTCCAGGTGCTGGAATACAGGCTGCCAGAAAGGCAGCAGGCGGCAGGTCCGTGGGTCCTTGATGGCAAAGAGGTCGTTCCCCTGCAGTTTTTCACGGAGCATCAGCACAGCTTCGAGCTGCAACTCCCTCACATCGGTACGCCGCTCAAAACCCTCGGGCAGCAATGCCAGGGAATCGAAACCGGCGTTCAGCATCGCCAGCAGGCGGTCATTGAACGTGACGAAATCCTTGTCTTCCCAGAAGCCTCTGGGGTTGTCATGACCGGCCGGGAGCAGGTTGTCGCCAACACCGGCACCTATGGCGACCAGCGCGCGGGTCAGTGCACTGGTACCGCTGCGATGCATGCCCAACACGACGACAATGCGTTTCTGATTCTGCGAATTCATACCAACTCTATGCTCGTAAAGAAGCAACCGCATCAGCGTACTCAGCGATGCAATTGAAATCGATCACGCCCGTTGCGGTGTTTTCCTCGCTGGGCAAAACCTTGAAGAGACAGACATCCATGATGCGGTGAAGGAAGGATTCCTCTTCGCCAACCATTCCGGTCACGCCTGCATTGAGGAAATAGGTTCCCTCGTTGAGCATGCAATCGAAACGGAACTCGACCTCCATAATCTGGCCGTCTTTGACGTGTGCGATGCCCGCACCGGCGGTTCGAGAGGCAGCCCCACCCAGTTCGAAGCCTGTAGTGGTCTTGATCATCATCCCGAAGCGGACGTTGGTCGCCCAGCAATCGAATCGAACCCTGTAGCGGTAGAGGTAACTACGGCCCCTGACCAAGCAATTCGCCTGTTCACCGGCAAGCGTGAATATGGCGGGGGCTTCGATACGAGCACCGGAGCTTTCATATTCGATAGTGCTTTGCGGCTTGAGATGCGGGTCGAAGAATTCGCCATCATGTTGCCTACCTCGCCGCCCTTCCGATTCAGCATGTGAAATGGCCCCTGCAGCCTTCGCCTCACCTGCCTCCAGGGTTCGCTGCCCGGCCCGAATCTCTTCGCGGATCGCAACGCGCTTATCTGCGGGCGCGTAGATAAGCCGTTGATACTTTCCGACGATGTCCTTGGGCTTGCCGATAGCGAGCTGCTCCCCGCTGTCGAGCAGAATGGCACGGTCACAGAACTCGATAATCGTGCCGCCCGAATGCGAAACGAACAGGATCGTCGCGCCTCCTTGTTTCAAGGCCTCGATGCGGCCGTAGCACTTGCGCTGAAAAAGCTCGTCTCCTACAGCAAGCGCTTCATCGATGATGAGTATCTGGGCGTCTACATTGATTGCCACGGCAAATGCGAGGCGAATCATCATGCCGCTGGAGTAAGTCTTCACCGGCTGGTCGATGAACTCACCGATTTCAGCGAAGGCTTCGATATCAGCAAAGCGTGCCTCTGTTTCGCTCCGCGTCAGGCCCAGTACCGCCGCGTTCATGTAGACGTTTTCGCGGCCGCTGAACTCGGGGTTGAAGCCCGAGCCCAGCTCAAGCAGCGCAGCGATCCGACCTTCGGTGCGGATTTCGCCTCCCGTCGGGTTGAGCGTCCCGCAGATCAGCTGAAGCAGCGTTGACTTACCGCTGCCGTTGCGCCCTACGATGCCAACCGTCTCGCCCCGCCCCACCGTAAAGGAGGTGTTCTGCAACGCCCAGAATTCCTTGTAATACGTGCGGCGCCCTCGCAACAGCATCTGCTTCAGGCGATCACGCGGGGTATCGTAGATGTGAAAGCACTTGCTGAGGCTTTCAACCTTGATCGCGATTTCAGAGGACATCGGCAAACCCCTTTCGCGTCTTCTGGAACCAAGCAAAACCAAGCCAGAAAACCACAAGTGAAACCAAGCCGTGAACAGCAAGCTGTGCAAAGTCTGGTAGCTGGCCAAGGAACATCACAGCACGTGCCTGCTCAATGACCGGCGTCAACGGGTTCATCCTCAAATATCCCTGGTAGGCTTCCGGCAGCGCCGTTACCGGATAGAAAATCGGCGACATGAACATCAATACAGGGATAAGCACACCTATCACTTGCCCAACGTCACGTAAAAACACACCCAGAGACGCTAGAAACCAAGTGATACCAAGCGTGAGCAAGACAAGCGGAAACACCACGAATGGCAACAACAGTACTGTGATGTTCGGCGTTCCGAAGAGAATTGCATAGGCAATCAACCAGACGCTCAGGCTGACCAGAAAATGGAAGAAAGCCGAACCAAGGGCGACCCAAGGCAGCACATCCAACGGAAAGACTACTTTTTTTACGTAGTTGGTATTGCCGATGATTAACCCTGGCGCGCGATTCAAGCACTCGGAAAACAGACTGAAAATCATCAGACCGGCAAATAACATCAGCGCGAATTCGGTTTTGGAATCACTGCCGACGTTCCAACGGGCCTTGAACACCACACTAAAAACGAAGGTATAAATGGCGAGCATGAAGATCGGATTGAACAGCGACCACAACATACCCATGATCGAGCCTCGGTAGCGGCCCGCCACCTCCCGCTGGACCAAGGCCCAGACCAGACCTCGGTTACGCCAGAGGCTGGCTGCCATTTCCCGAGGGGTAACCGAAAAATGTTGCATCAGGCGAACACCTCTGCGCCAGCGAGGCTGGCACCCTGAGCATCTTTCTCAGACAAAGTTGGCTCTTCACAAAATTGCCAATCGATATCCAGCTCCGCATCGTTCCAGACGATGCAACGCTCATGCTCCGGGGCGTAGTAACTGGTCGTCTTGTAGAGAAATTCGGCGGTTTCCGAAAGCACGACGAAGCCGTGAGCAAAGCCTTCCGGCATCCATAGTTGATGCTTGTTCTCAGCGCTGAGAATTGCGCCTACCCATTGACCAAAGGTCGGAGAGCTGCGGCGGATATCCACGGCCACATCGAATACTTCGCCCTGGACGACACGCACCAGCTTGCCCTGGGGCTGTTGTACCTGGTAATGCAGCCCGCGTAGCACGTTTTTCACCGAGCGGGAGTGGTTGTCCTGAACAAAGGAGACGGACCGACCCACCGCCTCCTCGAACTGGCGGTGGTTGAAGCTCTCGTAAAAAAAGCCCCGCTCGTCCCCGAACACACGCGGTTCCAGCAGAAGTACCTCGGGTATCGCCTGGGGAATCGCCTTCATCAATACACCCGCTCCGTCAGCAACCGCTTGAGATATTTGCCATAGCCGTTCTTTGACAGCGGCTCGGCGAGTCGTTCGAGCTGCTGGGCATCGATCCACTGATTGCGGTAGGCGATCTCTTCGGGACACGCAACCTTCAGCCCCTGACGTCGTTCCAGCGTTTCGATGAACTGTCCAGCCTCAAGCAGGGATTCGTGCGTGCCGGTATCGAGCCAGGCGTAGCCGCGCCCCATGATCTCTACGCTAAGCGTGCCCTGTTCCAGATAGGCCCGGTTCACGTCGGTGATTTCCAGTTCGCCCCGAGCCGAGGGCTTGATGCCCTTGGCAATTTCGACCACCTGGTTGTCGTAGAAGTACAGCCCAGTTACGGCATAGCTGGACTTGGGCCGCACCGGTTTTTCTTCGAGGCTGACCGCACGGGCCTGATCATCGAACTCGACCACGCCGTAACGCTCAGGGTCATGCACGTGATAGGCGAAAACGCTCGCACCCTGTTCCCGCAGCGTGGCGTTGTGCAGCAGGTCGGCGAAATCATGCCCGTGGAAGATATTGTCGCCGAGCACCAGCGCGCAGTGATGCCCATCGAGGAATGTCTCCCCGATGAGGAAGGCTTGCGCGAGACCATCCGGCGAGTCCTGCACGGCATATGAGAGCTCCAGCCCCCACTGCGTGCCATCACCCAGTAGCTGCTGGAAGCGCGGCGTGTCCTGTGGAGTGGAGATGATGAGGATTTCCCTGATACCGGCAAGCATTAACGTGCTCAACGGGTAATAAACCATCGGCTTGTCGAACACGGGCAGTAGCTGCTTGGAAACCGCGAGGGTCGCAGGGTGCAGACGGGTGCCGGAGCCACCGGCCAGAATGATGCCTTTGCGCTTCATAAGTCCTCAGGGCCGTCGGGTGGCCAGTGCAATATGGGAAGGGGATTCGGAACGCTGTAGCGCCTGGTCGAGATGCTCGTTCGCTACTCGGGCGGCCACCTCTACCGGTACGACTTCATGCAGCATGCGCTCGGCATGCTCCTGCCAATGGGGCAGTTGAAGATCAAAGGTGGATCGCAGCTTGCGTGTGTCCAGTAACGAACTGGCCGGACGCGCCGCAGCCGCCGGGAACTCGGCGGCACGGATCGGCAGAATACGCGCATCCTCGACCCTGAACTTCATACCCAGGCCTCGCGCCGTGCGGATGATGAAACGGGTGAACTCATGCCAGCTGGTCTGCCCGCCCGCCACCAGGTGATAGGTGCCATAGGCCTGTACTGCGAAGTCGGGATCATGCCGCAGGCGCTGGATCATCAGTGCGCTGACGTCAGCAATCAGCTCGGCGCTGGTGGGCGCACCGACCTGATCGACCACGACCTTCAGCTCGTCGCGCTCACAGGCAAGGCGCAGCATGGTCTTGGCGAAGTTACGTCCACGGCAGGCGTATACCCAACTGGTCCGCAATATCAGATGGCGGCATCCCGAGGCCTTGATCAGCCGCTCGCCCTGCAGCTTGGTTCTGCCGTATACATTCAAAGGCGCGGTTGGCCCGTCCTCACGCTGAAACCCAATCGCGGTGCCATCGAATACATAGTCAGTCGAGTAATGGACCAGCAGTGCATCCAGTTCCTTGGCGAGTGCGGCCAGCTCGCCAACGGACGTGGCGTTGACCAACGCTGCACCCGCCTCGTCGGTTTCCGCCTTGTCCACAGCCGTGTAGGCTGCGGCATTGACGATGACATCAGGTCGGCACTGGCGCAGCAGCGGTGCCAGGGTTTCCGGTCGTGACAGATCGGCTCGCTGGCGATCGCAGGCAATGACTTCACCCAGCGGCGCCAGCGCACGTCGTAGCTCCCAGCCCACCTGGCCGTTTGCGCCAAGCAAAAGGATCTTCATTGGTACTGCCTGCTGACCCACTCTCGGTAGGCGCCACTAGTGATGTGAGTGACCCAGTCCTGGTTGTCCAGGTACCAACGCACGGTTTTGCGGATGCCGCTCTCGAAGGTTTCAGCCGGCGACCAACCCAGTTCCCTGCAGATCTTGCTCGCGTCCACTGCGTAGCGGCGGTCATGCCCGGGCCGGTCCTTGATGAACACGATGGCATCACGATAACTCTGTCCGTCCGCTCGCGGACTTTCCTGGTCGAGGATGTCACACAGGGTGGTCACCACTTGCAGGTTCGTTTTCTCGTTGCAGCCACCCACGTTGTAAGTTTCGCCCGGTGTGCCTGCTTCGAGCACGCGGCGAATGGCCGCGCAGTGATCCTTGACATAGAGCCAGTCCCGCACTTGCTGGCCGTCTCCATAAATTGGCAGCGGTTTGCCGGAGAGCGCGTTATGGATGACGAGTGGAATAAGCTTTTCGGGGAAATGATAAGGGCCGTAATTATTCGAGCAGTTGGTGGTCAGCACTGGCAGCCCGTAGGTGTGGTGATAGGCACGGACGAAATGGTCCGACGCGGCCTTCGAGGCCGAATAGGGGCTGTTCGGCTCGTACTTTTTTTCTTCGCAGAATGCTGGGTCGGTGGGCTCGAGCGAGCCATAGACCTCATCGGTCGAGACGTGCAGGAAGCGAAAGGCGCTTGCCTGGTCTTCCGACAGGGATCGGTAGTACCCAAGCGCGGCTTCCAACAGGCGGAAAGTGCCGACGACGTTGGTCTGCACGAATTCCTCCGGGCCGTCGATCGACCGGTCTACATGGGATTCGGCAGCGAAGTTGATGATCGCGCGGGGCCTGTGCTCCTGCAGGAGATCAGCAAGCTGCTGCTTGTCCGTGATATCACCCTGGACGAACTGATGGCGACTGTCGCTTTCGAGGCCCTTCAGGTTTGCCAGGTTACCGGCATAGGTCAGCTTGTCGAGGCTGATGACAGGCTCATCGCCAACAGCCAGCCAGTCCAGGACAAAATTCGCCCCGATGAAGCCGGCGCTGCCGGTCACAAGAATGGTCATGAATCAGATTCTCCGGATGCTGGCAGCGATGATCAGGCCAACGGTACCAAAGCCCGTCTGGCGATAAACTCCAGCTTTCTTGAGCAAATAGAGGCGCCGCAACAGGTTTGCGTCTCGCGCCGCCTCGAAACGGGCGAGCGCAACCCCGCTGCGTTCGTCAAGCAGCCCTGCGCAAGTGCGCAACGCCGTAAGATTTTTCTCAGTCCATTCGCGAAACGTTCCGCCGAACATCATGCGTACCCGGGTAAGCCGATCGCGCATGGAGTTGTTCGAGCCAATCAGGTTTCCACCATGCTGGCGATAGTTCAGCGTCGGCTCAGCATCGTAGAACACGTGACCACCGCAGCCGCTAACCAGCAAGTAGCAAAGCCAGTCATGGGATACGACCGGAGCTGTCGGCGGGACCGTGGCCAACAGAGTACGGGCCGCCTTGTTCAGCACCATGGTGTTAGCGCCGGCCAGGCTTTGAACAAGCGCGTTCTTGAAGCTAGGTGCCCGTGCGAACAGCGGCGAATGGCCAATAAAGCTACCCCCTTCGTCGATCAGCCGCGTTCTGGAGCAATAAACTGCTGGACTTTTTGCACTCGTGCAGGCAATCCGAGTGATCGCCCTTTGAAGCTTGTCCGGGAACCAGACATCGTCTTGGTCGCAGAAGGAGAAGAAATCCGCTTCGATCTCGGGGTTGCGCACCAGTGAGAGGAAGTTCTGTGCAAAGCCGATACGAGGCCCGTGAAGCAAGCGCACCCGATCCGACCCCAGGCGTTGCTGAAACCGCTTGATTATGACCAGCGTGGAATCCGACGATCCATCGTCCGAAATATAAAGCGTCCACTGGCGATGAGTCTGTTGGGCGATCGAGCTCAGCTGCTCGTCGAGGAAGCGCGCACCGTTATAAGTGGTGAGCAGGATCGCCACATGCAGGCCGGCCTCACCTGCGGGCAGGGAGCTCGGCGGACTGACATTGGTGGAACTCATTAAAGGAAAGCTACCTCGCAAACATCCGTGTTGTTAGTCATAGGCAATGCATCGCACCGATCGAATCGACTCAAGCCAGCATCGACACGTGCCTTGCAGGCTTGGCCTACCCCGAGGCTCTCGGACTATCGAAAGCTGTCTGATGCCATCTCCAACCCATACAGGCTGCCCGCTAAAGGAGTAGAAGCGCACTACCCGAAAGCCCTTAGGCTAAGGGCGGCTATTAGAGGGCGCGTATTCTACAAAAGTTTCTGCAAATTGCTGCGCTTTATCGTGGGTGAGGTATATATCCGACGGGCGACAACTGGGGCCTGGCTTCGACAGACAGCAAGTAGCTGCTTTGTGCTCGGCAGCCCGGCTTGGCCAGGAAAACTCGATGTGGGCGTCAACACCCTTACGCAGGTATGGGGGTTCCAACACTCGACGCGATTACCCTTTGGAATGGGCCTTCGCCACGTATCAAGCGAATCTTGCCACCCATCCTGGTCGGCATATACCGAGTAGCCTCCTAACGAGTTGGCTTTCGTCCGCATTTAATAGCGTCGACCGGCAAGCTCAACGTAACCTCCCGAACGGCCTGTGTTGCTGAATCTATGCGCATGGTTTGCATCGCACCACCATACGACCGCATCAGGCGTAACTGGCGATGAATCGCCATCGCTACAGCAACGAGACAATGCCCTGGAGTCTGTAAAGCAATCCTGGAACCGATCGATGCTGAAGGCCCAGATCAGAACCGTGCCTTATCCCGCAACGCGCCTACGATAAGTTGCTGCCGACCCTGGCGGCTGTTGGTGCGACTCGGATGATTAGGCTCGCCGCACAAGGCGCACAAGGCGCGCAAGACCGCGAACAGAGCGCAGAATCCCCAGGTTAACGGGATGCTGATGACAGCGTATCTACCTTAGCGCGTGCAAAGCGGCTCAATATCAGCAGCAGCCCGCCGGAGAGGAACAGCGCCGGCAGGCTGGCGCCAACCTCGGGCCAGGCATTAGCCAGCAAATGGTAGACAGCCGCACCGCAGCCCCACGCCAACAATGTCTCCCAGCGCAACATCGTCCCGGCGATTTGCAGCCGGCCACGCCTCCTGAGCAGGTAGTGATCCACCAGCACGACACCAAACAGTGGGGCGAATACCGAGCCGATCAGCAGCAGAAAGTTCTGGTATTCCGCCAGTGGTGCGAACCAGGCGATCAAGGTGCACAGCGCACCGATGACCAAAGCCAGCCGCTCGACCTTGAACGGCAGCAGTATGCCAACCGAGACTGCAGCCGAATGGATGTCGGCAAAAGCATTCTCGGACTCGTCCAGCAGGATCAGCAGCAGCGGGATGCCAAGCCCGGCACCCGCCAACGCCAACAACAGCGCGTTCACTTCGCCGCTGTCGGCAAAGGCGAGGGTATAGGCGACACCGAGGCTCATCAGCCAGACGTTGCCTACGAAGAAGCCCAGCACCGTACCGCCGAAAACACGCCGCGCCGCCTTGCCAAAGCGCGAGTAGTCTGCGATCAGCGGTAACCAGGACAACGGCATGGCGATGGCGATATCGAAGCCCAGCGCGAAGGGCAGCGAGCCGTCGCCCTGACGTGCCCATAGAGCCCGGAGATCGGCCTTATCGAACAGGTTCCAGGTCAGCCAGACGCAGGCGCCGAGCAGCAGCCAGATGCCCCACTTGCGCAAGATCCGACGGACGAAGGTCAGCGGGCCGGTGATCGCCAGCAACGTCGCCAGCGCACCGAAGAACAACGTCCAGAGCGCGGGGCTGACCCATCCGCTCTGCTCACCAAACGCACGCGTCGCCAGCAAGCTCGCCGCGTCGCGCATGATGATGATCTCGAAGGCGCCCCAGCCGACTAACTGGACCAGATTCAACAGCGCCGGCAACACCGCGCCGCGGTCGCCCAGTGTGCGCTTCAGATTCGCCATTGAGGACAAGCCGGTGTCGCTGCCGATCACCGCGACCGCACCGAGCAGTATTACGCCTACTGCGGTGCCGCTGACGATGGCCAGCAAGGCACCGCTCATGCCCAGACCCGGCGCCAGCAAGGCGCCAAGCTGCAATACCATAAGGCCGACGCCGAGGGAGAACCACAGAGAAAACAGATCACGCCCACCGAATACACGGTGCTCAGCGGCGATCATCTGATGCGGAGAATAACGACCTGCATTGTTCACGTTGTTTTTCTCGAAGAAGCCGGTTGCCCGGCACAACCGTGAGCACGAGTGTTTCGCCTCACGGAAGGAACATCAGCAGCGACCTGAAGAACGGATAACGCCGAAGGCTTACCCGCCTTAAACGAAATGTCCCGATTGGCCGCCGAATCATTTCGACAGAAGTGGCTGGTCGACGCGTGGAAAAGGCTCCGCCGTTTTCCACCCTACAGTCGGGCCACGCAGCTGCCCCTGGCTGTTTCGTAGGGTGGATCACGCTTCATCGATCCACCGAACGGCGGAACGGTGGATGTAAAAAAGCGACATCCACCCTACGACGTAGTGGCCGATCCCAGCCGCTACACCTGCTTGTAGATCACCGACCCTTCATCCTTGAAGCGCGAGGATTGTTCCTTAAAGCCCGCCTCGATCGCTTTTTGTTCATCGGTCAACCCGTTCTGCGCGGCGTACTCCCGGACTTCCTGAGTGATCTTCATCGAGCAGAACTTAGGCCCGCACATCGAGCAGAAATGCGCAACCTTGGCCGAATCCTTCGGCAAAGTCTCGTCGTGGTAACTGCGTGCGGTGTCCGGGTCCAGGCCGAGGTTGAACTGGTCTTCCCAGCGGAATTCGAAGCGTGCCTTGGACAGAGCGTTGTCGCGGATCTGTGCGCCCGGATGACCCTTGGCCAGGTCAGCGGCGTGCGCGGCGATTTTGTAGGTGATGATCCCGGTCTTGACGTCATCCTTGTTCGGCAAGCCCAGGTGCTCCTTGGGCGTGACGTAGCAGAGCATGGCGCAACCGAACCAGCCGATCATGGCCGCACCGATGCCGCTGGTGATGTGGTCGTAGCCCGGCGCGATATCGGTAGTCAGCGGGCCGAGGGTGTAGAACGGCGCCTCGTCGCAGCATTCCAGCTGCTTGTCCATGTTCTCCTTGATCAACTGCATCGGGACGTGACCGGGACCTTCGATCATGCACTGCACGTCGTGCTTCCAGGCGATCTTGGTCAGCTCGCCGAGGGTTTCCAGTTCGCCGAATTGGGCGGCATCGTTGGCGTCGGCGATCGAACCCGGGCGCAGGCCATCGCCCAGCGAGAAGCTGACGTCGTAGGCCTTCATGATTTCGCAGATTTCCTCGAAGTGGGTGTAGAGGAAATTCTCCTGGTGATGCGCCAGGCACCACTTGGCCATGATCGAGCCGCCGCGCGAGACGATACCGGTGACGCGCTTGGCCGTCAGCGGCACATAGCGCAGCAGCACGCCAGCGTGGATGGTGAAGTAGTCCACGCCCTGCTCGGCCTGCTCGATCAGCGTGTCGCGGAACAGCTCCCAGGTCAGGTCTTCGGCGACGCCGTTGACCTTTTCCAGCGCCTGGTAGATCGGCACGGTACCGATCGGCACCGGCGAGTTGCGGATGATCCACTCGCGGGTTTCATGGATGTGCCTGCCGGTGGACAGGTCCATCACCGTGTCCGAGCCCCAGCGAATGCCCCAGGTCAGCTTGGCCACTTCTTCTTCGATTGAGGACCCCAGCGCCGAGTTTCCGATGTTGCCGTTAATCTTCACCAGGAAGTTGCGGCCGATGATCATCGGCTCGAGCTCGGTGTGGTTGATGTTGGCGGGAATGATGGCGCGGCCGCGTGCCACTTCGTCACGCACGAATTCGGCGGTAATTTCCTTCGGGATTGACGCTCCAAAACTCTGCCCGGCGTGCTGTTCGGTGAGCAGGCCGGCCGCGCGCGCTTCCTGCAGCTTCAGGTTTTCGCGGATGGCGACGTATTCCATTTCGGGCGTGATGATGCCCTGACGCGCGTAGTGCATCTGGCTGACGTTCTTGCCCGGCTTGGCGCGGCGAGGATTACGTACATGGGCGAAGCGCATCTTGGTCAGCTCGGCATCGGCCAGGCGCTGCTGGCCGAAGTGCGAGGTCAGGCCGTCGAGCAGCTCGGTATCGGCACGGTCGTCGATCCAGGCCGAGCGCACATCGGCCAGGCCTTTGCGCACGTCGATGGTCACGCTCGGGTCGGTGTAAGGGCCGGAGGTGTCATAGACCAGAACCGGCGCGTTGATCTCACCGCCGAAATCGGTGGGCGTAACGTCCAGACTGATCTCACGCATCGGCACGCGGATGTCCGGGCGGGAGCCTTGGACGTAGATTTTCTGCGAACGCGGGAAAGGCTGGATCGATCCCTGATCGACTTGGGCGGATTCACTCAGGTTTTGTTGTTCTGCACGCATCAGGCTAGCTCCTCGAAAGTTGTCGGAGCGAACCTGAAAAACACGGCGGGAAAAGGGCATCGGGGCGCGCCGGGACTGGCGCCGAGAGAGCTGGCCGAAAGACTGGCGAGCACATCTTGTTCCCTACGCAGGCCTTAACCTGATCAGGTTCAACGGGATCCGGAACTTTCCGATCTCAGCCTTCGCTTCAAGGCACCCCGACAAGAACGGGCCGAGTCTAATCAAGAGTGGCTGGGAATACCATGCCGATGGCAGCTGCCACGACCGCCGGGTCATATCCATCCCTGACACCCTGATGCTTGATCGCCTCCAACAAGGGCCCGACCACCCTGTTCAAGCGCCTTGACCGTCTGCATGCCCGCGCATAGCCTTGCCCATCACTTCGCTTCAGGGAAAGACGCACATGCTGCGCAGACTCACGTTGGCACTCGCCGTGTCCGTCGCCTCGTCCGGGCTGACTTGGGCCGAGACAGCACCTCCACTTTCCGCTCGGACCGACCTGGTTAGCGTCTACCGACAGGCTGTTGAAAACAACGCCGACCTCGCCGCGGCACGCGCCCAATTCAAGGCGATCCAGGAAGTCGTGCCGCAAGCGCGCGCTGGCCTGCTACCGAACCTCAGCGGCGGTGCGGAACTCAGCAATACCCGCACCGATGTCGACACGTCCATGGGGTCGCGCTCACTATCACGCAGCGGCACCGTCTATCAGGCGACCCTCAGCCAGCCGATCTTTCGACCTGAACGCTGGTTCCAGTTGCAGGCGGCCGAAGCCATCAGCGAACAGGCCGCGCTGGAGTACTCGATCGCCGAACAGGACTTGATTCGCCTCACGGCGCAAGCTTACTTCGCCGTGTTACGTGCCCAGGACAATCTGGCCGCAGCCAAGGCCGAAGAGTCGGCCTTTCAGCGCCAGCTCGACCAGGCTGACGAGCGCTTCGAAGTTGGTTTGTCCGACCGTACCGATGTGCTCGAAGCTCAGGCGGGTTTCGACACCGCGCGCGCCAACCGACTGCTTACACAACGGCAAGTGGACGATGCGTTCCAGGCGCTGTTCACCCTGACCAACCGTGAGTATCTGGCACTGGAAGGCATCGAGCACAGTTTGCCGGTGCTGCCGCCCATCCCCAATGACGCCAGCGCTTGGGTCAACACCGCCACGCGGCAGAACCTCGACCTGCTGGCCAGTAATCAGGCCGTCAACGCTGCCGAGGAAACGCTGCGCCAGCGTCGTTCTGGGCATGCGCCGACCCTCGACGCTGTGGCGCGCTACAGTAAGGGCGACAACGACAGCCTCGGTTTCACCAACACGGGTAGCGAAGCGGTGACTGGCATCCCCCGCTACACCGGCGACGTCGAGCAACGCAGCATCGGCCTGCAGCTAAACATCCCGCTATACAGCGGCGGACTGATCAGCTCCCAGCGCCGCGAAGCCTTCCACCAGCTGACCCAGACCGAGCAACAGCGTGAAAGCTTGCGTCGTCAGGTGGTCGAAACCACACGCAACCTTTATCGGGCGGTCAATACCGATGTGGAACAGGTGCAGGCACGGCGGCAGTCGATCGTTTCCAACCAGAGCGCCCTGGAGGCGACCGATATCGGCTACCAGGTCGGCACCCGCAACATCGTCGACGTGCTCGACACGCAGCGCCGCCTGTTCGCTTCGGTGCGCGACTACAACAATGCCCGCTACGACTACATCATCGACAGTCTGCGCCTGAAACAGGCGGCCGGAACGCTCAACCCGGGCGACCTGGAAGATCTGCAGCGTTATCTGAAAACCGACTACGACCCGGACACTGACTTCCTGCCGCCAGATCTGTCCGAGAACTTCGCCCGCCCGGTGCGCATCGAGTAGTTGGCATCGCCGGACGGGATACCGCTACGTTCAGCTGGAAGAAATTCCAAGGATAGTCAGGTCTGCAACGGGCCTGGCGGAACACCACTATTTCTGAGGCAGATTTTCGGTCACCAGGAGCGTTCGCAACCAGGCTGATACCCGGCTAACCGAGTAGAGACCCCAGCCCCTGCAGCAAACGGCCCAACGCGCCCTGATTGTTCTTCAGCACTGTCAAGCCTGCGCTGCGCGCTTGCTCGGCGCGCGCGGGATCGACCCAGAATGCCTCTACTGTAGATGCCAGCTCAGGTGCAGTGCTAACTTCGGCAAGCGCACCGGCATCGCGTAGCTGCGCGGCGATATCGAGGAAGTTGAACAGGTGCGGTCCCGTCAGCACGGGTTTGCACAATGCGGCAGGCTCTAACAGGTTGTGCCCGCCGGTCGGCACCAGGCTGCCGCCAACAAAAGCGACATCGGCGAGTGCAAACAGAAACAGCAGTTCACCCATGGTGTCGCCCAGTACTACCTGTATAGCGGACTGCGGCGGCTCCGCTAGCGACCGCCGAACCGTAGCGAAGCCCTGTTTTCGGCACAGCTCATACACCGAGCCGAAGCGCTCCGGGTGGCGCGGCACCAGAATCAGCAACGCGTCAGGGTGCTCTGCTAACAGCAAGCGATGGGCAGCCAGCAGAATTTCGTCCTCCCCCGCGTGCGTACTGGCGCCAATCCAGATCGGCCGGGATACGGCGCCCCATTGCGTACGGAGCTGAGCGGCGCGCTCAAGCAGCGCCGGGTCGATGCTCAGGTCAAACTTGATCGAGCCAGTGACCTGCACGCTGGTCTCACGGGCACCGAGCTGTCGAAAGCGCACGGCCTCGGCTTCGGTCTGCGCCGCGATCAGGCTCAGCTCGGCCAGCATCGGCGCGGTCAGCCGGGCGAAGCGTGCATAGCCGCGTGCCGAGCGCTCGGAGAGCCGAGCATTGGCCAGCGTCACCGGGATGCCGCGACGCGCGCACTGGTGAATGTGGTTGGGCCATAACTCGGTTTCCATCACGACCGCCAGCTTCGGCCGCAGACGCTCTAGAAAGCGCGATGCCGCCCAGGGCAGATCGTAAGGCAGATAGCAGTGCTGCACGGTGTCGCCAAACAACGCCTTGATGCGCTCTGAGCCAGTCGGCGTCATGCAGGTCACGGTGATCGGCAGCTGTGGATAGCGCTCCTTGAGCGCCCGAATCATCGGCGCCGCAGCAATGCTTTCGCCGACCGACACCGCATGCACCCAGATGCCACCCGGCTGAAACTCCGGCAACCCGACAGCGAAGCGCTCGCCGATGCGCGTTCGATAAGCCGGCGCTCGACGGGCGCGCCAAAACAAACGAACCACGATCAGTGGCAAAGTGAGATGAAACAGCAGGGTATAGAGGGCACGATTCATGGGCGCGGAGCTTAGCAAAGGGGCGAATGCAACGGCCACAGCGAAGCGCGAAGCGAAATCCGCTACCGTTGCGCAGAACTTGCCCGTTCCGCGGGAGCCGAATGAACGCAGCGCAGACCGGCACTGCCCGCAACCGGAGACCTTATGACTGGCTATTTCTATCTCGCCATCGCTATCACCGCCGAAGTGATTGCCACCACGTCCATGAAGTCGCTGGCGGGCTTCAGTCGCCCGCTACCGCTGTTTCTGGTGATCGCGGGCTACAGCCTGTCGTTCTGGATGCTTGCCCTGGTGGTCAAGACCATCCCTGTGGGAATCGCCTACGCCATCTGGGCCGGCCTAGGCATCGTCCTGGTAAGCATCGCAGCGGCTGTCATCTACCAGCAGAAGCTCGACCTTCCGGCAGTGCTCGGCATGGCGCTGATCGTGGCTGGCGTCGTGGTGATTCAGCTGTTTTCCGGCAGCACGGGACATTAGCCAGATCGGCTGAAGCCGACAGGTGAGCGGTTATACTGCGCGCCTGATTTCTCTATGAGGCCCGCCCATGTCCGATTCACTCAGCACCGATGTTTTGATCGTTGGCGGCGGAGTCGCCGGCCTGTGGCTGAACGCACGCCTGCGCCGGCGGGGCTATTCGACTCTGCTGGTGGACAAAGGCGTGCTCGGCGGCGGGCAGAGCGTCAAGTCACAGGGCATAATCCACGGCGGAACCAAGTACGCATTGAGCGGCGCGCTGACCGGCGCATCCGAAGCCATCGCCGATATGCCGCGACGCTGGCGCGAGGCGCTTGCCGGCAACGGAGAACTGGACCTTTCCGGCGTACGCCTGCTCTCCGACGCGCATTATCTGTGGTCTCCAGGCACGCTGACCGGCAACCTCACCAGCTTCTTTGCCAGCAAAGCCGTCCGCTCACGCGTTGGTCAGGTCAAGGGGAGCGAACTCCCACCAGCGCTGCAGGATCCTCGCTTCAAAGGCAAGGTTTACCGCCTTAGCGAGCTGGTGCTGGATGTCCCTAGCCTGATCCAGCGACTCGCTGAATTATCTGGCCCGGGCCTGCTTAAAGCCGAACGAATCGAGCCACTACGGGAAAACGGCGAACTGACGGGGCTAGTCGTCGACGGTCGCTCGATACGCGCTCAACGCATTGTGCTGACGGCAGGCGCGGGCAATGCCGAACTGCTGAATGCCTTGGGGCTCGCCCAACCGGCGATGCAGAAGCGTCCGTTGCACATGGTCATCGTCAAGGCGCCTACATTGAAGCCGCTTTACGCACATTGCCTTGGCGGCGGCTCCAAACCTCGCATCACTGTCACCAGCCACCCGGCTGAAGATGGTGAATGGGTGTGGTACCTGGGCGGCGATCTCGCCGAAGCGGGCGGGGTGGCGCGCGATGAGGCGGCGCAGATTGCGGCTGCGAAGAAAGAACTGGCCGAGCTGGTGCCTTGGATCGATCTGTCCGCGGCGAAATGGGCAACGCTGCGCATCGATCGAGCTGAGCCGGCGCAATCGGCATTGGCGAGACCGGACAACGCCTTTCTCGCGGAACAGGGCCGTCTGCTGGTTGGCTGGCCGACCAAATTGGCGTTGTCGCCGGATTTCGCTGATCGCGTCGAAGGCGCATTGGTCCGAGACGGCATCCAACCGCAACCGCTGGCGCCACTGCCTCAGCTGCCCCGCCCTGCGATCACCCGGCCATTCTGGGAAGGTTTGGTCTGATGGAAACGACCCTCCACCACCTGCATCGCCCGCTCGGCAGTACCGGTCTGAATGTATCGCCGCTGGGCCTGGGCACCGTCAAGCTGGGCCGTGACCAGGGCGTGAAGTACCCCAACGGCTTTCGTATTCCCGACGACTCGCAGGCGCGACAACTGCTTGCTCTAGCACGCGATCTCGGGATCAACCTGATCGACACCGCGCCCGCCTACGGGGTCAGTGAGCAGCGCCTGGGCCCGCTGCTGCAAGGCCAGCGCGACCATTGGGTGGTGGTCAGCAAGGTCGGCGAGGAATTCATCGACGGTCGTTCGCATTTCGATTTCTCACCAGCCCATACCCGCCTGTCCGTCGAGCGCAGCCTAAAGCGGCTGAAAACCGACCGTATCGACCTTGTACTGGTGCACTCGGACGGGCGCGACCTGGAGATTCTGCAGCACAGTGGCGTTTACGAAGCGCTCGCGGAGCTCAAGCGCGAGGGCAAGATCCTCGGCTACGGCCTGTCGGGCAAGACCGTGGAAGGCGGATTGTTCGCCCTTGAGCATGGCGACTGTGCGATGGTCACCTACAACCTCAACGAGCAGGCCGAGCGGCCGGTGCTCGACTACGCTCAGGTACACGCCAAGGGCATCCTGGTCAAGAAGGCGCTCGCCAGCGGCCATGTTTGCCTGACGCCAGACGAGGACCCCGTACGGCTCAGCTTCGAACTGCTGTTCGGCCACCCCGGCGTTGGCGCCGCCATCGTTGGCACCATCAACCCGCAACACTTGTCAGATAACGTGCGTACCGCCGCAGCCGTTATATCCCAACAACAATAAACACGGCCAAACGGCCGCCTACTGCCAGGAGGAGCCGATGCCGCGTGTGCTGATCCGCAAGAATCCCACAGCCTTCAAGACGCTGCCGCTGCTCGTCGAAGCGAGCCCGGAAGGCTTGCGTTACCAGAGCCTCGGACGGCCACTCAATTTCAGCGAGATGCTCGAACGCCGCCGGCCAGTGACTGTCGATGATCCCAGCCGCTTCAAGGTCGAACTGGCAAACCTGGGCGTCTCGGTACGCCTGACCCTCTGCTGGCAGGGTCAGGAATACTGGGTATTGGTGCGCCAGCAACGCCAGGACCGGGGCGACGTGGTGCTCAAGTTGATCTCTGGCTACGTCCCCGCCCATGAGCTCAGCCTGCCGCTGCTGACCGCGATCCAGGAAGTCGCTGAAGAGTGCTTGATGGAGACGCCTGAAGGCTGGCTCGCGGGGCGCTTCGGTGATACTTGGCTGCCAGCGCCTTATCAGGGCAGCTTGCGCTATCGCGAGGCGGTGCACTTCAACCTCGCCTCGCTTTCCGGCTCGGCCAGGCCGATTCAATGTGGCCAGATGACCTTGATGGAGCGGCCGCGAGCCTATGTTCATCTGCCTACTGCTTCGCTGCAGCTGGTCTACGACATGCGCCTTGAATTGCCGAAGGAAACCCGCGAGCTCAGCCTGTTCCACGTTGACGAACGCCTGGACGACGGCAAGCTCGTTGCTGAGTTATCCCGCAGCAGACCCGACCTCTATCTGGTTCCGCTGCTTCAGGGCCGCCCGACCGCCGCGCTGTTCACCTTACGCAAGGGTCAGCCCGTTCCGGCCAGCACGCGCGGGTTGTGGCTGTCGGAAAGTTTTGCCAGCCAGGACGAATGGGTCGTGCGAGAAGAGCGGATCAGCTGGCGTGACTGGATCAAGGCCAACACCTTGGCGGCATCCGGTTGAACTGAAGAGATAGCCTGCCCAGCCAGGTTGGCTGGGCGGCAGGCGCTAGTTATCGCTTGCGGATTTTCTCGACAATGGCCGTGGTAGAGCTGTTTTCTACGAGCCCCAGTACCTTGACCTCGCCGCCATAGGCGGTGACCAAGTCCGCTCCCACAACCTGATCGACACCGTAGTCACCGCCCTTGACCAACACGTCCGGCTTGACCTCGGCGAGTAGATTCTCCGGTGTGTCTTCTGCGAAGCACACGACCCAATCGACTGCGCCGAGGCCAGCCAGCACCGCCATGCGCCGATCAACCGAGTTGATTGGCCGACCCGGCCCCTTCAGGCGACTCACCGAACCGTCATCATTCACCGCGACGATCAAGCGATCTCCCTGGGCACGCGCCTGCTCCAGGTAGGACACATGGCCGGCATGCAGAATGTCAAAACAGCCATTGGTGAACACGATCTTTTCGCCTTCGGCGCGAGCATCTTCGATCACCGTCAGCAGCTGCTCCAGTGTCATCACACCTCGCTCGGAACCCTCCTCGCGCTGCACCGCGCGGCGCAGTTCCGGGGCACTGATACAAGCGGTCCCAAGCTTGCCGACGACAATGCCGGCGGCGAGATTGGCGAGGGCTACGGCCTGCGGTAATTCCTCGCCTGCAGCTATAGCGGCGGCCAGGGTAGAAATGACAGTGTCGCCAGCACCAGTGACGTCGAACACTTCGCGAGCCCGAGCAGGCAGGTGCAACGGCGAATGCTCCGGACGCAGCAACGTCATGCCATGCTCGCCGCGAGTCACCAGCAGAGCACCGAGCTCAAGGCTGTGCATCAGCTCGGCCCCCTTGGCCACCAGCTCGGCTTCGTCCGTGCAGTGTCCAACGATGGCCTCGAACTCGCCGAGATTCGGCGTGATCACCGAAGCGCCTCGGTAAATCTCGAAATTCTTTCCCTTGGGATCGGCCAGCACCGGGATACCGCGCTGGCGAGCCGCCTGAATCAATGCCTGGTGGTTACGCAGCGCGCCCTTGCCGTAATCGGACAGAATCAACACTTTGACGCCATCCAGCAGCGCCTCGACCTGCCTAAGCAACGCGGCGGGATCCGTATCGAAGGGCTCCTCGAAATCCATTCGCAACAGCTGCTGATGGCGACTCATCACCCGCAGTTTGATGATCGTGGGCTGATGCTCGATGGATTGGAAGTAGGCCCCGATCCCCGCAGCAGTAAGGCTATCGGTCAGGCTCTGCTGCGCCTCGTCGACCCCGGTAACCCCGACCAGCGCCGCCGGCGCACCAAGCGCTGCAATATTCAGCGCAACGTTCGCCGCCCCGCCCGGCCGATCCTCCACCTGCTCGACCTTGACCACCGGAACCGGCGCCTCCGGGGAGATTCGCGACGTGCCGCCATGCCAGTAACGATCGAGCATAACGTCACCGACCACCAAAACGGCGGCTTGGTCGAATCGGGGCATGGATAGTTTCATAAGGGGCTCCGCAGTAAATACCTGATTAATCAATTGTCTCAGCGGGACCATCCAGACCCAACGCATGGAGCCTGGCGTAATAGCCATTCATTGCGAGTAACTCACCGTGAGAGCCGCGCTCAACAATTCGCCCCTGATCCATTACGAGGATCAAGTCTGCTTTTTCGATGGTGGAAAGCCGATGTGCAATAACCAACGTGGTGCGGCCCTTCATGACCTGATCAAGAGCGGCCTGAATATGCCGCTCAGACTCGGTATCCAGAGCGGACGTCGCCTCGTCTAGTACCAGCACCGGCGAATCTTTGAGGAGTGCCCGTGCGATCGCAAGCCGTTGACGTTGCCCACCGGAAAGCAATACACCGTTCTCACCAACCTGAGTGTCCAACCCCTGAGGGAGCTGGTCGATGAATTCTTTTGCGTAAGCGGCTTCGACAGCCCGCTCGATATCCTCACGTGGCGCACCCGCGAGATCACCATACGCAATGTTGTTGGCTACGCTGTCGTTGAACAGGTTGACCTGCTGCGTCACCAAAGCAATATGTCTGCGAAGGTTCCGCAGCGTAAAGCGCTCAACATCGACGTCGTCGAGCAGTATCTGCCCCTCGCTGTGATGATAAAAACGCGGTATCAGATTAGCCAAAGTCGACTTGCCGCTGCCAGAGCGACCAACGAGTGCGATCATCTGACCGGGACTGGCACTGAAGGAAATATCCTGGAGTACCTGCTTCTGTGTACCAGGGTATGTAAAGCTAAGGCCGTTTACTTGCAACCGCCCGCTAACGCGATCCAGTTCTACAGTACCCTCGTCGAGCTCCGGCGGCTCGTCGAGCTGCTCAAATACGCTTTCTGCACCAGCCACCCCTTTTTGAACGGTGGAACTGACCTCGGAGAGCTGCCGGATTGGCTTTGGAAGCAATCCTGCAGCGGTTATATACGCCACCAAATCGCCGGCAGTTGCCTCACCGCGCAGCAGAAGCACCAAAAACAGCAGCACAGCCATCGCGGTGTAAATCACAAGCTGCAACATCGGCGTATAAACCGCGCCCGTCTTGGTCATGCGCAGCTGCTTTTCCGTATTGTCGCTACTAGCCGCTGCGAAACGCGTCGATTCATACGTCTCGCCACCAAAACTGCGAACGACTCGATAGCCCTGAATAGTCTCCGAAGCCACGTGCGTCACGTCGCCCATTGCCACCTGGATTTTGCTGCTCTGTTTACGGAATTTCTTGCTGGCACTGCTAACCATGACCGCAATGACTGGAAGGATTGCCAGCATCACAAGCGTCAACTTCCAGTTCATCCACAACAGATACCCGAACAGAAATACAACTGTTAGGCCCTCACGGATCACAACCTTGATCGCATCGGTAGCGGCGCCAGTCACCATGGTCACGTTGAACGTAATGCGAGAAATCAAATGGCCCGAGTTATGGTTGTCGAAATAAGGGTTCGGCAGCCTAAGCAGGCTGTCGAATAGCGCCATCCGCAAGTCATGGACCAGACCAAGCGATACCTTCGCCAAGTAAAAGTTACCCAAATAAGAGCCGATGCCCTGCCAAAGTGCGATCAGAACCACAAGCAACGGGACGATTTGCAGCAGCTGAAGGTCGCGCAAAAAGGGGACCGTAGGAAACGCAACTGCCTGCGGGTCGGCGAGCCCATCTACAAAATACTTGAGGATTCCGGCAAGCATTGGCTGCGATGAAGCGAAAATGACATAGCCGACGATGCTGAGCGCGAAGTAGCCAACGTACGGCCTTACATATCCAAGCAGCCGGAGATAAATCTTCAAGCTGGAAGACGACTGAGCTTCGGTTTGATCGATTCTGCTCATCAGCGACTGGACATCCAGAGGTAAAGGCGGCGATTCTAGCATGAGCATTTCAAGCTATTTCGCCCGACAGAAAAGAGCTCAATCACTAGCGTGTACCGAAACACGCCTGTCGCTTAGGGTAAACTGCGCCACGCCAAATACAGCTCGGTGCCGCCCCAGAGATGACCCCGCTTTCCCATGATCAATACCGCACGCTGCGTGCTGATGCCCAAGTCATCGAAGCTGACGGGCACGGAGAGAAGGTGTTGCGCTTGGCAGACGGCACGTTCCTCAAACTGTTCCGGCGCAAGCGGCTCGTTTCGTCTGCTCTGCTCTACCCCTACGCCAAACGCTTTGCCGATAACATCGAAGCGCTCAAAAGCCGAGGTATTGCCTGCCCGAGCGTAATTGGCGTGTACCGCGTCGCAATGCTTCAGCGGGACCTTGTGCACTATGCGCCGCTGCAGGGAAAGACGCTGCGTCAGATAGATGACCCGACCGAACGCCTGGCGTTACGTGCCCGCTTCGGCGCGTTCGTCGCCGAGTTGCACAATAAAGGAATCTATTTCCGCTCACTGCATTTGGGCAATGTCGTTTTGGGTGAAAACGGTGTACTGGGCCTAATTGATATAGCCGACCTTAGCGCAGGCAGAAGAACGCTCAGCAAGCGTAAGCGACTACGTAACTTCCGACATATCCTCCGCTATCCAGAAGACAGACACTGGTTAATCGATAACGGCGACCGCGTTTTCTTCGACAGCTATGTCCTTCATGCCAAACCAGCTGTCGCGATGTTCGAGCTAACTCAACTACTTCCAGACCCTCTGTAATGTTTAACCCTTTGACTTCGCGCATCATCATTAGCCCCGAAACTCGAGCCGTGCGAGCATCCCGATGGATCATCCGTCTGGTCTTACCAGTGGGCTGGCTAGCATTGCTAACCGGACTATTTTGGATCGGCGACCGGTCACTCTTTCACAAGCTCTATTACGCGCTGATCGCAACTCCTGCTTTGATTGCACTGATAATGCAGCCAACACTTAGCGCCCGGCTGCTACGCCATCCGATTATGATTGCCTACATCGCATTCGCCAGTTACATGTGTCTTACACTTTTATGGACAGATAGCGATACGTCAGCTCAGTCTCTGATCAAACGGCCGGTCTATGTGCTGGTACTCTTGCTCTCAGCGGCGCTGATGGCTTCGGATCAAGCGCACTTGCTATCACGAACGTTAAGAGTGGCAGGGGTAGCAGCCGCAATTAGCGGAGCAATTTCATATGGATATTTTCTATATAGCGGCCACGGCATCCTTGGTAAGGAGCGGTTCAGTGGATACGGCGCCCTGTACAATCCGCTACTTAGCGCGCATGTTTACGGTTTCTTCGCAGCGTTCTGGCTCGCCTCGTGGTTTGCTGCTCGAGAGAGTTCGGCAGCGCCGCTGATCTGCCTGGCCTTTCTCAGCGTTGTGATTATAGCTACCGGCTCACGCACTCCGCTTCTCGCGCTTTCGACTACTGCATTGTGGCTCTGCATGCTGAACGTGAACCGCCGGAGTCTAATGGTGATTTTGATAGGGCTGATGTTAGGGGCTGTTCTTTTATATCTCTACCCATCGGCAATCATGTCGAGAGGGCTATCTTATCGTCCCGACATTTGGATCGAAGCTCTGAAGCTTGCAAACGAGCAGCCCTTGTTCGGCTATGGCTACGAGCACCAATTATTGCTGGAACTCAAAGGCTCGGATCTTATTTTTAACGACCCCCACAACATTGAGTTGGCGGTGCTGCTAGCGGGTGGGCTAGTGGGGCTGGTGCTGTGGACAGTGTTGTACACCATCGCGCTCGTTTACAGCTGGCGCAACCGGAGCAATCCCGCGGTAGTGATTGCTTCGGCGCTGTTGATCTTTGGCTTGGTAGCCGGGCTCACTGAGGGACGCGA
Organism: Pseudomonas sp. NPDC077451; assembly: GCF_044543345.1. Taxonomy (NCBI): domain Bacteria; kingdom Pseudomonadati; phylum Pseudomonadota; class Gammaproteobacteria; order Pseudomonadales; family Pseudomonadaceae; genus Pseudomonas; species Pseudomonas sp. NPDC077451. Next base: position 111,229 of record NZ_JBITVX010000006.1, on the reverse strand, counting down.
CTTCCTGTCTCGCCCGAAAGAGCACTGGTTTCTGATTTGGATTCCGCTTGCATTGACCATCAGCGCATGGATCGGCGCGAGCAGTGGAAAGGGTAACGGCCTTGAAAGTTCTCAAAGGGTTTGAGCGGCGCCTGCGCAAAATAATAAAAAACTTGCGGGGACGCCCAGAGATACCGAGATTTTTACGTCCCCAGGTACGCTTTCGTGAACGTTATCCAAACTATGAGATAGGTCTGGGAAGTTATGGCATGCCGTGCGTACACGACTGGGACGAAGGCAGTACGTTACGCATCGGCAGTTATTGCTCGATTGCTGACAACGTGCAGATATTTCTCGGTGGCCATCATCGTGCCGACTGGGTAAGCACCTATCCCTTCCCCGCGTATCTACCGGAAGCTAGCGATATACGCGAATACGGTGGCACCCGAGGCGATGTGGTGATCGGCAGCGATGTCTGGATCTGCGCCAATAGCACCATTCTTTCCGGCGTGAACATCGGGCATGGCGCAGTCATTGCGAACGGCGCGGTCGTCAGTCGTGATGTCGAACCCTACGCTATTGTTGCTGGCAACCCAGCCGCAAGAATACGCTGGCGCTTCGATGAGCATATTCGGAACGAACTGCTAAACACTGCTTGGTGGGAATGGCCTGAGGAGGAGATACGCCGAACAGTACCGCTGCTATGCAGCAATGATTTGGCAGGTTTCCTGCGTTATGCACGATCACGTCCCGATGATGGCAGTAGCAAACGGTAAAGCCCACGTAATGTTTTTCCATCCCATGCGCTTAGCGGCAGTTGGCTCAATAACTGACGGGCAAGAGCCTTGTCTCGCCGCGCACACTTCAGAAACATCGAATTGCGGTAGTTGTTGCAGACTTGCTCGTATGCGGGGTGATCGCTGAAACGGGAAAACGTCCGCAGTACATTGTCGACCATGAACGGGTAGTTCTTGTAAGTGTTGGTAGCATGAACCCGGTAGAGCGCCATTACCTCCCCAAGCACATCGATAAACCAACCGGCACGCGTTATCTTGAGTTCGATAATAAGATCTTCAAGACGCACCTCAGGATCAAACCCGCCCACCGTCTCTAGCGCCTCACGGCGAAACAGGAGAGTTGCAGCTGGCGATCCGGGTTTCCGATTGAGAAAAATATCCTCAAAATCCAATCGGCGCCATGAGGGAGGCTTGTCGTTGCCAAGCGGCGTACCATCTGGACCGATGCTGGTAACGGAACCGGCGCAAATACCAACCTCTGGTTTATCGCGCATGTACTCGACCTGCGTTGCTAACCGGCCTGGCAACATGACGTCATCAGAGCCGAACGGCGCAACGTACTCACCGGTACTCCGCGCAATTGCAGCATTGAGCGTTCGAGATAGGCCTTGATTTTTCTGAACCTTGAAATCGAAGCCGAACTCTTTTTGCAAACGCTCTATAACCGCAACGCTGTCATCTGCTGAGCCATCATCTACCACGAGAAGCTCAAGGTTAGGATAGGTCTGGGCCATCACGCTGCGAATAGAGGCCTCTATATAAGGCCCATGGTTATAGGAAGCGATGATCACGCTGACTTTAGGACAAGGATCGTTGCTTACCAAAATTTCCACCAGGGTTGCGAAGATACGTTAGTAAAAGGGACGGAGACGACATCGCTGATCTCACGTGCAAGTTTGTCGTAGGCGTTCCGCGCCAACACATGCTCACGACCCTTAACCGCAATCGATTGAGCGAGGCCAGGATGCTCGCGAGCCCATTCCAAGCGTTCCAGCAACGACGCAAGATCATCATATAGCAGCAGATTTACGCCATCCTCCAGGCCTAACGCCTCCTCCTCTCCCCGGCCCTGACGCTTGGCCAAAAGCAGGCATCCGCAGGCCATGGCCTCGAAATTTTTCGCCATGTATTCGCTTAGTCCGACATCGGCACTGATGAAGATATTGATGCGGTTGAGTGTGTCTACGTATTCGTTTGCAGTGTGGGTACGCATGATTTCCAGCGGTTCCACTTTCGCGAGCGCTTCGAGCAGCGTTCGCCGGGCCGAGTACGCGGCGCTGCCGAGCCGCCCGATGAACCCTAATTCAATATCGCGCTTTTGATTCTGCAGAACCATACGAGCAGGGTCGAACCCCTTTGGGACGAAATGGGCGTCGACTCCAGCGGCACGTAGATGATTAGTAACGGCAAATCCCGTGCTGATTACCCGCACCCCTGGCAACCGCCGGTAGAAGCGTACAAACGCGCCGCTCCATCGGGATCCAGGCATGAAGTCAAGATAGGCGTCTTCCTCGTACAAGGTCAGCGCCGGCAGGGTGCGCAGAAATCGGCTCTGAGTGCGAACATGCTTGAACATCAGGTCAAGGATGACACGCTCATATTTATCAATCGCTATGTCGACAAAGTAGCGCCGCAAGCAACGCTGCTGGTCCTTGTCTAGAAAGCGCACATCAACTTGGGCGCCACCCTGTAACGATGACCACAATATGCGGTTATCCAATGCGCGGTCGGCACTGCTAAGCACAAGCACCCGCATTTCAAACTCTCCAGATCGAACGCAACAATTTGCGGGTATAAGACCAGTTAAATATCACCTTCCAGTCATACCGCAGCGCTTCGCGGTAGAAATATCGAGCCTCGTTCAGTGCCCCGGCACTCTGGAAAGTTCGAAACAAGGATAGGCAGCGTTGCGCCGCAAAGGGTCTTTTGAACACCTGCATTGATGCCGGCATACGCGTCTCTGTAAACACCTCATCGACCAGCCTTAGCTGCGCTGTTCGGGCATGTATAAGGCTATGTCGCAAGCTGGTGTCATGTTTGTGAATCAGCGCCAACGGACGATTCAGTACAGAGCAGGGGTAGCGAGCAAGCGCCTGAGCAAAGACGGGGATGTCTTCGCTACTGCGCAACGCTTCCGGATAATTACCCGCCGCAAATACATCGCGATGCATGGCGCACGCGCCATTAGACAGCGCAATAGTCTTATCAAGTAAATAAGCTCGAACACGGGCATAAGCAGTTTCCGGCAACGGATGCACCGGATGCCTGCGCTGGCGACCATCTGCTGAAACCGAACAATGTTCGCCTATGATCATCCTGGCGTCTGGATAACGGCCAATGTGAGCGACCAGCTGTTGTAATGCATCAGGCACCAGCTCGTCATCGGCATCCAGGAATAAAAGGTAGCGCCCCCGCGTCTGGGCTATCCCCAAATTCCGTACCGAGGCAGGACCACCGTTCTCTTTATAAATTACCCGCATAGTCTTACCGGCTTCAGCCAGCAGACTTTCCAAAACGGCACGTGTGTCATCGGTAGAACCGTCATCAATCACCAGCAACTCAGCGGCAGACGCCTGGAGTTGAGGTAGCACTGACCTCACGGCACGCGGCAAGGTATGCGCATAGTTGTAGGCTGGAATGACAACCGAAATGAGCGGTTGCTCACAATCGTCCTGCTGAGTCTGCGGGCCAGCCATCACGAGACGCTCTGATGCTGTCGGGCTAGGAGCATGAATGCCTTTTCGACTCGCCCGACGCTGAGAAAGCGCTTCCAGCTGTTCCTGAACGCACCTACCGAAATGACAGGCCGAACTACGACGTTTCGGCCCCACCCCGGCCGCCAGCAAAAGCCATCGCGCCGTTTGCGAAACAGCGTTAGTACTGGCACCCCGATCGCGGAGGCCAAATGGCCTACGCCCGAGTCGTTACCAACTACATAGCCTGACTCATACAAATACGCCGCGAGCTCACACGCATTTGCGAAGCGGGGAATCGGAAACTCCTCACCCAGTCGGGGCGCCCAGAGAGCGAACTCCTTCGGTGAGATAACGAACTGGGGGTCATAGCCGTTTAGCCGCAATCGTCGCGCCAAGTTCAGATATTTCTGGTGGGGCCAATTCTTCTTTTCGTTGTACGACGTAGGGTGCAACATCACCCTAAAGGGGTGACGTCTGGGTATCAGAGTATGGGGCATGACAAAGCCCGGATCAGCGGAGGCATTGCCCAGCCCCAGTTTCAACTGACAGAAAGCTACTGCCTGGTCCACCATCGATACGCTGTCATCGTTTAACACGCGCATCGGCCCAGCGCAGGTCGCAATCCGCGACATCACGCTCGCCTTGTCAGCGCCAACTCGTTGTTTTAGCCGAGGTAGGTGATCATGAACATACGCCGTGTCGACTCGAAGCGTACCCACAAATACAAAACGCTCGGCAAGCCTCGCCTTATCGGAGGCAGCGCTGGTGACGATACTGCCGCAGTCCGACATGACCAGATCGTATGCATCGGCTATGCCGAGCGTGTCTTCAACTTCGGGAAACGGCAACATTTCTAGGTCTGGCAACCAAGGAGCGAAGTGCGCCAAGTGGTTGCTAAGCATCGTTACCCTATAGCCAGCACGCGCCAAGTTGTTGGCTATCACTAGGTAGATCAGGCTGTCGCCTAATCCCATCGATGGCACTACCGCAATGCGGCAACTGTTGCGCCCGGACTCATCTACCGATGGCCCATCGCCCGAAATCAACGTCAAGACCATGCTTGCTCCACCCACTCTTATTGTTATCAGGTCACTGCTTAACGACCAGAACATCTTCCATGATCAAGTACTGCAAGTCCGAGCCATAAAACATATTCAATGCATCGGTGGGCGAACAGATCATCGGCTCGCCGCGGCGATTGAGCGAGGTGTTAAGAGAGACGCCGTTGCCGGTGAGTTTCTCCAACTCCAGCATCAGGTCGTACCAGCGCGGGTTGTGCTTGCGCTCCAGGACCTGGGCGCGAGAGGTGCCGTCCTCGTGCACCACTTCACCGACGCGTTCCTTCCAGCCCTCGTTGACCTCGAAGGTGAAGGTCATGAACGGGCTCGGATGGTCGACTTTGAGCATCTGAGACGCAACGGTATCGAGCATCGATGGGCAGAAAGGCCTCCAGCGCTCGCGGAACTTTATCTGCTCGTTGATCCGATTGGCCACACCTGGAACGCTCGGACAACCAATGATCGAGCGGCCGCCAAGCGCGCGCGGGCCAAACTCCATGCGGCCCTGGAACCACGCTACCGGATTGCCGTCGACCATGATCTGCGCGATCCGCTGCGGCATGTTGTCGATCTGCTGCCAGGTCGGCTTGCTCGGATGGCGCGCGCAGGCTGCGATGATGTCTTCGTTCGAGTAAGACGGTCCGAGATAGACATGCTCCATTTTCTCGACCGGCACGCCACGCTGATGTGAGACATAGGCCGCAGCGCCTACCGCTGTTCCTGCATCGCCTGAAGCGGGTTGGACGAAGAGCTCTTTAACCTCATCGCGGGCAATGATCTTCTGGTTGAGCTTGACGTTCAACGCGCAGCCACCCGCGAAGGCGATCTTGCCCGTTTCGCGAATGATGTCGCCCAGATAGTGATCCATCATCTGCAGCGCCAGCTTCTCGAACAGTGCCTGCATGCTGGCTGCATAGTGGATATAAGGGTCATCTGCGATATCACCCTCGCGCTTGGGGCCCAGCCACTCGATCAACTTGGGCGAGAAGTAGTACCCCTTGCCCTTGTCCTTGTGCCGGCGGAAACCGATCACGTTGGCGTAGTCAGTGTTGATGACCAACTCACCGTTCTCAAATTTGGCCAGGCGCGAAAAATCATATTTGGCAGCATCGCCATACGGCGCCATGCCCATCACCTTAAACTCGCCATCGAGCATCTCGAAGCCGAGGAATTCGGTAATCGCGCCGTAGAGCCCGCCCAGTGAATCCGGATCGTAAAACTCTTTTATCTTATGGATGCGGCCGTTCTCGCCATATCCGAAAAATGTCGTGGCGTACTCGCCCTTGCCGTCAATACCCAGGATCGCAGTCTTTTCCGCGAAACCCGAGCAGTGATAGGCGCTCGATGCATGGGCCAGGTGATGCTCAACCGGCTCGATTTTGATCTTCTTCAGATCGAAACCCAGTTGCTGCAGGCACCACTGGATGCGCTTGTAGTAGCGCTTGTAGCGGCGATTGCCGAACAGAATGGCATCCAACGCGCGATCCGGCGCGTACCAGTACCGCTTGGCATAATGCCAGCGAGCCTTCTCGAGGATGCTGATTGGCGCAAAAGGAATGGCGACCACATCGACATCGGCGGGTTTGATACCAGCGTGTTCCAGGCAAAACTTTGCTGATTCGTAAGGCATGCGATTCTTCGCATGCTTATCGCGTACGAAGCGCTCTTCTTCGGCTGCGGCGATCAGCTTACCGTCGATATATAGAGCGGCGGATGGGTCATGACTGAGGGCGCCGGAAAGGCCGAGAATTGTCAGTGCCACTGTAAAAAAGCCTCTTAAAAAAACGGTCTGGAGCTTAAAGCCGGAAGCTAGAAGCAATAGCGCGTATGTAGTACTCGCCCGAGGGCTTCTCTCCCAGCTTCAAGCGTCCTGCTTCTAGCTGCCTTTCGGTAAACGTATATCTAGCAAACGGTACAAAGTACTGCCTGCAGGCCAGTTGCACAGCAACCGCTCACGGTCCTTGGCAAAGGCCTGATGGAATCGAGCAGGGCTACGGTGCTGCTGCAGTGAGTCCAGGTCGATAAGCGCCCAGCTGCCGTCCCGCCATAGCACATTGGTGCCCTTCAGATCGCCATGACTAATTCGCTCACGAATAAGCGCCGCAAATAGCTGCTCCAGCGCCAGCAGCTCATGTTCTGGGGGGGCACCATCCACGTACGGGGCGAAACGGGTGATTATATCCTGGCCTTCAACGTAGTCGGTAATCAGATAGCTGCGTCCTCGAAGGCCGAGACGGCGAACTTCGATCATGGCCAGCGGCTGCGGCGTAGCGATGCCCAGCACCTCCAGACGATGCGCTTCAACCCAGCTGTGCCAGGCGCGAGATGGCCTCCAGAAGCGCTTGAGCCAGTGCAATACGCCCTTGATGTTGTAGCGTTTGATTACCAAGGGTCCTGCTTGAACATCTACCCTGGCAACCGTTGCACTGCCTCCCCGCTTGAGCGCCGCACCGGCGGCGATGTAGCCATCGGGATCATTGAGTACGTCGCGCAGGCCGGGTTCTCGCTCGCGACGCACGGCGACCAGCCCGACCTGATCGTGGCGCACACTGAACGCCGTGCAGTCGCGCCCGACCTTTTTGAGGTAGTTGGCGAGGCGCTGATGGCGGGCCACACGAGTCTTGTCCAGGAGCGCCTCGAGCGGAAGGGCATGCGCACTGTTGACCAACAGGTAGCTAACCAGCAGTTCTTCCACGAAGGGCTCAAGGACCGTGGGCAGCTGGGCAAAGAAAACAGCCAGGTTTTCCAGCACGCGCTCCCGCGATAACGGCTGGCCGGGGGTCTCGGCACGAATGCCACCGCCATCGATAAGGTAGAGCCGCTGCTTGTGGCGCATCAGGTTGTCGAGATGCAGGTCGCTTTGCCAGAGCCCTTTGGCATGCAGGTTTGCGATTTCGGCCAGCGCACAACCAAGAACCTCCTGCTGGTTTGCGCTTAAGGGCACCTCACACGCCACACCGAGCCAAGCATCGTGCAGGCTCTGCGCGCTTTCAAGATATTCGAATAGCAGCCAGCCTCCTGCCTCGCCGAAACCCTGATCCAGAAGGGCCGGCGTGTTCAGCTGCTGCGCAGCGAGCTGCTGTGCTCCTGCAAGTTCACGATCGAAATGACGGCGGGCGCGATCACCGACCATAAGCTTGGCAAGCACTTGGACTCCTCGCCACTGCGCACGAGCCACGTAGCGCTGTCCCGGCAACACACGCAACCACTGCATGATATGCAGCTCATCGGCACCCAGCGCGACGATCATCGGAAGAGAGGGAGTGCGCCCGGCCGAGCGCAGCTGCGCCAACTTCATGCCTGGGCCGCTTTGTATTGATGCCGCGCCTCGATACGACGCAGCCAGTTTTCAATCATGCGGCTGCTGGAGTCCTTTTCTAGGTAGGCCGCAAACAGGCAACGCAACTCATCTTCGCTCCAAAACCCAACGCGGCGGATCAATGCCTCCAAATCGCGTATGCGGTCTTTGCGCCCCAGCAATATGCGTGTCTTTTCCAGGTCGATCAAACATGCCTCGTAGCCGCTGAGGTGCTCGCGCAAGAAAATATGCTTGGGATAAAAACACCCATGGACTTCGCCAGCACTATGTAGCTGACGGGCCAGCCGTCCGCAGGAAGTGAGTACCGCCTGGCGGCTTGCCATTCCTAGATCTGACCACCGGCAAAGCAGACTGCTCAGGTCCTGCCAACCATCCAGCGCCCGAGTCAGCAGAACGGCGTTGACCGCACCTCGGGTACGGCGCTGCGCAAAGAATGCAGCTTCCAGTGTAGGAATATGCTTGTGCTGATAGCGGCGAATATTACGAAACTCAGCAGCAAAGGTCGGCTCACCGAACGGGTGACGCCAGCTACGCGACAGGTAGTTACTTTGCCGTTTAAGGTAATAACCGACACCACCGATATCGAGCCGGTACACGCTGCTCCAACCGCCGTCGACGGCGTTAGGCACATCGACGGCGTCAAGCTCCAACCTCCACAACGCGTCGAAGCTATCTAGGCTTGCGCTACGCAATGAACCTGCATGCGCTGGCGAAAGGAAATCCCTCATTCGCGTCCCTCGAAATAGGTCAGTATTTTCCTGATAAGCGCTTTGTCGTCCGCGCCGAGCCTCGCCAGCTGCCGATAGAGCAGAAAGAAACGTAGCCGCTGAGTACGGGACAAGGTGCACCTGGCGACCTTGTCCAGGCAAGCCAGGTCCTTAATGATGCGATGCCTCAGAACCGGCCCCCACCAGAAGTCACCTGAGGGGCAATCAATCAGGTACAGCTTGCCTGCTTCGTTGACCAGCAGGTTGCGCCATTTCAAGTCGTTATGAGCGAACCGGTGCACGTGAAGAGTGCGCGTTGCGCTTGCCAGTTGCTCACTGATCTGGCGAACCCACAGCGGGTCCGCCAGGCGTTCATCTCCATTCTTAGCCATGGCAGCCATATCTAGAGTGCCGGGTACTTCCAAGGTGACCAAGGCACCCCGCTGAAAGAACCCCGCACGGCGCTGCTGGCCCCAGGCAACCAGTGGAGCGACGGCGACTCCCCACTCATGAAAGTGCTGCAAATTCTGCCACTCAGCTTCGACGCGTGGACGCCCAATGAAACGCCGCACGCCTTTACCCGCCGCCCAGTAGCGTTTCACGTAGTAACGTTGTTCGCCGATGCTGACACGAACCACCTCGGATAGCGGGTCACGCGTGATTGGCTCGCCATTCAGCGCGAAAACGGCCTCGAGACTGGCGAACGCACGCGCCGCGTCGGAGTTGATTCCGTCAACGGTCCGCCAACGAATCACTGGTTGGCGCCTGACGCATATTTGCGCAGGAAGCGGGTCTGCAGCCTCTCCGACTTTCGCTGCAGCCAAGTCAACAACGAAACCTCGTCACGCAGGACGTCCCGTAGTGGCCGTTGGAAATAAATCTTTAGAAAGCGCAGCTTGTCACGGCGTGTCAGGCCGATGCCCAATGCCGAGAAGTACAACCCGGCCAGATCCTTGTTGCGCCAGCGGCGTGGCGTCTGGGCGCGGGTATGGGCGCGGTGAAGGTCGATGAGCGACAGGCGAAAATCCCGCGCCGTGACCGGCTTGTCCGTATGCAGCAGAAAATGGCAGATGTAGAAGTCGCGGTGATTGACTCCGGCACGGTGCATGTTCCCAGCCATGCTAGCGACTTCCGCAATCAGCGCGCGCTTGAGCGCAGGCTCCGGCGGTTGTTCACGCCAGTTCGCGGCGAAGTCCTCGAGGCTGACCGTCGGTGCCAGTTCTTCGGTGATGATGAACGAATGCTGGGTGGCGGGATTGCTGCCGCGCTCGCCATAGGCCACGGCGGTCATGGTCGGTACGCCGGCCTCGTGTAACCGTTGAATGGCCCGCCACTCCTGCCCAGCGCCAAGGACTGGCAGCTTGGCGGTGCTGAGGTTCTTGACGATCTCGCCCCAACCGATGCCGCGATGAATCTTGACGAAGTAACCGCGCCCGTCGATTTCGGTGCGCAAGGTGCGCCGACCTTCGAGTTCGCGGTAAACCTGCCCCTGCAGCTGCTCAACCGCCTCGAACGGATCGCGACCGGCCCAGAGGGTTTTGAAGGGCTCTGTGACGATCAACTTCATGGGCGCTCCGCGAGGATCACATCGGCAGCCCGCTCGGGCATGCTGTACAGATCGGCGCGTTCGGCAAAAGCGAGCGCGTTCTGCGACCACAGTGCGCGTTGCTCATTGCCCGCAAGCATCTCGGCCAGAAGCCGATCGAGATGGCCTTGCTCGAAAGGACTCGGCACCACGCGACCGCAGTCGGCATCGGCAATGTAGTGCGCATAGCCACATACATCGGTCACAAGCACCGGCAGCCCGGCGACCAGCGCTTCCAGCAGCACGGTACCGGTGTTCTCGTTATAGGCAGGATGGATCAGCAGGTCGGCACCCAGCAGGAACCGCGGAACGTCACTGCGGCCTTCAAGGAAGACAACTTGATCGGAAATGCCTAGATTCCGGGCCTGCAGCTGAAAGGACTTGGGGTCGTCCTGCCCAATGACGAACAAGCGAGTCCGTCGTTTCAGCTCTCGAGGCAGCGCAGCGACGGCTTTGAGGCTGCGGTCGAGTCCCTTGGTCTTGAAACCGGAACCGATCTGCACGAGCAGAAGAACATCGCTCTCAAGTCTGAATTCCCGTCGGAACTCGGCCCGGATGTCGAGGGCATTGGACGGCGCCTTTCGATCCTGGGCAATGCCCGGCGGCAGCAGGTGAAAACGATCAGCCGGCGTCGCGTAGTGCTTGATGAACAGCGGCTGCTGCACCTCGGAAATCATTAGGATCTGCGTCTTCGCCTCCGGGGCGAACACTGCCCGCTCGTACTCAGCGAAATGCTTGTAGCGGCCCCAACGGCGATAGATCGGGTTGCGCAGGGTCTGGGCCTTATCTTCGAAACAAGGGTCGGCGGCGTAATACACATCCAGCCCTGGCATCTTGTTGAAGCCAATCACCCGGTCAACTGGCCGCTTCGCCAGGTCGACTTGGACCCAGGCGGTGAAGCGCTCGTTGCGGGTGTGGTTGAACAGCGCCTTGACCGGCGCAATCAGCACCTCGAAACCCTCGGGCACCTCACCTTCCCAGATCATTGCGTAGACCCGGATCATATGGCCCCGGCGCTGACACTCGAGCGCGATGCGCATAAAATCGCGTTGCAGCCCGCCAAAGGGAAAATACTTATAGAGGATGAAGGCCAGCTGCATCAGGGTGTCTCCGATGACCGCAACAGGGCCTTGAGTTCGCTTGCGACGTGCTCGGCTGATAGCCCGTCGAAGCAGGGTTTGTGGCGATCGCCTTTACCGGCGTTAGGCCCAGGCGCGCACAAGTGTACTTGGGAACGGCCATAGGCGCCGACTCGGCCAGGCAGCGTGGGGCCATAAAGCGAAATGCTCGGAACGTCCAGCGCTGCGGCGAGGTGACCGAGCCCGGTGTCCACCGCCACACAGGCACGTGCCCCGGCAACCACTTTGGCAACACCGCCCAGATTGAGCCTGGGCAATACCGAAGCGCTCGGCAGGCCTTGGGCGATTCGTTCGGCTCGGGCCTTTTCTTCTGCATTGCCCCAAGGCAGACGGATCGCCCAGCCGAACTCGCTCATACGCTCGGCCAGTTGGCGCCAGTAAGCCTCCGGCCAATGCTTGCTCGGCCAGGTGGTGCCATGCAGGAACAGTAAATAGGGCTGTTCGCCTGGTGTGGCCAGCTGACTGCGGTCCAGACCGTAGTCGGCAATCATCTCAGGAATCGAGTAGCCGAGCGCCTGGGCAAATAATTGACGCACCCGCTCGAGCGCATGCTGGTCCCGAGGCACGGCATAGCATCGATCATAGAAACGCGACGCCAGCGGTTCGCGTATTGAATCACGATCAAACCCTGCAACCGGCGCCTTAACGTAACGTGTCAACCAGGCGCTTTTGAGCAGTCCTTGCGCATCGATCACCAGGTCGTAACGGGTCTCGCGCAGCCGTGCCTTGAAGCGCCGCCACTCGCCGGAACGAAGGGTTTGCAGCGGATGCTTGCGCCAGCGGCGAATGGCCACGGGAATTACCTGCGCAACCGCCGGATGCCAGGCAGGGATCTCAGCGAAACCCTCCTCCACCACCCAATCAAACTGAATACCGGGGATGGCGCGCTGCGCGTCGGTCAACGCCGGAAGCGTATGGATCACGTCACCCAGCGAAGAGGTCTTGACCAGCAACACCCTCACTCAGCGCACCTCGACTGGCTGTGGAACCAGGCGCCCTAGCGCCTCGATGACCGGGCGCGGTGTCAATTCACGCATGCAGTTGTTATGGCCAAAACGGCAGGTGCGTTCGAAACAGGGACTGCAATCGAGCCCCAGACGCACGACTTCGACCTGATCGGACAATGGCGGGGTGAAGGCCGGTGACGTCGAACCATAGACCGACACCAGCGGCCGCCCGAGCGCGGCGGCGACGTGCATCAGTCCCGAATCGTTGGAGACCACCGCTTCGGCGCAGGAAAGCAGATCGATGGCCTCGGCCAGACTGGTTTCGCCAGCCAAGTTCAGCGCCTCTTCACGCAGCCCAGGGATCAACTGTTGCAGGATCTGCTCGCCGACAGCGTGGTCGTTTTTCGAGCCGAACAGCCAGACCTGCCAGCCTTCGCGAATTTTCACCTCGGCAACCTTGGCGAAATGCTCGGCCGGCCAACGCTTGGACTCACCGAACTCCGCTCCGGGGCAAAGCGCCAATACCGGGCGATCAAGAGAAAGTCCGAAACGCGTCAGCGCTGCGTCGCGGGTCTCTTCGACGATACGCAGAGCGGGCTTCGGGTAGGGTTTCGGCAGCTCGGCGCCAGGCTCGTAAGCCAGCGCCATAAAGCGCTCGATCATCAGCGGATAGCGTTGCTTGTCCAGCTTGCGCATGTCGTTGAGCAGGCCGAAACGCATCTCGCCCCGCCAGCCGGTACGCTTGGGAATACCGGCAAAGAACGGGACCAAGGCGGACTTCAGCGAGTTGGGCAGCAGGATCGCCTGTTCATACTTTCCCCGCAGCCCCTGGGCGATGTTGCGCCGGGTCGCCATGTCGAGCACACCGTGCCCGACCGGAAAGCTCAGCGCCTGACGCACCTCGGGCATACGCTCAAGAATAGGGCGACTCCACTCTGGCGCGAGCACGTCGATCTGGCAACCGGGATGACGCTGTTTCAGACAGACAAACAGCGTCTGCGCCATCACCATGTCGCCGACCCAGCTAGGACCCACAATCAGAATATTCATAAAGACAGCTTCAAGCTTCGGGCCTCAAGCCGCAAGCACGAGCAGCTCAGGCGCTCGTGCTTGCGCAAGGCCCGCGCTTACTTGACCAGCGTCCGCCATTCAGCGTGCGCATCGGTCTTGCCGGAGACGAGATCGAAGTACGCCTTCTGAACACGCTCGGTCACCGGGCCGCGACGACCGATACCGATATTGCGGCCATCCACTTCGCGGATTGGGGTGACTTCTGCGGCAGTGCCGGTGAAGAAGGCCTCGTCAGCGATGTAGACCTCGTCCCGGGTGATGCGCTTCTCTACTACCTTGATGCCAAGCTCTTCAGCCAGGGTCAGTACGGTGCCGCGGGTGATGCCATTGAGGCAGGCGGTGACTTCGGGGGTGTAGATCACGCCGTCCTTGATGATGAAGATGTTCTCGCCCGAACCTTCGGCGACATAGCCTTCCGGATCCAGCATCAATGCTTCGTCGGCGCCGCCGGAGATGGCTTCCTGCAGGGCGAGCATGGAGTTGATGTAAGCACCGTTGGATTTGGCGCGGGTCATGCTGATGTTCACGTGATGGCGGGTAAAGGAGCTGGTGCGCACCTTGATGCCCACCTCCAGCGCTTCGTCGCCCATGTAGGCGCCCCAGTGCCAGGCGGCGACGATCACGTGGACCTTCAGGCCGCTGGCGCGCAGCCCCATGCCTTCGGATCCGTAGAAAACCATCGGGCGAATATAAGCGCTTTCCAGATTGTTCTCGCGAACGGCGGCGCGGGTGGCCTCGTTAATTTCCTCTTTCGAAAACGGCATCTTCATATTCATGATGTGCGCCGAATCGAACAGGCGATCAGTGTGCGCCTGCAGGCGGAAGATAGCGGTGCCGGCTGGCGTGTTGTAAGCACGCACGCCTTCGAACACGCCCATACCGTAATGCAGGGTGTGAGTCAGTACATGGGTGGTCGCATCGCGCCACTGCACCATCTCACCGTCATACCAGATCACGCCATCACGATCGGCCATCGACATTGTTGCCACCTCAAAATTCGAAAAATGCTGTTTGCCGACGAGATCAGCTGAGCCCCAGCTCACGCCAGATGCGCATCACCGCGCGACGCTCGTCATGAAATTGATCCCCGCTTACCACGCCAGGCAGTTTCTGCAGTGATTGCCGGTGGGCCGCAGCGCGGTATGCCTTGTAGGCATCCTGCAGCAACCGAACCTCATCGCCGGTCATCAACCCGGCCTGCTCCAACCCATCGAGAATGCGGATATTGTCGGTATAGCGCAGCAGTTGCGGATGCTGGTGCGACCACGCCAAAGCCGCGTATTGCACCATAAATTCGATATCCACGATACCACCGGCGTCCTGCTTGAGATTGAACTCACCCTCCGCCAAAAAGGCTTTGTCAGCCATGCCGGCCTGAGTGGAGCGGGTCCCGAGGTTGTCACGCATCTTGGTGCGCATATCGCTGACTTCGCCGCGCAGCTGTTCGAGATCACGCGAGCGCCCGAGCACCGCAGCACGGACTTTTTCGAAATCCGTTGCCAGCTGTGGACAGCCGACCAACACTCGGGCCCGCACCAACGCCTGATGCTCCCAGGTCCAGGCCTCCTCGCTCTGGTAGCGACTAAAGGCATTCAGCGAGCTGACAAGCAAGCCGGATACGCCTGACGGTCGAAGGCGCATGTCGACCTCGTAGAGTTGGCCTGAAGTCGTCTGGGTGGTCAGCAGATGAATGATGCGCTGACCCAGGCGGGTGAAGAACTGTGCGCCATCGATGGGCTTGGCACCGTCTGTTTCGGCGTTCGGGTCGCCGTCATGGATGAACACCAGATCCAGATCAGAGCCATGGCCAAGCTCGATTCCACCAACCTTGCCATAGCCCAGGATGATAAAGGCCGGATCGCACAGCGAACCGTCGGCACGCCTCGGCTGGCCGTGCCGCGCGACGGTGTGGCGCCAAGCCAGGGCCAGCACCTCTTCGAGAATGGCCTCGGCGAGCCAGGTCAAGTAATCGCTAACCTTCATCAGCGGCAAGGTGCCGGCGATCTCGGAAGCCGCAACCCGCAGTCGGTGCGCCAGCTTGAAGTGGCGCAGCGCTTCCATCTGTTGCTCGAGGTCGTCCTCGGGAATGCGCGCCAGCCGCTCGCGCAATTCGGCAGCGAGTTCCGGCGCCAGCGGCGGGCTGAACAGCCGCCCCGCGTTGAGCAGCTCGTCGAGCAGCAACGGAAAGCGCGCGATCTGCTCGGCGATCCATGGACTGCCGGCGCAGAGCTCGAGCAAGCGCTGCAACGCGCCGGGATTTTCGGTCAGCAACACCAGATAGGCGGAGCGACGTGCGACCGCCTCGACCAGCGGCAATACGCGCTCCAGCACCAGATCAGGATCATCCTGCTCAACCGCCTGAGCCAACAACCGAGGAATGAAGGCATCGAGACGCTCGCGGCCGAGACGCTGCATGGTCCGCACCTGATTGCCGCTACGCAAAGCCGCGAGTCGCTGGCAGGCGGTCTGACCGTCGCGAAAACCCGCATCGCTCAACTGACGGCAGGCAAATTCCTCGTCCCAATCCTGCTCCCACAATGGCAGCCACTCGCCACCTGCCAACGACTCGCCTTCGGCGTTTTCGTCTTCGTCGGGATCGGCAATCACCTGACGGAAATGCCAATCCACTCGACCGCGCCAATGAAGAAGCTGTTGGTGGAAGGCTTCCCAATCGCTGAAGCCCATGATCAAAGCGACGCGATCACAATCGATCTGGTTGTCCGGCAGCATCTGTGTTTGGCGATCATCGATGGCCTGCAGCGCATGCTCGGTGTAACGCAGGAATTCATAGGCTTCGCGCAATTCCTCGACCGCAGCAGGCGGCAGATAGCCCTGCCCGGCCAGGGTTGTCAGCACCTTAAGCAAGGGCCGCTGCTGCAAGCTCAGGTCGCGCCCCCCGTGGATGAGCTGGAAAGCCTGAGCGATGAATTCCACCTCGCGAATGCCACCCGAGCCCAGCTTGATGTTGGCGGCCATACCCTTGCGCCGCACTTCCTGCTGGATCAGCTGTTTCATCGTGCGCAGCGCATCGATCGCGGAAAAATCGAGGTAGCGCCGATAGACGAAGGGCCTGAGCATTTCCAGCAACTCCTTGCCGGCCGCTTCGCTGCCGCCGACCACCCGAGCCTTGATCATGGCGTAGCGTTCCCAGTCGCGCCCCTGGTCCTGGTAGTACTGTTCCAGCGCATTGAAGCTCAGCACCAGCGAGCCGGACGAGCCATAAGGTCGCAGCCGCATGTCGACGCGAAAGACAAAGCCGTCCAGGGTCGGCGCATCCAGCGCCTTGATCAGCCGCTGACCGAGGCGAATGAAGAATTCCTGATTATCCAGTGAACGCTTGGTCCCCACAGTTTCGCCGCCTTCCGGATAACCGAAGATTAGATCGATATCGGATGACAGGTTGAGCTCGCGCGCGCCCAGCTTGCCCATGCCAAGGATGACCATCTGCTGCGCCTCGCCGCTGCGCCGACCGGTCGGCACACCGAACTGCTCGCAATGGCGCTCATACAACCATTGATAGGCAAGATCGATACAGGCGTCAGCCATGTCGGACAAATCGCCGCAGGTCTCGGCGAGATCAGCCTGACGAGTAAGGTCACGCCAGATGATTCGTACCTGTTGGCGGTTGCGGAACCGGCGTAGCCGATTGGCCAGACTCTCTTCGTCCAGGCAGTCGCTGAGCAGCTCTGCGAGCACTGCACGCATTTCGCCCGCCTTCAACGATCGCTCCAGCAACCCGCTCTCGGCCAACTGGAGCAGCAATTCAGGATCTCGGCTAACCTGTTCGCTGACGAAGTCGCTGGCGGCGCAAACCCGACCGAAAGCCTCACGACGCATCGTCGGCCATGCCAAGAACCGCTGTTCAGCCTGCTCCGATGAGTCGCGCAGAGCGCCGAGGAACGTCTCCACGGCACGGGTGACCAAAGATTCAAGCGACGGCGGCAGTGCAACCAGCGATGGCAAACTCATGAATGTTTCCTTAGCGCAAGAATGGCTAGAGGGATAGCGAAAACGTCCGGACTAGAGCCCCTGACGCCGGAGCCAGCCAGCTAGGCCGGCTCGCCGCGATGTAGTTTTACTACGAAAGAATGTGACAGGGGGCTGAATCAGCCGCGGTTTTGTAGTAAAACTACAGAGCCCGGCTCTACCCCCGGCAAACATCCAAGAACATATACGCGCCGGCCCACAAAGCCGGCCGCGAAGCAGGCAACCGATTCTGGAAGCCTTTCCGCCCTGGAGCAAGCCATGCAAGATCTCGATCCCGTCGAAACCCAGGAATGGCTGGACGCCCTCGAGTCAGTTCTCGACCGCGAAGGCGAAGACCGCGCCCATTATTTAATGACCCGGATGGGGGAGCTGGCCACCCGTAGCGGCACACCGCTGCCCTACGGCATCACCACGCCGTACCGCAACACCATCCCCGTTACCCGCGAAGCCAAGATGCCCGGCGACCTGTTCATGGAACGCCGCATCCGCTCTTTGGTCCGCTGGAACGCGCTGGCAATGGTGATGCGCGCAAACATGAAGGACCCGGACCTGGGTGGACATATTTCCACCTTCGCCTCCAGTGCGACGCTCTACGACATCGGCTTCAACTACTTCTTCCAGGCGCCTACTGAAGAGCATGGCGGCGACCTGATCTACTATCAGGGCCACGCCTCTCCGGGCATCTATTCGCGTGCCTTCCTCGAAGGCCGCCTGAGCGAAGACCAGATGCTCAACTTCCGACAGGAAGTGGATGGGCAAGGTCTGTCGAGCTACCCGCACCCACACCTGATGCCGGACTTCTGGCAGTTCCCGACCGTATCCATGGGCCTGGGCCCGATCACCGCGATCTACCAGGCGCGCTTCATGAAGTACCTGGAAAACCGTGGCTTCATTCCGAAGGGCAAGCAGCGCGTCTGGTGCTTCATCGGCGACGGCGAGTGCGACGAGCCGGAAACCCTCGGCGCGATCTCGCTCGCCGGCCGTGAAAATCTCGACAACCTGGTGTTTGTCATCAACTGCAACCTGCAGCGTCTGGATGGCCCGGTCCGCGGTAACAGCAAGATCATCCAAGAGCTGGAAGGCGTGTTCAAAGGCGCCAACTGGAACGTCAACAAGGTCGTCTGGGGCCGCCTGTGGGACCCGCTGTTCGCTGCCGACGAAGACGGCCGCATGCAGCGCCGCATGGACGAGGCAATCGACGGGGAATACCAGAACTACAAGGCCAAAGACGGCGCCTATGTGCGCAAACACTTCTTTGGTGCTGACCCTGAACTGCTCAAGCGCGTCGAGAGCATGTCGGACGAGGAAGTCTGGAAGCTCAACCGCGGGGGCCACGACCCCTACAAGGTCTATGCAGCCTACCACCAGGCGGTCAACCACAAGGGTCAGCCGACGGTCATCCTGGCCAAGACCATCAAGGGCTACGGTACCGGTGCCGGTGAGGCGAAGAACATCGCCCACAACACCAAGAAAGTCGATATCGACAGCCTGAAGTTGTTCCGCGATCGCTTTGACATCCCGGTCAACGATTCGCAGTTGGAAGAGCTGCCGTTCTACCGTCCGGCTGAAGACAGCGCCGAGATGCGCTACCTGCGCAAATGCCGTGAAAAGCTGGGTGGCTCGCTGCCGCAGCGTCGCGCCAAGAGCTTCAGCATCCCGACACCGCCGCTAGACACCCTCAAAGCGGTGCTCGACGGTTCCGGCGATCGCGAGATTTCCACCACCATGGCTTTCGGCCGGATCCTGTCGCAGCTGGTCAAGGACAAGGATTTGGGCAAGCGCATTGTCCCGATCCTCGCCGACGAGGCGCGGACTTTCGGTATGGAAGGCATGTTCCGCCAGCTGGGCATCTACTCACCGGTCGGACAGCTGTACGAGCCGGTCGACCGTGATCAGGTGATGTACTACCGCGAAGAAAAGGATGGCCAGATCCTGCAGGAAGGCCTCAACGAGGCCGGGGCGTTCTCCTCGTTCATCGCGGCGGGTACTGCCTATAGCAACTACAACCAGCCGATGCTGCCGGTCTACATCTTCTACTCGATGTTCGGCTTCCAGCGGATCGGCGATCTGGCCTGGGCGGCGGGCGATGCCCAGACCCGCGGCTTCCTGTTGGGCGGTACCGCCGGGCGCACGACGCTCAATGGCGAAGGCCTGCAGCACGAGGACGGCCACAGCCACATCCTGGCCAGCACCATCCCCAACTGCCGCAGCTATGACCCCACTTACGGCTACGAGCTAGCGGTGATCATGCACCACGGCATGCACGAGATGATGGAGCAGCAGAAGAGCGTCTACTACTACATCACCGTGATGAACGAAAACTACCAGCAGCCGGCCATGCCGCAGGGCGTCGAAGACGGCATCCTAAAGGGCATGTACTTGCTCGAGGAAGCCAAGGGCGACTTCAAGCACCGTGTGCAGCTGCTGGGTTCCGGCACCATCCTGCGTGAAGTGCGCGCTGCGGTGGACATTCTCGCCAAGATGGGCGTGGGCGCCGACGTCTGGAGTGTCACCAGCTTCAACGAGCTGCGCCGTGATGGCCTGGCCGTGGATCGCTGGAACCGTCTGCACCCGACCGAAGAGCCGCGCAAGAGCTATGTAGAGCAGTGTCTGGAAGGTCGCGAAGGTCCAGTCGTGGCGTCTACCGACTACATGAAGCTGTTCGCCGATCAGATTCGTCAGTGGATCCCATCACGCGAATACCAGGTGCTGGGTACCGACGGCTTCGGCCGCAGCGACTCGCGCGCCAAGCTGCGTGACTTCTTTGAAGTCGACCGTCGCTGGGTTGCCGTCGCGGCACTGCAGGCACTCGCCGATCGCGGCGCCATCGAACGCACGGTCGTGGCCAATGCCATCACCGAGTTCGGTATCGACCCCGAGAAGCGCAATCCTCTGGATTGCTGATGCTGCGTGCGCACAGGAGAACCTATTGTGAGTGAAACCATACGCGTACCCGACATCGGCAGCGGTGAGGGTGAAGTAATCGAGTTGTTCGTCAAGGTCGGCGACCGTATCGAAGCCGACCAGAGCATCCTGACGCTCGAATCCGACAAGGCCAGCATGGAAATCCCGGCGCCTAAGGCGGGGGTGGTGAAAGCCTTGAAGGTCAAGCTGGGCGATACGTTGAAGGAAGGCGACGAGCTGCTGGAGCTTGAGAGCGAGGAAGAGCCGGACAGCGAGACACCGGCAGAAGACGCCGCCGAGCCGGCCGGTGCCGCTACCGGCGGCCCGGCAGATGAAACCGAGGCGCCTACCCCTCCGGGCGATGAAGCTCCGTCGGCATCAGCCGAGGAAGGCGAATCGCAGGAGATCAAGGTCCCGGACATCGGATCGGACGGCAAGGCCAGCGTCATTGAAATCTCGGTCAAGGTCGGCGACACCATCGCCGCCGAGCAAGCGCTGATCACCCTTGAGTCCGACAAGGCCAGCATGGAGATACCCTCCCCGGCTGCCGGCGTGGTCGAGAGCATTTCGGTGAAGGTCGGCGACGAAGTTGGTACCGGTGACCTAATCCTGATCCTCAAGGGCGCCGCTTCGAGCAAGCCGGCAGCGGCCAGCGCCTCGGACAGCCAGGCACAAAGCCCGGCCAAGGAGAAACTGACCGAGCAGGCCGCAGAAGCACCAGCCGAAGCTGCAGGCGAGTCCGTGGAGGAGGTTCGTATTCCGGACATCGGCTCCAGCGGCAGCGCCAAGGTCATTGAAGTCATGATCAAGGCCGGCGACAGCGTCGAGGCGGATCAATCACTGATCACGCTGGAGTCGGACAAAGCCAGCATGGAGATCCCAGCGCCCAAGGCGGGTGTGGTGGAATCGCTGTCGATCAAGGTCGGTGACGATGCCAAGACCGGCGACCTGATCCTGACCTTGAAGGTGGCTGGCGCAGCTCCGGCGAAGAAGGCCGAGCCGAAGCCGCAGCAGGAAGCAGCGCCCCAGCAGCAGGCCGTTGCACCGAACAAGCAAGGCGTACCGGAGGCCAAGGCAGCCTCGACGCCAGCCCCGGCCGTGAGCGGGCCGAGCAAGGCCGGCACCAAGGTGCACGCTGGCCCAGCGGTGCGCATGACCGCACGGGAATTCGGCGTGGAATTGGCTGATGTCACCGGAACAGGACCAAAGGGAAGGATTCTCAAGGAAGACGTTCAGGCCTACGTCAAGAACATGCTGCACAAGACCAAGCAGCCCTCGACTGAAGGCGCTACGGGCGGTGCGGGCATCCCGCCGATCCCGACCATTGATTTCAGCCGCTTTGGTGAAATTGAAGAAGTGCCCATGAGCCGCCTGATGCAGGTCGGTGCTGCCAACTTGCATCGCAGCTGGCTGAACGTGCCGCACGTGACCCAGTTCGAGTCGGCTGACATCACCGAATTGGAAGCTTTCCGTGTCGCGCAGAAGGCGATCGCGGAAAAAGCCGGCGTCAAGCTGACCGTGCTGCCGTTGTTGCTCAAGGCGTGCGCGCATCTGCTCAAGGAGTTGCCGGAGTTCAACGCTTCGCTGTCGCCAAGCGGCAAGTCAGTGATCCGCAAGAAGTACGTGCATGTCGGCTTCGCGGTCGACACTCCAGACGGCTTGATGGTCCCTGTGATACGCAACGTTGACCAGAAGAGCTTGTTGCAGTTGGCAGCCGAAGCGGCAGAGTTGGCCGAGAAGGCCCGCACCAAGAAGCTATCGCCCGATGCCATGCAAGGTGCCTGCTTCACCATCTCAAGTCTCGGCCACATTGGCGGCACCGGCTTCACGCCGATCGTCAACGCGCCGGAAGTGGCGATCCTCGGTGTATCCAAGGCGGCAATGCAGCCGGTTTGGGATGGCAAGGCCTTCCAGCCTCGCCTGATGTTGCCGCTATCGCTGTCCTATGACCACCGCGTCATCAACGGCGCCGCGGCCGCACGCTTCACCAAGCGTCTCTCCGAGCTGCTGGCTGACATCCGCACCATGCTGTTGTGATCGGATGAGCAACAAAAAACCCGCCATCTGGCGGGTTTTTTTGTGTCACCTAACACCGTGAGGCGCCATCAGCCTTTCTGCAAATTGCGGAACAGGAATGACAGAGCCTTCGCCAGCTCCTCGGCACCCTTGGGATCGCGCAGGATGGTTAGCCAAGGATCGCCACCCGCCTTGCCGGCGAAGGTGCACACGACACCCTGCGGCGGGCATTGGTACTGGATGTAGGGGTCCATGCCGAACACCGAGAAACCTCTATTACGCACGGCGACATTGCCGGACGCATCACGGCGCTCCTCACGAATGCGCAACTCACCCGGAGCACCAACGCTGATCTGGTATTCGAGGTCCTCTGGGTTGGCCTGCCCCACTTGATAGGCCGCCCGCAATCCATAGGTTTTGAGCAGTGCATTGCTATGAGCAAGCAGCGCTTTTCGTTCGTCCGTGGTCAGGTAAAGCGTCTTGAGCTCGGCCAGATATCGCGACGGTTCATCCGAGCCCAAGGTATTTGATTCGGCAGCTTTGAGCTGTCCGCTGGCGATCAGGAAGATTGAGATCAACAGTAACTTTGATAGCCGACTTGTCAGTCCCTGCTGCATGATGCACCCTTGCGGTAATTAATATTATTTAGCCATCGCCGCGCCGTAAAAAGCGTCTAAGCTGCGGCTAACGAAGCGACTACCGCAGCATACTGGAAGCAAACCGCTCGATGAAAATACATACCGATGCCGCCAGCCGTTTGGCGACCGAGGTTGTGACGCAGTTGCCAGTGCCTTCGAGGCTGGGCATGCTGCGCTTCGAGCGTTTGAATGAATCCAGCTGGGCGCTGCTGTTTCTAGACCCTGCCTGCGAACGTTATCTAGGCCAGCCCGCGCAGGATCTCTGTTCCCTGATCGACTCGCCTTACGCCAGCCTCATGGAACCGCAGGTTCGCCTTAAGCTTCATGACGTTGTCCAAGCCCAGCTCGCAACGCTGGGCCACTATTCCATCCGGTATTGCCTGCACACCTGCGGTGGGCCGCTGGATATGTTGGAAATCGGTGAACTCTGCCAGCAGTATGGTCGAGATCTGGTCCGCGGCTACCTGATTGTCGAACCCCATGCAGCGGAAGCCTCCCCTGCGCTGGAAGCCGAAAATGCGAAGCTGCGGTCGACCCTGGAGTTTTATCAGCAGGCCCAGGATGAGCACCTCGAACACCTGATCCGCTCCCGTGCGCAGCAGAGTCTGATTGTGCGCCTGGCCCGGCACCGGTACAGCGCAGCCGACCCGCAGCTCGAGGCCGCCCAGCTGATCACCCAAGCCGCCAGCGAAGCCTACGGGATAGCCCGCGCGTCGATATGGCATTTGAAGGGTAATCATCTAGAAGCCATCGCCGCCTACTGTCGCGACAGTGGCAGCCTCGAATACCCTTCATCGTTGGAAGTGTCGGGCTGTCCGCGTTATATGGAGGCGCTGCACAGGGGGCGAGTGATCGATGTGCAAAACATCGCCGAAGACGCCCGGACCGTGGAACTTGCGCAAGCTTTTTTCAAACCACGGGGTATCACGTCGATCCTTGACGCAACGATACGGGTCGGTGGTGAGGTGTTTGGCGTGCTCTGTCTAGAACACTCCGGTTGCGTCAGAACCTGGCATGCCGACGAGGTGGCGTTCGCTGGTGAACTGGCCGATCAGTATGCGCAGGTGCTGGCCAATCAGCAGCGCGTCAGTGCGACTTACACATTGCACCTCTTCCAGCGCGCGGTCGAACAGAGTGCCAGCGCGTTCATTCTGGTCGATCGTGATGGCATCGTCGAGTACGTGAATCCGAGCTTCACCTCTATCACCCAGTTTTCAGCCGACGAGGTTCGGGGCCGCCGCCTAGCCGAGCTTACCGCCTTGGAAAACCTCAGCGAATTGTTGTTCGATACCTCGTCGGCCTTGTCGCAAAGCAACAGCTGGCAGGGTGAATTTCGCAGCCGCCGAAAGAATCTTGAGCCCTATTGGGGGCAGCTGTCGATTTCCAAGGTGTTCGGTGAGAGCGGTGAACTCACGCATTACATCGGCATTTACGAAGACATCACGCAGAGCAAGTTGGCGCAGCAGCACATCGAGCGCCTGGCCTATACGGATAACCTGACCAGCCTCGGAAATCGGCCGTTTTTCATTCGCAGCATCGAAGAGCGCTTCGCCACCAACAAAGAACCGCAGCTGTGTCTGCTGCTGGTGGATATCGACAATTTCAAGCGCATCAATGACAGTCTCGGACACCAGACCGGCGACAAATTGCTGGCCAGCCTGGCTCGCCGTCTACGCAACAGCCTCAACCGAGACAGTGTGCTTGCACGCTTCGCCAGCAACGAGTTCGCGCTCCTGCTCGACAACATGGACCTGGAAGAAGGCCGGGCCCTGGCGCATCAAGTGCTGCGCATCCTCGACAAACCCCTGTTCGTCGACAAACAGCTGATTAGCGTCAGCGCCTCCCTGGGCCTGGCCTGTTCGCCGCTGCATGGCCGCGATCCCGAGACGCTGATGAAACACGCTGGCCAAGCGCTGCATAAAGCCAAGGCCAACGGCAAGAATCAGGTCCAGGTGTTTACCGAAGCCTTGCATGCCGAGGCCAACTACAAGCTATTCGTCGAAAACAATCTGCGCCGTGCGCTGGTGCAGAATGAGCTGGAAGTCTTCTATCAACCCAAGCTCTGCCTGCGCAGCGGTCGGCTGCAGGGACTGGAAGCGCTGCTGCGCTGGAACCACCCGGAAAAAGGCATGATCCGCCCTGATCAATTTATCGGCGTTGCCGAAGAAACCGGGCTGATCATCCCGATAGGCAAGTGGGTAGCACGTGAGGCCTGTCGAATGGGCCTGCAGCTCGCAGCGCTGGGCATCGGCAATCCCCAGGTCGCGATCAACCTGTCGCCCAAACAATTTTCGGATCCCGACCTGGTCGGCTCAATCGCCGCCATTCTTTCCGAAGAGCAGCTACCACCCGACCGTCTTGAGCTGGAGCTGACTGAGAGCCTACTGCTCGAAGCGACCGAAGAGACCCGCCAGCAACTGATAGGGCTTAAGGCACTCGGGGTCACGCTGGCAATGGATGACTTCGGTACCGGCTATTCGTCGTTGAGCTATTTGAAGAAATTCCCCATCGATGTAATCAAGATCGACCGCAGCTTTATCAAGGACATCCCGGACAACCAGGACGATATTGAGATCACCTCAGCCGTTATCGCCATGGCCCGCAACCTCAATCTCAAGGTGGTTGCGGAAGGTATCGAGACAGTTGAACAGCTGACCTTCCTGCGCCATCAGCGCTGCGATATCGGGCAGGGTTACCTGTTCGACAAGCCCATCCCCGGCGACCAGCTACTGACCTCGCTACGCCGATACCCGCACTGGCTCTAACGGTCTGCGCCTACCGTCCGGGCACATGCGCGTTGGATTTGTCAGCTTGGTAGCCTAGGCTAGCTGAAAACACGCCCCAGGCTCGAGGACCACAATGACCCTGCGCTCGCAAATTCTCGTTCATAAACAAGCGCTACCCGATGCAGGACAAGCCCTGCCCGGACGCGCCACGCCAGTTCCGGTACCCGCAGCTCACTTCGTCAGCGGTAACCCGCTGCAGCCCCCTTTCCCGGAGCACCTGCAGCAGGCGATGTTTGCAATGGGTTGTTTCTGGGGGGCCGAACGCCGCTTTTGGGAGCAGCTAGGGGTATGGACTACCGCGGTGGTCTATGCCGGAGGGCACACGCCAAACCCCACCTACGAAGAAGTCTGTTCCGGTCTTACAGGGCACACCGAAGCCGTGCTGGTGGTGTTTGACCCGCAAAAAATTTCTTACAACGACTTGCTCAGGCTGTTCTGGGAGGCGCACAACCCGACCCAAGGCATGCGCCAAGGCAACGACATTGGCACCCAGTATCGCTCGGCAATCTACTGCTTTAGCGCCACGCAGCTCGAAATGGCGCGCGATAGCGAAGCGTGCTTCCAAACAGAGCTGAACAAGCACGGGCTTGGAGGCATCACCACGGAAATCGCCGACCTACCGGCTTTCTACTACGCAGAGGCCTATCACCAGCAATATTTGGCGAAGAACCCTGGCGGATACTGTGGCCTTGGAGGCACAGGCGTCTGCATGCCAGCCTGAAAACTGCACTGCGTCGATGCTGGGGCTAATCAGACGCTAGGGGAGGCAAGCGCAGCCTGCCAATGTCTTTTGCGGTGGCGTTGCGCCCGGACAGCTTCCCCAGCTTGTCCGCGCTCCGCCAACTTCATCTGGATCGAGCCGCCAAGCCGCCGCGGCACACAGACATCCGTCTACCGGCCCGTGACGCCTGGCTTCTCTGCCCTTTAAAAAAGAAAACCCCGCCGAAGCGGGGCCTTTGCAGACTGAAACTGACATCCGTGACTTACGCCTTCCTGGCGTCGTTCCGCTACGCGTCCGTTTTGTGTCTAAAGCGCTTCCCTACGCGGCGTCCATGGCGGCAAAGACTACCGATCGGCCTGGAAAACCTGTAGTAGCAGTTCGCACCACGGCTTGTAAGCATTAACTTACGCACGAACCCTGCCTTGGTCCCGCGTGTAAGCAATTGACTACAAGCGATGCAGATCTATGACTGAACTGGTGGCGCATTGCTCCCTAACGATGGCTAATTAATTTCATTATGCCTTCACGGATGGATCTCTCTTAGAACTGCGCAGCATCGAGCAGATACAACGATTCGCTGCCGGCTCGGACCGAGGCGCTCAACGAGTGAATGCGAGGCAACAGACGTGCGAAATAAAACCGCGCTGTGCCGAGCTTGCTGGCGTAGAAATCGTCGTGCTTTTCCTTGCCCAGCGCGGCTTCTGCCATTCTCGCCCACATATAGGCGTAGGCCGTGTAACCGAACACATGCAGGTATTCGACCGAGGCCGCGCCGATCTCGTTAGGGTTGCGCTTTGCGCTATCGATGACGAAGGCTGTGAGTCCATCAAGACTCTCCAATGCTGCCTTCAGTGGAACAGTGAACTCGCCGAGCTCACTGCCCGCAGCCGCACAGTAGCTTCGGATTTCCTCAGCAAACGCGTTGTACAGTTCGCCGCCACTGCCCACCACCTTGCGTCCGAGCAGGTCCAGCGCCTGGATGCCGTTGGTGCCTTCGTAGATCTGGGTGATCCGACAATCGCGGACCAGTTGCTCCTGCCCCCACTCCCGGATGAAGCCGTGGCCACCGAAGATCTGCTGACCATGGACAGTGGTTTCCAAACCCATGTCGGTGAGGAAGGCTTTGGCCACGGGCGTCAGCAGAGCCACCTGCGCCTCGGCACGCTGACGTGCTTCGGCATCATCACCGAACTTGGCGATGTCCAGCTGCAGGGCGACATAGCTGGAGAAGGCGCGCCCGCCTTCGTTCAGCGCTTTCATGGTCAACAGCATGCGGCGCACGTCCGGGTGCACGATGATCGGATCGGCGGCCTTGTCTTGCGATACCGGCCCCGTCGGAGCGCGGCTCTGGATGCGCTCGCGGGCGTACTCAATGGCACTCTGGTAAGAACGCTCGCCGGTGGAGAGCCCCTGGATGCCAACGCCCAGACGCTCGTAGTTCATCATGGTGAACATGGCGGCGAGCCCCTTGTTGGGCTCGCCGACCATCCAGCCCGTGGCGCCGTCGAAGTTCATGACGCAGGTCGCAGAGGCCTGGATACCCATCTTGTGCTCGATGGAGCCGCAGCTCAGGCTGTTGCGCTCACCCAGGCTGCCGTCTTCATTGACCATCACCTTGGGCACCAGGAACAGCGAGATACCGCGCGAGCCGGCCGGTGCGTCGGGGAGCTTGGCCAATACCAGATGGATGATGTTATCGGTGAGATCGTGCTCGCCGCCGGTGATGAATATCTTGGTGCCGCTGACCTTGTAAGAGCCATCCGCCTGAGGCTCCGCCTTGGTTCGGATGATGCCCAAATCGGTCCCGGCGTGGGGCTCGGTCAGGCACATGGAACCGGACCAGACACCGGCATACATGTTTGGCAGGTACTTCTGCTTCAGCTCTTCGCTGGCATGGGCGTAGATTGACAGGCAGGCTCCGGAAGTCAGCATTGGGTAGAGACCGAACGCCAAACTGGCAGAGTTCATCATTTCCTCGACCTGCGCCGAGATCGCTTTCGGCATGCCCATGCCGCCGTAGGCTGGGTCGCCGCCTACACCGACCCAGCCGCCTTCGGCGTAAAGGCGGTAGGCCTCTGGGTATCCAGCCGGAGTGGCTACCACGCCGTCGACCCAGCGACAGCCTTCCTCGTCACCGCTGCGGTTGAGCGGTGCGATGGAATTCGCTGTGATCTTGCCGGCCTCCTCGAGGATGGCTTCGGCGGTTTCCGCATCAACGACTTCCGCCAACGCTGGCATCGTCTGCCAGAGCTTCGGGGCGTCGAAGACTTCATTTAGGACGAAACGCATATCGCGCAGGGGTGCTTTGTAGTCAGCCATGAAAAAGACCTCGCAGAAAACATCTCACCCGGCCGATTGGCCGCAGCAGTTTCGCGAGTCTAACTGAAGACCAATCAGCGCCCGAAGCGTCTTTAAATGACTGACCGGTTCTCACTTCGACACTACAGGCCGCCACGCTTGCTCGCCCGGAATCCACAAGCCGCGACTGAGATCGCCCACAAAAAAGCCCGCACGAGGCGGGCTGTAAATTACCGGAGGGTCAGAAAGCGAATTGGTCAGCGGCCAGCTTCATCAGGCTTGCACTCCCGGCCTCGATGGCCGCTTTGTGGGCAGCGGTGCGCGGAAGCAGGCGAGCAAAGTAAAATTCGGCGGTGGTCAGCTTCGACTGGTAGAAAGCCGTGTCGCTGCCCGCCTCGTCCAGCTTGCTCTGAGCCACCACAGCCATGCGCAGCCAGAAATAGCCCAGGATCAGGTAACCGCAGTACATCAGGTAGTCCACCGAGGCTGCACCGACTTCGTCGGGATTTTTCATCGCTGCCATGCCGATTCGTGTGGTGATCTCGCCCAATTCGCGATTGAGGCCAGCCAGTTGTGTCACGTATTGCTGCAGCTGAGGATGCTGCCCGTTGGCCTCGCAGAACTTGTGCACCTGCTTGGTGAAACCGAGCATCAGCTTGCCCTGGCTCCCCAGCACCTTGCGCCCCAGCAGATCGAGCGCCTGGATGCCGTTGGTGCCCTCGTAGATCGGGGCGATACGGCAATCACGCACGAGCTGCTCCATGCCCCACTCTCGGATATAGCCGTGGCCGCCAAACACCTGCATGCCGAGGTTAGTGACCTCAAGCCCGGTGTCGGTCATGAAGGCCTTGCAGATCGGCGTGAGGAAGGCGAGCAGATCCTCAGCTTCCTTGCGCTTGTCGGCGTCGGGGCTGTGTATCTGATCGAGCAATTGTGCGGTGAAGTACGCCAGGGCACGGTTACCCTCGTTGAACGCCTTCATCGTTAATAGCATGCGCCGCACATCAGGGTGCACGATGATCGGGTCGGCCGGTTTCTCAGGAAACTTCGCGCCGGTCAGCGCGCGCATTTGCAAACGCTCGTTGGCGTACTGGATCGCGCCCTGAAAGCTCGCCTCGCCACTGCATAGCCCCTGCATGCCAGTACCCAGCCGGGCATGGTTCATCATCGTGAACATGCAGTTGAGACCTTTGTTGGGCTCACCGATGAGGAAACCCGTGGCGCCGTCGAAGTTGATGACGCAGGTCGCCGAGGCCTTGATCCCCATCTTGTGCTCGATGGAGCCGCAGGCAACAGCATTGCGCTCGCCTGCTTCGCCGGCGGCATCAGGCAGGAACTTGGGCACGATGAACAGCGAAATCCCCTTGGTGCCAGCCGGGGCATCGGGGAGTTTGGCCAGAACCAAATGCACGATGTTCTCGCTCATGTCGTGCTCGCCGGCCGAGATGAAGATCTTCGTGCCGCTGATTGCGTAGCTGCCGTCAGCCTGCGGTACCGCGCGAGTCTTGATGATGCCCAGATCCGTGCCGCAGTGGGACTCGGTGAGGCACATGGTGCCGGTCCAGCGGCCCTCGGTCATCCGGGTCAGGTAGGCCTGTTTCTGCTCATCGGTGCCGTGAGCCCCGATTGCGGCCATGGCACCATGGGTCAGTCCGGGATACATACCAAAGGAGGTGTTCGCCGAGCCGACCATCTCGCCAACGACCAGCCCCAGCGAGTGCGGCAGGCCCTGTCCGCCATAGGCAGGATCCGAGGCCAGGCCCATCCAGCCACCTTCGGCGTACTGCGCGAAGGCCTCCTTGAAGCCTTTCGGGGTGACGACCACGCCGTCATCGAAATGGCACCCTTCCTCGTCACCGCTGCGGTTGAGCGGCGCCAGAACCTGTTCGCAGAACTTGGCGCCCTCCTCGAGAATCGCGCTGACCGTGTCTGGCGTGGCGTCTTCGGCACCATTGGCCGCGTAGCTGCCATGAAAGTCGAACACTTCGTCGATCAGGAAGCGCATATCGCGCAGGGGAGCTTTGTAAGCGGGCATATCGATCTCCAGGACGGCACTGTGTATTGTTATGCCCGCCACGCTACTGGCAGATCGACCCGCTCGCCATCACATTGCAGGCGCTGAATGCGCCACCATAACCACCGGCTGCCCGACCGGTTCGCACGGCCAACGCCGGCAGGTTTTCAGCCGCGCGCTAAGCGTCGGTGGTCACCTCTTTCAACGTACGCATTGCACCGCGGCGGTTCTCCCCATGCGCGCGGATGCAGTTACGCCCCGCTCCCTTGGCGCTATAGAGCGCCTGATCGGCCTTCTTAATGACCTCCTCGGGGCTGCGCTGCGTTATCAGTCGCTCGGCGACGCCGATACTGATGGTCACCGAGACCGCGGCTGCCGAAGCAACACCGCGGCGCTGCCGCCCCTGCTCCGCATCCTTTGGCCGGCTGGACTTGTCACGCAACTGCAACGGATAACTCTCGACAGCCTGCCGTACGGCTTCCAGATGCGGCAGGCAATGCGTCAGATCCCGCCCCGGAAATACCAACGCAAATTCTTCACCACCGTAACGATAGGCACGCCCACCGCCACCAACTTTGCGTAGCCGGCTTGCGACGAGGCGCAGTACCTCGTCACCCACGTCGTGCCCATGGGTATCGTTGAAGGCCTTGAACCGATCCACGTCGGCCATCGCAATCACGTATTGACGGCCCAGACGCTGCAACCGCTCGTTAAGAGCACGACGGCCAGGCAGGCCGGTCAGCTCATCACGAAAAGCCATCTGATAGGCCTCTTGTGCAATCGAAACCACCAGCACCAGCATCATCAAGCTGCTCAAGACGTTGAGTGCGCCCGGACGACTGAATACCTGCGGCAGCATCAAGAACAGCCCTACCAGCGCAACCCACTGCGCCGCATGCACTGGTCGAGGCCGCCGTAGGTATTGCGCCAGCACTCCGAGTATCGCGATTAGAAATACTGGATAGGCCAGCTGGATCAATTGCAGCCAGTCGGCCTGCAATGACGGCCAGCGAATCTCAGTCAGCCAGTCGAGCACCCCCACGGGGAAGCGTCGCGCCAGAGCCAGCGCCAAGACCGACACAACAAACACAACAGCAAGCCGTGCCAGACCATCCTGCAACAGATGTGCACGCTCTTGCCAAAGGGCATAGAGCCCATAGAGCGCCGGCAAAATCAGGCTACACAGGTGGAAGGTCAGCGCGGCCTCAGGCAGCAGCGAGCCCGTGAGCCGGTAGTGATCGACCTGGGTATCTAGTAGGAAGTAGACGATATAAACCGTCAGCAGCAAAAAGGTCTCACGGACCCGGCCATAGGCGATGCAGAAAGCCCCCCCGAGCAACAGCAGCACGGTAGGCAGCACATTGAACAGCGAAGTGAAGAACTCGTTCAGGGTAGGTTGACGCGCAGCCACAAGCCCTCCGGTCAACAACGCCAGGGGAGCATAGAAATGACTGAAGCGAGCAGGACTCAGACGGGGCACGGCGGCTCCGGTAACGGCCGTGAGGAAAGTAGGCATTCTGCCTGCACTTGGTGACAGGTTCACCTATAGGGGTGCAAAACAATGACTGGCATGGCGGAAAACAGGCAAAAAAAACCGCTGCCGTAGCAGCGGTTTCTTTTCTTGCAGGAGGCCTTAGTAGGCCAGCTCGAAGTGCGCCTCATCCATGTCCATCAGGTTGTCAGCACCGGACAGCATGGCTTCAACGTGGGTACGCGTACGCGGCAGGATGCGCTGGAAGTAGAAGCGTGCGGTCTGCACCTTGGCGGTGTAGAAGCCGTCCGCATCTTCGCCGGCAGCGATCTTCTCCGACGCCAGGCGTGCCATGTCCGCCCAGAAATAGGCCAGGCAGGCGTAACCGCAGTACATCAGGTAATCCACCGAAGCGGCTCCGACTTCTTCGCGGTTCTTCATCGCAGCCATACCGACCTTCATGGTCAGATCGCCCCACTCCTTGTTCAGCTTGGCCAGCGGCTCGACGAACTGCTTGACCGGCTCGTTGCCTTCGTTGGCCTGGCAGAACTTGTGCACCACCTTGGTGAAGCCTTTCAGCGCCTCGCCCTGAGTCATCAGGACTTTACGGCCCAGCAGGTCAAGAGCCTGGATGCCGGTGGTGCCTTCATACAGGCAGGAAATACGGCTGTCGCGAACGTTTTGCTCCATGCCCCACTCAGCGATGAAACCGTGGCCGCCGTAGATCTGCACGCCGTGGTTGGCCGCCTCGAAACCGACTTCGGTCATGAACGCCTTGGCGATCGGAGTCAGGAACGCCAGCATCGCGTCGGCGGCTTTGCGCTCGGCTTCATCCTTGCTGCGCTGGACGATGTCGACCTGCTTGGCTGCGAAATACATCATCGCCCGGTTGCCTTCAGCAAAGGCCTTCATAGTCAGCAGCATGCGGCGTACATCAGGATGCACGATGATCGGGTCAGCAGCCTTTTCGGGCGCCTTCGGACCGGTCAGCGAACGCATCTGCAGACGCTCACGCGCATACTTGATACCGCCCTGGAAGCCGATTTCGGCGTGTGCCAGGCCCTGCAGCGCAGTACCCAGACGCGCCGTGTTCATGAAGGTGAACATGCAGTTCAGGCCCTTGTTCGGCGGGCCGATCAGGAAGCCAGTGGCGCCATCGAAGTTCATCACGCAGGTGGCGTTGCCGTGGATACCCATCTTGTGTTCCAGGGAGCCGCAAGACACGCCATTGCGCTCGCCCACGCCGCCTTCAGCGTTCGGCAGGAATTTCGGCACGATGAACAGGGAGATGCCCTTGGTGCCAGCCGGCGCATCGGGCAGACGAGCCAGAACGATATGGACGATGTTATCGGCCATGTCGTGCTCACCCGCGGAGATGAAGATCTTGGTGCCGGATACCTTGTAGCTGCCATCGGCCTGAGGCTCAGCCTTGGTGCGCAGCATGCCCAGATCGGTGCCGCAATGCGGCTCGGTCAGGCACATGGTGCCGGTCCACTCACCGGAGACAAGCTTGGTCAGGTAGGCCTGCTGCTGCTCAGGCGTGCCGTGCTCATGCAGGGTGTTCATTGCGCCGTGAGAGAGGCCGGGATACATGCCCCAGGACCAGTTGGCTTCACCGATCATTTCGCTGATTGCCAGGCCCAGCGATTCTGGCAGGCCTTGGCCACCATGCTCAACGTCATGGGCCAGGCTCGGCCAGCCACCTTCTACAAACTGCTGGTAAGCCTCTTTAAAGCCGGTCGGCGTCTTCACGCCGCTTTCGCTCCAGGTGCAACCCTCGATGTCGCCCACACGGTTCAGAGGCGCGATGACCTGCTCACAGAACTTCGCGCCTTCATCGAGGATGGCATTGACCATGTCCGGGGTGGCGTCTTCACAACCCGGAAGGCTCTGATAGTGCGCTTCGTAGCCGAGCAATTCGTCACGTACAAAGCGGATATCGCGCAAGGGGGCCTTGTAGTCAGGCATATCGTAAACCTCAGCAGTGGGTTCTTGATTCAGGTGACTGACGGGTCAGCCACGCTTGATTTTGAATGGACCATCCGGCATAGCCCCGGCAGGTCAAACAGGCGTTTGAAACATACGTTTAGGCCTGTTCGATGTCAAGCAGCGACCATGACGCCACTCGTCGGCATCTGAACAATCATGGGCAGGGATCAGGGTGCCCGGAATCGGGCGAGGCGGCCGGCCAGAAAGGTCGGCGCAGGTCAGGCTTTGGTGTTGACCAATGTACCGAGCACTTCGTCGGCGGTCTGCAGGAGGCGCACGCCAGCGTTGGCCTGATGCTCACCCACTTTCATCTGAACCAGTTGCTCGGTCAGCTCGACCGTGTCGGCCATTGCCTGAGAGGTTTCAGCAGCAGGCAGAGTGCGATCAGCCACGACAGCGCTGGCTTGGTCAACCCGCTGCTGTCCGGCTTGGTAGGCTCCAAGGCCGGCAGATAGAAGGCTGTTGATTTGCATGATTCAAACTCCACTGAAGA
Organism: Pseudomonas sp. NPDC077451; assembly: GCF_044543345.1. Taxonomy (NCBI): domain Bacteria; kingdom Pseudomonadati; phylum Pseudomonadota; class Gammaproteobacteria; order Pseudomonadales; family Pseudomonadaceae; genus Pseudomonas; species Pseudomonas sp. NPDC077451. Next base: position 76,614 of record NZ_JBITVX010000006.1, on the reverse strand, counting down.
CGCTTAGCTATCATTGATAGCAGAGCCGTTCCATTGACGCCAGTGCCACGTCGCTATCAGCAGCACTCAAGCGCATGATCGAATGATGCCTGCGCGTCGTCTTCAAGTCCTGAGCGGCAAAATCTTGAGCGGCGCCAGGTCGAGGTAGCGTGCTACCGCTGCCGGGCTTGCGGTCGGCAAACGCGGCACCCGACCAAGGCATGGGGCCTCAAGCCGCTCATTCAACGTCGCGAGATTTTCCTGTAGTCGTGAGGTGGCTGGATCAACGATGTTGGCGACCCAGCCGGCTAGCCTCAATCCGTCGCGCTCGATGGCCTCGGCGCTGAGCAGCGCATGGTTGATACAGCCAAGGCGCACGCCGACTACCAGAATCACCGGCAGGCCGAGTTCTATGGCGAGATCGGAAAGCGTTTCGTCTCCAGCCAGCGGCACGCGCCAGCCACCCGCGCCCTCCACCAGCGAGAACTGAGCCTGCAGTGCCAGCACTTGCCGAACCGGCTCGGCCAGCGACGTTACAGTCAGCTCGACACCCGCCTCACGGGCGGCCAGGTGTGGGGCGATTGCCGGCTCGAAGGCCAACGGGTTGACCTGCTCGTAGCGTAGCGGCAGCGTGCACTCGCCGAGCAGCGCCAGTGCGTCGCTGTTGCGCAGGCCTTCGGCGGTAATTTCGCAACCAGATGCGACCGGCTTCGCTGCTGCCGTGCTGAGCCCGGCCAGCCGCGCGGCGTGCAGGAGTCCGGCAGCGATAGTGGTCTTGCCGACTTCGGTGTCTGTACCGGTGACGAAATAAGCCGCGGTCATGTCAACTCCTTGCACAACACGCCATACACCACCTGATAGGTCGCCGGGAGCCCGCTCGGCGTGCGGAACTGCTCGTAGGCATCAATCAGCGCTCGAATCCGAGCACGTCCGGTAAGCCCGCCCGGGCGGCCGGGGTTCAGGTTATGCGCGCCGAGCGCCTTGAGTTCGCTGGTCAGCTGACGCAGCTCGGCGAAATGCAGCACCTCGGGCTCGACCTCTAACCGCTCCAGCCGCAAACCACCGGCGGCGCAGTACTGCTGATAGGCGCTGAACGGACGAAAGCGATTCACGTGGGCAAAACCGTCTACCGCCTGCCAGCTGTCGCGCAGCTCCTGCAGAGTCCCGCTGCAGAGGCTGCTGAAGGCGAACACACCACCAGGACGGAGTACCCGCTTCGCCTCGCTCAGCACGGCGGGGAAATCCTCACACCACTGCAGCGCCAGACTGGAAAAAATCAGATCCACCGACGCATCACGCAGCGGCAAGCACTCAGCATCGCCAGCGATGAAACTGCCCGCGCCGCCCTGGGGCCGAGCATGGCGTAGCATGCCTTCGGCGATATCCAGCGCGACGCCTTCACCAGCCGGGAAACGGTTCGCCAGCACCCGTGAGAAATAGCCGGTGCCGCAGCCCAGATCCAGCCAGCGCGCCGACGTCAACCCAAGGGGCAGACGCTCGATCAGCGCGTTGCCGACGGTGCGCTGCAGCTCGGCCACACCATCGTAACTAGATGCCGCACGGGAAAACGACGCAGCGACCTGACGCTTGTCAGGCAGACCGCTTTTCGTATCCGGTGCTAGTGCCGCGACCGCGTCCGTCATTCCGCCTTGCTCTTGATGAAAGCCGCGATGGTTGCGGCCACGTCGTCCGGCCGCTCCAAAGGGAGCGCGTGGCTTGTCGAGGCGATCAGCTCGGCTTCGACCCCAGGCATCCAGCGCCGAAGCGCATCACAGGCAGTCGAAGGCACCAGCGCGTCGCCACCAGCAAGCAGGTGCAATTGCGGCCCGAAATAGCCATGCAGCGCGCCACGCCCGTCCAGCTCAGCGAGTAATCGCAAGCCGGCTTCAAGCACGGCCGGCGTCGAATCAGATTGGCTGACTTCCAGCTGGCGGGCCAGCGTTCGCGGATCGTAGCCACCGCGGCTACAGAGCAGACGGAAACGCTTGAGCGTTTCCTCGGGATCAAGCCTGAACGCCTCTTGAAAGGCATCGAAGATCTCCGCTGCCATCGCTTCGGGCCACTGAGGGCGGGCACGGAAGCAGGGGTTGCTGGCAATGGTGACCAGTCCACGGCAGGAATCCAAGCGCCGCGCGGCGAGCTGGGCCGCCAGCATACCGCCCAGCGACCACCCGGCCAGCCAGCTGTCATCGGGTAAACGGCGATCGAGTTCATCCAGCCAGGCTTCGGGATCGGCAAGCTCGGGCAAGGGCTCGATGACCACGTCAAGATCCGGATCGAGTTCTGTCAAAGCCTCACACAAAGGCTGCAAAGCAGCCGGGCCATACGCCCAACCGGGTAGCAAAATCAGCTGATCACGCATCCGCTTCAGGCTCCTCGGCCATTTGATTCCAGCATTCGGCCAGGATATCCAGCAGTCGTTCCACCTGCGCTTCGCTATGCGACGCGCTGAAGGTCACTCGCAGCCGCGCGCTGCCGGTAGGCACGGTCGGCGGGCGGATGGCACCGACCAGAATTCCGCGCTCACGCAGCGCCGCAGAGAGTTTCAGGGCGCGCTCGCTGCTACCGACCAGAATCGGCTGGATCGGCGTCGGGCTATCCATCAAGGTCAGACCGATCTCGCTCGCACCCTGACGGAAACGTGCGATCAGACTGTTCAGGTGATCTCGGCGCCAGCTCTCACTGCGGAGTAGCTCCAGGCTCTTGAGGGTGGCGCAGGCGACAGCCGGTGGCTGGCTGGTCGTATAGATGTAAGGCCGAGCGAACTGGATCAGCGTCTCGATCAGTTCCTCGCTGCCAGCCACAAAGGCCCCAGCGGTGCCGAAGGCTTTGCCGAGCGTGCCGACCAGGACCGGCACATCATCTATCCCCAAGCCGAAATGCTCGACGATGCCGCCGCCGGTTTTGCCCAACGGGCCGAAGCCGTGTGCGTCATCGACCATGACCCAGGCATTTTTGACTTTCGCAGTGGCGCAAAGCGCTGGCAGGTTGGCCAGATCGCCATCCATGCTGAATACGCCATCGGTAACCACCAGCGTATCGCCGGCGGCCTTGTCCAGGCGCTTGGCCAGGCTGTCGACGTCGTTGTGCAGGTAACGCGAGAAGCGCGCGCCACTGAGCAGGCCGGCATCGAGCAGCGAAGCGTGATTGATACGGTCTTCCAGCACTGTATCGCCCTGCCCCACCAGCGCTGTAACGGCTGCGAGGTTGGCCATGTAACCGGTGGAGAACAACAACGCTCGCGGCCGGCCGGTGAACTCAGCCAGGGCCTCCTCAAGCTGGTGATGCGGTGTACTGTGCCCCATGACCAGATGCGATGCACCGCCGCCGACACCCCAGCGCGCAGCACCCTGCTGCATGGCGCGGACGACGTCGGGGTGGCTAGCCAGCCCCAGATAGTCGTTGGAGCAGAACGCCAACAACTGTTCGCCATCAACCGTCACCTCCGGCTGCTGCGGTGTTTCCAGCAATGGGCGACGGCGATAGAGGTGGGCGGCGCGGCGCTCAGCGAGACGAGACGCAAGATCGAAAGGCATAGTTCAATACCCTAAGGAGCGAGCTTGCTCGCGAACGGGAGAACGCGAAAGCTTCGCGAGCAAGGACTAGGCGTCCCCCTCGCTCCTACTGAGGTTGCTTAGGCAGTGGCGTCGTAAAACAGTTTGCTGTCACGCTGCTCGACCAGGGCCTGCTCGATGGCGGCCTGATGCACTTCGTCATCGTGCTCTTCGCGGGCTTCCGGCTGGATCCCCAGACGCTTGAACAGCAGCATGTCCTTGTCGGCCTGCGGGTTGCCGGTGGTCAGCAACTTTTCGCCGTAAAAGATCGAGTTGGCGCCAGCGAGGAAGGCCAGCGCCTGCATCTGCTCGTTCATCTGCTCGCGACCGGCCGACAGGCGCACATGGGATTTCGGCATCATGATCCGCGCCACGGCGAGCATACGGATGAAGTCAAAAGGATCGACGTCCTGCTCTTCGGCCAGCGGTGTGCCCTTGACCTTGACCAGCATGTTGATCGGCACCGATTCCGGATGCTCGGGCAGGTTGGCCAGTTGAATCAGCAGGCCGGCGCGGTCATTCAGCGACTCACCCATGCCAAGAATGCCACCGGAGCAGATCTTCATGCCCGACTCGCGGACATAGCTCAGCGTCTCCAACCGGTCGGCGTAGGTGCGGGTGGTGATGATGCTGCCGTAGAACTCCGGCGAGGTGTCCAGGTTGTGGTTGTAGTAGTCCAGCCCCGCGGCTGCCAAGGCTTTGGTCTGCTCCTGATCGAGCTTGCCAAGGGTCATGCAGGTTTCCAGTCCCAGGGCTTTCACGCCTTCGACCATTTTCAGCACGTAAGGCATGTCCTTGGCGGACGGGTGCTTCCAGGCGGCGCCCATGCAGAAGCGCGTCGAACCAATGGCCTTGGCGTCGGCCGCAGCCTCCAGCACCTTCTGCACTTCCATCAACTTTTCTTTATCGAGGCCGGTGTTGTAGTGGCCTGACTGGGGGCAGTACTTGCAGTCTTCCGGGCAGGCACCCGTTTTGATCGACAGCAACGTCGAAACCTGGACGCGGTTGGCATCGAAGTGCTGGCGGTGCACGCCTTGAGCCTGGAAGATCAGGTCATTGAAGGGTTGTTCGAAGAGCGCCTTGACTTCGGCGAGGCTCCAGTCGTGACGGGTAACGGAAGCGGCGGTGGCGCTCATGGGCAATCCTTGTAATTAATAGCGGCTCGGCGGCTAGGCACGGATGCGAAATGGTTAGCCAAGGCCGAGGCGCTGTCAACCAGGAAAGGAATCATGGTTTACAACTGGCTAAATATTGAACACTACTGTTCGCTTTGTGATGAGCGCTGCGAAACACGGCAATCGGTTTGCGGCGCCTGCGAAGCAGAACTGCCCTGGCTGCGCGAGCACTGTTCTGTATGCGCCCTGCCGTTGCCGGCGTCCGGCCTGATCTGCGGCGAATGTCTCAAGCGGCCGCCCGCGTTCGATCAGGTTACCGTGCCGTGGCGCTTCGCCTTTCCGGTAGACACCCTGATCAGCCGTTTCAAACACCAATCTCAATGGCCGCTCGGCAGGCTGCTGGCGGAGCAGCTGTCGCGCCATTTGCAGCACGCGTTCGATGAAGGTTTGCCACGCCCCGACGCGCTGTTGCCGGTGCCCCTGGCCCGCAGGCGGTTGCGTCAGCGCGGCTTCAATCAGGCGCAGATGCTCGCTGATTGGCTAAGCACAGCACTGTCGATCCCCGTCGATACGAAGCTCTTAACGCGGGTTCAGGACACCCAGTCGCAGCAGGAGCTCGATGCGGCCAGTCGGCGACGAAATCTGCGTCAGGCGTTTGCGCTTATTGATGATCGGAGCCCTACCGGACGTCACCTGGCAATCATCGACGATGTGCTGACAACGGGCGCAACCGCGGAGGCGTTGGCCCGTCTGCTTAAGCGAGCCGGCGCGGCACGCGTTGACGTCTATTGCCTGGCGCGCACACCGAAACCCGGCGAGTCGCCAGGCGCGGTTGTGTAAACACGCCAGTGCAATACACTGGGTACCCGTCCACGGAGCCGACCATGAGCCACCCCTTCGACACGCTTACGCCTGACCTTGTGCTCGATGCGGTGGAAAGCACCGGTTTCATCAGCGACGCTCGCGTGCTGGCATTGAACAGCTACGAAAACCGCGTCTACCAGGTGGGCATCGAGGACGAAACGCCGATCGTTGCGAAGTTCTACCGCCCTGGCCGCTGGAGCAACGAGTCTATTCTCGAAGAGCATCAGTTCTCCAAGGAGCTGGCCGATCGCGAAATCCCGGTCGTGGCGCCATTCGAGCGCGACGGCAAAACCCTGTTCGAACACGCCGGTTTTCGCTTCGCGCTTTTTCCTCGCCGCGGCGGTCGCGCGCCGGAGCCGGGCAATTTGGATCAGCTCTACCGACTCGGCCAGCTGCTGGGCCGCATGCATGCGGTCAGCGCCAGCCGGCCCTTCGAGCATCGGGAAACACTCAATGCCCAGCATTTCGGCCATGAGTCGCTGGCGACGCTGCTCGAAGGTAATTTCGTCCCCAAGAGCCTGCTGCCTGCTTACGAGTCGGTGGCGCGCGACCTGCTGAAGCGCGTCGATGATGTCTTCGCCCGCACAGATTTCCAGCCGATCCGCCTGCATGGCGACTGCCATCCCGGCAACATCCTCGCCCGTGACGATGCGTTCCACCTGGTCGATCTGGACGACTGCCGGATGGGCCCCTCGGTGCAGGACATCTGGATGATGCTGGCTGGTGAACGTCACGAGCGCCTCGGGCAGCTGTCCGAACTGGTCGATGGCTACAGCGAATTCCACGACTTCGCCCCGCGAGAACTCCCGCTGATCGAAGCGCTTCGCGCTCTACGTCTGATGCACTACAGCGCCTGGCTTGCCCGCCGCTGGGATGACCCGGCCTTCCCTATGAGCTTTCCCTGGTTCGGTACCGAACGGTACTGGGGCGATCAGGTCTTGATCCTCCGAGAGCAGATGTCGGCACTGCAGGAAGAGCCGCTGAAGCTTTTTTAGCTGGAAGTTCGGAAGGGAACGGGGGCCATCGGAGCCCCGACGGACTTGCGATGGCCTGCTCGGTGGGCTGAAGCCCACCCTACGACTCATGCAAAGCGTTGCCGGCCATACCTACTCGCTGCCTACATGTTCCCCGGAGCACGCTCGCCCTACCCTAAGACCTCAGTACTGACTGATCGTAGGGTGGGCTTTAGCCCACCAGTCGCACACGCATCTACGTCGCGATCAGGCCTCCTCGATCAACCAGTCCAGCCGCCAGCCGCCTTCGCTCTGCCCGAGCAGCTTAGCCAGCCAAGGCAGCAGCTCACGCAGCTCTTCCTCCAGCCCCCACGGCGGGTTGCTGATAGCCAGGCCCGAGCCGTTGAGTCGCAGGGCGTCATCAGTCGGATGGACGTACAGCTCAGCGCGCAGCAATTTGGGTGCGCCGCTGCGTGACAGGTCTTGATAGAAGCGCTTGAGCTGCCGCTCATCCTTGATGGGATACCAAATCACGCCGATGGTCTGGCGCATGCGTCCCAGCGCTTCCTTCAGCGCCGTCACGCAGCGGCTCAGCTCGTCGGCCTGCTCGAATGGCGGGTCGATGAGCAGGACAACGCGTTTTTCGGCGGTCGGCATCAAGGCGCGCGGCACGTGCCAGCCCTCGCCCAGGTGCACCGCAACACGGTGGTCACCGGACATATTGTCCTTGAGCAGGCGTCCGTCCTCAGGGTGCTTTTCGTTGAGTTGCAGGCGATCCTGCGGGCGCGTCAGCTGGCGCGCCAGCTCCGGCGAGCCGGGGTAGTAACGCAGCTGACCGCTTGGATTGAGCGCACGGATCACATCCAGATACCCCTGCGCCATTGCCGGGACATCCTCTGCCTGCCACAGCCGCGCGATGCCCTGCAGCCACTCGCCGGTGCGGCTGGCCTGGTCACCGGACAAGTCATACAGGCCGACGCCGGCATGGCTGTCGAGATAGGCGAACGGCGCATCCTTGCGCGCAAGCATGGCGAACAGACGGGACAAGACGAGGTGTTTGAAGACGTCGGCGTGATTGCCGGCGTGAAAAGCGTGGCGGTAATTCATCGGGCACTCCTGAAGAGCGCACAGTCTAACTGCGCCGAGCCGCGATTCGCAGAGCCTGGGACGAAACACCCGTTGACCAGGGGTACGAAATCTCGACAAACGGCTGCTACAGTGACCCACCGCTATCCAACCAGGACGCTCCGATGGACATTCGCGACCTTTTGCAGATCACCCTACCCATCATCCAGGCGCCGATGGCTGGCTCGCAGAACCATCAACTCGCCGCCGCAGTTTCCGAGGCCGGCGGGCTGGGCTCGATCCCTGCCGGGATGCTCAACCCCGAGACCCTGGATGCCGAGCTGACCGCCATGGCCGCGCTGACGCGCAAGCCCTATAACGTCAATTTCTTCTGCCATCAGACACCCGCCGACGACCCCGCACGTACTGAAGCCTGGCTGGCATTGCTGGCGCCTTTTCTGAACGAATTCGCGATCGACCCGGCGAGCATTCCGGGCGGCGCAACCCGTCAGCCTTTCGACGCCGCGATGGCCGAAGTGGTCGAGCGGCACCGTCCACTGGTGGTCAGCTTTCATTTCGGCCTGCCTACGCGGGACCTGCTAGAGCGAGTCAAAGCAACCGGTGCAAAGATCCTCTCCAGCGCCACGACGCTGGAAGAAGGCCGCTGGTTGCAGGCGCACGGTGTCGACGCGGTGATTGCCCAGGGCGTCGAAGCCGGGGGCCATCGCGGCATGTTTCTAAGCGATGACATCAATGGTCAGGTCGGCACCTTTGCCTTGCTGCCGCAGCTGGTTGCCGCACTGGACGTGCCTGTGATCGCCGCCGGCGGGATTGCCGATGCCCGCTGCGTAACCGCCGCGCAGGCGCTGGGCGCAGCGGGAGTGCAGGTCGGCACCGCTTATCTGCTATGCGACGAAAGCCGCGCCAGTCAGCTGCACCGCCAAGCCTTGCAGAGCCCCTTTGCCGAGCACACTGTTTTGACCACCTTGTTCTCCGGGCGGCCAGCGCGCGGCATCGTCAATCGCCTCATCCGCGAAGTGGGCGCTCGGCCAGAAGCCGTGCCGGCGTTTCCGCTGGCAGGCAACGCCATCGGCAGCCTGCGCGCCGCAGCCGAGCCTCTGGGCATCGATCATTTCTCACCCCTATGGGCGGGGCAGAACGTCAGCGGTTGCCAGCCGATTCCGGCGGCGCGATTGACCGAGGCGCTGGCGGCCGGCTGGAAGAATTAAGCGACAATCAGGGCTGCGCCAGGCGTCGGACTGGGTCCATTGTCGCGGCGTAGCGCGTAAACTGGCCCGACCTGCAGATGAGCGGATCGGATATGACCGTGCTGACAAACACACTGGTATTTCTCGCCACCCTGGCCGGTATGGAGCTGTTCGCTTGGTGGGCGCACAAGCATGTGATGCATGGCTGGGGTTGGGGCTGGCACAAGTCGCACCATGAGCCGCGCACCGGCTGGTTCGAGAAGAATGATCTGTATGCAGTGGTATTTGCCGGGGTCGCTATCCTGCTGATCGCGCTTGGCACGGCGGGCTATGGCCCGCTGGAATGGATCGGCGCCGGCATGACGGCCTATGGCTTTCTATATTTCGTCGCCCATGACGGCCTGGTCCACCACCGCTGGCCGCTGCGCTACGTACCGCGCAAGGGCTACCTCAAGCGTCTCTATCAGGCCCACCGCCTGCACCATGCGGTAGAGGGCAAGGAGCGCTGCGTGTCCTTCGGCTTCCTCTACGCGCCGCCGCTTCCGGTGCTCAAGCAGCAGCTGCGCGAGCTGCATGATGGTCCGTTGCACAAGACAAACGCTAAGCCCGACGGGGACGTTTCCAGAGGGAATCAGGGCGCGGCGTGAGCTGCATCCGACGCGAAGCCAGCGCCAGCAGTCCCCCGCCCAGCAGAAACTGCAATTTCTGCGCGCTCGTCGTCGACACCCGCGTGTCCCAGGCCGCTGCGCCGCGCGCTTTCACCTCCACACCGATCTGCCGATAGACCCCATGCGCCGTTGCAATGGACCAGGCCGAACGCAGTGGCAGGTCGCGCAAACCCTGCGAGGCCGATAGGTAGTAAGGCTCGGCTAGATCGACCAGACGGGCCGCCAGCAGCGCCAGCGCAGGCCGGTTGTGTGGCAGGCCGATCTCATCGGCCGGAATGCCTGCTTCCGCGAGCCAATCGGCCGGCAGATAGACGCGACCGATTTCCGCGTCCTCGACGATATCGCGAGCGATATTGGTCAACTGAAACGCCAGCCCCAGGTCGCAGGCCCGATCCAGCGTCGCCTCCGCTTCAGCGCCCATCACTTTCGCCATCATCAGGCCCACCACCCCGGCGACGCGGTAGCAGTACAGCAGCGTGTCCTCGAGAGTCTGGTAGTGATACTCCTGCACATCCATGCGGAAGCCCGCGAGATGTTCCAATGGGTATTCTCGTGGTATCTGGTGGCGCTGAACCACTTTCTGAAACGCAGCAAAGGCCGGATCGCTCATTGGCTCCCCGGCATAGGCGCGCTCGGTCAGGTCCACCAGCTCGGCCAGCCGCGCTTCACCGGTGGAGCGATCACCCTCGACCTGGCCGTGCCCCAGCGTCTGGCCATCGATCACGTCATCACAATGCCGGCACCAGGCATAGAGCATCACCGCGCTCTGGCGGGTGCGTTCGTCAAACAGCTTCGCCGCTGCCGCAAAGCTCTTGGAGCCGACATTGATCGCCTGCGTCGAGTGATCGATGACCTTATCGTTCATCCGGCCTGCTCCTGCGACATGAAGTCCTCCAGCATCAGGCCGGCCGTGGCCTTGGCCGAACCCACCACACCCGGCACGCCTGCACCGGGATGCGTGCCGGCACCGACGATATAGAGGTTTGGAATCACATCATCACGGTTATGCGGGCGGAACCACGCACTCTGGGTGAGGATCGGCTCCAGCGAAAATGCCGAGCCCAGATGGGCATTTAGCTCGTCACGAAAATCGTGCGGCGTGAAGATCCGGTGGGTCACCAGGTCGTCGCGCAAGCCCGGAATGTAGTGACGCTCAAGGTATTCAAAGATGCGGTCGCGGTACTTGGGCCCTTCCACTGCCCAGTCGATATCCGCGGTGCCCAGGTGCGGCACCGGGGCCAACACGTAATGGCTGGCACAGCCTTCCGGCGCCAATGATGGATCGGTCACGCAAGGCGCGTGCAGGTACAGGGAGAAGTCATCAGCCAGGGTTTCGCGCTTGAAGATCTCGTCAATCAGCTCACGGTAACGTGGACCGAAACACACCGTGTGATGTTGCAGGTGTTCATGGCGGCGCTTGAGGCCGAAATGAATCACGAACAGTGACATGGAAAAACGCTTGCCGGAGAGCCGCTTGGCCTCTTCACGACCACGCTGTTCGTGGCCGAGCAGCTGCTTGTAGGTGTTGACCACATCGGCGTTGGAGGCCACCGCATCGGCGTTGAAACGGCGCCCATCCCACGTGGTCACCGCACTCGCCCGACCACCAGCCAGCTCGATGCTCGCCACCTCGGCATTGAGCTCCAGCTTGCCGCCGAGGTCTTCGAACAGCTTGACCATCCCTTGCACCAGCGCCCCGGTGCCGCCGCGCGGAAACCAGACACCGCCCTGGCGCTCCAGCGCGTGGATCAGCGCATAGATGGACGAGGTTTCAAAGGGGTTGCCACCGACCAGCAACGAATGAAAGGACAGCGCCTGGCGCAGCCGGTCGTTCTCCACGAACTTCGAAACCATGCTGTACACATTGCGCCAGGCCTGCAATTTTGCCAGCTGCGGCGCGACGCCGATCATGCTGCGAAACGACAGGAAGGGTACGGTGCCGAGCTTGACGTAACCCTCTTCATACACAGCACGGGAATAGGCAAGAAAGCGCTGGTAGCCTGCGACATCCCTTGGATTCAACGCATGAATCTGCCGGTCCAGTTCGACCTGATCGTTGACGTAATCGAAGCTGTAGCCATCCTCCCAACACAGCCGATAAAACGGGCTGACCGGCAACAGCTCGACGTAATCGGCCATGCGCTTGCCCGCACCGGTAAACAGCTCGTCCAGCGCAGGAGGGTCGGTGATCACCGTCGGGCCGGCGTCGAACGTGAAGCCCTGATCGTGATAGACGTAGGCGCGGCCGCCCGGCTTATCGCGCTTCTCCAACACCGTAGTCTGAATGCCGGCACGCTGCAGCCGAATCGCCAGAGCCAGCCCACCGAAACCGGCACCAATCACCACGGCCCGCCTCACACCGCCTGTTTGTTCGTTCATCATTTGTCCTTGTGGTGCAGGTTGCCAGCGGCGAGCGCACGCAGCGCTTCACCCACCGGCACGGGAGGTTTGCCCGAGACGATGCGCAAGCGGTCCCAGGTGGTCAGGTTGGCCGCGTAGAAGCGCTGAATCAGCGGTTCACGCAAGCGGTAGAAACGCTGCATGACCGCCCAGCGGCGATCCGCCGGTCCGGCCATGAACAGCATGCGATTAAGCAATCTGAAGAACCCACGTTGACGCCATTGCTGCATCGAATAGCCGCGAATCGCGGCAAACAGGCTGTCGGCATCCCAGCGATTCAGCGCGACCAGGTGATCGGCGAGGCGCACCGCGTCAGGCAGCGAGTAGCCTGTAGTGGGATGAAACAAAGCGGCGGACAGCCCCGTCTGCGGTACGCCGCGCGCCTCATCCCAGAACGCCGGCAAGTCACCTGATAGCACGATGGGCAGCACGCCCTGTTCTTCTCGCAACAGTTCGGCGATGACCCAGCCACGCTCGCTGGCATAGCGGGCAATGTTGTCGCGCAACGCACCAAGCGAAACGGCATCGCCATCGGCGTAGTAGGTGTCTTCGATCAACAGGGTGTCGGCGCTGAGCGGCAGCACATAGACGAACCGGTAGCCATCCTGCTGAGCGACGCTGGCGTCCATGATGATCGGCTCCAGCAAGCCGTGCGGCTGATGTAGGCGTAGTTCCTGGCCAAGGAATTTCTGGAAGCCCAATGCCAGCTGACCGCTTCGACGGACCCCTCGCCCGTCGATTACCGCGCCAGCCCGTAACACTTTGCCGCACGCCAGCCGCACCTGCCGGGGCTCTACCTGCGTGACAGTGGCGTTCAGACTTACGCCGTCAGCCAGCTCCGACATCAGCAACTGATGGAATCGATGGGAAAAGATGCTGGCATAGCCGCTGCCCAAACGGCGTTGAATATCCGGGAAGATCACCTCGTAGCCAGGCCAGCGATTGCCCACCAGCGGCTCCAGCCAGGTCCGTTGGGCTGGCGTCAGGTCGTGTTCGTGAAAGGACCAGGTATGGTTGCCGCCGAGGGTTTCGCCCTGCTCGATGACCAACAACCGCAAATCCGGACGCGCCTGCCGCAGGCGCAGGGCCAGCAGCCCGTTGGCCAGGCCGCCGCCGACGAGGATCAGGTCCGCATCAGCCATGTTCGGCCCTCTGCAACGCCGGCGATTCGACGCCGAGTGCTGCCTCGATCAGTTGAGCTGCCCGCGGCGCCCCACCGGCAGCACGAACCTCGTCGCCCAGAAGTCGGGCGCGCTGAGCGAAATCGGGCTCGCGCAACAATCGACGCAGGCCCTGCACGATCCGTCGGCGACTGGCCAGACGCGGATCGAGCTTCAAGCCAACGCCTGCATGCACCACCCGAGCGGCTACGCCGGGCTGATCGAAAGCAATCGGCAACGCCAGGCTCGGCACCCCTGCTTCCAGCGCGTCGAGTACGGTATTGAGCCCGGCATGGGTGACTACGGCATCGGCTCGCGCCAGCACCGCACGCTGGGGTGCGAAATCGGTAACCCAACTGGCGCCGGCCTTGAGCAGTCGTTGCTCCTGGCGCCAATCAAGCCGCCCGCAATGCGCGATCAGCAGTTGTACATCGAGGTCGCGGCACGCCTCGGCTATCCGCTGGAACAGGCCGAAGCGATCGCCTTGCAGGGTGCCCAGCGAGGCGAACACAAATGGCCTGCCGGTAGCGACCGGAATAGTCATCGCCGGCTCGTCGGTCAACGCCGAGCGCAGCGGGCCGATGCCGTGGAAATAGCCAGGCAGGGCGGTACGTGGAAAATCGAAACCGGGTGTGGTCTGGCTCAACTGCAACAATGGCGACAGGCATTCATCGAGGCGCTGGCGAGGCGGCAGACCGAACGCGGCTGCATGGCGCGAGATAACCTTGGCGTGCGCCTGCATCGCCCGGTCATAGACGCCACTACTGTGCAGATTCAACTGCTCGCCCCAGGGCGTCGCACGATAGCGCCAAGGCATGACCGGAAGCGGCACCAGCGCCTCACGGTTGACTGGCAAGGCACAGGCCACCGACACGAACGGCAGCCCCAGGTACTCGGCGACAAGCCCACCACCCGGCTCCATCTGGTCTGCAATGACGCACTCTGCGCCGATGGAGCGAAGCACGGCAGGTGCCTCTCGGCAAAACATATCGGTTGCCGAAGCCATATCGGCGATCACCCGGCGTATTCCCCAGGGCCCGCCGGGGCGTGCCGCACGGTCGATCACCGCCCTGAGCGAGCCAGGCGGATGCGAGCCCGCGCCGACCTGGGCAAAACCCAGTCGAGGGTGGCGCAATATTGCGGCGACATCGGCCTGCTGCACGACCGTCACCCGGTGCCCGCGAGCCAACAACTCAGAGGCGAGCGCTTCCATCGCCCGCACGTGGCTGTGGAAAGGCGGTGCGATCACGGCAAAATGAATCATTGAAACGAACCTCGCCGGCTGGCAGAGCAGCAAACCTGACGACACATCACAGCTTGGACGGGTCGAAGGGTGCCAGGAGCGGCGCTTTGGCCAGCTCCGCCAGATTGGCCGAGCCCGTACAGAAGCAGGCAATGCGCAGCTGCTCGATCAGCACCTGGAAATGCTCGACCACGGCTTCTGGTCCGATCAGCGCTGCGTCCAGCACGCCGGCAGCCTGCCCCACCAGATTGGCGCCGAGACGAATCGCCTTGGCCGCATCTATGCCGTCACGAATGCCGCCGGATGCGATGAGCTGAGCAGCGGGGCACGCGCGGCGAACAGCCGAAATCGCCTGCGCGCTGGGAATGCCCCAGCCGGTGAACGCTTTGGCAATGGCGCGCTGCTGCGGATCGAGGGTTCGTTCGGCCTCTACCGCCGCCCAGCTGGTACCGCCGGCACCGGCGACGTCGATTACCGACACGCCGGCATCGAGCAATCGCTGCGCCACCCTCGGAGAAATGCCCGCCCCCACCTCTTTGGCTACCAACGGCACCGGCAAGCGCAAGGCCAGTGCCTCGAGCGCCGCGTACACGCCTATCCAGTCCCGATCACCGCCAACCTGCACCGCTTCCTGCAACGGGTTCAGATGGATGATCAGTGCATCGGCCTGAATCATGTCGACGGCTCGCTGCGCCTCATCCAATCCGTAGCCGGCAACCAGCTGCGCCGCTCCGAAATTGGCCAGCAAAGGGATGGACGGCGCGAGTTCGCGCAGCTGCCGGGTCAGCCCCTGATCGGCATCGGTTTCCAGTGCGATTCGTTGCGAGCCCACCGCCAGGGCAATCCCCAGCACCTCGGCGGCCTCGGCCAGGTTTCGATTGATCTGAGTTGCCCGCGCCGCGCCGCCCGTCATCGAGCTGATCAGCAGGGGGGCTGAGAGGGGTCGGCCGAACAGCACGGCGCGAATATCGATGTCGTCGAGACGCAACTCCGGAACCGCGCAGTGCTCGAAAGTCAGGGCAGCGTAGCCTGGATCGACAGCGGAACAGGCGCGGCGCGGGTCGAGAACGATGTCCAAGTGGTCGTTCTTACGTTCCGCAATAGTTTCTTTAGTCATGCAGCGCCTCGTTCGATGACCTTATGTGGACGGTAGTGGTCATTAAAAGTGCCAAGACTTATACACTCTGTACAGGTATTGTCACGATATCTAACGAAAAACGATACAGGAGGTCGTCATGGCCATCGCTTTGCCGGACACGCACCACGACTTCGGACAGACAGTCAGTACGCTGCGTGCACAGGTTGACGAACGGCTTGGCCAGTGGCTACCGCTAGCGCCCCCGCAAGATGCCATCGCCACCGCCATGCGCGAAGGCACCCTCGCGCCGGGCAAGCGTGTCCGCCCATTGCTGCTGCTATTGACCCTCAAGGATCTGCAGCAGGACGCGACGGCCTTCGATGCCGGCCTCGACCTGGCTTGCGCCCTGGAGATGGTGCACGCCGCCTCACTGTTTCTTGATGACATGCCGTGCATGGACAACGCCGAGCTGCGCCGTGGCCGGCCGACCATTCACCGTGAGTTCGGCGAAGACGTCGCGGTCCTCGGATCGGTCGCCCTGCTCAGCCAAGCATTCAGCATAGCCGCCTCGACAGCCAGCATCGACGCGTCGACGCGCAATCAGCTGGTGCGCCTGCTGTCGCAAGCTACCGGCGCGCAGGGCCTGGTTCGCGGCCAGTTTCACGATCTGCGTGAGGGGCAACGCGCCCGCCCGCTCGAAGCCATCGCCCATACCAACCGCCTGAAGACCTGCCCGCTTTTCACGGCTGCGGTGGAGTCCGCTGCGCTGCTGGCCGATGCCAGCGCGAGCTGCACGCGCCATCTCAACGGTTTTGCCACCGAACTCGGGCTTGCCTTCCAGCTCCTCGACGATCTGGCCGATGGGCTCAGCCCTCAGCAGATCGGCAAGGATTCCGGCAAAGACGCTGGCAAAAGCACCGTGGTCGCCCTGCTCGGCCCCGAGGCGGCGCGCCAGCACATCGAAGAACATCTGGCACGTGCCGAACAGCATTTGATCGACGCAGGCATCGGCGACGGTCACCTGGCACAGCTGCTCGAATATTTCTGCGCGAAGCCACACTAAGCCCGCCCAGGCAACCCCCAGAAGACGCTGCTGTGTCGACCCATCACTCGAATGTATGGTGCTAGGCAGCCGTCTCGCCGGCTCCTTAGACTCGAGTGCATGTAAACGGAGGAATTTTCCATGCCCGAGACTCTGCTCTGCCCGCGTAACCTGGCATTCGAACTCTACGAAGTACTCGACGCCGAAGGCTTGACCCAGCGCGAACGCTTTGCCGACCACAGCCGCGAAACCTTCGACGCGGCCATCGACACCGCCCGCAGCATTGCCGAGAACCTCTTCGCCCCGCACAACCGCAAGGCAGACGAGAACGAGCCGATCTACAAGGACGGCGAAGCGGTGCTGATTCCGGAAGTGAAACCTGCTGTCGATGCGTTCATCGAGGCCGGCTTTCACAACGCGTCGCGCAGCTTCGACGATGGCGGCATGCAGCTGCCCAATCTGCTTTCACGGGCCTGTTTCGCGCACTTCCAGTCGGCCAACATTGGCACCTCGTCATACCCGATGCTGACCATGGGCGCGTCGCACCTGATCGAGGTGTTCGGCAGTGACGAACAGAAACAGCGCTTTCTCCAGCCCATGCTCGAAGGCCGCTTCTTCGGCACCATGGCGCTGACCGAGCCGCACGCCGGCTCTTCCCTGTCCGACCTGCGCACCCGTGCCGAGCCTGCCGGTGACGGCTCCTACCGCCTGAAGGGCAACAAGATCTTCATCTCCGGTGGTGATCATCCGCTGTCGGAAAACATCGTGCACATGGTCCTGGCCAAGCTGCCCGACGCCCCGCCCGGTGTGAAAGGCATCAGCCTGTTCATCGTCCCCAAGTTTCTGGTCAACGATGACGGTAGCCTCGGCAAGCGCAACGACGTGATCCTGGCTGGGCTGTTCCACAAGATGGGCTGGCGCGGCACTACCTCCACGGCGCTTAACTTCGGCGACAACGGCAATTGTGTTGGCTATCTGGTGGGTGAGCCGCACAAGGGACTGTCGTACATGTTCCAGATGATGAACGACGCGCGCATCGGCGTTGGCATGGGCGCGATCATGCTCGGTTACGCCGGCTACCTGTACTCGCTCAACTACGCGCGGGAACGGCCGCAAGGCCGCCTGCCAGACGGCAAGAACCCGGCATCTTCGCAGGTCCCGATCATCCAGCACACCGACGTCAAACGCATGCTGCTGATGCAGAAAGCCTACGTCGAAGGCGCCTTCGATCTCGGCCTCTATGCCGCGCGTATCGTTGACGAAGAGCAGACCGCTGGGACCGAGGAAGAGCGCAAGAGCGCCCACGAGCTGCTGGACCTCCTCACCCCGATCGTCAAATCCTGGCCTTCGGAGTACTGCCTTAAAGCCAACGAGATGGCCATTCAGATCCTGGGCGGCCATGGCTACACCCGTGAGTACCCGGTTGAGCAGTACTACCGCGACAACCGGCTGAACCCGATTCATGAAGGTACGCACGGCATCCAGTCACTCGACCTGCTGGCACGCAAGCTGACGCAGAACGGTGGCGCCGGGCTGCGCCAGTTGCTCGGTCTGATCCAGGGTACCTGCAAGCGCGCGGGCGAGTTCAGCTCGCTGGATGCGCTGCGCCAGCCGTTGGAGCAGCTCCTGGCGCGCCTGACCGAGGTCACCCAAGCGCTGCTCGGCGACCTGATGGCTGGCAAGATCAACCAGGCACTGGCCAATTCAGCGCTGTACCTCAAGGTATTCGGTCACGCCGTGATCGGCTGGCGTTGGCTGGAGCAGGCGATTCGCGCCGAACAGGGGCTGGCGAAGGGCAACGAGGCGGACGTCGATTTCTATCGCGGCAAGTTGCAAGCTGCACGCTACTTCCTGACGTGGGAAGTGCCGAGCTGCCATCACGAACTGGATCTGCTGGCCGGTCGTGACGACACCTGCCTGACCATGCAGGAAGACTGGTTCTGACCTGGCGCCCGACACGTTGTACGTGTCGGGCGGCCACAATCATTCAAGTCGCTGTTTATCGGCGCCACCTCCTTATCCGAAACGCCCGTCGCTCCGCCGGGCTTTTTTGACAGCACGTCAAAACCGCGGGTTAGAATCGCTGGCATGCAGCCTGCATGCTTGCCAGCAGCACTAACCTTCGGAGAGCGCGTTTGGATATCGGCAACATCAACCAACTGTTCTTTGTCGGTGCTCTGTTGGTTGCGGCGAGCATCCTGATGAGCTCTCTGTCGACACGTCTCGGCGTGCCGATCCTGGTCATCTTTCTTGCGGTCGGCATGCTCGCGGGCGTCGACGGTATCGGCGGCATCGTCTTCGACGACTACTCGCTGGCCTTCCTGATCAGCAACCTGGCCCTCGCGATCATCCTGCTCGATGGCGGCATGCGCACCCGCGCCGCCACCTTCCGCGTCGCACTCTGGCCGGCGTTTTCGCTGGCAACGGCCGGGGTGGTCGTCACGTCCGGCCTGACCGGTCTGGCTGCAGCCTGGCTATTCGATCTACCCATGATGCAGGGCTTGCTGATCGGCGCCATCGTCGGCTCGACGGATGCCGCCGTGGTGTTCAATCTGCTGAACGGCCGCGGCCTCAACGAACGGGTCGGTTCAACATTGGAAATCGAGTCGGGCAGCAACGACCCGATGGCGATGTTTCTGACCGTCGCACTGATCGACATGCTCGCCTCCGGCCAGACCGGCTTTGGCTGGGGCTTCTTCATCAGCCTGCTGCAACAGTTCGGCATCGGCACCCTGCTTGGCTTGTCCGGCGGCTGGCTGCTGCTGTATCTGATCAACCGGCTATCGGTTGCCGATGGCCTCTACCCGCTGCTGGCAGTGGCCGGCGGCATCATGATCTACGCATTGTCCGGCGCCATCGGCGGTAGCGGCATCCTCGCGGTCTACGTCTGCGGTCTGCTGCTGGGTAATCGCCCCATCCGCAACCGCCACGGCATCCTGCACATGTTCGACGGCCTCGCCTGGCTCAGTCAGATCGGCATGTTCCTGGTGCTCGGCCTGCTGCTCACACCCAGCGAGCTGCTGCCCATCGCCCTGCCGGCGCTGGCACTGTCGTTGTGGATGATTCTCTTTGCCCGTCCGCTGGCGGTGTTCATCGGGCTGGCACCGTTTCGCAGCTTCCACCTGCGTGAGCGCCTGTTCATTTCCTGGATCGGCCTACGCGGCGCAGTGCCGGTGATTCTTGCGGTATTTCCGCTGATGGCCGGGCTGGAGAACGCCCAGTTGTTCTTCAACGTGGCGTTTTTCATCGTGCTGGTTTCGCTGCTGCTTCAAGGCACCACGCTGACCTGGGCGGCGAAGAAGGCCAAGGTCGAGGTGCCGCCCTCTCCGCTGCCGATCTCCCGCGCTGGGTTGCAGATTCACACGACCAGTCAGTGGGAACTGTTCATCTATCGCCTGACCGCCAAGAAGTGGTGCATCGGCGCCGCGCTGCGCGAATTGAAGATGCCCACTGGCACACGCATCGCAGCCCTGTTCCGCGGCAAGGCACTGCTGCACCCATCGGGCAGCACGCGCCTGCAAGTCGACGACATCCTTTGCGTCATCGGCCATGAAGAAGACCTTCCGGCGCTCGGCAAGCTGTTCAGCGAAGCCCCGCAGCGCGGCCGAGACATGCGCTTCTTTGGCGACTTCATACTTGAAGCGGAAGCCGAGATGAGCGCCCTTGCGGCCCTGTATGGCCTGAAACTGGGCGAAGTCGACGGCAGTCAGCAGATCGGCGACTTCATGGCCGAACGCGTCGGCGGCAAGCCAGTAACGGGCGATCAGATCGAATGGAACGGCCTGACCTGGACCATAGCCGCCATGGAGCATGGCCAGGTGCGCAAGGTTGGCCTGAAGTTTCCCGAGGGCAACAAACCCGGTCCATCGCTGCATTTCTGAAGCGCTGTACAGCCGCGACGCACCGAGCCAGAGCGTTCCGATCTATGGGCTCGCCTCGGCCTTCTGCAGCCCTTAGACTCCGCACTCTTTTCTTCACTCGATAATGTTCATGGCACCCTTGCGTATCTTCTTGCTGGCGACCCTGCTCGCCTTCGTTCCCGCTTCGGCATTCGCTCAATCCATTCCAGGCCTGACCGGCACCAAACCGGCCGCCGAAGAGGCGAAACCTGCCCAGCCGAGCGCTGACGAACGTGCTCAACGCCTTGCGGAGCAGGCCGCGACCGCGCAGCAGCGACTGACCGAACTGAAGGCCGAACTCGCCAGCGCGCCGAAAGAAATCGCCGAGTCCCAGCGAGATCTGAGCAAACTCAAGGCCAGCGACACCAGCGATCTGGTCGAAAAGCTGGCCAAACTGAAGATGCCGGCCCTCGAGCAACGCCTGGCAGAGCGTGTCGAGGAGTTATCGACCTGGCAGACAGCGCTGACCGCGGCTAACAGCATGATCATCAGCGCCCAGACGCGTCCCGAGCGCGCTCAGGCCGATATCAGCAAGTCGCAGATGCGGATCGACGAGATCAACAACCTGCTCAAGGCCGGCCGCGAAAACGGCAAGCCACTGAGTGATGAACGCCGCGCCCTGCTTGCGGCGGAAAAGTCTGCCCTCAACGCGCAGATCGAACTACGTCGCAACGAACTGGCCGGCAACAGCTTGCTGCAGGACCTGGGCATTGCTCGTCGCGATCTGCTGTCCGAGCGCATCGCCCGTGCCGAGCGCGAAACCATGGCGCTGCAGACGGCCATCAACAACAAGCGCCGGGAAGAATCCGAACAGACCGTCGCCGAATTCTCGCTAAAGGCCGAGAAGACCGGCTCCGACAAGCTGCTGCCGGCCGAAAGCGCCGAGAACAAGCGTTTGTCTGGCTACCTCTTGCGAGCCACCGAGCGGCTCAACGACCTCACCCAGCAGAACTTGCAGACCCGCCAGCAACTCGACACGCTCAACCAGGCCGACCAAGCACTGGAAGAGCAGATCGCCGTTCTTGAGGGCAGTCTGCTGCTGTCGAAGATCCTCTCGCAGCAGAAGCAGGCCCTGCCGCAGCTCTCGCTGGATAGCAACCTGGCGGATGAGATCGCTGATATTCGGCTCTATCAGTTCGAGCTGAACCAGCGCCGCGAAGCCGCCGGCAACGTCGAAGACTATGTAGAACAACAGCTGGCCAGTCAGCCTCCCAGCGAGGTGACTCCCGAATTACGCAGTGCGTTGCTGGAGCTGGTTCGCACGCGCAGCGAGCTGCTCGATCGACTCAACCACTCGTTGAACGCTCTGCTGAGCGAGTCGATTACGCTGCAGCTGAACCAGCGCCAACTGCAGAGCAAGGCCGAAGCCCTGCGCAATACGCTGGACGAGCAGATGTTCTGGATCCCCAGCAATCGGCCACTCGATCTGGACTGGTTCAAGAACATGCCCACGCTGCTCGACCGCCAGCTGCGGGCGATGCCCTGGGGCTCGGTGTTCGAAGCCTTAGGCGCAGGCCTGCTGGAGCGGCCACTATTCTTCGTTCCGCTGTTGCTGATGATCGGCGTGCTGCTCTGGCGCCGTCAGGCGATCAACACCAAGCTGGATTCGCTGAGCAGCGACATCGGGCACTTCCGTGACGACAGCCAGCTGCATACGCCGATGGCGCTGCTGCTGAATCTGTTGCTGGCGCTGCCGGGCGCATTGTTTCTCGCGCTGTGCGGTTACCTGCTGCAGATGGACGGGCGCGGGCAGAACGACGCCCTCGGCGCCGCGTTCTATCAGATGGCGCAGGCCTGGTTGGTGTTCTACAGCGCGTATCGGATGCTCTCGCCCAATCGGGTCGCCGAAACGCACTTCGGCTGGTTCCGGCCGCAGGTCACCTTCCTGCGCAACGAAATCCGACGGCTGGGGCTGGTGGTTATGGCCCTGGTGGCCGTGGTGGCGATTGCCGAACATCAACCGGGCAATCTAGTCGACGATGTGATCGGCATCGTCGTGGTCCTGGTCTGCTTCGCCCTGATGAGCTGGCGCCTCACGCGCCTGTTGCTGAAAGGCCCGGCCAGCCAGAACGCTTCACCGCTTCAGCGCTTCATCGGTCTGCTGTTCAGCCTCCTGCCGCTGGCGCTGATCCTGGTGGTGGGTTTTGGCTATTACTACACGGCGCTGAAACTGACGGGGCGCTTGATCGATACGTTGTATCTCCTACTGGCCTGGATCGTCATCGAAGCGACGCTGATTCGCGGGCTGACAGTCGCTGCTCGCCGACTTGCTTACCAGCGTGCCCTGGCCAAGCGTGAAACTCAGCCCGACGAGCCCATAGACAGCAGCGAGGCAAGCGGTGAGGGCGGCCTCGATATCGAGCAGGTCAACCAGCAGTCCCTACGCCTGACCCGCCTGGCGATGTTCGGCCTGTTCTTCGCGGTGCTCTATTGGGTCTGGGCGGATCTGATCAGCGTGGTCTCCTACCTCGATAACGTCGTACTCTACGAATTCGTCAGTGGTGCTGGCGACACCGCCACGACCAATGCCATCACCCTTAACAACCTGCTTGGGGCTCTGCTGATCGTCGCCATCACGGTGGCCCTGGCGCGCAACCTGCCGGGTCTGCTGGAAGTGCTGGTGTTATCAAAACTGCACCTGGCGCAGGGCAGCGCCTATGCCACCACGACGCTGCTGTCGTATCTGCTGGCCGGCATCGGCTTCGTCTCCTTCCTGTCGACGCTTGGCGTCAGCTGGGACAAGCTGCAGTGGCTGGTGGCCGCGCTCTCGGTTGGCCTGGGTTTCGGCATGCAGGAGATCTTCGCCAACTTCATTTCCGGTCTGATCATCCTCTTCGAGCGTCCGGTGCGGATTGGCGATGTGGTGACCATCGGCAATCTCTCAGGCACAGTCAGCCGGATTCGCATCCGTGCCACCACCATTACCGACTTCGACCGAAAAGACATCATCGTCCCAAACAAGACCTTCATCACCAGCCAGCTGGTGAACTGGTCCCTGAGCGACACCATCACCCGCGTGACGATCAAGGTCGGTGTCGCCTATGGATCCGATCTGGATCTGGTGAAAAAACTGCTCTACAAGACCGCGAATGAAAACCCGCGGGTATTGAAGGAACCGGAGCCACTCGTATTCTTCCTGACCTTTGGCGAGAGCACGCTCGACCACGAGCTGCGCGTCCACGTACGCGACCTCGGCGACCGCAACCCCGCCACTGATGAGATCAACCGGGCCATCGACTGCGAATTCGCCAAGGCTGGTATCTCGATCGCCTTCCGCCAGGTCGATGTGTTCCTGAAAAACTTCGACGGCAAACAGCTACACCTGGGAACCGCGCCACGGCTCGCTCAGCCCGATAACCAGGGCGCTACACCGCCCACCGACAGTCAGGCCTGAGGAACGTCCCCTCCTTTCCCGGCCTCCAAACACAAAGCGCGCCCGCACAGGGCGCCGAACCGCAAGGTGCCGGAGCCCCCGTGAAGACGCTTACCGAGCTGAATTTCGACAACCGCTTCGCCCAGCTGGGCGAGGTTTTTTCCACCGAAGTCACGCCCCAGCCGCTCGAAAATCCGCGCCTGGTAGTGGCCAGCGAAGCCGCCATGGCCTTGCTCGATCTCGACCCGGCAACCAAGGACGATCCGCTGTTCACCGAACTGTTCGCCGGCCACAAGCTCTGGAGCACGGCGGAACCACGGGCGATGATCTATTCCGGCCACCAGTTCGGCAGCTACAACCCGCAACTAGGCGATGGCCGTGGTCTGCTGCTCGGTGAGGTGGTCAACGAGGCGGGCGAGCATTGGGATCTGCACCTCAAAGGCGCTGGCATGACGCCCTATTCCCGCATGGGTGACGGCCGTGCCGTGCTGCGTTCATCAATCCGCGAGTTTCTTGCCAGCGAGCACCTGCACGCGCTGGGTATTCCCAGCTCCCGCGCGCTCTGCGTGACCGGGTCGGAGACACCGGTCTACCGCGAACGCCAGGAGCTAGGCGCAATGTTGATGCGCCTCGCGCCCAGCCACGTCCGCTTCGGCCACTTTGAATTCTTCTACTACACCAAGCAGCACGACGAATTGAAGAAGCTGCTCGATCATGTTGTCGAAAACCACTTTTCAGACTGCCTGGAGCATCCAGAGCCGTACCATTGCTTCTTCCGTGAAGTGCTGGAGCGCACCGCGGAAATGGTCGCTAAATGGCAGGCCTATGGCTTCTGTCATGGCGTGATGAACACCGACAACATGTCGATCCTAGGCATTACCTTCGACTTCGGACCTTACGCCTTCCTCGACGACTTCGATGCGCGCTTCGTCTGCAACCACTCCGACCATGCCGGCCGGTATTCCTACGAGAACCAGGTTCCGATTGCGCACTGGAACCTCGCCGCGCTGGCGCAGGCGCTGACGCCCTTCATCGCCATCGAGCAGCTGCGGGCGACCATGGACCTGTTCCTGCCGATCTACGAAACGGTGTGGCTCGGTCTGATGCGCAAACGGCTCGGCTTGCAGACCGCCGAGGAGAGCGACAAAGAGCTGATCCAGCGCTTGCTACAGCTGATGCAGAGCAGCGCCATCGACTACACGCGCTTCTTCCGCGAACTCGGTGACAGCCATCCAGAGATGGCTCTGGCTCGACTGCGTGAAGATTTCGTCGATATCAAAGCCTTCGATGAATGGGCCGCGACCTACCGCCAGCGTTCCGAGCGCGAAAGCGTCGATCACGAGGCGCGCCGGACCCGCATGCACGCAGCCAACCCGAAGTACATTCTGCGCAACTACCTGGCGCAAAAGGCAATCGAGGCCGCCGAGGCAGGCAACTACGGCCCGGTGCGCGAGCTGCATGGGGTGCTTAGCCGCCCCTTCGACGAGCAGCCAGGCATGGAGCACTACGCCGAGCGCCCGCCGGAATGGGGCAAACACCTGGAAATCAGCTGCTCGTCCTGAGCCATGACGCTGCGCAGAATGCTGCGCAGGCTTTGGCTTGGGGCGATCGACCTGTAGTTGTGAAGCGAGCAATGGTGGGTGCTAGAGAGACATGCGCCAAATATTGCGCAACTGCGGGCAGGATGTTGCCCAACTAAATGTGAGCGATGGCGCAGAGCAGACGGCCTGGACCACAGCGTGAAAGCCTAACTTATTGAAAAATAGAGATTAAATATAACTGGCACGCGCCTTGTACTTACTCTGCTGCCACTCTGGCATTCAACAAGGCAAGGAGAGCGTTCATGCCAACACCCGCGTATCTGTCCCTCGAAGGCACCAAGCAAGGCCTGATCACCGCAGGCACTTTCACCGAGGACTCGGTCGGCAACATTTTCCAGGAAGGACACGAAGACCAGATTCTGGTGCAGGCTTTCCAGCACCAGGTCATCATCCCGCGCGACCCTCAGTCCGGCCAACCCACCGGCCAGCGCGTTCACAAACCCCTGATGATCACCAAGGTGTTCGACAAGTCGTCGCCGCTAATCTTCAACGCTCTGACCTCGGGTGAACGCCTGAACAAGTGCCGCCTGGAGTGGTACCGCACCTCCTCCACCGGTACTCAGGAGCACTACTTCACCATCGAACTGGAAGATGCGGTGATCGTCGACGTGCAGTCGCGCATGCCCAACTGCCAGGACCCGAACATGTCCCACTTCACCCATCTGGAAGACGTGTACTTCACCTACCGCAAAATCGTCTGGACCCACGAAGTCTCCGGTACTTCTGGCTCCGACGACTGGCGTACCCCGATCTCGGCATAAGCCTCGATCAGGCCTCGCGGCCACGGTTAATCCACATCGGCCAGGTTTACCTGGCCGATGCGTTTCTAGCTGACGCATTCGGCAAACAACGTAGTGCTTCACACGGATATTTCGCCAAAAGGGCGAGAATAGCTGCCAGCTTTCTGCGGAACTGGATGCCTCTCCAATCCGCGCTACGGCACGCCAGAAATACAGGCGATGCCGCCTTGCGAGCCATTACCGGCTCGCCGCCATGGACTGGTTACAAAGGAACAGGGAATGTTCAATCCGGCTAACGACACGCACTTCAGCCTTGCGATTGAAGGCGCTCAATTTGACTTGCAGGTACTCGAATTCAAAGGTCGAGAGGCCATCTCGCAGCCCTTCGCGTTCGACCTCGAACTGGTCAGCGAGCGCTCCGATATCGATCTGGAAAGCCTGCTACATCAGCGCGCCTTTCTAGCCTTGTCGCCTGCTGGCAAGGGTATCCATGGCTTGATCTACAGCGCAGCGCAAGGCAACTCCGGCAAACGCCTGACGCGCTATCGCCTCACCTTGTGCCCACAGCTAGCCTATCTATCTCACCGCACCAACCAGCGCATCTTCCAGCACCTCTCGGTACCGCAGATCATCGCCAAAGTGCTAGAAGAGCACGGCATTCTCGCCGGCGACGGCCACCGTTTCGATCTTGGGCCGGTGGTTTATCCCAAGCGGGACTACTGCGTTCAATACGATGAAACGGACCTCCAGTTCCTCCAGCGCCTCTGCGAGGAAGAAGGCATTCACTACCACTTCCAGCACAGCGATGCCGGCCACATGCTGGTCTTCGGTGATGACCAGACGGTATTTCCGACGCTTGCCTCGGTTGCCTATCAGCAGGACAGCGGTCTGGTTGCCGATGAGCCGGTCATCAAACGCTTTGGCGTGCGCGTCGAAACCCGCACCGGCCGCGTCACCCGCCGCGATTACGATTTCGAGAAGCCCCGTCTGACCATGGAGGCGGCGGTTAGAAGCAACACCCAGCCCGACCTCGAGGATTATGACTATCCCGGCCGCTTCGTCGACCGCGAGCGAGGCAAGCACCTATCCCAGCGCGCGCTGGAACGCCATCGCCACGACTTCGAACTGGCTGAGGGAGAAAGCGACCAGCCGCTGCTGGTCAGCGGCCACTTTCTATCACTCAGCGATCATCCGCGCGGCGACTGGAATCAGCTATGGCTGCTGACTGAAGTTTTCCACGAAGGAAAGCAACCTCAGGTGTTGGAAGAGTCCGTCACTGATTCTTCAGGCATCGCCGCGCTGACGCCCTTTCCCCTAAGTGGCGGGGAAAGGGAAGCCCGGCTAAGGGATGAGAGATCCCTTGCAAACAACGACTTCACCCAAGGCTACCGAAACCAGTTCACCGCGACCCCTTGGGCCGCTCCCTTCCGCCCCGCACTTCGCAACCCCAAACCACGCATCCTCGGCAGCCAGAGCGCGGTCGTAACCGGCCAGGCCAGCGAAGAGATCCACTGCGACGAATACGGCCGAGTGAAGGTACAGTTTTTCTGGGACCGCGAAGGCAAAGCCGATGAGCACGCGAGCTGCTGGCTGCGCGTGTCATCCAGTTGGGCCGGCGACCGCTACGGCGGCGTGGCCATCCCACGCGTCGGCATGGAAGTGCTGGTGACCTTTCTCGAAGGCGACCCAGACCAGCCCCTGATCACCGGCTGCCTGTACCACAAGGAAAACGCCGTCCCTTACGACCTGCCTGCGAACAAGACCCGCAGCGTGTTCAAGTCCCTGAGCAGTCCGGGCGGTGGCGGTTACAACGAACTGCGCATCGAAGACCGTAAGGGCGCCGAGCAAATCTACCTTCACGCCCAGCGCGACTGGGACGAGAACATCGAACACGACCAGAAGATCCGCGTCGGCCACGAACGCCACGACACCGTCGAGGCCAACAGCTACAGCGAATTCCGCGCCGAAGAACACCGCACCACGCACGCCGACCGCCGCAGCGAAGTCAAAGCAGACGACCACCTGACCGTCGGCAATAACCAGCACGTCAAGATCGCCACCGGCCAGTTCATCGAAGCCGGCAACGAAATCCACCTCTCCAGCGGCCTGAAAGTGGTCCTCGAAGCTGGTAGCGAACTGACCTTCAAGGCCGGTGGAAGCTTTATCAAGCTTGATGCTGATGGCATCACGATGGCCGGGCCTTTGATCAGGATGAACTCGGGTGGTAGTCCCGGGAAGGGATCGGGAGCGGCGCCGATTTTGCCTGGGCAAGTTAGCCCGGCGGATGTGGATATGGCGGGTAGGCTGCTGGTACCTGCCCAGCGCCAGGCGTTATTGCGAACGACACCAAGGTGTGAGATATGCGAGCGAGCCAACCAGGAAGCCGAAGCATGAGCCGCAATTTCCTGCTCGTGGACGGTGTGCTTCGTCAGGACGCCCTGCAATGGCTTTATGGGGTAGGGGAGCCTATCGAGGTCATTCCTCTCTACAGCGGCACCCGCTGGGACGGCGTCAAAGAGCTCGGCCCAATTCTGGTTGGTCTGGACAGCCATTCGTCCTTACTGGGTGAATGGCGAAGCAGCCCCTCTCTTCAGCGCCAGACCAGCAGAATACAAAGCTCGTCATCACTGAACGATGTCGCCGATCACCTGAGCCAGTTCATCACCATCACGGACAATTTAGGTAGCTACAGCCTCTTCCGTTTCGCGGATCCGCTGGTGACCTCTTACTGGCTGAACAGCTATCCCCAATCTGCTTATCAAACTCTTCTGGGCCCCATAATCGAATGGCTCGTACCCCTACCCCCGCCTAACTGGGCTCCCTCGCATGCAGTCGAATGGCAGTCCTATCGCTCACAGCCCAACAGCTCCAGATTGGAAGGCAAGCTCAACCATCTCATTGATGATCAGGTTGAGGCGCTCGAACAGGCCTATCGGCGCAGCTTCAAGGAGCGGCTATACGGTTGGTTGATCGAAGATTACCCCCAAACCTTATCAGGGCTTGGTGAACAGGAGCGAGGCCAATGGCTGGAACAACGCTTGCTCGATGCCGAAGCCTGGGGACTGGTCAACGAGCGGAGCATTGCGATCTGGCTCGAGCGCTGCGCCTGCTGGGGCGATAACTTCGCTACACGCTCCGATAGCCCTTACCAGGCCTGGTTAGCTAGGACACCAGACGCCCAGAAACTACCGCCAGAACGGCGTATTCAAGCCCTGGATGAAGACTGCCTTGCCGGCTAAAGGAACGGATTTCCATGAGCACGACGACCTCCGATACAACCTTGCAACAAGCCAAACGCAATCAGGCCTTCGAGAACAAGCCCGCCAATGCAAACGGCCAGTGCCCGCTAAAAGCAGTTGATATTGCAATCCATCCCGTTCGCTATTCGATAGATGAGTCACCGGCACGCGGCAGTGCACAAGGTCCAAACCCGCTGCCCAAAGGCTGGCCGAGCAACCACCTGCCGACGCTCAAGACGCGCAGTTATACCCTGCGCCAGCTCCGTGACGGCTGGCTTTATGTGTGGGATGAAACTGATCGCACCCTTCACGAATATCAGGTGAAGGGGCACCAGCTCATCCGCCACCAATGGGGCAGTGCACAGCTGGGCAAGGATGAACGAAACAACCCCGGTGACAGCAAACCCTACCTGCTTTACCCAAAGCGCAGCCGCCTGCTCATTGCCTATGCCCCGGTGCAGTGGACCTGGCGCTTGTGCGAAAAAATACGCAGCAATCCCCAGGAGCAAAACCGTTGGATGCGCACCTTAAACCTGCCGCAATACTGCACCAAGATGCAGGCAGCACATGCCGCACCTATCCGCGAAATAGGCAGTGCTGTCGCCGACATCCTGGCAGGAGGGGAAGCCCCGACCTTCAAAAGCTGTCTAATAGCGACAAACCAAGACGACACGTCCCGCCCCTGCAAGAAGCCGATCGACCAAGCCCTTATTCTGGGCAGCGTACCTGATCAGGACAGCGCTCTCGTTGTCGCCCTAGACGATCCATTGGCCATCGTCGACGACCTAGCCATGAATCTGCAGGGGCGATGGTTGGAACTGGCAGCAGCAGAGACGCAGCATGCCAACAAGACCAATAGCGCCACCCTTATTCACGAGCTTTGCGGCGTCAAACTAGACCCCTTCATTCCCAAATCGGTATCAGCCAACCCAAGCCGCAAGCAGGCATTCATCAAGGATGCTCACGCCCTGCTCGATAGCGAGACACAGCTGCTCAATCACAGCGGCAGTGACGCGACCTTGACGCTCAAGTCGCTGCAAGTGCAGCGGGCTCAGCAGCAATTTCGTACGAATTGGGGCAACCCACCGTCGGGGCCAAAATGGCGCGCACTGGTAGAAGAATGGCAGCAGAAAAAAACCTGGCGCGAGGACGTTCGCTTCGATGAGGCCTTGAGTTATCTGCAAGAGCGCTCCGATGAAATGGAGCGCCTCAATGCCCACATCCAACGCAGCGAAAGCGACCTACTCGCCTGGCTGAAAAGCCTCAGCCCGAAAGCGGAAGAGGTTTTCTATGACCCCTGCCACCCGCAGCAATCGACCTATCTGCTGGACACCATGGCCAACCTGTACGAGCAATTGGGCGCGAGCGACACGGGCAAGCAATGGCTCTGCGAGCAGTACGGCAACCCCACTACGCTGGCAGGCCTGGCGCTGTTCAATTTCAACGCCGAGCTTTCCGCGCTGATCGACAAGATTTCCACCAACTTCACCACCTACGGCACCATCGACAATCTGGGACGGCAAAGCGACGGTAGCGGACAGGCCCACGGCGGGCTCTCCGACACCACCAGTGAAGTCAGTCGGGCCAACGAGGTGCAATCGGTACTAGATCTGCCGAGCGTACAAGCTAGTAACCTGTACAAGAGTCTTTCCGAGCCCGGCAAGCGTGCCTTCGAGACCCTGCGCAACGTAGTAGGACAAAAGGCCAAGGACAGCTGGAACCTGATGGCCTTTGTTCTACTCCCTGCCTTGAGCACGAAATTTGCGCCCAAGGTTCGAATCTTTGCCTTCAGCGTCACCCAGGTCTTGGTTTCTACGGAAATCTCCACACAGACGCGTTTGATTCTGAATGCCGAGTTCACGAAGAAGAACCGTCAATGGCAAATGCAGGTTGCTCAGCTCGAGAAGAATATCAAGGGCCTGCAACGCACTCTTTCTCTACCCGGTGAAGGCCCCGACAAACGCTCGGCACGCATACAGTTGCTCGGGCTGGAACAAAAGCGCGAGACGCTGAACCTGCAAAGGCCTAACGAGGTAATCGGTAGTGTCGTAACCGAAACCAAGATCACCAAGGTACAAACCCGCCAAGTGAATATGTGGCTCGCGACACTGGGCCAACCAGAACTGCTTGATCAGTTGCAGCTCAAAGCAAAAAATTCGGCAGGCTACGCAGCCCGAAGCCGTCAGTGGATCAATCAAGAGCTTGGCGGCAGCCTGCCTGTGCTGGTCGCAGGGCTGAATATCTGGAACTTCATCAATAGCCTGGACAAGGCACGCAATGACGGAATTTTCAGTGAGGATGAGCTGCGCACGGTCGGGGCCAATGCCGCCTATACCGCCAACGCACTGATGGCGCTCTGGACGGTGCCGGCTTGGAACAAGTGGGCCAAGCTTGAAAAAACAATTGGCCGGAATACCACGCAACTTGCAAAAGCAGGCGTAAGGGCTTGGCTTAAAACGGGTGAAGTTGAAGCATCATTGCTGGCTCGGCAGTTGGTTTTACGCACCATGGGTATGGCCGCATTCGGCGCTATCGCTGCGGGTGTAGAGGCCTGGCAGGTTTCCAACGATATTCGTAACGCGACCAGTTCTGAAGAGAAATATGCTCAAAGCACGAAAATGGTTGCATTGCTATTTATGTCATCAGTAGCCGGCATCCAACTGGTCGGCAGTGCGTTGGGCTTTTGGTTTGGTTTTGCCTGGGTAATGTCCAACCCGGTCACCATCATCATCGCGTTACTTGGCGTGATCTACCTGATCGCCAGCATGGTCGCCAACCAATACAAGCGTGAGGGTCTGCGGCTCTGGCTGTATCGCAGCAGTTGGGGCAAATCCACCACTTGGACACACAGCGACGAAGATCACAAGGAAGAACTGCGCACCCTGAAGGAAATCTGCCTGCGCCCCAGCCTGGCGGCTCGCGCCGCCACCTTGCCTTACTATGGCCGAGGCCCGCGTATCTATACCGGTTTCTGGCTACAGCTCCTGCTACCGTCCGAACTGGCGGGAACAGCCGTCAAGCTGCAACCGGCCATGGTCGACAGCGGCTGGTTTTCCGATAGCCTGATGCAAGGCATGGCAGACAAGTTCTACGACCAGTTCCTCGAAGGCCACTGGGCGCCCATCGACCAATTTGGCCAACCGCCCGTACAGCGTCCCAGCGGATCACTGCCAGGCGACACTCTCTACCCCAAGGACACACAGCACCGCCTCTGGCAAACTTGGATCGCCTACCAGCGCCCCCCCGTGCTGGAGCTGGAAGTTCGCTACCCGGAGCAGATTCTGGAAAGCGCCAACGGCCAGGGCTATATGTTCCGCATGGACATAGGCACCTCGTCCTCCGAGGCGGATCTGAAAAACGATGCGTTCAGCAAGGAGCCTAATAGCGATATGGTGCTTTCCTCACAAAATACCCGACTGCTCTCCTTGCAAGTGCCACATACGAGTGAATGATTTATTTATGAGCAGTACATTGAGAAAATCCCCCCAGACTCTTCCTTGGAATAAGTCCATAGAGCTTCCAAACCACCATCAGTGGAAGCATGCTAATCAATCTGCTTTGCTGGAGTGGAAGATCAAGGCGCGTCCTTACAACACAACCATCGCCAATGGCATGTTTGCTTTCATGCTATGCGTAACTTTGATTTTTAGCTATTTCTTACTATATAAGAATGCAAAATTCACATTATTCGAAACTTTCTTTATTGCTGCGCCAGGTTTTTTTCTTTTTTTCTTAGCCCTATATGGCACAACTCATCAAAAAACAAAATTCGCTTATCGCCTGACCGAAACAGGCATAGAGGTCTGCGAGTGGAAAGCGCCAGGTAAAGGCTGGATGATCGCCTTGAAATGGCTGACGGTTATTGCCGCTATCGCCGTTCTATTCGTTGTCGCACTTGATCCTTCGGCCTTTTGGATAGCACTCGCCGGGCCTGGCGGCATGGGTTTTCTTTATCTAGGCCTAGCTAACTCAAAGCAATTCCAAGAAATTCACAGCCTCTACAGACACAACGTATTTACCTGGGATGAAATAAAGCATATTTATATAGACAAATCACGCCACCTAATAAGCCTAGAGTACGAATGGCTGAACGAGAATATCAATAAGACGCTACCATGGTGGACATATGTTTTCTGCGATAAAAAAGACTTTGACCACATCCTTAACGCCATACTTTCAAAAAACCCAAGCATCCCCCACACGCGAGAAAAAGTAGAAGTATTACAATTTTAAAGTTGTTTTCAGCACGAACCAACTATAGATATAGCGCATTTCACAAAGCAGCCGATTACTCCCTCTGCAGGTGTTACATGCGAGTGAATGATTGCTTATGAGCCATACCCTGAAAGGACTTGTACGGACCTCCCTCCTAGTACCGGCCCATCGAACTTCCAGACCATGAGTGGCAGCACGCTAATCAGCCTGCATAACTGAATGTGGAGGATCAAGGCGCGCCCTTATATCTGATAACCACGCCCATCCATATTTCACCAAAACCAAGCAGCCGTTCTGGGCCAATGAACAGACTCATCCGGACAGCCAGCCGTAAGGATGCCCCCATGACTGCCCACTACTGCCCCAGCGCCTACCAGCCGGCGCGCATCCCCGACCAGCCAGCAGCGGTCAAGCGCAGTTGGTTGTTCCACTTTGGCAGCTCACGTCTGCCTTGGGGGCACACCCAAGACATCGTGCCGCATAGCATGCTGAGCGGCACGACCCCAGCCTATCTGCGAGACGCCGAACGTCGTGAGAACGCTCTGGCAATGGGGGAGGAGCAACGGGAGGCATACGAAGTGCTGGATTACCACCAGATCATCGATCACGAACGCTATCGATATGCTTCACTCTCCAAACGAAGCCTGTTCTGGTTTTATCTATGGGGAGGGGGGCGCTTTGTTTTTTGGGCTTTCCTGTTGCTCTTACCTTTTCCATTGCTGATGGAAGCCTATGAATCTAAATCCGGATTTTTCTCAGCGTTCTTTCATGCTGCGATCGAAAGCGCACCATTGTTTTTAGCGCCTCCCCTCGCCTGCTGGGCCATAGGATCGCTAGTCGTTCATAAGCTGCCCAACTGGTTTGTCCACCCTTCCAAGGGGCCGCTCTGGGAACTCAACCGTCGCACAGGCATGGTCACCATCTTCGATTACGACAATATGGGTGAGTACCAGCGCAGCGGCACCATCGGTGACACTAATCCCTTTTACGAGTTCGATGCCTATATCAGCAGCGGCCCAGACCGGCAGGGGCTGATCTGGCATCAGTTGCATCTGGTACATCGCTATCACGACCTGGCCATCGACCTCAGCCCCATCGTGCCCAAGGACTCCAGCATGGCGCCGCACTTCGCCGCCTGGGACTTTCTACAGAACTATATGGATACCAGCAGGCCGCTGCCGGATATCCCACTATTCGAGGAGCACCGCGCGCAGGATCCGGTGACTGCCGAACATGATCGTCACATTGGTCGGCCCGAGCGCTACTGGCGCGATATAGACGACGCCACCTGGGATGCCCGAGTGATGAAGAACCTGGCGCTTGTCAACGCTTACGACATCACTGGCCGCTTGAACCTGATGGATCGGCATGTGCGATATGCCGATTGACCTGTGACATCCGCGAAAACCAACCCTAAGAATGCCCACATAGCTACCCGCTACAACGCCAGCGCATGCCCGCGGCATTACTGGCCGTCTCTATCTCATGGGCGGGCATGTGCGCTATGTCGATTAGCTTCGGCCGCCCAAAACGCGCCGGAGCAGGGGAAGCAGGCAATGTCCCGCACCTAGTCCGAAATGCATCTGCCGCAACGTCGCCAACTTATCACCCTACTCCGGCACCTCTACACACACATGAATCGCATCATGCCGCCAATACTCTACATCGCAGTCAATGATCCGCTCGTGCTGATCACGGTTTAGACGGGTGATGCGCAGGGCTGGGCTACCGGGGGCGGTGCGTAGGGTGGTGGCGGCTTCCGGGTGGAGGGCGGTGGGGACCATGTCGAAGCGGACGCGACCGTAATGGATACCGTATTCGCTGGCGTACAGCTCGGTAAGTGAGCAGGTCAGGTCGTACTTTAGGATGCCCGGGAAGTGGGCTGGGTTCAGGTAGTGCTCGACGTAGAGTACGAGGCGGCCGTCGATGCGGCGTGCGCGGCGGATCTGGATGACGCTCGATAACGCCGCAAGCTCCAGGCGCGAACAAATCTCCGCAGTAGCAGGCTGCAGCCTTGCCGACAGCACCTCGGTAGCAGGCAAACGGCCCTGTTCGCCCACCATCGCGTGGAAATGGCTCCGCACCAGCGGGTTGTAGAGCACCCGGGGTGGCGACACGAACCAGCCACGACGGTCTTCGCGATAGATCATGCCGAGGGATTCCAGCTGCCCCAAGGCTTCGCGTAGCGTGATGCGTGTGGTGGCGAACAGCTCACTGAGCTTTCGCTCGGACGGCAACTGCCCGCCCGGCTGCAGCAAGCCATGACGGATCTGTTCCTGTAGCGAGCTACAGATCGCCGTCACCGTCCGCGGCACTTCATCGCGCATCGTCTTTTCTCACTGGACTATACCAAGGACCAAAGCGGGGCACGGGCTGCCGTCTTTTCCCGGTTGATGGCGGGTAACGCTAGAGCGTAACGATGACTGTCGCATGACAATGCAGCGGCAAAAACAGCCCGCGGACCTTATAGATGACGCGGTGCACTACGGACAAAAAAACTGTGCAGGCCTTTTCAGGCAGGGTTTTGCGCGTGCGCTAGGCTTGTTACGGCACTCCTGTCGCAGTGTCGCCCGTTACGGCGATGGCGGAGGCAACGACATCAAACTGTCACTTGCACCCCCTAGTTTGGTTGCATCGAACTGATCTAGACCAATCGACCTGCGTAAGGAGCTTCGAATGAAACGACTGCTGCTGGCTTCACTACTGGGATCAGCGATCGCCCTGGCGACATCGGCGAACGCTGCACAAACGGATCTGAAAGCGCTCGAAGAGGCGGCTCGCGCGGAAGGTGAGGTTAATAGCGTCGGCATGCCAGACAGCTGGGCCAACTGGAAGGACACCTGGCAGGACCTTGAGCAAAAGTACGGTCTCAAGCATATGGACACCGACATGAGTTCGGCCCAGGAGATCGCCAAGTTCGCAGCCGAAAAAGACAATGCCACGGCCGACATCGGTGACGTCGGCGCCGCCTTCGGGCCGATCGCCGTCCAGCAAGGTGTTACCCAGCCATATAAGCCCACCACATGGGACCAGATTCCCGAATGGGCCAAGGACAAGGACGGTCACTGGATGCTGGCCTATACCGGCTCCATCGCCTTTATCGTCAACACGCAGCTGGTCAAGGATGTGCCGACCTCCTGGGCCGAGCTGAAGGATGGTCAGTACAAAGTCGCCATCGGCGATGTCAGCGCTGCTGCACAAGCGGTCAATGGCGTACTGGCCGCGGCCATCGCCAACGGTGGGGACGAGACGAACATCCAGCCGGGCCTGGATTATTTCGCCGACATCGCCAAGCAGGGCCGCTTGTCGCTGTCGAACCCGACGATCCAGACGCTGGAACGCGGCGAAGTGGAAGTGGGTGTGGTCTGGGACTTCAATGGCCTGTCGTACCGCGACCAGATCGATCCCAGCCGCTTCGAGGTCGTGATTCCGTCCGATGGCTCGGTGATTTCCGGCTACACGACCATCATCAACAAGTGGGCCAAACACCCCAACGCCGCCAAGCTCGCCCGCGAATACATCCTCTCCGATGCCGGGCAGATCAACCTGGCCAAGGGCAACGCCCGGCCGATCCGCGCCGAGCACCTGACACTGCCCTCCGAAGTGCAGGCCAAGCTGCTGCCGAACGAGCAGTACGTCAAGGTCAAGCCGATCGAGAACGCCGATGCCTGGGAAGCAACTTCCAAGGCCCTACCACAGCAGTGGCAGGAAAACGTAATCATCGAAATGGAGTGATCGGCTGCCAACCGACAGGGTCGTAAGGTGGTGAGCGGCGCCCCACTTCAGCCTGCCAGCACGCAGGCGGTGGGCTGAAGCCCACCCTACGACGCGCACCAGGTGTGCCGGAAGACGGGTTGGGTCGGGTTTTTGTAGGGTGGGCTTTAGCCCACCAGAGAAAGTCCCGCAGAAGAAACGGTGGGCTGAAGTGGAGCGCCGGCCGGCCCACCCTACGGCCCACTGCTGATAAGGAAAAGTCCCATGGGCAAAGCCATCCTCGTTGTGCTCGACGGCCTCAGCTATCAGGTCGCGGAGCACGCACTCGGCCATCTGCAGGCCTATTGCGTGGCCGGCCGGGGCGCGCTGTACCGCTTGGAATGTGAATTACCCGCGCTGTCTCGCCCCCTTTATGAATGCATCCTGACCGGCGTGACACCAATCGACAGTGGCGTGGTGCATAACGACGTGGTGCGGCTATCCACCGAGCGCAGCATCTTCCATTACGCCCGCGACGCTGGTTTGAGCACAGCGGCCGCGGCCTATCACTGGGTCAGCGAGCTCTATAACCGCGCGCCTTTCCTGGCGGCACGCGATCGTCATAGCGAAACGCCCGAACTGCCGATCCAGCACGGTCACTTCTATTACGAGGATCACTACCCCGATTCGCATTTGTTTGCTGACGCGGAAAGCCTGCGGCTGCGGTTCAGTCCCGACTTCCTGCTGGTACATCCGATGAACATCGACGACGCCGGCCACAAGCACGGCCTGGATTCGTCCCAGTATCGCAACGCCGCGCGCCGCGCCGATATCCTCCTCGCCGACCACCTGCAGCGCTGGCTGGACGATGGTTACCAAGTCATGGTGACGGCCGATCACGGCATGAACAACGATCGCTCCCACAACGGCCTATTGCCCGAGGAGCGCGAGGTGCCACTGTTCGTTCTGGGTTTAGCTTTCAGCCTCGACCCAGGCGCACGGCCGAAACAGACTGAGTTATGCGGAACATTATGCGAGTTGCTCGGCGTGGCCCATGACAAGCCCCTGTGCCAGGACTTGCTGAAATGAGCGCGCCGCTTGAAGACAATCTCAAGACTGCAGCCATTCGAGACGGTGCTGTCCCTAGAATCGCAAACCGTCAGGCGCCGCGCGGCAAATGGCTGGCGCTGCTCTGCCTGCTGCCGTTCGCCGTGTTCTTTTTCGCCTTTCAGATTGCCCCGTTGCTGTGGGTCACGCTCAACAGCCTGAACACGGCGAACGGCTGGAGCCTGGCCAATTTCGAGAAAATCTTCGGCTCCAAGTTCTATCTACAGGCTATCAAGCACAGCTTGCAGATCGCCTTCTGGTCCAGCCTGTTCGGCATCGTCATCGCCATCCTCGGTAGCTACTCGCTGCGCCAGGTCGATTCGAAGTTGCGCGACTTCGTCATGGCCTTTTCCAACATGACCAGCAACTTCGCCGGGGTACCGCTCGCGTTCGCCTTCGTCATTCTGCTCGGCTTCAACGGGGCGCTGACGATCCTGCTCAAGCAGGCCGGCATTATCGAGGACTTCAATCTCTACTCCAAGACCGGACTGATCGTGCTCTACACCTACTTTCAGATCCCGCTGGGCGTGCTGCTGCTCTACCCCGCCTTCGATGCACTGCGCGAGGACTGGCGTGAGTCAGCCTCGTTGCTGGGTGCGGGCACCTGGGGCTACTGGCGTTATATCGGCCTGCCGGTACTGACGCCGGCACTGCTGGGCACCTTCGTCATCCTGCTGGCCAATGCGCTGGGGGCCTATGCCACGGTTTATTACCTCACCACCGGCAACTTCAACGTGTTGCCGATCCGCATCGCGGCGATGATTTCCGGCGATATTTCCCTCGATCCGAACATGGCGAGCGCATTGGCGATGGTATTGGTTGGGTTGATGGGCGTGATCACCGTGGCGCATCAGCTGCTGCTCAGGAGGAGCTACCATGCGGGCCGCTGAAGCCAAACGCGGTGCGCTGTACCACCGCACGGTGGTGTGGCTGCTGTTCCTCATCTTGTTGCTACCCCTGGCAGCGACCTTTCTCTACTCGATCTCAAGCAGTTGGTCAGCGACCATCCTGCCGGACGGGCTGACGTTCGACTGGTATGTGCAGCTCTGGAGTGAAGAGCGCTTCCTGCGCGCATTCGCCCAGTCCTTGCTGGTCTGCCTCGGGGCGCTGACCCTGGCGGTGGTGCTGATCCTGCCGCTGCTATTCGTGGTGCATTACCACTTTCCCAAGCTCGACGGGCTGATGAACATCCTGATCCTGCTGCCGTTTGCCGTGCCGCCGGTGGTGTCCTCGGTCGGCCTGTTGCAGCTCTATGGCTCCGGGCCGCTGGCCATGGTTGGCACGCCATGGATCCTGATTGGCGCCTACTTCACCATTGCGCTGCCGTTCATGTATCGCGCGATCAGCAACAACCTGCAGGCGATCAATCTACGCGACCTGATGGACGCCGCCCACCTGCTCGGCGCCAGCACCTGGAAGGCGGCGTTTCTGGTGGTGCTGCCGAACCTGCGCAAGGGGCTGATGGTGTCGCTGTTCCTGTCGTTTTCGTTTCTGTTCGGCGAGTTCGTCTTTGCCAACCTGCTGGTCGGAACCCGCTACGAAACCTTGCAGGTGTACCTCAACAACATGAAAAACAGCAGCGGCCATTTCAACAGTGCGCTGGTGATTTCCTACTTCTTCTTCGTGCTGGTGTTCACCTGGGCGGCGACTCGGTTGAACCAGAACAAGCCCTGAGGGGACGTGTTAGCAAGAGGGCCGGGCTAGGTCGGCGTTTCCTCGGTGAGCTGAAGCCCACCCTACGTGACTCACCGGGCGTGCCGGGAGGTGGGCTCGAGATTTTGTAGGGCGGGCTTTAGCCCGCCAGAGAGAGCCCCGCCGAAGAAGCGTTGGGCTGAAGCCCACCCTACGCAATAGCAGCGGGGCGGCTGAAATGGAGCACCTCATTGCCACCCTTTTAAGACGGACTACGACCACCGCTGCGGCTATTCGAGACAGGAACATTCATGAGCTACCTCAGCATTCGCAACCTGCACAAATCCTATGGCGACACCCAGGTCTTCACCGATATCGACTGCGAGATAGCCAAAGGAGAGCTGATTACATTGCTCGGCCCCTCAGGCTGTGGCAAGTCCACGCTGTTGCGCTGCATCGCCGGGCTCACCGAGGTCGACGGTGGTCAGATCTTGCTGGATGGCGAGGATCTAGTGCCCACCTCACCGCAAAAGCGCCAGATCGGCATGGTCTTCCAGAGTTACGCACTGTTTCCCAACATGACGGTGGAACAGAACGTCTCCTTCGGTCTGCGCATGCAGAAGATTGCCAGCGATGAAAGCGCCAGGCGGGTGGCCGAGGTGCTGGCGATGGTCGAGCTAGGCGACTTCGCCCGCCGCTACCCGAGCCAGCTCTCCGGCGGGCAATGCCAGCGGGTGGCCCTGGCACGCTCGCTGGTCACCCGCCCTCGCCTGCTGCTGCTGGACGAACCCCTGTCGGCGTTGGATGCGCGTATCCGCAAGCACCTGCGTGAACAGATCCGTGCGATCCAGCAGGAGTTGGGGCTGACCACTATCTTCGTCACCCATGATCAGGAAGAAGCACTGACGCTGTCTGATCGCATCCTCCTGATGAACGCCGGACGCATCGTCCAGAGCGCCGATGCCGAGACCCTGTACACCTCGCCTGTGAGTGCCTTCGCCGCGGGCTTCATCGGCAACTACAACCTGCTCGCCGCCGATGTCGCCTCACGACTGTTGCAACGCCCTGTTCATTCGAAAGTGGCGATCCGACCGGAAGCCATTGCCCTGGTCAATTCATCAGGAAGCAACGAGGGGATCGCGGCGGTCATAAAGAGCCACAGCCTGCTGGGCAATGTGATCCGCTACCGCGTCGAAGCGCGCGATGTCGACCTGATGGTGGACGTGCTCAACCGCTCTGCCGCCGATCTCTATCCCCACGGCCGCCAGGTAAGCCTTACCATCGACGCTTCGGCAATTCACGAGGTGGCTTGATGGCACTGGCAATTTTTGACCTGGACGAAACCTTGATTGACGGTGATTGCGCCAGCCTATGGGCGCACGAGATGGCCAAGATCGGCTGGGTGGACGGGGAATCCTTTCTGCGCAAGGACGCCGAGCTGATGGCCGAGTACGCCTTCGGCACGCTGGCGATGGAAGACTACATGGCCTTCAGCCTGACCCCGCTGGTGGGCCGCACGGCGGAAGAAGTGGCTCATGTTGTCGAGCCCTTCATTGAGGACGTGATCGAGCCGCTGATCTACAGCGATGCCATGCGCCAGGTCGCTCAGCACCGCAAAGCAGGTGACCGCATCCTGGTGATCTCCGCTTCGGCAGCGTTTCTGGTCGAAGCAGTGGCCAGCCGACTTGGCATCGGGGATGTGCTGGCGATCCAGTTGGAAGAACAGCACGGTTTCTACAGTGGCAACACCCGTGGGGTGCTCACGTACCGAGAAGGCAAAGTCAGTCGGTTGCGCGAGTGGGCTGAAGCTGAGGGTGAGTCGCTGGAGGGGGCGTATTTCTACTCCGACTCGATCAACGATCTGCCGCTGCTCGAGCAAGTGGCGCACCCACACGTGGTGAATCCTGATCCACTGCTGCGCGAGCAAGCGGAGGCCAAGGGCTGGCCGCAACTGAGCTGGGTCTGAGTTTCGCCTGGGGCCGCCTCAGGCTCCGGCGTTCAGCGGCAGCAGAACACGGAACAGCGCGCCCTTTCCCTCTTCGCTCTCGACCTGAATGCGGCCGCTGTGCGCCTTGATGATCTGCTCGGCGATGAACAAACCTAGCCCGAGTCCGGCGCTACTCTCGCTACCTTCAGCTCGCTCGAACTGACAGAAGATTCGAGCCAGACTCTTCTGGCTTATACCGATGCCGTGATCGCGCACCTCGATGCAGGCGCCCGCTGCGGTAGTACTGACGTTCACCTGCACCGGTTTGCCGGCGCCGTAACGCATGGCATTGGTCAACAGGTTCGCCAACACCTGCTCGATACGAAACTCGTCCCAAAGACCGATCACCGGTTCCGGGCGCTGGAACAGCAATGTGCAACCACTCGCTTCCATCTGCGGGGCGAAATTCTCCACCACGCTGGCTACGAGCTTTCCCAGATCCACCTGCGTCGGCCGAATCGACAGTTTGCCGGTACGGATCCGCGAGACATCGAGCATGTCATCAATCAGCCGGATCAGGCTCTGGATCTGCCGTTCATCCTTGTCGACCATCTGTTGCAGCTTGTCATCGCTGAATGCAGCAAGGTTCTTGCGGCCAAGTTGCAGCTTGCGCAACTGCACTTCGAGGATGAGGGTGTTGAGCGGCGTCTTCAGCTCATGGGAAACAATGGACATGAAGTCATCGCGCATACGCACCGCATTCTCTAGCTCGACCTTGGTGCTGCGCAGCTCGTCGAGCAACACTTCCTGCTCGCGGCGACTGCGCTCCAGCTCTTCAAGCTGACGCGCCAGGCGCTTGCGATTGCGATACAGGTCGACGAACACGCTGACCTTGCTGCGCACTGCATGGGTATCCAACGGCTTCTGCATGAAGTCGACGGCCCCGCTCTCGTAGCCCTTGAATGCGTAGTCGAGCTCGCGTCCGGCCGCGCTGACGAAGACGATCGGAATCGGCTTGGTGCGCTCGGTGCTGCGCATCAGTTCGGCCAACTGAAAGCCGTCCATGCCAGGCATCTGTACGTCGAGTATGGCCAGCGCGAACTCATGGCGTAGCAGCAGCTCGAGCGCCTGCTCAGCCGACTCAGCCTGATGCACGTGGATACCTGGGCCTTTCAGCAGCGCATCCAGCGCCAGCAGGTTCTCAGGTAGATCATCGACTATCAGCAGGTTCGCTTCATCGGTGTGTTCGAGCATGGGTCACTCCAGTTCACGCAACAGTCGATGGATATCGCGCAAGGGCAAAATGTAATCCGGCGCGAAGCGCTGGAGTGCTGCAAGTGGCATGGTCGGGACCTCGGCTTCGCCAGGGTCCTGAACAATTGTGAGGCCGCCGGCCTGCTTGATCGCCTCAAGACCGGCGGCGCCGTCCTCGTTGGCGCCTGTCAGAAGAATCCCGGCGACACGCTCGCCCCAGGCATCAGCCGCCGACTCGAAGAGCACGTCGATTGAGGGTCTGGAGAAATGCATCGCATCATCCTGGCTAAGCGACAGGCTCATGTCCGCCTCGACCAACAGGTGATAACCCGGCGCTGCGAAGTAGAGCGTGCCGCCGCAAACGGGCTCCTTGTCGCCCGCTTCCTTCACGGCCAGATCGGTTTTGCGTTGGAAGATTTCGACCAGCTGCGTCGGCCCGGTTGCCGGCACGTGCTGAACCATCAGCAGCGGCAAGCGATAGGTTCGAGGCAACCCGGTCACCAACGCGCTGAGCGCAGCCAAACCGCCGGCGGACGCACCGATTACCACGGCATCCACGGGTCGGTCGAGCGGTTGAGAAAAGGCTTCAGCGGCAGTGAGCGTCATAGTTTGCGGAACACCCTTTCCGGCTTGTCGAACGCCTC
Source organism: Pseudomonas sp. NPDC077451 (assembly GCF_044543345.1). Lineage (NCBI taxonomy): Bacteria > Pseudomonadati > Pseudomonadota > Gammaproteobacteria > Pseudomonadales > Pseudomonadaceae > Pseudomonas > Pseudomonas sp. NPDC077451. Next base: position 32,961 of record NZ_JBITVX010000006.1, on the reverse strand, counting down.
GAACTGTTCGGCATACCCGGAAAACTCAACGGTTTCCTTGCTGCCAAGACCGAGAAACCCGCGGTGGCAGAGCGAGTCGTAGAACAGGCCGAAGGCGCGGTTCTGCAGCGGCTTGTTGAAGTAGATCAGCACGTTGCGGCAGGAAATCAACTGGGTCTCTGCGAAAACGCTATCGGTCGCCAAACTGTGATCGGCGAACGTGATGTTTTCTTTCAATGACTTATCCATGATTGCCGAGTCATAGGCCGCCGTATAGTAATCGCTCAGGCTGTGCTTGCCACCGGCACCTTGATAGTTACTGGTGTACTGGCGCATGTTGTCGATGTTGAAGATGCCCTGGCGCGCACGTTCGAGTGACCTTGGATTGATGTCGGTCGCGTACAAGATAGTGCGATCGAGCAATCCTTCTTCTTTGAGCAAGATGGCCATCGAGTAGACCTCTTCGCCCGTGCTGCAGCCGGCAATCCAGATCTTCAATGACGGATAGGTGCACAACACCGGTATCACTTGCTCGCGCAACGCCAGGTAATAGCTGGGGTCGCGGAACATCTCGCTCACCGGAATGGTGAGAAACTGCAGCAGCTCCATGAACGCCTGCGGATCGTAGAGAATCCGGCGCTGGAGCGCCGAGATGTTCTCGCACTGCATTTGCTTGAGCGCCAGCAGCACGCGGCGCTTGAGCGAAGCACTGGAGTAGTCGCGAAAATCGTAGCTGTAGCGCAGGTAGATCGCTTCGATCAGCAGCTTCAGCTCGATGGCTTGGTTGCGGTCCGGCATGTCACAGCAGCTCCACTTTCGGCAGCCAGACACGGATCAGCGAGAACAGACGGTCCAGATCGATGGGCTTGGCCAGGTAATCGTTGGCACCCGACCGCAGGCAGCGATCCTGATCGTCTTTCATCGCCTTGGCGGTCACTGCGATGATCGGCAGTTTGGCGAAGCGCGGATCCTTGCGGATCTCCTGCATGGCAGTGAATCCATCCATCTCCGGCATCATGATGTCCATCAGCACCAGATCGATGTCGCCGACATTTTGCAACTGAGCGATGGCTTCGTGACCGTTGCGGGCGATCTCGATCAGCGCGCCCTTCTGCTCCAGTGCGCTGGTCAAGGCGAAAACGTTACGCACGTCGTCGTCGACCACCAGGATCTTGCGGCCCTCGAAGGCCTTTTCTCGGCTGCGCACGCTTTTGAGCATCTTCTGCCGCTCCGGCGGCATATCGGATTCGACCTTGTGCAGGAACAACGTGACTTCGTCGAGCAGGCGCTCCGGCGACCGTGCGCCTTTGATGATGATCGAGCGCGAATATTTCAGCAGCGCACCCTCTTCGTCGCGAGTCAGGTTGCGTCCGGTATAAACGATGACCGGTGGGAAGGAGCAGATATCTTCACGCGCCATGCGTTCGAGCAGCTCGTGGCCGTCCATGTCCGGCAGCTTGAGGTCGATGATCATGCAATCGAACACGGTGGAGCGCAGCAGCTCCAGAGCCTGCTCGCCGAACTCCACGGCGGTGATTTCGATGTCCACGTCCTCGATCAGCCGCGACACGCTTTCACGCTGACGCGCATCATCTTCGACCAGCAGGATACGTTTGACCTTCTGCTCCAGCTTGGCTTCGAAGAGGCCGAACACAGCCTTAAGGTCCTCGCGGGTGGTCGGCTTGGTGGCGTAGCCGATGGCCCCCATCTGCAGCGCAGCTTCCTTGCGGTCTTCCACCGACACGATGTGCACCGGAATGTGCCGTGTGATGGGGTTTTCCTTGAGCCGCTCGAGCACCGTAAGACCGGAATGGTCCGGCAGCCGCATGTCCAGCAGGATCGCATCGGGACGGTACTGCACAGCCGTGTCGAAACCGTGATCGGCGTTCTGCGCGATCAGACAGCTGTACTTCAGTTCATGGGCCAGGTCTCGAAGGATGCCGGCAAATTGCGGCTCATCTTCGATCACCAGCACCGAACGCTCGAACGGGAAGCGCTCGCGGTCATCCGTAAGGGTCGCCACGCCCTGCTCCGGCACCGGTCTCGGTGTCGCGGTGATCGGCGTCGCAACCGGTGCCGGCGCGTCCGGGATATTGAACGACTTCGGCTCAGGCAACGGCTCGGGTTCCTGCTCGGCCACCGGGGCGCTGTAGTTCTCCGGAACGATCAATGTGAACACACTGCCGGCGCCCGGTTCGCTACTGACTTCAATGGTGCCGCCGAGCAGTTGGGCCAGCTCACGGGAGATGGATAAGCCCAGCCCGGTGCCGCCATAACGCCGGTTGGTGGTGCCATCGGCCTGACGGAAGGCTTCGAAGATGACTTCCTGCTGGTCGGCAGGGATACCGATTCCGGAATCACGCACGGCAAAGGCTATCTGTTGGTCGTCACGGCGAGTCACCCGAAGTTCTACCGAGCCCTTCTCGGTGAACTTGAAAGCGTTGGACAAAAGGTTCTTGAGAATCTGCTCCAGCCGCTGGCGGTCGGTATAAAGGCTCGGCGGCAAGTCCTCGGCCAGCTCGACATTGAACTGCAGCGACTTTTCCAGCGCTTGGGCGAGAAACAGGCTCTTCAGGCCATCGACCAGTCGCGTGAGAATCAACAGCTCGGGATGGACATCCAGCTTGCCGGCCTCGACCTTCGAGATATCCAGAATGTCGTTGATCAGATTAAGCAGGTCATTACCCGCCGAATAGATCGAGCGCGCAAACTGCACCTGGTCTTCCTGCAGATTGCCGTGCGGATTGTCGGCCAGCAATTTAGACAGAATCAGCGAGCTGTTCAGCGGCGTGCGCAGCTCGTGGGACATGTTGGCGAGGAATTCCGATTTGTAACGACTGGCGCGCTGCAACTCATCGGCGCGCTCTTCGAGCATCAACTGCACTTCGTGCAGCCGGTTGTTCTTGAGATCCATCTGGTCGCGCTGGCGGGCGAGCTCTTCGGAGTGCTCCGCAAGTTGCTCGTTGGTCTGTTCCAGCTCGGCCTGCTGCTCTTCCATGTGCGCCTGCGACTCGCGCAAGGCGTTGGATTGCTCCTCGAGCTCTTCATTGGCCGCGCGCAGCTCTTCTTGCTGGACCTGTAATTCCTCGTTGAGCTGCTGGGTTTCAGCAAGCATGCGCTGCAGTCGCTGGCGATAGCGTGCAGCCTCGATAGCCGAGCCGATATTTTCGCTGACCCGCCGCAGCAACTCATTGTCCTCGTCACGCAGGGGTCGCAAGAAGCCGACTTCCAGCACGGCGTTGAGCATGCCGCTGTCTTCCACCGGGAAGATCAGTACGGACGAGGCGGCGGCGCTGCCCAGCGCCGAACTCACGTTCAGATAACCCTGCGGCACATTGTCGAGCTGCACTACGCGACGTTCCAACGCCACCTGGCCCACCAATCCCTCGCCCAGCTCAAGATTGCGGCCGGCATGTAACCGGTCCCGATCCCAGCCGAATTCCGCAACCCGCTGCAGTTTGCCTTCCTGGGTGACATACAGCGCCCCGACCGCAACGCCGAGGTAGCGCGCCAAGAAACCAAGCACGTTCTGGCCCAGCGTCGGCAAGGCCTGCTCGCCGATCATAGACTCGCTGAGCTGGGTCTGACCGTTTCGATACCAGGCCTGCTTTTCCAGTGCGGCGGCATGCGCCTGTTGCTGTTCGAGCGACTCCGAATAGCTGTCCGACAAACTGATCAGGTCGCGCCGCCCGAAATAGACCAGCAGGCCGCTAAAAATCAGACTGAACAGCAGAAACGCGCCGATCAGCGCGGTGGTGATCGTTTCGGACGTATCGGTACGTTCGGCTCGGATTTGTCGTTCGTAGGCAATGAAGTCGTTGAGCAGCCGACGCTGTTCTTCCTTCAGCTTCAACCCTTCCTGACTGCGCACATATTCAACAACGGATTCGTTGCGAGCCCTGCGGGCGATCGCCTCCTCGGAAAACGCCACCCATTGCTCATGCAGCCGACCAAGGCGCTCGACACGATTCAGCTGTACCGGATCATCGGCGGCGTAATCGGCAATCAGGTCGAACTGGTTCTCGAATACGGGCAGTTCGTTTCGGTAGGGTTCGAGAAAAGCATCGTCCCCAGCAATCAGATAGCCTCGCATCGAGGCTTCCAGATCACCCATCACTTTCAGCATGTCGTGAGCGTAAGCAACGCCCACCACGGAGCGCTCGACCCAGTGACTGACGTTGAGCAGGAAGTAAACGATGGCGCTGAAGAAAAACGCGCTGAGGAAACCGAAACCGAGGGGCACCGCCACGTTGCGGTTGAGGATTCGCTTGAAGTGATTCTGATCGATGAAAGAGTCGCCCATCTGGTTCCTTCCTGGGTACTGTGCGAGCAACAGTGACCCACGGCCACGCGGGCGGCTGCGTCGCCACCAGCGAACGCCTCCGATCCCGACAAGTTCTTGGTGATTCGCGCGAGATGCCACAACGCGCGCAGTCGACCGCGGACTGTACACCGCCTCGCTTGCGAGCACAAAAAAGCCCGGCCGAATGGCCGAGCCCTGTTGCTAGCTGATCAACCCTCAGCGACGGGCGATGATCCAGACTGCGTGAATGATGCCGGGTATATAGCCCAACAGCGTCAGCAGAATATTCAGCCAGAAGGCGCCACCCAGGCCGACTTGCAGGAACACCCCTAGCGGCGGCAGCAATATAGCGATGATGATGCGAATCAGGTCCATTGTGGTTCCCCCTCAGTCTGGTTTTGGCCAATTGGCTTACTGTGAATCGACCGGATCGCCGGAGAGGGGTTCCTTTCCGGCGGGAATCAGGGGCTGGCAGGGCCACAGGACCTGGGAGTTCGATGGAACAACCACAACCGAGACGGCAGTGATTTTAAGCATCCGGTAGCGACCGTTTGAGTCGCCAGGGGCACCCAACGGGTGCACGAGAGAGAGAACGCGGCTGGCCATGGAATTGGGTCAGCTGAATGCGCAGATGCCGCCTGCCTTGTGAGCCGCGCGCAACGCCAAGCAGTATCGCTTCAGCCAGCGGACTATCGCAGATCGATCAAGCCCGTCGCCATACGCGAAAGGTCGAACATGACAACCGGATTCCCGAGCCAGTGCCGCTACCGGTGCCTTGGCGGTTCAGGCCTGTTGCGCTTGCGCCGGATGTTGATCCACGACAGCACGGCCAGCGCCAGCATCAGCCCGGTCATGTTGAAGTTGCCGATCACTGCGTAGCCCAACGCCGCCAGCGAACAGGCTACGAAACCGACCCACCGCACGTAGCCCATCATGGTGCGCACCGCGCCGCCGACGCGATCATCCTCTGGCTGCCCCATCAAACCGACCTCGCCCGCATGCGTTCAAGCTCCTTGGCATCATGGCTGCAGAACAGCGTCACCTCGTCCTTGTGTTCCAGCGACAGGGTCCAGAGCCGATGCTGGTTGGCCAGGCGCGCCGTGCGATCGGTCTCCATCATGCGCTGATAGAAGCGCAGCCCCGGCGTGCAATGACGTTTGATCTGGCCGACTTCATCGCGGTAGAAATAAGCGTCACCGGCGTGCAGCAGCCAACCGTGGCCGGTATCCAGCGCGACGCCGGCGTGGCCATGGGTGTGCCCGGTGAGCGGAATCAGCAAGATCTCCGGCGGCAAGCCGCGCAACTCGCGTACCGCCTGAAAACCGAACCAGGTGTCCCCGCCCGGCTCGTAGAACTGCCAGTGGCGCACCTCGTCCCATTGCTGGTGGCGATAGCGGCGGTGGCCGAGGAAGCTGTGGGTCGAGCGCGCCGCGTCCATCTCGCGCTGAAGCACGTGCACCTGGGCATTGGGAAAGTCCGCGAGCCCACCGGCGTGGTCGAAATCCAGATGGGTGAGCACGATGTGCTGCACGTCATCCGCGCTGAAACCCAACTGCCGAACCTGCTCCAGCGCCGTGAAGCGACGCTCGAACTTGATGTTGTTGAAGGCAATGAAGAACGAACTGAGTCGCTTGCGTGGCTCCAGCACATCGCAGCTGCCAAAGCCGGTATCGACCAGCACCAGCCCATGCCCATCGGTCTCGATCAACAGACAGTGGCACACCAGGCTGGCGGTCAACCCACTGCTGAATCCGTCGAACAACTTGCCGCCGACCGGGCACATACAGCCGCAATTGAGATGATGAACGCGCATGGAGATCTCCTCAGGAGCGGAGCATCACGCAACGGAACGCTGCGCGGTCGAGCCCCTTTGTTCAGCCTCGTATGAGTTGTGAGGCTCACCTACCGCGCAGAGTTCAGGTGTCGGCGCCATTGATCGATGACCTGAGGCAAGGCCCGGCACGATGGAGAGGAACCTGCGGCTGGCTGGACTATCCTCTGAGGACTGCCTCGATCAATCACCGGCTTGCCGTCGACCTGGGAGTCACCGCTGATGCACCGTCGCTTCACTCATCGATTCGCCTGGCTGCTTGGCGTGCTGCTGGCCTTCGCCAGTGCTGCACATGCGGCCGACCCGGTCATGGTGCTGCGAGTAGACGGGATTATCGGCCCGGCTAGCGCCGACTACGTCATCCGCGGCATCCAAAAGGCGCAGGAGGCTGATGCGCAGCTGCTGGTGTTGGAGCTGGACACGCCCGGCGGGCTGGATAGCTCGATGCGCGCCATGATCAAGACAATCCTCGCCAGCCCGGTGCCTATAGCCACCTATGTCACGCCCAGCGGCTCGCGGGCGGCCAGCGCCGGCACCTACCTGCTCTACGCCAGCCACATCGCCGCGATGACTCCCGGCACCAACCTGGGCGCCGCGACTCCGGTGCAGATCCGTGGCGGTGGGGGCACACCGGTGCCTTCACCGGATGCCGAGAAGGAAAATGAAAACAGCGGCGACGCCATGAGCCGCAAACAGGTCAACGACGCAGCAGCGTACATTCGCGGTCTGGCGCAACTGCGCGAGCGCAATGCCGAATGGGCCGAGCGGGCGGTGCGAGAGGCCGTCAGCCTCTCGGCAGCCGAGGCGCTGGAGCAGAACGTGGTCGACTACCTGGCTAGCGATCTCGATGACCTGCTGACCCAGCTGAATGGCAAGACGGTCGAGACCCGCGCAGGCACGCGCACGCTGCAGACTGCCGACGCCGCGCTCGAGCGCCATGACCCGGACTGGCGGGTGCGCCTGCTGACCGTGATCACCAACCCCAGCGTGGCGCTGATCCTGATGATGATCGGCATCTATGGACTGGTTTTCGAATTTTCCAACCCGGGCACCGGTGGTGGCGGCGTCATCGGCGGAATCTGCCTGCTGCTGGCGGTGTTTTCGCTGCAGATGCTGCCGGTCAACTATGCGGGCGTCGCACTGATCCTGCTGGGTCTGGCGTTCATGGTCGCCGAGGCCTTCGTTCCCAGCTTCGGCGTGCTCGGCCTCGGCGGCGTGGCCGCCTTCGTCACCGGCGCGGTGATTCTGATCGACACCGAAGTGCCGGGCTTCGGCATCCCGCTGGCGCTGATCGGCACCCTTGCTGTCATCAGCGCGTTGCTGGTCTTTGCCATCGTCAGCATGGCGCTGAAAGCCCGGCGGCGACCGATAGTCAGCGGCGATGCCGAACTGATCGGCACACTGACCCAGATTACCGGCATCAAGCCAGATGAGCCGGGCACCGGTTGGGTGCAGCTACACGGTGAACACTGGCAGGTGCATGGGACCGGGCCACTGCAGGTGGGCCAGCAGGTCCGCGTGGTGGCACGGCATGGCTTGCAACTGGATGTGACAGCGGCCGACAGGCCGTCAACCGAGAAGAGGTGAAGCATGGGTCTTGAAATGAGTTTTATCGTCGTCGCGGTGCTGGTGATTGCACTGCTGGCTTCGACGTTCCGCATCTTGCGTGAATACGAGCGCGGCGTGGTGTTTCAGCTGGGCCGCTTCTGGAAGGTCAAGGGGCCGGGGCTGATCCTGATCATTCCCGGCATCCAGCAGATGGTCCGGGTCGACCTGCGCACATTGGTCCTGGACGTTCCGACCCAAGATGTAATATCGCGCGACAACGTCTCGGTGAAGGTCAATGCGGTGGTCTACTACCGGGTGCTGGATGCTGAAAAGGCGATCATTCAGGTCGAGGATTACCACTCGGCCACCAGCCAGCTGGCGCAGACGACGCTGCGTGCGGTGCTCGGCAAGCACGATCTGGACGACATGCTGGCCGAACGCGAGCAGCTCAATAACGACATTCAGCAAGTGCTCGACGCGCAGACCGACGCCTGGGGCATCAAGGTCGCCAACGTCGAAATCAAGCATGTGGACCTCGACGAATCGATGATCCGCGCCATCGCCCGGCAGGCCGAGGCGGAACGCGAGCGGCGGGCCAAGGTCATTCATGCTGAGGGCGAATTGCAGGCGTCTGAGAAACTGATGCAGGCCGCCGAAATGCTGGGTCGCCAGCAAGGAGCGATGCAGCTTCGCTACATGCAGACCTTGAGCAACATCGCTGGCGACAAGAACTCGACCATTGTCTTCCCGCTGCCTATGGAGCTGCTCCAAGGCCTGAGCAACCTCACCAAGAAAAATGAATAGAGACCCTTTATGCCCCTGCGCTCAGCCGTACCCGTTGTTCGCCTGCTGTCGGTCTGCCTGCTGGCACTGACGCTCACTGCCTGCGCTGCCTTCTTCCAGCGCGACCCACTGAACGTACAGGTGGCCGGCATCCAGCCGCTGCCCGGCGAAGGGCTGGAGCTGCGCATGGCGGTGAAACTACGGGTGCAGAATCCCAACGACCGCCCGCTGGATTACGACGGCGTAGCCCTGGAGCTGGAAATCAACGGACGCAACCTGGCCAGCGGCGTCAGCGACGCAAGCGGCACCATCCCACGCTTCGGCGAAACCGTACTGAGTGTGCCGATGACCATCTCGGCATTCTCTGCCGCGCGGCAAGCGCTGGGCCTGGCTGAGCACATCGGCATGGATGAAGTGCCCTATGTGCTGCGCGGGAAACTGGCGGGCGGGAGTACGTTCGGCACTCAGCGGTTCATCGAGAAAGGCACCCTGAATCTGGAAGGCGCGTTGCCGAGCCCGTATCGGCGGTGAATCGCTGAGTTTCGCAGCTGGCAGACGCGCGCTGGCAAGCGGATAACTAAGCCAGCGGTATCTCCGAACGCCTCACGAGCAAGCTCGCGCCTACAAAGGCATCTACCGCCTCGCCGCGTAGAGCGCGCTTGCTCGCAAATGGCAGGCTTGCTGGCCCGCTCCAGTTGCGGTGGCTGTCCGCCCGGCTCATTCCACCCGGCAGCGACCGGCTCGGCAACGGTGGGCTTCATGGGACGGGTCGGCCTGCATCAGTTTGCGGGTCACGCCATTGGTCCAACCGAAGCCATCCTGCAATGGATACTCACCACCGCCGGCGTGCTCGGTGCATGGCCGCAGCACGTATTTCTCCACCAGCTTGCTCTCGCTTTCAAACAGCAGCGAGACGATCTTCAGCCAGCGCTCTTCGATCTGCAGTGCCAGTGCATCGTGGCCATAGTGTTGCAGCCCACGGATGCCCATCCATTGCAGCGGCGCCCAGCCGTTCGGGCGGTCCCACTGCTCACCACTGCCGCCGACCTCGGTGGTGGATAGCCCGCCGGGGGCGAGCAGCCGTTCACGAACCACCTCAGCCACCCGCGCCGCCTGCTCGGCACTGGCAAGCTTGACGAACAGCGGCGTCACGGTGGCGGCGGTAAGGTTGTCTCGCGGTTTTGCGAGGCACCAGTCGTAGTCGAAATAGGCGCCGTGCTGCTCGCTCCACAGGTAACGGTCAATCGCTGCTAGACGTGCTTCAGCACGCTGACGGAACGCCTCGGCGCAGTCATGCCAGCCCTTGGCGTGACTGAGACGGGCGATCTGGCGCTCAAGGTTGTAGAGAAAGCTGTTCAGGTCCACCGGAATGATCTGCGTGGTGCGAATGCTTGACAGCCGCTGGGGATCGCCCAGCCAGCGCGAACTGAAATCCCAACCGGACTCGGCGCCGGCGCGCAGGTCACGATAGACCTCGTGCGCGGGCCGGCTGGATGAACGCGCCGTTTCGACGTCTTCGAGATAGGACTCCTCGCGCGGCGTGTCCCGCTCATCCCAGTAGCGATTGAGTACGCTGCCATCGGCCAGACAAACGCAGCGACGATGGGATTCTCCAGGCCGCAACTGATCGTCTCCATCGGTCCAGAACGCATGCTCCTTGCGCAACTGCGGCAGGTAATCGTTGGCGCGATGCACGCCGGACTCCTCGAACAGATCGGTCATCAACGCGAAAACCGGCGGCTGCGAGCGGCTCAGGTAATAGGAGCGGTTGCCATTGGGCACATGGCCGTAGGTATCGATCAGGTAGGCGAAATTGTCCGCCATTGATCGCAGCAGCTCGCAATGCCCACTCTCATCCAGGCCGAGCATGGTGAAGTAGGAGTCCCAGTAGTACAGCTCGGTAAAACGACCGCCCGGCACCACGTAGTCGTGGGGCAGCGGCAGCAGGGAGGAGAATTCCGGGTGCTGACGCGGGTGGCGGGTCAGCACTGGCCAGAGCCGGTCGATGTGCTCAGCCAGGGTATCGTCGGGGTTGGCGACGAACTCGGTTGGCTGTCGCTGGTAGACCTCGAAATGCTCTAGCACAAATCCACGTAGATCGAAGCCGGGCTCGCTATTCTGCGCCCGGTAGGCTTCGAGAATACGCTCCGGATGCTGCCGCGGGGCGCAGTCGACGAAGGTCTTGCTGTCAGCAAATACCCGCTGCATCTGCACCGCCACGAACAGTTCCTGGTAACGGTCCGCGGGGGTCAGGGTATCGGCGGCCGAAACCGCGCGAGTGTCGTAATCGAAGTCGCTCGAAGGGGTATCGGTCATTGCTCGCTGTAATTCCATAGCAGTCCACCATCTATCACCAGTGTAGTGCCGGTGACGTAGTCGGCGTCGTCCGAGGCGAGAAAGGCCACTGCACCCGCCACATCGTGCGGCTGCCCCAAACGCTTGGCCGGAATGTTCTCAAGCAGCCCGGCGAGTTTTTCCGGTTCGTTCATCAGCGCCTGATTGATTGGCGTCTCGATCGCGCCGGGTGCGACGTTGTTGACGGTGATCCCCAGCGGTGCCAGTTCGATCGCCAGGTTGCGTGTCAGCATTTTCAGACCGCCCTTGCTGGAGCAGTAGGCACTGAAATTGGGAAATGGCAGCTCCTCGTGAACCGAGCTGTTGTTGATGATCCGCCCGCCCCGCTCGGTGTCACGCAAGTGCCGGGCAAACGCCTGAGACAGAAAGAACGGGCCGCGCAAGTTAACGTTCAGCACCTGGTTGTAGTCCGCCTCGCTCACCTCGAGAAAGGCGTCGTGTTTCTGCACCCCGGCGTTATTGACAAGAATGTCCAGGCGGCCCATCTGCTCGACGGCCTGCTCAACCAGCCGATAGCAATTGGCAGGCTCTGCAACATCCGCGGCGATAAAGCAGACCCGATGCCCTTGGGCGCGCACCTGCTCGAGTGTTTCGCGCGCCTGGTCGTCGTCATGTCGCCCATTGATAACCAAATCGGCGCCTTCCTTCGCCAGGCGTATGGCGATGCCGCGGCCTATGCCCTGGGTGCTGCCGGTAACCAGGGCGACCTTGTTCTGCAGTTTCATCGAACACCTCGTGTGGCTGTCGAGTCGCAGCGGCGACCCCGAGTCGTCCACCTTGAGACGGGCTGCAGGCGGGCGCGTTCAACCTCGGGTGTTTGCGAATGCTTCCGGAACGCGCCCGGGGCGGTCTGCGCAGCAGACAAATGCCTGCATCAGAGCGCAAAATGGCCGGCTCTCCGCCGCCCCGCTTTCAGGACAGCCATGGCCACCGCCGATCTGCGCAAGGGTTACCTACTGGGTCTGATGACCTTTTCCATCTGGGGCCTGTTCCCGCTCTACTTCAAGTCCATCGAGCAGTACGCGGCGCTGGAAATCGTCACTCAGCGGGCCATCTGGTCAGCGCTGTTCGGCACGCTGGTGCTGAGCCTCTGGCGCCACGCAGGCTGGTGGCAGGAGTTGCTTGCCCATCCGCGGCGGATCGGTGTGCTGATGATTTCCAGCGTGCTGATCGCCAGCAACTGGCTGATCTACGTCTGGGCGGTGAACCACGACCACATGCTCGAGGCGAGCCTGGGTTACTACATCAATCCGCTGGTCAATGTGCTGCTGGGGCTGATCGTGTTGCGCGAGCGCCTGCGCCCGCTGCAATGGTTGGCCGTGGCGATGGCGGCTGTCGGCGTGCTGCTGCAGCTGATCACCCTCGGCGACTTTCCCTGGGTGTCGATCGCGCTGGCGCTGAGCTTTGGCAGCTACGGCCTGTTGCGCAAGCAGGCGCCGGTCGCCGCCCTGCCGGGTTTGGTGGTGGAAACCTGGCTGCTGTTGCCGATCGCGCTGGGCTGGCTGTTTTTCTTCGGCACTGGCCCAAGTACTGAATGGTCGTTCTGGATCGAGCCGCAGGCGCTGTGGCTGGTGGCTGCCGGGCCGGTCACGCTGCTGCCACTGCTGTGCTTCAACGCAGCGGCCAGGCATCTGCCCTACTCGACCCTGGGCTTCCTGCAGTACATCACGCCCACGTTGCTGCTGCTGCTCGCGGTATGGGTGTTCGACGAGCCCTTCCCGGCCGATCGCCAGCTGGCCTTTGTCTGCATATGGGCGGGACTCGCCGTGTACAGCTACGACGCCTGGCGCGTGATGCGCAAAGGCGCCAGGCATTAACGGCAAGTCAATCGGCAGGCTGCAGTTTCAACTCCACCATCAGGTCGTCGGCAAGCGTTTCCAGGTGTTCCTGCAGCTCGTCCAAGGACAGTTCACTCGGCACGGCCAACCGCGCATCAGCCCGGAACAGCAACTCGTTGGTCATCGGCGCGGGCAGAACGTCGGTGTCCAGGCTTTCCAGATTGACGCCGTGGCGGGCAAGCAACTGGGTGATATCACGGACGATGCCCGCGCGGTCGTTGCCCACCAGCTGCAGCTGAATCATCTGCCAACGCCGCTCTGGCTCCGCGCCGCTTTGCGCAACGAGTACCCGGATACCCTGTTGCTCAAGCTGCTGCAGGGCCTCGCTGAGATCAGCGTGAGCCTGAGCCGGTACCGCGACCCGCAGAATTCCGGCGAACTGGCCCGCCATACGCGACATGCGACTCTCCAACCAGTTGCCCCCATGCTCGGCGATGCACTTGGCCAGGCATTCGACCAGCCCCGGCTGGTCCTCGGCAATCACGGTAAGAACGAGATGATCCATCTGTGGCTCCTTTAATAGAGAAATACGGCAAGCGGCGTTGGCCGTGCGACTGCTGAGAGTAATGGACCGCTCTCGTGGCGTGCGACTCCATAGGTATAGAACAAACGTCGCCAACGCCGTATCAAAGAGGCCGGTACGCCGCGTGCCGACTGCCGGATGAGCAACAATCCAGGCCTTGAGCTTGCGCCGTGTGGCGGACTGATTTTCCGAACGGCTTCATGTAGTATCCGTCGACCCGGACTACAAGAAGAAACTGTCCGACGGATTTGAAGAAGAACCAAGTGAGGCGAGTAATGACTGAGCGCGTTCAAGTCGGTGGCCTGCAGGTCGCCAAAGTCCTGTACGACTTCGTGAACAACGAAGCGATTCCTGGTACCGGCGTTGATGCCGATGCCTTCTGGGCCGGCGCTTCCAGCGTCATCCATGACCTGGCGCCAAAGAATCGCGCGCTGCTGGCCAAGCGTGACGACCTGCAGGCCCAGATCGACGCCTGGCACCAGGCGCGTGCCGGTCAGGCCCACGATGCCGCGGCCTACAAAGCCTTCCTGCAGGAAATCGGCTACCTGCTGCCGGAAGCCGAAGACTTCCAGGCCACTACCCAGAACGTTGACGAAGAAATCGCCAGCATGGCCGGCCCGCAGTTGGTGGTGCCGATCATGAATGCGCGCTTCGCCCTTAACGCCGCCAATGCGCGCTGGGGCTCGCTGTATGACGCGCTCTACGGCACCGATGTGATCCCCGAAGAAGACGGCGCCAGCAAAGGCCCCGGCTACAACGAAGTCCGCGGCAACAAGGTCATCGCCTATGCCCGCGCCTTCCTCGACGAAGCCGCTCCGTTGGAAACTGGCTCGCATGCCGACTCCACTGGTTACCGCATCGCCGCTGGCAAACTGGTCGTCTCGTTGAAGGATGGCAGCACCACCGGCCTGCAGAACCCAGCGCAACTGCGCGGCTTCCAGGGCGACGCCAACGCACCGATCGCCGTGCTGCTCAAGCACAACGGCATCCACTTCGAAATCCAGATCGATCCGTCCAGCCCCATCGGCCAGACCGATGCAGCCGGCGTGAAGGACGTTCTGATGGAGTCGGCACTGACGACCATCATGGACTGCGAAGACTCGATTGCTGCGGTCGATGCCGATGACAAGACCATCGTCTACCGCAACTGGCTCGGCCTGATGAAGGGCGATCTGGCCGAGGAACTGGACAAGGGCGGCAAGCGCATCACCCGCGCCATGAACCCGGACCGCGTCTACACCCAGGCCGACGGCAACGGTGAGCTGACCCTGCACGGCCGCTCGCTGCTGTTCATCCGCAACGTCGGTCACCTGATGACCAACGATGCCATCCTCGACAAGGACGGCAACGAAGTCCCCGAAGGCATCATGGACGGCCTGTTCACCAGCCTGGCCGCGATTCATAACCTCAAGGGCAACACCAGCCGCAAGAACACCCGCACCGGCTCGATGTACATCGTCAAGCCGAAGATGCACGGTCCGGAAGAAGTGGCCTTCGCCACCGAACTGTTCGGCCGCGTCGAGGACGTCCTCGGTCTGCCGCGCAATACCCTCAAGGTCGGCATCATGGACGAGGAGCGTCGCACCACGATCAACCTCAAGGCTTGCATCAAGGAAGCGCGTGAGCGTGTGGTGTTCATCAACACCGGCTTCCTCGACCGCACCGGCGACGAAATCCACACCTCCATGGAAGCCGGCCCGGTAGTACGCAAGGCCGCCATGAAGTCCGAGAAGTGGATCAGCGCCTACGAGAACAACAACGTCGACGTGGGCCTGGCCTGCGGCCTGCAGGGCAAGGCGCAGATCGGCAAGGGCATGTGGGCCATGCCTGACCTGATGGCCGCGATGCTCGAGCAGAAGATCGGTCACCCCATGGCTGGCGCCAACACCGCCTGGGTTCCGTCGCCGACCGCTGCCACCCTTCATGCCATGCACTACCACAAGGTCGACGTGCAGGCGCGTCAGGTCGAACTGGCCAAGCGCGAGAAGGCCTCCATCGACGACATCCTCACCATCCCGCTGGCGCAAGACACCAACTGGACCGAGGAAGAGAAGCGCAACGAGCTGGACAACAACTCGCAGGGCATCCTCGGCTACATGGTTCGCTGGGTCGAACAGGGCGTCGGCTGCTCCAAGGTGCCGGACATCAACGACATCGCGCTGATGGAAGACCGTGCCACCCTGCGCATCTCCAGCCAGCACGTGGCCAACTGGATGCGTCACGGCGTTGTGACCAAGGATCAGGTGCTTGAAAGCCTCAAGCGCATGGCGCCGGTAGTCGACCGCCAGAACCAGGGCGACCCGCTGTACCGCCCAATGGCGCCGGACTTCGACAACAGCGTGGCCTTCCAGGCCGCCCTGGAGCTGGTCCTCGAAGGCACCAAGCAGCCGAACGGCTACACCGAGCCGGTGCTGCATCGCCGCCGTCGCGAGTTCAAGGCCAAGAACGGCCTGTAACCCGCACTGCTGCTGAGACTGAACCGCCCCACGGGGCGGTTTTTTTATGCCTTGTTTCGGCTGAGCGGCGCTCAAGTTATGCCTGCGACATCCGATAACGTGACCCGAATGCAAAAAAAGTCACAATTTATCCGATAGATGGCAATACGCTATCAGGCGCCGTCTCGTAGTATCCGCCACCCCGCCGTGGAGTCGTTGCATGTTCAAAAATTTCTCGCTAACAGCGAAGCTGTCGCTGGTTCCTGCCGTCGCCCTGCTCGGGCTGATCCTTTATGTCGGCTATACCTCGCTGCAGCTTTCTGCGACGGATTCACGCCTGGTCAGCATCGAAACTCAGAGCTATCCCACACTGGAAAAAACCGACGCGGTGATCTTCCAGTTTTCCCGTATACCCGGCCTGCTAAACAATGCCGTGGCAGCGGGCGAGCCGGGCATTCTCGACGAAGCACGCCAAGTACTCAGCGAAATCGATGCGCAGCAACAGGCGCTCGCCACGCTCCTGAACGCTCAACCGCAACGGCTACAGGCGCTCAACGAGTGGCGCAATGCAGTCAAGACCTACGCCGACAATGCGCTCGATGCTTCAGCGAAGCTGATCGATGGCAGCGCCTCGTTCGATGATCTGCGACCGAGCCTGGACCGTATGGCCAGCGATCTCGCTCAGGCTCAGAAACTCGCATCCGACTTCCGCACCGGTGCCTACCAGGATTTCCAGCAAACCCTGGCCGAAACCCGTGAAGCCAACGAAGCCACCACACGCCTGGGCATCATCCTCAGCGTAGTGCTGATCGTGGTGGTCAGTCTCGGCGCCTGGCTGGTAATACGCAGCGTGATGGCCAACGTGCGCGGCGTGATTGCCTCGCTGCAATCCATTGCACGCGGCGATGGCGACCTGACGCAACGCGTGAACGTCGAATCGAACGACGAAATCGGCGCCATGATCGAGCTGTTCAATGGCTTTCTCGACAAGCTGCAGCGCACGATTCGCCAGATCATCGAGGCGGCCAGCCCGCTCGGCCAGGTATCGAAAGAACTCTACAACCTGACCCAGGGCTCGGAAGAAAACGCCAAATCGCAGCAGCACCACACCGACTCCATCACCCGCGACATCCTCACCATGACCGGCAGCATTCAGGAGGTCGCGCAGCGTTCGCAGCAGGCTTCCAACGAAGCCAACTCCGCTGCGCGCCAGGCCGCCACGGCACGTGAGCATGTCGGCAGCCTGTCCACCGGCATCAGCGACCTAGGTGACAGCGTGATGGGCGCGGTCAAGGCCATGGAACAGCTGGAGGAAGAAACCCAGGAAGTCGGCTCCGTACTCACGGTGATCCGCAGCATCGCCGAACAGACCAACCTGCTCGCGCTGAACGCCGCCATCGAAGCCGCCCGCGCCGGTGAACAGGGTCGCGGCTTCGCCGTGGTGGCTGACGAGGTGCGTAACCTGGCGCAGAAAACCGCCGCTTCGACAGCAGAGATTCAGCAGATCATCCAGCGTCTGCAAAGCAGCGCCAACACGGTGCTCAACGTGATGAACAGCAATGGCGAGAAATCACGCGCCAGCATCGAGCGCTCGGTGGAAGCGACCCAGCTGCTCGAGACCATCGCCCGCACCGTCAACCAGATCGACGAACTCAACGCCGGGATCGCCCAGTTCACTCAAGAGCAGATCGGCCTGTCGAGTTCCATCCAACAAGAAACCCAAGTGTTGCAGCAGGACGCGAAAGCAACCGCAAACGGCGCCGAAGCCACCGCCCGACTGGGCGAGCAACTGGTCAGCACGGGCGATCACCTGCGTGCGGCCACGGCCCAATTCCGCGTTTAAATTGATTTTAGGAGCACCCTGATGACCGCAGTACGTGTTATCGGCCTGGCAGCCGTCTGCCTGGCGACCACTCAAGCCTTCGCCCTCGAGCAAGGCGAGCACCGCTTCAACGGTTTCGGCACCGTCGGTTTCACCCATCTGGGTGGTGAAGACGATGGCCGCAGCTATGGTGTGCAAGGCCAAACCAACGACTCCTGGCGCGGCGACCAACTGTCCAAGTTCGGCGCCCAGCTGAGCTACGGCATCACCGACACCGTCGGCGTGACCGTTCAGGCCACTGCCAAGGCGCAGCAGGATGAGTGGAAAGCCAACCTGGAGTGGGCTTACCTCTCGTGGCAGACCACCGATCAGCTGATGCTCCGCGCCGGTCGCCTGCGCAGCCCGGTCTACATGTATTCCGAAAGCCTCGACGTCGGCTACAGCTACCCTTGGCTGCGTCTGCCCGACGAGGTCTACAGCCAGGTCCAGGTGACCAATTACGAAGGCGTTGACGCCGTCTACACCGTTCCGCTGTCCTACGGCTCAGTGACCTTCCAGGTGGCGGGTGGTCAGGCCAAGAATCGTGACTACTACGCCTATGACGAGCAGTTCGATATTGACTACGGCAACCTTTTCGGCGCCAGCGTCAGCCTGGCCACCAATGATTTCGGCACGCTGCGCGTCGGCTATGTCGAAGCGGATATCAAGACGGATATCAGCGGTACGGTGGACGCCAGTGCTCTCGGCCTTGGCGCGAGCCGTTCGCTTTCGCTCCTGAGCCTCGATAAAGAGAAAGGCAAGTTCACTTCGATCGGCTACCAGTACGACAACGGCACCTGGGTCAGCAGCAACGAATGGACCTCGCGCATGATCGAAAACGACAGCATGGAATCAATCGATTCCTTCTACCTGATGGGCGGTCGCCGCTTTGGTGATTTCCTGCCGCACGTGACCTATGCACAGCTGGATGACAACGGCGGTCGCCAGTCCTCCTGGACGCTGGGCCTGAACTACCAAGCCGCCCCGACCGTCGTGGTCAAGGGCGAGTACAAGCGCGTCGACACCAAAAATGGCTATGACGGTGTGTTTACCCGCAACGCACAGGAAGTGTTTGAAAATGCCGTTGGCATTGCTCCTACCCGTAACTACGACGGCGACATTGTTTCCGTCGGCGTTGATTTCGTATTCTGAGGAGCGTCCAGATGAAAACATCCCTTCGCATCCTCAGCAGCGCAGCCCTGCTCGGCATGGTTTCCATGGCTCAAGCTGAAGTCGCGGTCATCGTTAATCCCGGTGCCGCCAAGGCGCCGTCGCAGTCCGACGTGGCCAACATCTTCCTGGGCAAAGACAAGTCCATGAAAGGTGTCGACCAAGCCGGCTGGACTCCTGCCAAAGAGGCTTTCTATTCAGGCGTCACGAATAAGAACGAGTCGCAGCTCAAGTCATATTGGTCCGGGCTGATCTTCACCGGCAAGGGCCAGCCACTGCCAAGCGTCGCCGACGACGCAGCGATGGTCGCCAAGGTTGCCGCCGAAGCCGACGCCATCGGTTATGTCGACAGCGCCGCGGTCAACGATTCGGTCAAGGTGCTGTTCACCCTGCCGTAATCGAACGCACCACCAGAACCGCCCTACGGGGCGGTTTTTTTATGCGCGCAAAATCCTGCTACAACCCTGCCCGCTCAGCTGACCCGTGTCAGCCCGATACAGCCTGCCGGCGACTAGACTTACGTCCAATGTGCCCCACCGGACCCACAGCCCACCATTGGGCGCAAAAATGGAACCGAACCATGAGCAAAGCCGATGCTTTCGCCGAGGCAGGCAAAACCGCCGTACTGCAGAATATCCACGGAACCATGGAGTTTCTGCGCAAGTACCCGCCGTTCAACCAGATGGAGCCCGGCCATCTGGCTTATCTGGTTGAGAACTGCCAGCTGCGCTTTTACAGCGAAGGCGATTGCATCATTTCGCCTGATGACGGCGTCGTCGAACACTTCTACATCATCAAGCAAGGCCGGGTTCATGGTCAGCGCCCACACACCAGCAAGCGCGGCACCGACACAACCTTCGAGGTGATCGTCGGCGAATGCTTTCCGATGGCCGCCTTGATGGGCGAGCGTGCCACCCGCACCGGGCACTTCGCCGCCGAAGACACCTTCTGTTTTCTGCTAAACAAGCCCGCCTTCGTCAAGCTGGTCTCCAAATCCGCGGCATTTCGTGACTTCGCCATGCGCGGCGTCAGCAGCCTGCTCGACTTGGTCAATCAGCAGGCGCAGATGCGCGCAGTGGAGAGCCTGGGCGAGCAATACTCGCTGGAGACGCGCATCGGCGAGCTCGCTTTGCACCATCCGGTCTCTTGCCTACCATCAATGCCACTCGCCGATGCGGTGGCCCTGATGCACGAAAACAACACCGGCAGCGTGGTAATTACCGACCTCGAATTTCACCCGCAAGGCATCTTCACCTTGCGCGATCTGCGCCGGGTGATCGGCACCGGCACGACCGACCTGTCTGCCCCGATTGCCGAATTCATGACGCAGGATCCATTCCATCTCCCGCCGGACGCAACGGCCTTCGATGCCGCTATCGCCATGACCGAGCGTCACATCGCTCACGTCTGCGTTGTCGATAAAGGCCTGCTGAGCGGGGTGATTTCCGAGCGCGATCTGTTCTCGCTGCAGCGCGTCGACCTGGTTCATCTGGCGCAGGCGATTTCGCACGCCGACAGCGTCGAGACGCTGGTGATCATCCGCAGCCGGATCTTGCAGCTGGTCGACAATATGCTGGCGCACGGCGCCTCCTCTACGCAGATCACACACATCATCACGCTGCTCAACGACCATACGGTTTGCCGCGTGATCGAACTGGCCATCGAATTGCTCGGCGACCCCGGCATTCCTTTCACCTGGCTGTGCTTCGGCAGTGAAGGGCGCCGCGAGCAGACCCTGCATACCGATCAGGACAACGGCATGCTCTTCGAAGCCGCTGACGCAGCCGAAGCCGCCTCTATCCGGGGCCGCCTGCTGCCGCTTGCAGAGCGCATCAACCACGATCTGGACACCTGTGGCTTCACCCTGTGCAAGGGCAACATCATGGCCAGCAACCCGCAGCTGTGCCTTTCACGACTCGAATGGCAGCGGCGCTTCAGCGCCTTCATTCGGGAATCGACACCGGAAAATCTGCTCAGCAGCACTATTTATTTTGACCTGCGCGCGATCTGGGGTCCCAGCGAGGGGTGCGAGCAGTTGCGCAGCAACATGCTTGAGGAGGTCGGCGAGAGTCGGTTGTTCCAGCGCATGATGGCGGAAAACGCGCTACGTCATCGCCCGCCCGTAGGACGTTTTCGCGATTTCGTGGTGACCCGCAAAGGCGACGGCAAGGCGACCCTGGATCTCAAAGTGCAGGGCCTGACACCCTTCGTAGACGGGGCGCGGCTGCTGGCGCTGGGCCACGGCATCACAGCGTGCAATACGTTGGATCGATTGCGCCAGCTGGTCGAAAAAGATGTCATCGACGGAAAGGATGGTGCTGCCTATGAAGAGGCCTACCATTTCATCCAGCAGACCCGCATGCAGCAGCACCAGCAGCAGGCACGCGACGGAAGGCCCTACTCGAACCGGCTCGATCCCGACACCCTCAATCACCTGGATCGGCGTATCCTGCGCGAATCCTTTCGCCAGGCCCAGCGCCTACAGAGCAGTCTGGCGGTCCGCTACCAGTTATGAATATGCCCTGGTTCAAACGTCGCGGCCCTATCCTCGAACTCGAACAACTGCAACGGCGTGATCAGCTTGTGCCGCCTGCCGCGCTGGACCTTTGCCCGCTCGACGTGCAGCGCATGGTGGTGCTTGATCTTGAAACCAGCGGTCTCGACATGCGCCGCGATATCGTCCTTTCCATTGGTGCGGTGGTTATCGAGCGAGGCGGCATCCAACTGGGGGACCAGTACGAGTCGACGCTGTTGCGCCGGGCGCAAAAGGTCAGCGAAAGCGTGCTGATCCACGGGATTGCGCCAAGCGAACTCGAAGCGGGCGAAGACCCGGCCGAAGCGCTTCTG
This sequence comes from Pseudomonas sp. NPDC077451, assembly GCF_044543345.1. Taxonomy (NCBI): domain Bacteria; kingdom Pseudomonadati; phylum Pseudomonadota; class Gammaproteobacteria; order Pseudomonadales; family Pseudomonadaceae; genus Pseudomonas; species Pseudomonas sp. NPDC077451. The sequence goes on along the minus strand of NZ_JBITVX010000006.1, from coordinate 11,488 downwards.
GATTTGATGGAGTTCATTGGCGACAGCCCGATTCTGGCATTCCACGCCGGTTTCGATCAGCGCATGCTCACCCGCGCGTTAAAACAGACGCTAGGCTACAAGCTGCGCCATCCATTTATCGACATCGCCGAAGTTGCACCCATGCTCTGCCCCGACAACCGACCGAGACAAAACGGTCTGGATGACTGGTGTAGCCATTTCGGACTTCAAGTTCTGCAACGCCATCATGCCAGCGCAGATGCACTGGCCACTGCCGAGCTGGCGTTGATCCTGTTCAGCAAAGCGCGTCGACAGGGCGTGGACAGCCTTGAGGCGATGAGCCAACGATTGGCCAACTGGCGCAAACGGCAGCAGGCTCAATTCATGTAATGGGGCTTGCCGGGTTCCTGATCGAGCGGCGCAACATCCTCGTTGCACCGCTGCCGGCAACTTGCGATCATGTGCGAATAGTTCTCGTTATTGGCCGAGATGTCGGCCTTGGAGCATTCGCTTGTCGGCTGGGTCGACCCATCAACAGTTCGTTGGCTCGCTGTATCGCGATCATCGCGATTGGCTGTTGAACTGGCTGCGCCGCCACCAGGCGTGCCCTCATCGCGCCGAGGATCTGAGCCAGGACACCTTTCTGCGGCTGCTCAAGCGTGATGATATAGGCGATCTACGTGAGCCACGCACTTTGCTGGCGACGATCGCCCGCGGGCTGTTGATCGATCATTTTCGTCGCAGCGCGCTGGAGCGCACCTATCTCGATGAGCTGGCACTGCAGCCGGAAGACACGCAACCCAGCGCCGAGGATCAGCTGCAAGTGCTCCAGGCTTTGCGCGAAGTGAACCTCATGCTCGGAGCGCTCTCGGCTAATGCACGTGCAGCCTTCTTCTATAACCGCCTGGACGGCCTGACCCACGCCGAAATTGCGTCGCGCCTCGGCGTCTCAGTTCCACGCGTAAGACAGTACCTCGCCCAGGCTCTGCGCCAGTGTTATATCGCCGTTTACGGTGAGCCTAGATGAGTATGGACCGGCAACCGGTATCGGCCCGTGTGCTCGATGAGGCCATCGCCTGGCAGCTGCGTCTTGGCGACGGTGACGCGAGCCCTCAGGTCCGCAAGGCGCTACAACGCTGGTTGAGTGAAAGTGCCGAGCACGCTAAAGCCTGGGCACAATTGGGCGGCATCGATCAGCAACTCGGCACCATTAATTCCCCAACCGCGCGAAGGGCGTTGCAGATCAGTGCTCACTCTGGACGGCGGACAGTAGGTGGTGCGCTTCTGGGCCTGGCATTACTGTGCACGCTGGGCATGGGAATCGCACTGCAATCGCAGCCGCTGCCGGTGTGGTTAGCTGACGAACGCACCGGCGCCGGGGAACAGCAGAGCGTTACGCTGGCTGACAATAGCCACATACAGCTAAACAGCCGCAGCGCACTGGATATTCACTTCGATCAGCAAGAGCGCCGACTGTTTCTGCACAGCGGTGAGGTGCTTGTTGAAACCGCACCGGGCAATGACCCAAGACCCTTTGTCGTCGAAACCGAACAAGGCGATCTACGCGCGCTCGGCACGCGATTCATCGTTCGGCGAGAAGGTGATGCGACCCGCCTGGTCGTACTCCGATCCGCTGTGGCCGCGCTTCCCGGCGGCCTACAGGCGGGTCGGACTGTGCAGGCTGGCGAGCAGGTACTGATGCACCGCGATCAGCTCGATGACAATCAGGCAGCACCGGTTGCTGCAGACGCCTGGAGCCGGGGCATGCTCGTGGTAGAAGATCTACCGTTGAGCGAGCTGCTAGCCATACTCGGTGAGTATCGCCGTGGTTACCTCGGCCTCGATCCGAGCCTCGAATCCCTGCGCATCAGCGGCAGTTTTCCGCTGCACGACACCGACCGCGCGCTGGCAGCCCTGCCACCCAGCCTACCGGTGCAGATCGAGCGGCACACTGATTGGTGGGTCAAGGTCGTTCCGGCGCAACCTGTCAGCGATCCGGGCAAGTAGCTGCAGCGCCCATCACAGCGCTGACTCCAGGCCCAAAAAAATATTTTCAGCTGCCCTATCACTTTTCTTTTCTCATCCGGCCTCATGAATAACTGAGACATATTCCTATTCGGGAGTTATTCACAAATGCCATCGTTCTCACTGTTCCGCCCCAGCCTTCTGGCCGTTGCTATTGCCGTCGCGCCACTGCCACCACTGGCCCAGACGTCCAATGGCGAAACGGCTGCTGGCGAGGTTCGCGAGTACTCCCTGCCCGCCGCGCCTCTGGCCTCGACACTGAATCGCATCGCCGCCGAAGCAGGGCTGGTGCTCAGTATTGATCCGGCGCTGGTCCGCGACCGTATTGCCGAGCCGGTACAAGGCCGCTTCGACGGCCAAGGTGCGCTGCACGAAGCGCTACGTGGAACCGGACTTGAGCTGCGCCAGAGCACGTCGGGTAGTTATAGCCTTCATCCTGCTGCACCCGTTGCGATGGCGCTGCCGGATGTGACCGTTACGGCGACCGAGGCGGTGGCCAACGGCGGCGAAGAAAGCGGCTATCGCACCAGCGCCGTGCGAAACGTCGGCGCGCTGGGCGGAATGGCACTCCAGGATGCTCCCTATTCGGTGACAGTGATTTCCTCGGAGCTGATGGATAACATCCAGGCCACCTCCAGCGACGACATATTCAAGCTCAGCCCGACCACGCAGTTCACTTCCCCGACCAGCGCGGGTTACGCCAGCGCGGTAGCCATTCGCGGCTTCAGCGGCGTCGGCAACCTGAGCATCGCCAATGATGGCCTGCGATTCAGTAATAGCTACGATGGCGGAAATTTCATCGAGGAAATGGAGCGGCTGGAGATCCTCAGCGGCCTGTCCGGTTTTCTCTATGGTCCGGCCAGCCCCGGCGGACTGGTCAATTATGTGCTCAAGCGCCCCACTGCCGAGCGCTACAACAGCGTGACCTACGGCACCCCTGGCGGCGAGAACCAGTACCTGCACGGCGACTTCGGCGGGCCGATCGACGGCGAAGGCCGCTTCGCCTACCGCGTCAACCTGCTCGCCCAGGACGGTGAAACCGCCATTGACGGACAGGTCGAACGCCGTCACATGGCCAGCGTCGCACTGGACTGGAACGTCAGCGACGACTTGCTTATCCAGTTCGACGCCTCGCACAAGCAGAGCGAGACGCGGGGCCTCACCAGCTACTGGTACTTCGCCGACCAAGCATTCCGGCCTGATGCCGACGACTTGGAGAACGACGAGCTCTATAGCCAACGATGGGCCTACAACGACAGCCGCCACGACCGTGTCGGCAGCCGCTTCCAGTGGCGCCTGAGCGACGTGTTCAGCCTGCGCGGTGCGCTCGGCTACAGCCAGTACACGACCGAATACGCCTATACGGGGCCGACCGTGAACTCGGCCGGCGTGTACGTCCAGCCGCTCTACGCCTTCGCCCCGGTGGAAACCGAAGAGACCTCCGGTAACCTCTTCCTTGATGCGGTTTTCGACACCGTGGGCATCGGCCATGAGATGACCTTCGGTTACCAGGGAAACATTGCACGGGTTCGCTACAACACCGACTACATCCCGTTCCCGGGCCCACAATATGTATCGGTCACCCCCGAAGTGCCCTTCAGCGAGCGGCCGCAGGTGGCCAAGCCCGCCTACGATCTCGGCGATGGTGACTACCATCTGGCCAGCCGCAGCCAGTCCGACAGCGTGCTGATCGGCGACGTCATCACCTTCAACGAGCAGTGGTCGACAATTCTTGGCGTGACGCACTCACGTATCAAGACCTTCAGCGACAACTTCGTCTGGGTCGAAGCGTTCGGCAGCCCGCCGGCGATCGAGGACTACAGCGAAACTAAAACCTCGCCCAACGTCTCGCTCGTCTACAAGCCGGTCGAGTGGCTGACTACGTACGTGACCTACATCGAAGGTCTGCAGACGGGTGGCGTCGCGCCGAGCGGCACGAACAATGCGGGCCAGGCACTGGCGCCGATCGTCAGCGAGCAGTACGAAATCGGTGCGAAAGCCGAGCTCGGCGGTGCCCTGTACACCGTTGCGCTGTTCGACATCGAGAAGCCCAACACCTACACCAATGCAGCCAACTTCTTCGTTCAGGATGGCATGCAGAACAACAAGGGCCTGGAGTTCAGCGTAACGGGCAACGTTACCCCAGCACTGACACTGGTGGGCGGCGTCACCCTGCTCGATCCGGTCGTAGAAGGCGCGGCGAATGCTGCCAACGACGGCAACCGCCCGGTCGACGTGGCTCGGCACCTGGCCAAGCTCTACGGCGAATACGCGATATTCGGCGTACCCGGCCTGACGCTCACCGGTGGCGCCTTCTATACGGGCAAGCAATACACCGACGAGGCCAACGACCACACCATCCCCTCGTTCACCACTTTCGACTTGGGCGGCCGCTATCGCATGGCCTTGGCGGATGAACGTGCCCTGACCCTGCGCGCCAACCTGAGCAACCTGACCGACGAGGAATACTGGCTGAGCAGCCATTACCTTGGAGCACCACGCACGTTCAAGCTGTCGGCGCAGCTGGAGTTCTGATGCGGGCCACCACCATCCGCCGCTGGTCCTTCGTCCATACCTGGACCAGCTTGATCTGCACGCTGTTTCTCCTCTTACTGGCGGTCACCGGATTGCCGTTGATCTTCCATCACGAACTGGAACATCTGCTTGGTGAGGCTCCGGAGTTGCGTGAGATGGCACCCGATACGCCGCATCTCGATCTGCAGCAGTTGGTGACAGCCGCCGAGCGGCACCGCGAGGGTGAGGTGGTGCAGTATTTTGGCTGGGAAGCGGACGAGCCTAACGGGGTCGTGGCGATCACCGCTGCAACAGCCGGCACCGAACCCAACTCTTCCTACACCTTCATGCTCGATGCCCGCACCGGCGAAGCTGTCGAAATGCCGGCGGCTAACGGCGGCCTGATGATGTTTTTCCTGCGCATGCATGTCGACATGTTTGCAGGGCTACCCGGCAAGCTGTTCCTGGCCTCGATGGGCTTGCTGTTTATCGTGGCAATCATCTCAGGCGTCGTGCTTTATGCGCCCTTCATGCGCAGGCTCCAGTTCGCTCAGGTACGTCACAGCCGCTCCAACCGGACTCGCTGGCTGGATCTGCACAACCTGATCGGTGTGGTAACGCTCAGCTGGGCGCTGGTAGTGGGTATTACCGGCGTGGTCAGCGCCTGCGCCGATCTGGTGATCGAGGCTTGGCGCGCCGACTCGCTCGCGTCAATGCTCGCGCCCTACCGTGATGCGCCAGCGCTGACGTCGCGCGCCCCGGCAAGCAACCTTCTGAACATCGCCACCCAAGCAGCACCCGGTATGCAGCCGGACTTCATTGCCTTTCCGGGCACGCGCTTTTCCAGCGAGCACCACTACACCGTATTCATGAATGGCAGCAGCCATTTAACCTCGCACCTGTTCACGCCTGTGCTGATCGATGCGCAGACACTGGAGGTCACGGCTGTAGGCGAGCGTCCTTGGTACATGGATGCGCTGGGTCTGTCACAACCACTGCACTTCGGTGACTACGGCGGCCGACCGATGCAGATTCTGTGGGCCGTGCTCGATGTGCTGACCATCATCGTACTGGGTAGCGGGCTTTATCTATGGTGGGTTCGTCGACGTGGCGTGCAGGCGGCAGGTCGCGAGGTGGCAGCGTGAGCTGGCGTGAATCGACCTTCATGCTGCCGGGCCTGATTGCTGTGCTCAGCCTCGTTGGTCTTTTCGCTGCGCTTCTTGGGGATGGCTGGTGGGATGGAATTGCCTGGCTCGGCCTTGGCCTACCGGCAGTTCTCGGTATATGGCCGCTGCTACGCCGCCGAACGACAATGCCGGTCCAGACTGGGCAGCCCAAGATCAAAGACTGACATATCAACGCTTCGGCCTGCCGCCCGGCCTCCCTGGCCAGGCGTCGCCTCAAACGCAGTGCTGCGTACCCATCAGCGGGCGCAGCGGTGTGCTAAACAAGTTCATCCGCCGCCCGGAGCTCAGCGCGAGTCGGCGCCGCAGATGCGCTGGAATAGTGGCGAATCGGCGTCCAACTCGGTCAAGGTTTCGGCTTTGGCCTGACCCGCCTCGTTCAGCCTGAACATGGCCTTTTCCGCGCAAATCAGCTGATAACGCCCACTGACGACGGTGGAAGTTAGATGCTGCTTATCGAAGCGATACAGGACAAAGCGGGCGATGCGGCCCTGATTCGTATCCTGGATCTGCGCGTTTGCCTGATCGAGCACCGTGTAGCTCAAGGGCATGGGGTACATCATGGTCCATGGGCGCCACAACATTTCTCCCTCTTCGCTCGAAACAACCACGGTCCCTTCCGGTAAGCGGGCCTGTTTGGTTTCGAACCAGGTGTATTCGTAATGGATGGTGTAACTCAGCATTCCCAGACCTGCACAGACAGGAATGATCCATTTCGGCACTCGCTTGCGCGTCAGTGAGCGCAGCAGCAGCCCGATGCCTGCACCCGCTACACCAGCGACGATTGCCGCGATTAGATGCCAGAACATATAAAAACTCCCCTAAAAAAATCGGGCTTCCATATGGAAGCCCGACTTCTACCTCAACCTTGTGTCAGAACAGGTCTGACGTCCGGCTGCATTATCAGTTAGTGATCAAGCGCAACGCCAGCACCCTTAGGAGTACGAACGCTCTCGACCAGATCCTGAATCTCCTGCGGCGGAGCCTCGGTAGCCATCGACACAGCGTAGGCAACAGCGAAGTTCAGCATCGCACCTACCGCACCGAAGGCCTGCGGCGAGATGCCCATCCACCACTGATCAGGCGTGTTGGGGATGCTTGCAGTGCCAGGAATGAAGAACCAGCCCAGGTACAGGAAGATGTACACGGCGGTGGAAATTACACCAACCAGCATTCCTGCGACAGCGCCCTTGCTGTTCACACGCTTGGAGAAGATGCCCATCATCAGCGCCGGGAACAGACTCGCTGCCGCAAGACCGAACGCCAAGGCGACGACCTGAGCTGCAAAGCCCGGAGGATTCAGACCCAGCCAAGTCGCCAGCAGAATCGCTGCGGTCATGGCTAGACGGGCGGCCAGCATTTCGTTCTTCTCACTGATCTTTGGATTGATCAATGTCTTGATCAGGTCATGACTGATGGCAGAGGAGATCGCCAGCAGCAGGCCCGCAGCAGTGGAAAGTGCAGCGGCAATGGCGCCCGCAGCGATCAGACCAATGACCCAGCTCGGCAGGTTGGCGATTTCCGGGTTGGCCAGAACAATGATGTCGTTGTTCACGGTCAGCTCGTTGCCATTCCAGCCACGCTCTGTAGCGGTCGGAGTAAAGGCGGCGTTAGTGTCGTTGTACATCTGCACACGACCGTCGGCGTTCTTGTCTTCCCATGCGATCAGACCAGTCGTTTCCCAGGTCTGGATCCACTCTGGACGATCTTCGTAGCGGATCGCTTCGGCCTGTGGACCTTCCGGATAGATGGTCTGTACCAGGTTCAGGCGTGCCATGGAGGCAACAGCCGGCGCGGTGAGGTACAACAGAGCGATGAAGATCAGCGTCCAGCCAGCGGACCAACGGGCGTCAGCCACCTTCGGTACGGTGAAGAAGCGGATGATGACGTGTGGCAGACCAGCAGTACCGATCATCAGCGACAAGGTGAACAGGAACATGTTCAGCTTGTTGTCGACGTCCGCGGTGTAAGCGGCGAAGCCAAGGTCAGTGACCACCTGGTTCAGTTTTTCGAGCAGCGGCATACCGGATTCGGTATGGGTGCTGAACATGCCGAACATCGGGATCGGGTTGCCCGTCAGCTGCATGGCAATGAACACGGCCGGAATAGTGTAGGCAATGATCAGAACCACGTACTGCGCCACCTGGGTGTAGGTGATGCCCTTCATGCCGCCGAATACCGCGTAGGCGAACACGATCACGGCTGCGATCCAGATACCGGTGGAGTTGCTCACTTCGAGGAAGCGAGAGAACGCCACGCCCGCACCAGCCATCTGGCCGATTACGTAGGTCACGGAGATCAGGATAAGGCAGACCACCGCTACCAAGCGCGCGCCACGGCTGTAGAAACGGTCACCGATGAAATCCGGAACCGTGAACTTGCCGAACTTGCGCAGGTAAGGCGCCAGCAGCATGGCCAGCAGCACGTAGCCACCGGTCCAGCCCATCAGGTAAGCCGAGGTGGCATAACCGCCGGAAGCGATCAGACCGGCCATGGAAATGAAGGAAGCTGCAGACATCCAGTCTGCTGCCGTTGCCATGCCGTTGGTTACCGGGTGAACACCACCACCAGCGACATAGAATTCTTTGGTCGAACCGGCGCGGGCCCAGATCGCGATCCCGATATAAAGCAGGAAGGACGCGCCCACGAACGACATGTTGATCCAATATTGGCTCATTCTAGTTACTCCTCAACCCCGAATTCCTTGTCCAGTTTGTTCAGCCGCCACGCGTAGTGGAAGATGATCAAAATGAACGTAATGATGGAACCCTGTTGAGCGAACCAGAACCCCAGGTCAGTTCCCCCGACCGGGATACCCGCCAGCAAAGGGCGCAGAAGAATGGCGAAACCATATGAGACAAGAGCCCAAACTACCAAGCTCCATGTTATGAGGCGAACATTCGCCTTCCAGTACGCATCAGCATTTTTTTTGTCGTCGTCGTCGGCCATGACGTTCTCCGTCTTATTTTTATTACGGGTGAAGGGAACCACATCGTGAATTTAGCAAGGATGTGTCGTGGAAAGATAGCCCCGACTTTAGTCTGACGGGCTCTAGAACGAGCGCTAAAACGACACCCCCAACCTTCGCCTGACCGGCCCATATGCTCCCCGCAGGCCATATGCCAGCGCACTAGTAGTGCCTGAAGACACGCGACCCTCAAGCCATACACTGAGCGCTTCTGCCAGCACCTCAGCGAAATGGAACCCAATCTTTCGAGCCGCTTGCCGCGCGCAGAGGATCATTATTCCCTGACTCAGCGGTCACGAAACAAAACAAGCGTTGAACTAACGTTTTCTAATCCTCGAATACTAGCTACTAAACAAATACCCGAAATAATAAAGGCGCAAAACGACCCATATTTATCTTTCGCATAGGAGGGCACGAAGATCAGAGCAGCAATAAGATGCGCGAACTAAATAACACCTGAAGATTATGATTAGATTACAGCCGAGTCAGGTTCGTCGACGGTAATAGTCGTTAATACGCATCGCTAAGTGCGATTCTGATTGCGACAAACCATAGGGGTTAAATGGGTGCGTCGGGCGCGGGAGGCTATTACCATCCGCGCCCGCTTGGCTCGCAGGAAGCGAGCCGAACTAGCAGGTGGGACGCCCAGCCGTATATTTCTGGGCAGGGTCGATTGCCGCCTCCAGGTCGCGAATCGCCGTCGCACCTATCAACAGCGGATAGCGGAAGTGGCTACGGTCGGTCAGGTTGACCTCGGTTTCGCGTAGCTGGTCACCGATGCATAACTGCATCTCGACAACCGGCCGCTCGGCTACATCCGGCCCACGCTCCACATCGGTGTCGTCGTCCGGGTCGACCGCCTCTTCTTTGCGGGTCTTGATTTCGGCGATTCGCGCCAGCCGATGCTCATATAGCGTGTCGTCAGCGCCCTCGACTGCCAGGCGGAATCTCACCCAGTCTTCACCATCTCGTTCGAAGCGTTCGATATCGCGCGCCGACAGCGAGGCTGTCATAGCGCCGGTGTCCATCTTCGCCTTGAGGGTCTTGCCGAGGTCTTCGATCTTGATCTGCTCATAGCGGCCGAACAGGGTTGGCTCAGCGGCAACGGCGGGAAGGGTTAAAGCGCTCAATAGCAACAACAAACGGGACAAAACGGCCTCCTGACTCTGTATTGACTTCAGTGGGACCGGCTGTCGCCGCGATCCGTTCCGCCCGTTGTGCCGGGCCATCGGCAGCACGCGTGGACGCGGGCCGCCTGTTAGACTGCGCCTCACTTTTTCTAGCAGATCAATACCGTGCCCAGTTCAGCCTTCGCCACCTTGCCTCTCAGCCCTGCAACGCTGGCCAACCTCGACGCCCTCGGCTATGCCGAAATGACGCCGATTCAGGCGCAAAGCCTGCCGGTCATGCTTAAAGGTATGGACCTTATCGCGCAGGCGAAGACCGGTAGCGGCAAGACCGCCGCTTTCGGTATTGCCCTGCTGGAGCCAATCAACCCGCGCTATTTTGGCTGTCAGGCGCTGGTGCTTTGCCCGACCCGCGAGCTGGCCGATCAGGTCGCCAAGGAACTGCGCCGGCTGGCGCGCTCGGCAGACAACATCAAGATCCTGACCCTCTGCGGCGGGGTTTCCATCGGCCCGCAGATCGGCTCGCTGGAGCACGGCGCGCACGTCATCGTCGGCACTCCGGGACGCATTCAGGAACATCTGAAGAAGGGTTCGCTCAAGCTCGACGGCCTCAACACGCTGGTTCTGGACGAAGCCGACCGCATGCTCGACATGGGTTTCTACGACGCCATCGCCGAGATCATCGGGCAGACGCCGAGCAAGCGTCAGACACTGTTGTTCTCCGCTACTTACCCGGCCAGCATCAAGCAGCTGTCCGCGACCTTCATGCGCGACCCGCAGCAGGTCAAGGCCGAGGCGTTGCACGACGACTCCCAGATCGAGCAGCGTTTCTACGAGATCGACCCCGATGACCGTATGAATGCAGTGGAGCGCATCCTCGCCAGCTTCCGGCCAGAGACCTGCGTGGCATTCTGCTTCACCAAACAACAGTGCCAGGAGCTGGTCGACCAGCTCAGCGCCAAGGGCATTTCGGCAATGGCTCTAAATGGCGATCTGGAGCAACGTGATCGCGATCAGGTGCTGGCGATGTTCTCCAACCGCAGCCTGTCCGTGCTGGTGGCGACTGATGTGGCGGCACGCGGTCTGGATATCGATGCGCTGGACATGGTGATCAACGTCGAACTGGCGCGCGATTCGGAGATTCACATCCACCGCGTGGGTCGCACCGGGCGCGCCGGCAAGAAGGGCATTGCCATCAGCCTGGTTGCACCGTCCGAAGCCCATCGCGCGCGCGCCATCGAGGAACGCCAGAAGGCGCCACTCAACTGGCAGCCGTTGGGTAACCTGAAGCCTCAGCCTGGCGAGCCGCTGCAGCCGCCAATGGTTACGCTCTGCATTGGCGCAGGCCGCAAGGACAAGCTGCGACCTGGCGACATCCTCGGCGCACTGACAGGCGATGCGGGAATTCCGGGCAAGCAGGTGGGCAAGATCGCGATCTTCGACTTTCAGGCGTTTGTCGCGGTCGAGCGCGACCTGGCCAAGCAGGCAATGAATCGCCTGAACTCCGGCAAGATCAAGGGGCGTTCATTGAAGGTCAGGCAGCTCTAAGCTGAATGCTGAATGCTGAATGCTGAATGCTGAATGCTGAATGCTGAATGTAGATACCGTCTTCCCCATTAGCGCGCAAGGGCCAGTTGAGGGTCGAAACGCTGGCCCGATTTAAGTACCCCATAGGCGATGTGCAGCAGCTT